>CAYUTY010000110.1:0-15793 GCA_964447795.1 uncultured Anaerolineaceae bacterium
CGGTAGGTTCGCCGGTGAAGCCGTAGCTCGTCTGGCTGCTGCCCGTCGCGCCGAAAGGTTCGCCGTAAGGGGCGTAGCTGCGGCTGTTTTTGCTATACCGGGTGAAATTAAACTATCAGGTTTTCAGGTGAGGGTGGGGAGGATGACTTCGGCGCGGCCACCGACAGCATCTTTAAAAAGGCGACCGTTGCCTTCGGTGCCTGACGCTCCATAATTCATCGGCATAACCCAGCGTGGGCGCATCTGTTTAACGAGTTCGGCAGCCTGGGCGACGGTGAGTGTGCCATTGCCGTCAATGGGCAGGATGGCGATGTCGGGACGGAGGCGTTCCATTTCCGGGATGATGCCTGTGTCCCCAGCGTAGTAGATGTCGTAGTAGTTGAGCGAAATGACGAAGCCGAGTCCGCCATCAGCCTGTGGATGCTGCCAGCTCAATTCGGAATAGGCAGGAACAGCCTTGATTCCTGCGCGATCGATCTGGGCGCTCTGCCAGGGGCGAATCACCTCGCTGCCTTCGATTTCGCGCGCGGCCAGTTCGCTGGCAAGGACACGGGTTTGCGGGCCGCGCAGTTTGTTAATGTCAGCCAGTGAACAGGCGTCATAATGGTGATGGCTGACAAGAATGACATCAGCCAAAAAAGTGTGTCGCGACACGCGCCAGGGGTTGATGTAAATGAGCGGTGGCCCCTGGATGAAGAAACTGCCGTGACCGAGCCACTGTATCTGGTCTAACATAAATAAATTTGCATACCCCTGCGAGAGCAACGTTTCAATACGGTATTGATTGTCTTATGCCCCGGTTGGAAAGTGCGAGGGGGACAGCAGGTCATGACTCACCCGCTTGTGCCTCTAAACAAGTGTACTATATAATCAAGCGAAGATGAAGCATAAAATTGATTCGCTCTAATCCGATCATTAGCCACTCTCAGGCGCACCGGCAGCGCTTTAGTGCTGGAGGATTTCATGTCTGACCAACCAATTCGTAATATTCCCAAAGCGACTGGCCCGATCAAGAAACTGGCATCGACTGCCCCGATGCCGCAGGCGATGCCGCAGTTGAATGCACCCTGGAATCCGCCAGCGATTTCTACACTGGAAGATACCGGGTTAAATTTGCTGAATGTAGCCGACCTGGTGCTGAAGGTGCTGTATCTGGGCGGTGTGCTGGCAGGGCACGAAATCGCCGACATTGTGAAACTGCCCTTCACGGGTGTGGTTGATACAGTGATGGACTTTCTGAAACGGGAAAAGTATGTTGAGGTACGGGGTTCGGGCGGCTTTGGCGAGTCGTCCTTCCAGTATGTGATTTCCGTCAAAGGATCGGAAAAGTCCCGCGAGGCGTTGGAACGATCTCAGTATGCGGGTGCGGCTCCGGTGACATTGGCGCAGTATGTCAACTCGCTGAAGGCGCAGAACCGGGAACGACTGACGGTTCATGAGCCGGAACTGCGGCAGGTATTGAACCACCTGGTCATCTCGGAAGAACTGTTGGGGCGGATTGGCCCGGCGATCAATTCTGGTCGTTCGATCTTCCTTTACGGGCCGCCCGGTAATGGTAAGACGACGGTGGCAGAAGTGATTGGCCGCATGATCCTCGGCGACGATATGTGGATTCCCTACGCGATTGATGTGGACGGGCAGGTTATCCGCGTCTTTGACGATGTGAACCACGAACTTTCGGACAAGAGCGCGGTTAAACAGGGGACAGGCATCATCACTGACCCGCGCTGGGTTCGCATCCGCCGTCCGATGATTATGGTCGGCGGTGAGCTGACGCTGGCGGGGCTTGACCTGGTGTATGACGACACCAACAAATTCTATGAAGCACCTTTCCAGGTGAAATCGAACGGCGGCATGTTCCTGATTGACGACTTTGGCCGTCAGCAGGTGCGCCCACGTGATCTGCTGAATCGCTGGATTGTACCGCTGGAAAAAGGCAACGACTTTCTGACACTACATACCGGGCGCAAGATTGAAGTGCCGTTTTATGTACTGATTGTGTTCTCAACCAATCTTGACCCGCGTGAACTGGTGGACGATGCTTTCCTTCGCCGCATCCGCCATAAGATTGAAATCACCGACCCCAGCTACGAACATTTCCGCGAAATTTTTAAGCGGGTTTGCGACTCGAAGAAGGTGAAATATGATGAGCATGTGCTGGCGTACCTGTTGAAGGAGTGGTATATCAACCACGATCGTCCGCTGCGCGCTGTGCATCCGCGCGATCTGATTAATCAGATCATCGACATCGCCAGCTATCTGAACCAGCCGCCCATGCTGACGAAAGAATTGATCGACCGCGCGGCTGCCGCGTATTTTGTGAAACTCTAACAGCGGTTGCAGACCTCTGTGTCGAGACATTCCTCAGGCAGGGGTTTTAGCCGCATTGCACTCGCATGACCAAGATTTACAGTGGCTCAGCCGTTCCGCGCCATTTCGTCTTTATCATGGCGGATGGCGCATTTGTTGTCCAGTGGGACGAAAATCGCACACAGGATATTCTCACCGGTCAGTATTACAAACTGGATGAAGATGGCTTTGGTCATCCGATCTCAGATTATGAATTGAATCAACTCAAATCTGCCGGGCGCGTGGAGCATTTCAATCGTACTTTTGTCTGGTTATACGCGCTGCCTGAGCCAAACCGCTTCCAGAAGCCATTGCGAACTCAGGAACGCACCCTTGATCGAATCCGCGCTTATTACCTGAATACATCACTGCCCGGCTCGCGGCTGGTGGAAGTTGAGGAATTACTGGATGAGATGGGGCTGGTGGAGGATTATGCGGCGCAAATTCGTGGCGATCTGGTGACAATTGCCGGACGAAATGGTGCGCCATTCCTGCATTTTAAAGAGAGTGAAGCTATTCAAAAACAATTGATGGCCTACGCGCCGGAGATATTTCGTGATTCGGCTATCGCTTTTATTGAAATCCGCCCTGATGACCCTAAAGATAATCATGACATTCAGCTACCTGAGGATAACACTGACCTTGAAACCGTTATTGCCAGCCAGATGGATACCACTGTGACACGGGGAAAACAGGTTGTGGTGCTGGTGACGCGGGAAGGCGAACGACTAGCCATTCATGATTTGTGTCGAGAGATGGGGATGGTGGTATTACCTGCGCGTACCGGGCGTGAAGCGCTGCAACTCCTGGAAGATACTTATCCAGACATGCTGGTGATGGATTTAGAATTGCCTGACATGCATGGATGGGCGCTGCTGAGCAAAGTGAAGGAAATCGGCTTGAGTCACCTGCCAATCATTCTGATCGCGGAATCATCGTCACCCGATCATCAGTCCTTCGCACTGGGCGTAGCAAATGTCGATGTTTACCTCGTCAAGCCGGTTAGTAAGGCAAGACTTCGGCAGAATATCTGGATGGCGCTGAATAACCATTCCAGTGGGTAATTTCCTTTGAGCATTGCGTTTTACGGCTGTGGTTGGTAGATTCGATTCATGGAAAATGGTGCAGGTCAGAACACAGTCGATGCAGTGGGCGCTCTTCCTGTCTCCGGCAGTTGTACTGGTATTCCTCTCATTTTCGGCGCGCGAACAGGTTGCCCTGGGCGCGAAAATTGAAGCGTGTTGGCGCGGTCGCAGCATACTATCGCGCTGAGTGGATGCCCCTGATGAAACAGTGACGCCAGTTCAAGAGGTTTATCTGGTAACAGTCGAGTGGCTGCACGCCAGCATCCTTTGCAACGGCGTTCGTAACCAGACGCCTTCATTCAGGAATTACTGACAGGTTGGGCAGAATGGCAAAGCTCCGGGCAGCTACAATTGCTTTCCAGCTTGCCAGACACAAGCGGACGCGATTGTTGATTGTTTTGAACGGGCGGCAAGCCCATTCTCATGACGGGCGGTGCATGGATGATCTTTTTGACGGGCGGAACCGGTTTCCTCGGTCGCCATCTCGTCCCGGCGCTCTGCCGCGCAGGGTTTGATGTCCGGGTTTTGACCCGCCACCCGGAGCAAAATTCCTGGCTGAAGCAATATCAACGTGTAGAAATTATTAAGGGCGATCTGCTGGATAAAGCCGTAATTGCAAATGCCATCAATGGCTGTCGTTATGTTGTTCATGCCGGTGGCATGTTTCGCTTCTGGGGGGATGAACGCCAGTTTGCCGAGACAAATGCGCTTGGTACAGAACATGTGCTGGCAGCAGCGGCTCAGGCAAATATAGAGCGGTTCATCCATATTTCGACCATCGCCGTAATCGGTCATCCCGACCCGGCACGAGTGGTTGACGAAACACACCCGGCGCACCCTGCTGATGCCTATCAGCGCAGCAAGTGGCAGGCAGAACAGGCGGTTATGCATTATCACCGCGAGAATCAACTCCCGGTGGTGGTGCTGCGTCCCGGAGCTTATTATGGGCCCTTGGGAACATACGCTTTCAACCGCCTTTTCTTCAAAGACCCCATGCGCGGGATCATCATGCAGGTGGACGGCGGAAGCCATATCATTTTCCCAGCATACATCACTGATGTGGTACAGGGCGTGATGAAGGCGCTCAGCCAGGGCGAAGTTGGACAGGTTTATAATATTTGCGGTGATTGGATTGCCCACAAGGATGCTTTTGACATCATCTGCGAGGAGGCGAATATCCGCTGGCCGCGCCTGCCAATACCAGGCTGGTTGGGCATTTCGACAGCACGGGTACTGGAAGCATTTTCTGCCGTGACGCACACTGAGCCGTTCTGGCCGCTGAATTTGCGATCCTATGTGTATAATAGCTGGCGAGTTTCCAGCGATAAAGCGCGGCGCGAACTGGGTTTTGAGCCAACCAGCTTCCGCGAGGGCGCGCGGGCAACCATTGCCTGGTATCGAGCAGGAATGCCACAGATGCTGCCGGAATTAGAGTGCTAAAGCAGCAGAGAATTCAAAGCGTAATGTGCAGAGTAATTGACGGGTGTAAAGTAATTTGGCCCGGCGGATAGTGATGGAATCATGTTCGATGAAGTGAAAATTTATGCTCGCAGCGGGGATGGGGGCGATGGTATTGTGGCCTTCCTGCGCGAAAAGTTCATGCCACACGGTGGGCCAGCGGGGGGTGATGGCGGGCGTGGCGGCGATGTGGTGATTAAAGTTAATCCTAAGCTGAGTACACTGATATTGTTTCAGCGGCGGATTCATTTTAAGGCGGAAAATGGCAAGCGGGGCGGCGCGAAAAATATGTCCGGCGCTAGCGCTCCCAATCTTGAAATTGAAGTGCCCGCCGGGACAGTGGTCAAAGATGCTGAAACCGGCATAATAATCGCTGATCTGGTGAAGCCGGATGACCGCGTGACAATTTTGAAGGGTGGGCGCGGCGGGCGCGGCAATCAGCACTTTGCCAGCTCTTCGAATCAGACACCGCGCGTGGCAGAAAAAGGTGAACCGGGTGTTGAACGCTGGCTAGTGCTGGAACTCAAGCTGATCGCCGATGTGGGGATTGTCGGCGTGCCGAACGCGGGTAAATCAACCCTGCTGTCGGTCATCAGTAACGCCAGGCCGAAGATTGCTGATTACCCGTTCACCACACTTGAACCAAATCTGGGCGTGGTCGTTTATGATGACCGTGATCTGGTGGTGGCGGACATTCCCGGTTTGATTGAAGGGGCGCACATGGGAGTGGGGCTTGGGCATTCCTTCCTGCGACATGTGCAGCGGACGCGCGTATTGGTTCACCTGCTGAATGGCGCGAATGAAAGCCCTCTGGCGGATTACAGCCAGATTAATTCGGAACTGGCGCTGTTTGACGAGCGATTGGCGGAAAAACCGCAGATCGTGGTTTTTAACAAGATGGATTTGCCGGAAGCCCAGGCGAAGTGGCTGGAAGTCGAAAAGGCGCTGAAGGCACGCGGCGTCGAGCCGATGTCGATTTCCGCTGCCACTCAGACAAATGTGAAGGCGTTGATTCAACGCATGTTCCAGGTCTATGACGAACTGCCCGAAGAAGCGGCGGCAGTTCCAGTTGAGTCAATGCCACTCTATGAACTGCCCGAAGAAACAGTGGAGTTCAGTATTGTGCGCGAGGCCGACGGTTTCCATGTGGTTGGCAAGCGCATCGAACGGGCAGCAGCGATGACCTATTGGGATAATGATGATGCTGTACTGCGCTTCCAGAATATTTTGGAGACGCTGGGCATCTCGGCAGCGCTGGAAGCGGCGGGCGTGCAGGTGGGCGATACAGTTTTCATCGGTGAGTACGAACTGGAATGGACGGAGTAGTGGGGCGGATTGGCATTCTGGGCGGTACATTTGACCCGCCTCATCTCGGTCACCTGATTTTAGCGGAATATGCCGCCAGCGCGCTTGATCTGGAGCAGTTATTGTTCGTCCTGGCGGGTGACCCGCCCCATAAACAGGACGAGTATAAAGTACCTTTGGAACACCGGCTGGCGATGCTGGAACTGGCTATCGCCGATAACAGCCGGTTTTCAATTTCACGGGTGGATATCGACCGGCCTGGCCCGCATTACTCCGTCGATATGGTGCAGATTATCCAGCAAGATTACCCTGATGCGGCTTTATTCTTCGTGATGGGCGGGGATTCGCTGCGCGATTTACCGCGCTGGCATCGTCCGGCGGATTTCATCCGGTTATGCAAGCTGGCCGTGATGCAGCGCCCTGATGACCGAGTTGAGCCGGATATACATGCAGCGGTTCTGCCGGAGCTGGCGGAGCGAGTGGTGATGATTGCCGCGCCGCTAATTGGTATTTCCTCGACAGAGATTGTAGAGCGAATCGCAGCCGGGCAGAGCATCCGTTACCTCGTGCCAGAAGCGGTACGCGCGTATATCGAGGAACATCAGTTGTATGATGGAAGCGAGTCTTAATGAGACGAATTGCGATTCTCAGTTTTTTCCTCTTTATACTCACAGCTTTTGGCCTATCCCTTTCAGCGGACGTAGCCGGCCAGAATGCGCCGACGCTGGTGCCGCCAACGCTGGTTCCAACAGTTGATGCGGGTATCAGTGATGCACTTCCGTCGGAGTCGGCTATTGCGCGGGTAATGCGGGATGGGCGGGTGCGCGTTGGCCTGCTGTACAACCGGCCACCGTTCGGCGAGCTGAACATTCGCGGCGAAGTCTCCGGCTATGATGCTGATCTGGCGCGGAGCATGGCAGAGGCATGGGGCGTTGAATTCGAGCCAGTGCAGGTAACGCAGCAGACGGCGCTGGCGATGGTCAAGAATGGTAGCGTCGATATGCTGCTGGCGGCGCAGGTTCACCGGCGTGAACTGGCGTTTGATGTTGAATTCAGCGAAACCTATTTTGGCGGCAGCCAGTCGATTCTGGTGCGAGAGGGCGACGGCGCGGCCAGCCCAGCGGATATGGCAAACCGCAAAATCGGCGTGGTGCTGGGAACAGCGGCTGAGGGAGCAGTTGCCGAATGGCAGGCACGGACAGGCATTACCTTTAGTGTTCAAACCTATGTGACACTGGACAAAGCTTTCAGCGCACTGGTGAACAGTGAAGTTGACGGCGTGGTTGATAGCCGGGTGGCGCTGACACGGATTGTGCCAGCACCGGGCATCGCTCGCATTGTTGAGCAGGGCATTTCGCCAGAGCCTTATGCAATTGTGGTGCGGCGGCAGGATGTGAACTGGCGCAACCTGATTAACCGGACGCTGCAATTTCTGACGCGCAGCGGACGTATGGAAGAAATTCACCGGGCGCACTTTCCGGGGACGCCGTTTTCGCCCGATCTGATCCCGGTGTGGGCAGGTTTGGGCGAAGAAGCCCCGAAACTGGCTCAGTTTGGCGGCGATATTCCGTACCCGGCGCAGTATGCTGTGCCGCGTATCCAGAACGCAGGCGTCGTGCGGGTGGCGGGGTTCGCTGATTTGCCCGCAGATGCGCCGGAAGGCGACAGGCGTTTGGACGCGCTCAACCGGGGCATGATGGAGGCGGTGGCGGCGCGGTGGGGGGTGCGGGTTGAGTACATCCCCAACAGCCGAGACAACGCGATTGATCTGGTGGCGGGCGGGCAGGCGGATATGGCGGTTGGCGTTCGGCTGGACTGGAGCATGACTGACCGGGTTGATCTGACCGCACCGTACCTGATACACGGCGACCGGCTGATGGTGAAGTCCAACGACCAGATTGAGACGTTCAACAACCTGCGCGGGCAGACGATTGGGCTGTTCGCCAGCGACACGGGGGCAGCGGAACGGGCGGAAGCGATTGCCGACAGCATCAATACCCGCATCAGCACCTTCACGATTTTGCGCGAAGAGGACGCGATTTTGCAGGTGTTCGAGAACAGCAACGCCGATGTGCTGTTCGGCGACAGCCTGAAGCTGATTCCGCTGCTGGAAGCGAACCCTGATCTGGTGCGAATCACGACGCGGGGGGATTCTGCTGATCCCTGGTACAGCCGCAATTACATCGGTATGGCTGTGCCGCGCAACGACCTGGACTTTCGGCTGCTGGTGGAGTACACGCTGCAAGAACTGGCGCGGGACGGGACATGGCAGGGGATGCTGGGCGGCGTGATGCTGCCGGACGATGTGCCGCCGTTTGAAATCTGGCCGGGTTCGTCGAGCTTCCTGGGTATCGCGCTGGACAGGAGCAACCTGCTGGGGGGGTAGGGCGAGAAGTGACGAGTAATGAGTGATGAGTAAAATGCCAGTTCCGAGTTCCGAGTGAAAGACAAAGCAGAGCGTAATGGCGAGGATGGCAGAGGGGGTGCCGCCGCCATGTTTGCCATCGCT
Organism: uncultured Anaerolineaceae bacterium; assembly: GCA_964447795.1. Taxonomy (GTDB): domain Bacteria; phylum Chloroflexota; class Anaerolineae; order Aggregatilineales; family Phototrophicaceae; genus CFX2. The sequence continues at coordinate 8,707 of CAYUTY010000110.1, forward strand.
ACGGGAGGCATTGAAGTGCTTGAGGGAAGAACAGAGTGGCAAAAGCTGCCATCTTTGCCATGCGCGTTCCGCCACCGCCACGAAAAAAGATTTTTTGGCGGATGCAGGGGAGCGATCTGCGCGGGCATGGCGGAAAGGAGAAGAAAAAGCGTAACACAAAGACTCAAAGGCACGAAGGCACAAAGGAAAGACAGAAAAAGCATAATGCAGAGGTTCAGAGATACAGAGCAGCAGAGCAGAAAGATCATCATAGAGGTGAGTTTAGCAGAAAATTGAGGGGAAAAGTGAAACATTTGTCATAACTAATGTTTCGATTTTGAGGCCAAACTGGCGTGACTAAAGTCGATTATAATGATTTGTGCAACTCATATTGGATAAAGGTGTGGTGAAATGGTGACGACTATTCGGCTGAGAGGGCAGGTTACGGCAGATGGGCAGCTTGTATTCAATGTGCCTGTGAATTTGCCGCCCGGCGATGTCGATATTACGATTGAAGTGCTTAACGCGGATGAGCAGTTCAGCGACGCGGAGATTGAAGATTTGCTGACCTTTAGCCCAGTGAGTGGCGCTGAGATGATCGCGGCGGGGCTTACGGGCGGTTGGGCCGATATGGACATTAGCGATCCGGTGGCATTTGTGGATGATCTGCGGCGTAAACAAAAAGAGCGTCATGGATGGTAAACGCGGTTGTTGAAATTATGGCATTTGAAAAATATAGAGTTGCAATTTTAGCAGCTACTATATTTCCTTTCCTTTTACTCCACGTAAATCTGCCCCGCGAAAATTAGTTCCTGTCAAATCTGCTCCCGTGAAATCTGCTCCAGCCAATGCCGCATGAGATAAGTTAGCATTAACCAATATGGCATGAGAAAAATCTGCCCCCATGAGCACCGTACTACTAAGATCAGCGCTGCTCAAATCGGAACCTCTCATTTTCAAATATGAGGAGCGAGACTTACTAAAATCCAGGCCTCTCAAATCTAAGTTCTCAAAGTTGGCATAGCCAATAATAGCTGCTACAAATTTCGCTCCCATCATTTGAGCATCCGCAAAGTTTACATGACGCAGTTCGGCGTAAGAGAAGTCTGCATTATTAAGAAATGAACCTATCAGAGTTGCATGTTCCAGATTGGATTTCCTAAAACTTGATTCGGATAAATTTGCTCCATTCAAGTTTGTATTCCGCAGATCAAGCTCTGATAAATCAAGTCCACTTAAATCCAAATTGCTCAAATCACGTTCAACTTCCACTTTAGCGATTGTGTCTTTACGGTTTAGCTTTGCCATTTTAGATGGCTCCTATCTCATAGTTATAGTATATATCTCACTTCATCCGTTTGAAATATCATACAAAAATGCCCCATAACCTTTATAGACATGTGAGGTATTCGCTTATTAAGGGCGGGATTGGCCGACATTGACGAGGGCGATGCCGCCGAGGATGAGCAGGCTGCCGGGTAGCTGCAAGGCCGACGGGATTTCGTGAAAGAGAAAGAGCGCGATGACCCCACCCAACACCATGCCAACCTGTCCCATCATGGAGGTGTAGGTAGCCGGGATGTGACGCAGGACGTAGTTGTAGGTGGTGTGGCCGATCAACTGGGCCAGCAGGACGAGCAGGATCAGGTAAATATAGCCGTTGGCGCTGTAGCCGGTGAAGGGAACACCAGTTAAGAGCGCGTAGGCGACAGCCGTAAGTCCGCCGAAAACAAAGAGCAGCCACATATAAGGGATGAAACCGATGCGGGCGCGGGACTGGCGACCGAGGATGGCGTAGAGCGCACCGGCCAACGATGCGCCGATGGAAAGTACGCTGCCGAGGGTTGGATTATCGCCCGCGCCGACGCCGCTGCCCCCGGAAAGGGCGATGATGACACCGCCGCCCATCGTGAGAGCGAGGCCGACCCAGACCATCTGGCCGAGTCGATTTTTCAGATAAAAGACTTCGATGAGCGCAATCCAGAGCGGGCTGGTGCCAGCGAGGATATTGCTGATGAGGACGGTGGTATGTTCGAGCGAGGTGAATCCGGCGAGCAGATGCACCGAAAACCAGAATCCCGCCATGCCAACAAAGAACAGATCGCGGCGGGTGACATTTTGCAAAGCGGCGCGGTGATAGCCCCAGACGAAGGGCGTGAGGGCGATGGCCCCGGCGACCTGGCGAAAGGCGATAATGTAAGCGGTGGGGACGCCTTCGCCCTGCGCCAGCCTGCCAAGAATGCCCGCCCAGGCACCGACGAAGGCGCTCACCAGCATGATGAGAATGAAGCGCCAGGGAATGGCGGTTGAAGGGGTGGTTGGGAGTGCCGGGGCTGCCAAGATGGATAACTGCTCCTGTGATTTTCAGCGGGCGCGGGACTGACCAACGCTGGCGATGGTGACACCAGCGAGGACGATCATGCTGCCCAAAATTTCGGTGCTTAAAGGAACTTCAGTGAACAGGAAGAAAGCAAAAAGGGCGCTCAGAATTGGTTCGGTCTGGGTGGCGAGCGCGACATAAGTAGCGGGGAAATATCTGAGGGCGAAGTTAAATGATGAATGGCCGAGCAACTGCGGGAAAATCGCCATTGCCAGCAACCAGAGGTAACTTTCGGATGGGTATCCCGTGATGGGCAGGCGGAAGGCGGCGACCGCCAGTAAGAGCAGTACCGCCGCGCATCCGTAGACCAGCCAGATATACGGCAGGAGGGAAAGCCCGGTGCGGAGCTTGCGCCCGATGACCCAGTAGATGGCGACGGCTACCGCGCCGATGATCGCCAGCAGGCCGCCGAGGAAGGGGTTTTCGGTATCAGCAAACTGGCTGCCGGACGAAGCAAGGGCGGCGATGAGGCTACCGGCCAGACCGACGATCAGGCCGAGGATGATCAGCCGACCCAGCCGGGCGCGCAAAAACAGCTCTTCGAGAATCGCGCCCCAGAGCGGGCTGGTGGTGACAAGGACGTTGCTGACGAGGACACTGGCGTATTCGAGCGAGAGAATCCAGGTGGCAAAATGAATCGCGAGAAAGAAACCGGACAGCATCGCCCAGCCCAGGTCAGCGCGGCGGAGGCGGCGGAGTTCCGGCAGGTGACGCCATAAGGTGATTGGCGTGAGGATGAGGCTGGCAATCGTCAGACGAAGGGCAGCGATCACCAGCGATGGCACGCCATCGGCCTGCGCCAGCCGGATGAAAATGGCCGAGAGCGAGACGGCGGCGATGCCCATCAAGATGATGAGATAGGCGCGCAGGGGAGGTCGCACTGGCGCGGCTGGCAGCGCGGGGGCCGTAGACATACTGAAAAATTACTCGCTGGTTTTGTAATAAAGTCATTCTATGCGGCGTCTTACGAAAAGGCGATGTCCATCTAACATTGGATATATAAGCTTAGATAAATTCCCTGTACAAAAGGCCAGATTCCGGCTAAGGGCTTTCGACAGGGGGTAACGAGTCTGCTACAATATTTGCGTACATCCTCTTGAGGCAGCGCGATCTGCCTTCACCAGACAGACCCTAATTACGGAAGGAGATTCACCCTCATGGCTTTTGAACTTCCCGCTCTCCCATACCCGACCAATGCGCTAGAGCCGCATATTGACGCCAAAACGATGGAAATCCATCATGGCAAGCATCACAACACCTATGTCACCAACCTGAACAAGGCACTGGAAGGCCACGCTGATTTGCAGGGCAAGTCGATTGAAGAACTGCTGCAATCGCTGGACAGCCTGCCGGAAGCTATTCGGACGGCAGTTCGCAACAACGGCGGCGGCCATGCCAACCATACCCTGTTCTGGGAAATCATGGGGCCGAACAAGGGCGGCGAACCGACAGGCGAACTGGCCGACGCGATCAATGCGGCATTTGGCAGCTTTGCCGCTTTCAAGGAAAAGTTCGCAGCGGCAGGAACCGGGCGCTTTGGCTCTGGCTGGGCGTGGCTGGTGGCGGAACCCGGTGGCGCAGTGAGCGTGACCTCGACCCCGAACCAGGATACCCCGGTCATGGAAGGCAAGAAACCGATCCTGGGGCTGGATGTGTGGGAACATGCCTATTATCTGAACTACCAGAACCGCCGTCCGGATTATATCTCGGCGTGGTGGAATGTAGTGAACTGGGACGAAGTGGCGCGGCGTTACGCAGCAGCCAAGTAGTTTTCACTGCTGGTTCAAATGGAGGGCGGAGCATGGTCTTCGCCCTTCTGATTCGTGTCGATTGTCATTATTTTCACAGAATTTTCACCCTATACATCGCAGGGGGGGATAAAAGGCGTTACAATGATTAACGCTTTTTGTTTACTTTGATGATAGGGAGTTTTTGCGAACATGACAGCGTTTCGCGTAGAGAAAGATTCGCTTGGCCCGGTGAATGTGCCTGCAAGTGCTTATTTTGGCGCACAGACACAGCGAGCGGTGGATAATTTCCCGGTGAGCGGGCTGAAACCATATCCGGCGTTCATCTGGTCGATGGCGGTTATTAAACGGGCGGCGGCGGAAGTTCACCTTGATCTGGGACTGCTGGATGAGCCGCTGGCGAGAGCCATCATTCAGGCAGGGGATGAAGTCATCGCCGGGCAGCACAATGAGCAGTTTGTGGTTGATCCGTTTCAGGCGGGCGCAGGCACCAGCCATAACATGAACTGCAATGAGGTCATGGCGAACCGCGCTAACGAAATTCTGGGCTATAAGCTGGATGATGCTAAAAAGCCTGTCAACACGAACGATCATGTCAATATGGCGCAAAGTACCAATGACACGATTCCAACGGCGATTCGGCTGGGGGCATTGTGGCGCGTTGATGAACTGACTGATACGCTGCAATCACTGGCTTATGCACTGCGGGCGAAAGCGGCGGAGTGGGATGGCATCACCAAGAGTGGGCGCACACACCTCCAGGATGCTGTTCCGGTTCGGCTGGGGCAGGAAGTAGGTGCATGGGCGAAGGCAATTGAGCGCAATATCGAGAAGATCAAACAGGCGTCAGAAGGTTTGCGGCGGCTGGGCATCGGCGGAACCGCTAATGGCACTGGTCTGAATGCCCACCCGGAATATCACAGCCGGATGGTCGCCAAATTGAGCCAACTGACCGGGCTGACATTATACGAGTCGGATGATCTGTTTGAGTCGATGCAGTCGATGCAGGATGCCGTGCATTTTTCCGGCGCACTGCGGACAGCAGCGCAGGATTTGGGGCGCATCGCCAATGATGTGCGCCTGCTCGCCAGCGGCCCGACAACCGGCCTGGCGGAAATCACCTGCCCGCCGGTGCAGCCGGGTTCGTCAATTATGCCCGGCAAGGTGAATCCGGTGATGGCGGAAATGCTGAATATGGCGATGTTCCACATCATTGGTAATGATACAACTGTGCTGCTGGCAGGTCAGGCGGGGCAGCTTGAACTGAATGTGATGATGCCGATCATCGCCTATAATCTGTTCCAGTCAATGGATGTGATGATCGGTGCGGTGAAGGCATTTACGGATAAATGCGTGGTCGGGCTGGTGGCGAACCGCGAAAAAGCGGAAGGCTGGCTCGCTAAAAATCCGATTCTGGTGACAGCGCTGAACCCGATTATTGGTTATGCAAAAGGGGCAGAAGTTGCCAAGAAATCACTGGCGGAAAACCGCAGCATCCGCGATATCGTGGTCGAGCTGGGTTATATGACAGCCGACGAAGCCGACGCAGCACTGGACGCCCATGCGATGACCGAAGGTGGCATCACGCAGGGTGTGGGTGGTGGCGGCGGTTAGGTTTTATTATACTCCTGTTTGAATCTGGTTGAGGATGCGGGATGGATTGAGTATACTTATAGTCTGGTGTATTCGATCTGCCCGCACCAATCTGGCTTCCTTTCTTCAACAAGGCGTAAAGCTGACCTGTGGCGAACCGTAAACTAGGGAAATACGAAATTATTGAACGCCTGGGGCGTGGCGGCATGGCGGAAGTCTACCGGGGCTATCACGTCAGTCTTGACCGCTACGTAGCGATTAAGGTGCTGCACGCCTTCCTGGCGGATGACCCAGAGTTCAAAAGCCGCTTCGAGCGGGAAGCACAGAATGTCGCCAAGCTGCGGCACAGCAACATCGTCCAGGTCTATGACTTTGAGTACGATGAGCCGAGCGAAAGCTTCTATATGGTGATGGAGCTGATCGACGGCCCGACACTGAAAGATCGCCTTACGGGACTTTCGGAGCGGGGTGAACGCCTGCCACTAACGGAGGCGATTCGTATTGTCCGCGAGGCAGCGGGAGCATTATCTTACGCGCACAGCCGGGGTATGATCCACCGCGATGTGAAACCGGCCAATCTGATGCTTGACCACGATAACCGCGTGGTGCTGACAGACTTTGGCATTGCCAAAATCGTGACCGGGGCGCAGTTCACGGCCAGCGGCGGGATGGTTGGCACGCCCGCATACATGGCACCGGAACAAGGCTTGGGCGAAGCCGGTGACGAACGTTCTGATTTGTATTCACTGGGCGTGATTCTGTTCCAACTGGTAACGGGTCAGCTTCCGTATGATGCTGAAACCCCCCTGGCGATCATTCTGAAACATCTGAATGCACCGATTCCTTCAGCACTGGCGATTAACCCTGATCTGCCAGAAGCGATGGAGCAGATTGTTCACAAAGCGATTGGTAAAGAATCACAGGAACGCTACCAGAGTGCCAGCGATTTTATTGACGATCTGGCGCGGTTTGAACGGGGCGAGACACCAGAGGCCAGCCAGCAAGGCTCACTTTTACAACTAAGTGAACGGGATACCGCCGAAGTTCCGCGTTACAGCGGGACTCCCAGCCCAATCAGCAGGGATGAAGCGGCACAACATGATACCTTGTCTGGCGTGCGCGGCCAGCGTTCAGCCGAGCCGCCTCCGGTAGCGAATGCTACTGCTTCGCCGCGCCGATTTCCCTGGTGGGGTTGGGGGGGTATCCTGGCAGGGGTCGTCGCCAGCGTATTCCTTCTGGGTTCGGCAGCAGGAATTCTGGGGCCAATTATGGGAATTGCGACGGCAGACCAGACCGCTACCGCATTGGCAGCGCTGGTGCCGCCTGTGCCGACAGATACTCCGCAGCCTTCTGACACGCCAACTGACACACTGACACCATCCGATAC
>CAYUTY010000111.1:0-15688 GCA_964447795.1 uncultured Anaerolineaceae bacterium
CCACCAGCGGCACACCCTGCACAATCGCCGCCAGCAGGGCTTCAATCGTGTCGATGCGGTTGTGCGCGTAGGTCATCAACTCCAGGATTTCGTCGATCTGTGCCGCAGTTGAGGTTGGTTCGGCATGGGGTAGCTCCAGCAGCGGCAGGAGTGCACTCGCGGGCTGCTCGAAGGTTGGCAGTTCGCTTTCCGCCCCGGCCAGCAGCGCTTTCAGGTTGCCGCCGATGCCGCGCAGCACATCCGGCGGCAGCATGATGAAGTGCAGCAGGCTTTGCCCGGCATCTCCCACCGTCGAGCGCACCAGCGCAAAAGGAATCGCCCGCCGCCCGCGCACCAGCGCCCACGCGCCGCCCGCCAGCGGTGGCATCAGCGCCGTTTTGATGGCCTCGGCAATCTGGTCAGGCTGCACCCCGGCGGACTGCGCCAGCAGTTGCAGATCACGCTCTGGCTGGCCGTTCTTGACGACCTGCCCGTAATAAAAGTGTTCTAAGGGAAAAGTCACAGCGGTCACGCCCGTCTCCGCTCTGTGTAAAATCCCCGGCTTAGCGGGGTTAAACCGTCAGCATTACAACCTGAGTATACTTTCTTTACAGCATCTTAGCACTAGGCGTGATGGGGGATAGCACAAACCCCGCGCGTTTGGGGGGAGGTGCTGGTTAATTGGCTGTTGGTTCCGCTAACCGATATTTTTAATCCCACTCCACCATCCCCCACATGATATAATTGAGGCTGGAAGTAATGTTGTGATCGGCTGTAAACCCAGCCTCGACATGGATGATGATCTGTTGGCTGCCATCCGCGATGAATATTTGCGCCTCACTGCGGAACATGGCATGTATAAAGTGCCTTAGCCCATTTCATCCTTTGGAGTTGTACAGTTGAGTGAGCAGGTTTTCACTGATGTTTTGGGTGAAGCAATTGTCCTTAGCGACAGTGTGCGTGAGATTATTTTACTCAAACACCCGGAAGTGAGTGAATTCATAAACCGCATCGGTGATGCCCTGTTGACTCCCAGTGAAATACGTCAAAGTGTTCACGATGAGCGTGTTGTATTGTATTATCGATATGAAGATCAGGTTTTGGCTGGAAAATTCGTAGTGGTTGTTGTTAAACGTGTAGATCGTAACTTTGTGTCAACCATGTATGCGACCGATAAAGTCAAATCCGGGGATGTAATATGGAAAAAGTAACCCAGCTTTTTTACGATTCGGACTCCGATGTGTTGTATCTGTCCATTGGTGAGCCACGTCCAGCGGTTTCGCAGGAATTAGGAGATGATGTGCTGCTGCGTGTTGATGCTCAAACCGGTGAGGTGGTCGGCATGACTGTGTTAAATCTCTCTGCAAGGTTTGGCTCACTTCATGATATGCAATCGCTTCCGGTTGAAATAACACTGCATAAAATCGGCTAATTCCCCGATGAATCGCCGCTGAATACTGCCCACCTTTAATTTCTCTGTACTGTTGTGCTGCCTTCGATCATTTCCCGCCCCATCCTGTTGTCTGAGGTCTATTTAAAGCGGCAGAAAATGTTAAAGCGGCCTATAATTAAGGACAGACGCTGACACAGGAAATGATGGGCTGTCATGTTCAACCGCAACATCGAACAGGGAATCGCGGCTATCCAGGCGGGTAAGATTGATGAAGGGGCGCGGATGCTGAAAATCGCCCTCAAAGACCCGGCACTGGTCGGGACAATGCGGGCTGTCGCCTGTCTCTGGCTGGCGGAGACGACACCTGATCCGCAGGCGAAGCGCACCTATTACAGCGAGGCGCTGGAAGCCGACCCGGAAAACCCACAGATTCAGCAGCGTGTGCAGGGCTGGATGGCGACCCAGTTGATGCCGCCAACGCCGGTAGCCAATACGCCGATTCCGCCGGGGGCAACACCGCCTCCCACTGCACCGATTTTTACGGGTGATACCGGCAGACAAATTCCGATCAATACCGGGGACAGCGGGCGTATAGCGGCGGTACAGCCGCCTCCTCCCAGCCTGCCGGGGACGGGCAGCTTATTTCAGCCCCCGCAGCAGCCAGCCATCAACCCTTATCAGAACACGCCTTACGCACAGCCGCAGGTTGCCCCGCCTGCAACTGCCCCCTCTGTCTACAACACGCCGCCTTATGGTTCTCCGCCCGCCACAGTCCCCGCCATGACTCCGGCAGCAGGCGGCGGTATTTACCGGATTGTGGGTGTATACGGTGGGCCAAACGGCCCTGGAACGGCTTTTTTTGTGGCGCGGGAAGGGCTGCTGGCGACCACACGGTATGTCGTCGGCGGCGTTGACCGGCTGACGGTGGAACTGGAAACCGGTCGGCAGATTCCCGGCCATGTTGTGAGGGCTTTCCCTGAATTTGACCTGGCTTTTATTTATGTTGAACAGTCCGTCAGTGATACCATTCCTGTTACGCCGCTGCCGCGTCTGCCGGACGAACTGCCGCTGACTGTTGTTTCCTATAATGGGCAGGCGGTGCGCGGGCTTAAACGTACCACCAGACGAATGCTGTCGCCGCAGTGGTTTCCAACCGACATCAGCGAACTGCCGGATGCGGGCGGTGGGCCAGTGCTGGACGACCAGCATTATTTAATCGGCATGATTACCCGCGCCACATCCAGCACATCCAATCTGGTTTACGGCCTGCATATCAACGTGATCCGCCAGCTTGTTGAAACCTTCCGCCAGGAAACGCTGAGCGGCAGCCGCCTCTACTGCCCGCACTGCGGCAGTTTTTCGCAGGCTCCCGCCGCCGGAGGCTATTATTGCGAAGTGTGCGGTGCGCTCACGCCGCAGGCCGAGCAGATCACACGCTTTCGCCAGCCGCATACCGATCGCTTTTACCGTGAGTACAGCCAGATGGCCTGTATGCATTGCAACGCGACGGTGGGCTTCCATAAAGGCGCCTGCCTGCGCTGCGGGCGGGAGCCGGGCTAGTTGCTAAGCCATCAGCCGAAATTTTTCATTCTTGAACAAGGGGTTTAAACCCCTTGTTCAGGCGGAAGAACAATTGGGCGACTTTTGGACACTGGCTTAACTGCCGATGCATCGATACATCATGATTCTGCAAATATGCGACTGATCGGATTTTGTTTATTCGGTAGACTTGATTAAGTGAACTTCTAAAAGGAATTGGCAAAATTATTTCAGTCGGGAGGGTTTCAAACCCTCCCCTACACAGCCAATCATTCTGATAAATGACTTAGCAACTATCGACTAGCGACTAGCAACTAAGGACTCAACCATGCTCAACATTCGGGGACGTGGGAAACAACCGCCGCCATCCGGCCCAACGCTGGAAAACTATGCCGGGACAGTGGAACAGATTTTGCCAGCCATCGGCGTTGACCCGGTAGCCTCGCGCATGAATACCGAAGGCGGCTTCGGTTGGAGCTTTCATCGCGGGTCGGCGCTGCTGGAAGTCTATGTTTCGCAGCAGAACAACGTCGGCTATTTGCAGGTCTTGTCGCCGATTATGCACCTGCCCATCAGCAACCTGCTCCCGCTCTATCGACGCCTGCTGGAACTCAATTTGCAGCTCACCAACGCGGCGGTGGGCGTCTATCTCGATGTCGTCTATGTTTTTAACGAGCGCCCGCTGCAAGGGATGGATGCCGCTGAGGCCAATACCATCATCAGCATGATTGCCGCCTATGCCGACGACCTCGATGACAAACTGGTGGCAGAGTTCGGTGGGCGGCTTTACGCGAAGGTCTGAGATTCATCTTACAGATTGTGCTTTTCAATCAAGTGATGTGTATTCCGTAGGCACATGGTCTGAATGTCTTGACTTTTAAATATTGCGTCGAGATTACAAGGAGTATTTTTATGAAGAAAGTGTTTTGTTTGTTTTTCGTTGCGCTGGTCATGGGCATTATCACCCCCCTGGCCGCGCAGGATGATGCCCTGGTCATCGCCGATTTCGAGGATGGCCTGACCTTCACCTCCAACGAAACCGATGGCGCACTCGGCTTCATCCCCTGGGGAGATGCCTTCGAGAATGTCACCCTGTCCGCGCGGCAGATCGTCCCCTTCGGCGCAATGGCGCTGCCAGAGCGCGAAGAAGCCGTCAACAATGTGCTGGCTGTTAACTACGACATCGGCGGCTGGGGCGGTTTCAGCCATGTTCTGACTGACGGCGAAAACTGGATCAGCATGGACTGGACACCCTATAACGCCTTGCGCTTCTGGATATACGGCGGCAGCAGCGGCGGGGCGGTGCAGATCGACCTGTTCGATAACCGCAACCCCGATGTGAACGGCGACTCGGCAGAGCGCTGGTATTTCCGCATCAACGATGATTTCACCGGGTGGCGGCAGTTCACCATTCCCTTCGCAGCTTTCCAGCGGCGGACGGATTTCCAGCCCAACGGTGCGCCCAATGATGGCCTTGGCCTCGACGCCGTTTCCGGTTATGCCTTTGGTTTTCCCGCCGGGGTAGGGGCGCAAACTCTCTATCTGTATGACTTTGTAGTTTTCGTCGCCGTATATGCTGATACGGTGACGGTGGTGGGCGATACGACGACTGAAGCCGCTGCGAGCGATACCGGTGAGGAAATCACCTGGGACTCACGTGAATGGGAACTGATCTGGTCGGACGAATTTGACGACCCGGCGGGGACACTCATCAACAGCGAAAACTGGACATGCGAAGTCGGCGGGCATGGCTGGGGCAACAACGAACACCAGTTTTATACCCGTCGCCCGGAAAATGTGTCGATGAACGGCGACGGCCAACTGGCGATTGTTGCGCGGGAGGAAAGGCTGCCGGATAGCAACTGCTGGTACGGTGTGTGCAAATACACATCCGCCCGCTGCATCACCAATGACAAGGTGGAATTCACCTATGGCCGCGTCGAAGCCCGCATCAAAGTCCCATTCGGGCAGGGTATCTGGCCTGCTTTCTGGATGCTTGGCGCGGATTTCGAGCGCGTGCGCTGGCCCGCTTCCGGCGAAATCGACATCATGGAAGTCGTCGGTATGGAGCCAAGCACGGTACATGGCACGATACACGGGCCGAACTACTCTGGTGGCAGCGGTTTGTCTGGCTCGAAGATGATGTCCGAACCGCTGGCGGACGATTACCACATTTTTGCCATTGACTGGGATGTAGACGCCATTCGCTGGTACATCGACGGCGAACTGTATCACAGCGTCACGCCCGCTGATCTGGGCAATCGCACGTGGGTGTTCGATAAAGACTTCTTCCTGCTGCTCAACGTAGCCGTCGGTGGCAATTGGCCGGGATACCCCGACGAAACGACAACTTTCCCGCAAACCATGTTGGTCGATTACGTCCGCATCTACCAACTGGTCGAAGAATAATTGACCTGTTTGGTGTTTTTGTAGGGGCATGATGCAGTTTAACGTTTAAACACAGACAAATTGTCACCCGCTTGTTATCCCTCCTTGCGTAGCGGGGAGGGGCGGGGGCGGGGGATTTTCAATGAGTCACTTTTGATATTACGGGGTGTACCTGCACCCTCCCCACACAGGATAACAACATGATCGATCCTAATCAGCAGGTTAATGAAGTCATGACAGTCATCGCCGCCGAGACGACAGCCTTCTGGATGAAGGATTATGCGGCCTGGGCTGACTGCTGGCTGCAAACCCCGGCTATCCGCAGAGTCGGCTGGTGGGAGCGCGGCGGAATTACCGTTATTGAGGGGTGGGACGCCATCAGCAGCCGTATGCGCGATAACATGGCCGACAACCCAACGCCACAGCCGCAGGCGGTACAGGTGCGCCGCGAAAACATCAATGTCCGTACCAGCGATCAAATGGCCTGGGTCACATTTGACCAGTACGGGGCGGACACTGGCGAACCCGATATGGATATGCCGGGGCTGAGCCACGAAACACGCATCCTGGAAAAGCACGACGGCCAGTGGAAGTTAGTTTATGTCGGCTACCTACTCGCTGGAGCATGAGTGATTTACCGGGTTATCGGCTGAGACTGGGCTGTGTGACATTTGGTAGAATTCGCTTAAGTAGTCCTCATCCCCCAACCCCTTCTCCCTCAAGGCGAAGGGGAGTAAGAGTTGTTTTAAGTCCCTCTTCATGAGGGTTCAGCGGACGACACTTTTTCAATGCTTATATTTTTCCCTTACAGACATGGGCATTGGCTCCCCCTCTCCATCGCAATGGGGAGGGGGCTGGGGGGTGGGGTGAGGGCAAAATAGCGAAACGTCAACAGAACCTAGCTGGCACGCCGCTGACGCAGGTACACAATCAGCCGTTTGATGTCATACCACAGCGAGAGCGCGTGTCCGCCCAGGGCGATCAGCAGTACCACCGGAATCGCCAGCGTGAAAATCTGCTCCTGCGTGTCGTAATATAAAATCGCCAGCGGATTATTCAGCGTTTCCGACGCGAGTGGCAGCGGCACGATCAGTCTGCCGCTCCAGAAGAATTCAAACATGATGTAAATGGGGATATAGGTAGCGATGGCGGTGACGATCACGGCCACCCAGCCGCGCAGGTTGAACAGCGCTGTCACCACGAAACCGAAGGCCATCCCCAGCCCGGCGAACGCCATCACATCCCAGGCCGGTGGATAATTGAAAAAGAACCAGGTGAACGCCCCCCAGGTGAAGGTTCCCCACAGGAAACCGAGTATGCCGCTGACAGTCAGCCGTGACCAGACCCGCCAGAAGCCCCGCAGTCGCTCCGGCAGTTCACCCGCCAGCAGCACCAGAATCGCCGTGAAAATGCCGAAGGTCAGGCCAATCGAAATGGTTTTGCCCCAGCGATCAGCGTTGAAAATCGCTTCGCTGCGAAAGGTGATGAAGACCTGCGCCGCCATGGCGATGCCTGCGCCCAGCATGGCGAAAACGAAGCGCCAGACATTGTGCAGCGGGTCATCGGTCAGCCTGCGCCAGGTGTTCGCGACCCAGGCATAAATCCGCCCCTGTGTGCTGACAATGTTGGGCAGGGAAGGGGCTTCGTCGCGCACCAGCGCCAGCGCTCTTAACGCGCCATCCGCGCCTTTGCGCTGTGCCTCTGCCACCAGCTTCAGCGCCGCCAGCGAGCGAATCCGCCCGATGGTGCGGGCGGCCTGCTCCGCGATGGCCTCCGACTCGTCTTCCAGCGCAATATCCGCCAGCAGCTCGTCAATGTCGGGCGAGTAGGCTGCCTCACGCCACACTTCCGGTGCATCGAGCTGAATATTGAGGCGCGTCTGAACCGTCAGCAGCTTGCCGGTGATGCGCGGTTGGGCGACTTTATAGCGTCCGGAAATTTCGCCCGGTTTGCGCTTCAGCGCCCGCGTCCCCAGCACATGGATGGCGGCCTGCTTGGCGGCTTCATTGGTTTCAACCGCTAATGCCTGCGCCACCAGCGCCGGAATTTTCGGTGGATCGCTGTCCGGCAGGGTTTCCAGCCGGTAGAGGGCGCGGGCGCGGGCGGGCGCGTTCTCGCTGCGGATGGCGTGCAGGCACACCCAGCGGCGGTTGTCGTCGTCAAGCTGTTTCCACCAGTAATCAACTTCGTGATCGTATTCCAGCGCGCCGCGCAGCAGCATTTGCCGTCCGGCTTCATCCAGTTCCAGCTTCAGTTCTTCCGCCCGCATATAAAAGTCATTCATGACCATGAAATGCGTCACACCGAGCAGGAAGCGGCCCTGGCCGAAAGCCCAGGCGCGGCGGGCTTTGTGGTAGATGTCCTTTGCTTCCCGCTGTGCCATCGCGTCCTGCCCGGCGACGGTTTCCAGCCCCGTGATTTCAACAGTCGGCGCGTAGGCGTAATCCTCCGGCACTTCCGAGTCATCAAGTGTGGGCAGAAAGGCAGACCCGCCAATGCGCTGAATGGCGACCTCCAGTTCCGTTACCAGCTCCGTCAGGGTGGAAGGGCGGTTGTCGGCTTCCAGCGCTGTCCCCCGCCGCAGGATAGGCGTCAGGGCTTCCGCCATGTCGAAGCCGAGTTTGTTCAGTTCGGGCAGGTCTTCCTGCCACTGAAGCTGTTTGAGCGCCAGTGAAGTGGTGGCGTCAAAAGGCAGTTCGCCCGTCAGCATCTGGAAAACCATGATGGCAAAGCTGTAAATATCGGCGCGGTGGTCAATCGAACTGGCGGTTAGTTGTTCCGGGGCCATGTAAAGCAGCGTGCCATAGCCGGGGTTAGCGGCGCGGCCTTCTGGCCCTAACACGGCGGCCAGCCCGAAATCGGCCAGATAGGGCGACAGGTTGCTGTCCATCAGAATATTGGATGGTTTCATGTCCAGATGGATCACATTGCTGCCGTGTGCGTAATCCAGCGCGGCGGCAATCGCTTTGGCATTTTTCAGCACCTCATCAGTGGTCAGCGGCCCGCCCGCCAGCAGGTCTTCCAGCGAACCGCCCGTCACATAACGCATGACAATGTACAGGCTCGATTCGTATTCGCCGAAATCGTAAATCGGCAAAATGTGCGGATGTTCCAGCCCGGCGATGGTCTGTGCTTCCCGCTCGAAAAGCTTGACCGGCTCAGTATCATTGGAAAGGTCGCGGATGATGGTTTTGATCGCCACCGTGCGGTTCAGGCGCTTATCCCGTGCTGACCAGACATCGGCCATGCCGCCGCGCCCAATGTGTTCAATAACTTTATAGTGGCTGAACTCAATCCCTACATCCATACCTGTTGTCCTTCTGCATTTGCGTTGCAATTTTTATTATAGGCGCGCCGCAGACGGCCTACAAGCGAACGATGGTTTGCTCATCGTTAGGTCATCATGAGAAAGGATTTTCGCGGGCGGCCAAACCGACTACACTAGGCGTATGTATTAATGAGCATATCACGCGCCATCTGCGGCGTTGTCATTTCCAACAGGACTGGTTTTATGTCCCTACTCAAACCTTCTGCTTCCGCGCGGTTTAGCCTAATCGCTGCTGCTCTGTCCCTCTGTCTGCTGCTTGGCGCTCCCGCACAGGCGCAGGACACTACCGTCCGCGACCCCTTTGTGCTGGCGCTGCAACTGCTCGGCTGGGACGGTCAGCCTGCTATCCCGCCGCCCTCGCCGCTCTATCGCGCGGGTGACAGCGAAGTGTTCTGGGTGAGCCGGGCCAACGCCGATGAGCCGGTACAGATTAAAGCCACTCTCGCGGCGGCCAGCGCCAATGTCTATCTGTGGGTGGAAGAAGGGCTGACCTTCGACCCTGCTGCCATGAGCGCGATGGCCGGGCAGACCGGCTTGATTTTCGACATTCTGCGGATTCGGGGCAATACCGGCGCGGTCAATGTCGTGCCGGAAACCGCCGACCAGACCGAACTGCTGGCGACCTGGCGGCTGCCGGATGTGGATAACGACCCGCACCTGTATGTGCTGTATGTCAAAGACCTGAACGGCGGCCAGAATTCCCTGTTCAATCCGGTCAACAGCCTGGAAAAACCGCTCGCTCCCGGCGGTTACAGCAACCAGCACGAAATGGTCATCCTCAATACGGCCAATTTCCCCGGTGTGCCGCTGGATAACGCCACCTATACCGGCGTGCTGGCGCGGCAGTTGTATGGCATGATCGCCTACTACAATAATCCGGCGCAGGCGGCCTGGCTGCGGGAAGCCCTCGGCTGGTACATGCTGCTGCAAATTCAGCAGCGCGACATCGGGCAGGGCGATATTGCTCCCTACATCAATGCCCCGGAGACGCCGCTTACCCGGTTGCCCACCCTGACCAGCAGCGGACAGGAATTCGGCGCGGCGCAGTTGTTCCTGCGCTATCTGCAACAGCGCTTTGGCAGTGGGTTTTTCATTGATCTCTTCACTACACCCGGAAACGGCTTATCCGCGCTCGATACCGTGCTGACATCGCGTGGCATCACCGACCTCGAAACCGGCGAGCCAATCACCGCGCGGGATGTTTTTGCCGACTTTGTGATGGCGAATGTGCTGAACGCGCGTATTGGTGATGGGCGTTTCATTCATACCACCGAGGCGGCCCGTAACCAGCTTGCCCCTGCTGTCACCCTTCAGGATCAGTTCAACTTCGCCACGCCCACCCAGACAGTTAATCAGCTTGCCTCGCGCTATTACCTGCTGACAACCACTCAGGCCGTCAGTTTTTCGCTGGCCTTCGACGGACAGCCAACCAACATTCGCCTTCCCATGCCCGCCAGTGACTCGCGTGGCCGCTTCTACTGGTCAGGCGCAGGCCCAGACCGCCACGCTGTTCTGACGCGCACCTTCGACCTGCGTAATCTGACCGAAGCCACGCTCACATTTGATGCCTGGTATTCGCTGGTGGAGGGCTGGAATTATGCCTATGTCCAGGTTTCCACCGACGGCGGCGCGACCTGGACGCCTCTGCCTGCCACCATCACCACCACGGTTAATCCCTACGCGGCGGCTTACGGGCCAGGCTTCAGCGGCATCAGCAATCCGCGTGGGCCGCGTCCCTTCCCTTATCTGGGCATCGGGCTGGATGCCAACGGTGTGACCATCACCAGCATTGTGCCGGATGGCCCGCTGGCAAACACGGAAATTCAGGCCGGGGATACCATCGCTGGCTATGATGGCGAGCGCTGGGCCGGGCAGCCGAATTTGCTCGCCTTCCTCTCGAATTATGAGCCGGGCGATACCGTCAATTTGCTGATCGAGCGCGGCAGCCGCACCTTTGACGCCCCGGTGACGCTCGGCGAACACCCCACCCGCCGCATTATCCCTGACCCCATCTGGACAGCCCAGACGGTTGACTTAAACGCCTATGCCGGGAAACAAATCAGCCTGCGCTTCAGCAGCATCAGCCTGCCGGAGACAGATGACCTGGGCTTCGCGCTGGATAATATCGCCATTCCGCAGTTGAACTTTCTGGACGATGCCGAGAGCAGTGTGCAGGGCTGGACGCTGGCGGGCTGGCAGCAGACCGATAATCAGATCGCCCAGCGCTACGTCGTTCAGACGGCTGTCATGGCGGCGGATTTATCAGGCGGGCGGGTGCAGCGTTTGATCGCCCCGGCGGATACCGCTGCCAGTGGTTCCTGGGATTTTTCGCTCCAGCCTGGCGAAATTCTGGTGATTGCCGTCTCCGGCCTGAACGATGATACCATCACCCCGGCGCAGTACATACTCAGCGTGACGACGGAAACCAGTTCACAGTAGGGGAGGGCCTGTGTGCCCTCCCGCTGTGTGCCTCCCATCTGCGTGCCCTCCCGCCTGTGTGCCTCCCATCTGCGTGTCCTCACGCTAGGGGTGGGGTAAATGCTGTAAACTAACAACGAGTGACTAGGAAACTGCCTATATGGCTGATCTCAAGCCGTTCAATTACTATGACCTGATTGAAGCCTTCAGCGAAGGCGGCTGCGCCGTCTGCCGCATGGTTGACCGCGATGCGCGGCGCTTCCTCGATTCCCACCTCTACGAATACGTCAACACGCCCGACACCCACGCCGCCATGCGTGCCGGGCGCGGCCTGTGCGCCGAACACAGCGGCCAACTGGTCGAATACGGTGCGAGTGTACTGGGTATCGCCATCCTCCACGCGGCTGTTCTGGATGAACTGCTGAAAGTCACCGCCGCCGCGCCGGTCAAAAGCGGGTGGGGGCGTCGCGGGAGCGCGGCAGCGCTGGCCGATAAACTGGAACCCGTCGGCGTCTGTATGGCCTGCCAATCATTGCAGCGCTCGGAAAATCAGCACACGGGTGCGCTGGCGCGGCATATTGACGAACCAGCCTTGAGCGAAGCCTATCGCCATTCAGCGGGTTTATGCCTTCCCCACTTCCGCGCCGTTTTACGCGCTGCCCCCGACTCAGCCCACGCCGAAAAACTCGCCAGTCTGCAAACCGACATCTGGCGCAAACTGAAAGCCGAATTGGACACCTTCGCCGACAAATACGACAGCAACCACGCTGAAAATGTCATGGGCGCGGAAGGCGATAGCTGGCGGCGAGCGACGCGCCTCGTCGCTGGTTTACGCAGTGTATTCGGCTTGCGGCGATAATCCCGCAGTTATCCGTAATGCGCCTTCAAAAACTGATGCACGACTGCCAGAAAGTCATGCAGATTATCGCGCCGGATGCAGTGACCTGCTCCTGCGATTTGTACGGATTCGCCCTGCTTCCACAGTGACGCGGCTTCCGCCGCCAGCGCATCGTCAACCATCGTCCCGTTGTCGCCATAAATCAGCAGAATCGGACATTCCACCTTCGGCATGAGCGACTGCCACGTCGGGCGCGGCAAATGTGCCTCGAACACGTCCAGATCAAGCTGATGTTTGGATTCCGCCCAGGGTTTTAACTCGGCCTCGCTCCAGCGCGGCGAGCGTTCATGTTCTGCCGCCATCAGGTCTTCTAACGAATCCCCCTGCCATTGGCGCACACTCGCCCCCCATTGCCGCATCCACGCCGTGATTTCGCCCGCCGTCGCTGGCGCGGAAAATGGCGGGTCTTCCATCAGCAGACAGCCGGCCAGATCAGGATAATTTGCCGCCAGAATCAGCGCCGTCAACCCGCCCATCGAATGACCCAGTACGGCTGGCTTGTTCAAATGCAGCGCTTTAATCAATCCCGCCACATCATCCGCCAGCGCTTCATTTCTGAAGCCGATACCCGCAATCCGCTGCGATTTGCCATGCCCCCGCGCATCAACGAGGATCACGTCATAATCCTGCTCCAGCGAATCCGTCGCCGGGAACCAGCACGCAGCGCTATCGGTGAATCCATGCAGCAGCACTAGCGGTGGTTTATCGCCGCCGCTGCGGTAATAATGCTGGCTGATTCCGTTGGCCTGAATAATGTTCGATGTAAAGGGCATTTTTATCCTCCAGGATGCATCATCACTACGCTGAAAATTTTAGCATCCTACCATCCCTTAACCACATAACAGCTTTTTACCCGAAAACAAACCGTAACATTGATGTGATTTTAACGTTATAATAAGTATCATAGGATTAATGATAGCAGTTGATTGGGCGGGCATATTTATGAAACACCAATTTTTATTCGCTATGCTGATGGTGATCCTTAGCATTACCTCCACTGTCGGCGCGCAGGACTGTCCTGCCATTATCACAGCGGCTATGCAGCGCACCGCCGAAGCCTGCGCCGGGATGGGGCGCGACCAGGCCTGCTACGGCAGCAGGGCGATTGATGCCCGTCTCTCACCCGGTATTTCACCCTTTGCCTTCAATGGTGTGGGTGATATGACCCGCGTGGACAGTATCGAAGCCCTCTCGCTGCATGGCCTGAACTTTGAATCGGGCGAGTGGGGCGTGGCGCTCCTGCGCGTGCAGGCCGATATTCCGGTTGCCGCCAGGCCGGAAAATGTAACCCTGCTGCTGTTTGGCGAAACCAGCATTGAGCAGACGACGGGCGCTGAATTCCAGCCCATGCAGGCCTTTTATCTGCAAACCGGCGATAGCGCCGATGGCTGTGGCGAAATCCCCTCCAGCGGCCTGCTGATTCAGACGCCGGAAGGCGTGGGCAAAGTCTCCCTCTGGATAAATGAGGTCAAAATTCGTGTTGGCTCAACCGTGCTGTTCCAGGCCCATCCCGGCGGCGAGATGAGCATTGCCACGCTCGAAGGTCTGGCCGAAGTGACCGCCAATGGTGAAACGCAGGAGGCCGCTGCCGGAATGCAGGTGCGCGTGCCGCTGGGTGATGATCTGCGCCCCACTGGAGCGCCCACCGCGCCAGAGCCGGTGACGCTCGATGCCCTGGGCGGATCGGCCCTGGTTGAACTGGCGAATGCTGCCACTACTGGCGACATCAACCGTTTTTATGGCGGCGATGACCCGGCGACGGCGTCGGAAAGCCCCGGCGATGCGGGCGCTCCCGGTCAGGGCGGTAACGGCCCGGACGGTGGCCCGAACGGGCCTGGTGGCCCCAATGCGCCCGGTGGCAACAATGGCGGTTGCAACAACGAGAACGGCCAGGGTAACGACAATGGCAACTGCTTCGGCCAGAATAAAGACAAGCCCAATATCGGCAACGGGAATGGGAACGGGAACGGCAACGGAAATGGCAACGGAAATGGCGGCGGACGCAAACCCTAGTGGTTGACCACCTTTATTTCTATAGAGTCATGTTGCCGAACAAGGGGTTTAAACCCCTTGTTTCAAACCGATAGAAATTCTTGTGGTGGAATACTGGCTGACTTGTTGAGGGCGAACACCGGGTTCGCCCTTTTTCTTGCTTTTCCTTCTGCGGCTAAATAATCTGGTTGCAACTCCCCTCCCGGCGGTCTATCATAAACAGCGTAAGGGGCAGTCCACACCCTGCCACTGAATTAATATAACCAGACTCTAGCGACGCGCCGTAAGCTGCACGCAGTCGGCGTTTGAGGAGCAATTTCATGGCGAAAGAGTACGATGTGATTGTGCTGGGCGCGGGGCCGGGCGGCTATGTCGCCGCGATTCGCGCCAGCCAGTTGGGTTTCAAGACGGCCATTGTCGAAAAGAAATACTGGGGCGGTGTCTGCCTGAACGTTGGCTGCATCCCCTCCAAAGCGCTGCTGCGGAATGCCGAACTGGCCCATATCTTCACCAAAGAGGCTAAAACGTTCGGTATGAAGGTTGAAGGTACAGTCACCTTCGATTATGCCGAAGCCTTCAAACGCAGCCGCAAGGTGGCCGATGGCCGCGTCAAGGGCGTTCACTTCCTCATGAAGAAGAACAAAATCGACGAATACGATGGCTGGGCCACCTTTACCGCCGCCAACACGCTGGATGTCGAACTGAACGCGGGCGGCAAGGAAACGCTCAAATTTAAGAACCTGATTCTGGCGACCGGCGCGACCACCCGCCTCATCCCCGGCACGAAACTCAGTGAGCGCGTCGTCACCTACGAAGAACAGATCATGGAAGATAACCTGCCCGGCAGCATCATCATCGCTGGCGGTGGGGCTATTGGTGTCGAGTTCGCCTACATCATGCATAACTACGGCGTCCAGGTGACCATTGTGGAATTCCTGGATCGTCTCGTGCCGCTGGAAGATGAAGAAGTCTCCGCCGAGCTGACCAAACAGTATGAACGCGCCGGAATCAAGGTCATGGCGCAGACCAAGGTCGAAAAGATCGAGGACACCGGCAAAAACGTCAAAGTCACCGTCACCGGGCCGGATGGCAAACAGATCGTCCTCGAAGCGGATAAAGTGATGCAGGCTATCGGCTTCAAGCCGCGCACCGAGGGCTATGGTCTGGAAAAAACCGGCGTCAAAGTCAGTGAACGCGGCGCGGTGGAAATCAACGCCAGAATGCAAACCAGCGTCCCCCACATCTACGCCATTGGCGATGTGACCGCTAAGCTGATGCTGGCGCATGTGGCCGAGGCGATGGGCATCATCGCGGCGGAGAACATCGCCGGTGTGCCGACCATCGAACTGGAATTCGACATGCTGCCGCGTGCCACCTACTGCCAGCCGCAGATCGCCAGCTTTGGCTACAGCGAGAAGCAGGCGCGCGAAAAAGGCTACGACATCAACGTCGCCAAGTTCCCCTTCCAGGCCAACGCCAAAGCGCACGGCCTCGGCGATGCCACCGGCTTCGTCAAACTTATCAGCGACAAGAAATACGGCGAACTGCTCGGCGGTCACATGATCGGCCCGGAAGTGACCGAACTCCTGCCGGAACTGACGCTGGCCCGCCAGTGGGAACTCACGCCCAACGAAATCGCCCGCAACGTCCATCCGCATCCCAGCCTGAGCGAAGCCATCAAGGAAGCCGCGCACGGCCTCGAAGGCCACATGATCAATATGTGACCTCACCCCGCTGCACTTCGCCTGGCTCC
>CAYUTY010000112.1:0-15535 GCA_964447795.1 uncultured Anaerolineaceae bacterium
GTAGCGATTGACCAAAGTGTCCAGCACATCTTCCGCGCCGCAGACCTGATTCAGCCAGTCATGAACGAGCGCCAGTTTCAAACAGTTATCCCTCAATCAGCATACGAATTGGGGCGAAGGATTTGCGGTGGATCGAGCAGGGGCCGTGTTCTTTCAGCGCGGCCTGATGTTTGGGTGTACCATACCCTTTGTGAGCAATAAACCCATACTGTGGATAGATTGAATCGAGATCGGACATGAATTCATCACGCCAGACTTTCGCCAAAACGCTGGCTGCGGCGACGGAAAGCGAAAGTGAATCGCCCCGCACCAGGCTAATTTGAGGAATAGGCATCTCCGGCCATTTAAGGGAATCCAGTATTAAACAATCTGGCTGGACATTTGCCATATCAAAAGCGCGTTTCATCGCCAGTTTAGTAGCGGGAACGATTCCCAGTCTATCAATCTCGTCATGGCTGGCGCTGCCAACCCCCCAGGCGGATGCGACGGCTTTAATTTTTTCGACCAGTTGGGTGCGCTGGCGCGGGGTCATCTGTTTGCTATCACGGACACCAGCCAGTACGATCATCAGGTCTTCGCGCTCCAGCGGAAGACACACTGCCCCTGCTGCAACCGGGCCAGCCCAGGGGCCACGGCCAGCTTCATCCAGCCCCATGATGGTGTTACAGCCGTTGCTGCGGTACTGACGCTCATAAGTGAGGCTGGCGGTCTTGTTCGCGCTGATCTTGTTTTTTACGGGCATAAACCCCTCGATACCAGTTGCGGCGAATTTGCCAGATTTCGACCAGCAGATGAGCCGAGTCACCAATCAGGCGCATCCGGCTGTCCGCGTCAAAATACCAGGTAATGGGAACCTCACGGATTTTGTAGCCGCGCTTTTTAGCGACGTAGAGTAGTTCAATGTCAAAGCCAATGCCAACCATCTGCTGCACACTGAAAAGGTCTTCAGCGGCTTCACGTGAGAACATTTTGAAGCCACACTGCGTATCTTCAAAGCCCCGCAGGATGGTCAACTTGATAATCAGGTTGTTGATACGCCCGATCAGATGGCGGAATTCCGGTTCGCCAACGCGATTGGCCCCTTTGCCCTCACGCGAGGCAATAATGATATCGTGGCCGTTGATATGAGGCGGGAGGAACTGCACGATGTCCTCAATTGCCATCGAAAGATCGGCGTCACAAATGAAGCGGTAATCGCCATGCGCGGCCAGCATCCCTACCATTACGGCCAGCCCTTTGCCGCGAACAGCAGCTTCAATCACACGCACATAGGGGTGAGTTTCGGCAAAAGCCTGGGCGACCTCAACTGTGCGATCAATGCTGCCATTTTCGACAACGATGACTTCCGCGTCAAACGATTGGGTTTTCAGAAAGTGGTCGATTTTTTCCAGACTGGGGGGAAGGCGGGCTTCTTCGTTATGTGCTGGAATGATGATCGAAAGAAGCGGTGGTTTTTGGTAGCTCAAGTGGTTTCCTCTAGGACGACAGATGATTCTGTCGGGTGTCCCTGTACGGACAACATCGCCTCAATATAGTCGATTGAGACGCTTCTCATCTGTTGAATAACGCGGCGCTTTTTCAGTAACCTGGGCAGATATAACAGCGCGGCCAGCATTCCCCTCAGCCGCGCCCGCGCCGCCGCGCCGCGCCATGCTTGAAGTGCTTCCCATGCGAGTTTGGCCTGCGCCCACAGCACACGTTTGCCGTATTTGCGCCAGAGCGCCGCTGGATAAT
This sequence comes from uncultured Anaerolineaceae bacterium, assembly GCA_964447795.1. GTDB lineage: Bacteria > Chloroflexota > Anaerolineae > Aggregatilineales > Phototrophicaceae > CFX2. Next base: position 1,735 of record CAYUTY010000112.1, read on the forward strand.
TCTTGATAAGCGTAAAAATCAGGTTGCGACCATCATAGTAACTGGCTGTAACGCCGCCACCTGTTGCCGAAAGATGATGATACACGATGGCGAAAGGTGTGTAAAGACAGCGCCAACCCGTAAGCTGGGCGCGCCAGGCCAGGTCAATATCTTCCATTGAGAAGAAAAAATCATCGTCGAGTAGACCAACCTGATCGAGCAATTCACGGCGGTAAACGGATGATCCGCCGCAGGCGCTAAAGACATATTCCTCACGATCATACTGTCCGTCGTCGCGTCCCCAGACACCGCGATTACCAGCGCGTCCATCGAGTGTGAAATAGTCACCAGCGGTATGGATATGGTCACGACGGTCAAAGAGGAGCATTTTGCTGGCAACGATGCCGATTTGAGGATAACGGCGGAATGCATCCATTACCGCAGCAGCCCAAGCCGGGTCTGCTTCAGTGTCGTTGTTGAGCAGGGCGATAAACTGTCCCTGCGCGGCTTTTATACCGATATTGCACGCGCCAGTGAATCCTCGATTCTCCGGCAGCTCAATTAATTTTACGGCAGCGTATTGGTCAAGGATGAGCGCCTGAGAACCATCCTGTGAGGCGTTATCGACAACGATGACTTCAATCTGCTGATATGTTTGCCGCGCCAGTGCATCAAGACAGGTTGGCAGGAATTTCCCACCATTCCAGTTGGGAATGATGATGGAAAAAAGTTTCAAGTTGTGCATTTCGATCTCTGAGTTTGAAGCCGTCATAATAGGTTATCTGAGAAGATTTTCTTTAGCGAGAAATGCATCGACGGCTTTCTGCCAGGGACGGAGCGTGATGCCGAGCATTGCCGCTGCGCTGTTTTGCAGCCCGGCGTAAACGGGAGGCATGGACAATCGCGGCCACTCTGCCCCTACAATAGGGGTAATGAGCGTGTCAGCAAAACCACTTCTGTCGAGGAAATAGCGGGCAAAGTGATAACGCGAGCAAGTCCCTTCATTGACAAGATGGTAGGTGCCATAACGACCGGTTTCGATGAGTGCGGCGATGGCATCGGCCAGATCATCATTATAAGTTGGGTTGGCAACCTCAGTGGTGACAATGCGAAGCGGTTTCCCGGCGCTGGCGGCGTTGAGGACGGCCTGAATAAAATTCTTGCCGCCATGCGCGAACAGCCACGATGTCCGCACGATGTAATGCTTTGGGGTGACGGCGACCAGCGCCTGTTCGCCGACCCATTTGCTGTAGCCATAGGGATTGACTGGCTTGGTGCTGTCATATTCGCGGTAGGGGCGGTCAAGTTTGCCATCAAAAACTTCGTTGCTGCTGACATAAACAACCGCCGCGCCGACGTGAGCTGCCGCTAATGCGACATTCTGTGTCCCCAGGCCATTGATTTGAATGGCTTTTTCCGGTTCGCGGGCGCAGCCATCAACATCCGTCCAGGCAGCAGGATGAATGATGACATCGGGCTGCACGGCTGCTGCTAAGGCACGAGTCGCAGCGAAATCGGTGATGTCGAGACGTTCAACCTGATCGCCTACCACATCTGCGCCAGTGACGCCGTGGCCGCTCGATGTCAGGATTTCGACCAGCCGCCCACCAAGCCGCCCTGCCGCGCCCGTGACAAGAATCTGCATTAATGTTTGCTCCAGTAGTCGTAGACATGCATCAGCAGGTCTTTCCAGTAGGTGGTTGGATCGGTTATTTCGGTTTCATCTGTGTCGATTTTGAAGAATCCGCCGCCGGGCATCCCGGTCTGGCGGGTGACGACGACAGCAGGTAGAACAGGGCGACCCGCATTTACTTCTTCTGTGCCAATATCGACCAACAACCGGGCGAGGATATGGGAGTGATAATGGATATAGGCTGTTTGCAGCATACGGGTCAGTTCTGAGTAGGTAATGGTCTGGCGGGCGCGGGCGCAGTCAATCATGATGGTTCGCATTTCTGCTTTCACATCATTCCACTTTGCTGCCGAAATGCTGTCAGTTTGCTTTGCCATTTACACTTCCCCTAGTGTCTGACGTTATTTTATCATCTTACCCACTTTGAGAGCAGGCCTGATAAACAGGAAAGAACAGGCAATATGACGTTATTAATTTTTACAAAGCTGGCTGGCGTGGCAGCATTGTTTCTGGCACTTCAGGTTTGGGGATGTGATGGTACAATATCACGGTTTGGATGAGCGATGCTGCGGTTACTTCACCTGGCAGCGCTTCTCTAAAGGAGTTTGTTGATGAATTTGATTGATTACGGGCGCATCCTGGTACGGCGCGGGTGGATTATACTGCTGCTGGCGCTGATTACTGCTGGGAGCGCATATTTCCTCGCCACTCGGCAAGCCCCGGTTTACCGTTCTATTCAGAAAGTCCTGATTCAACCGGCGCGAATTGATCTGAGCTTAACGCAGTCCAGCCTGACGCTGCTCAATTCGTTTCGAGAGTATCTGGACAGCCCTTTCACAGCAGCGCGGGTGATCGATACACTGCAACTGGATGTGACCCCCGATCAGCTCAAGGGAGCAGTGGACATTACAGCGGAACAGATCAGTCTGGCGATTCAGATCGCGGTGGACTGGCCCGATGGGGAGATTGCTAATCGGATTGCCAAAGCCTGGGGCGAGGAACTAGTGCTGTATCGCAATCAGGAAAATCAGAAAAATCGGCGCGAAGATCAGGTAAATGCGATTTTGCAGGATAACCCGACTTACAGCCTGTTCGCACCGCGTCCGGCGATCAATGCGGCAGCAGGTGCCTTGCTAGGTGTACTGTTAGGGGCGATCATCGTTTTCGTGCTGGAATATCTGGAAAGCAGTGTTATCCACCGCCGCGAAGATTTGGAACGGACGCTGGATGTTCCAGTGCTGGCGACCATCCCGACTGATATGGAGTGAGCGATAGATGGCAAAAACTCAACTCATTACTCTGCATGATCCACGTTCGGCTGCGGCGGAAGCGTTTCGCAGTCTGCGTACCAACCTGATGTTCAGCGGTGTCGAAAAATCACTGCAAACACTGTTGGTCACTTCGACAGCACAGAGCGACAGCAAAAGCACGACCATTGCTAATCTGGCAGTGACATTTGCCCAAGGCGGAAATAAAACGATTCTTGTGGATTGTGACTTGCGACGACCTTCTCAGCATGAGATATGGGGCGTTAGCAATGAGCGTGGCCTGACGACCATGATCCTGGAAGAGACGGCGATGGCAAATCCGCCTCTGGCCGCAACTGAGGTTGAAAATCTGCATGTTCTACCCAGCGGGCCGCTGCCCCCAAATCCGGCTGACCTCCTCAGCAGCCAGCGCATGAATGGCCTGATCGGTGTGTTGAAGGCACGGGCCAACTATGTGCTGTTCGACAGCCCACCTGTGCTGGCGGCTACAGATGCTGCATTATTGGCCTCTAAACTGGATGGGGCGCTCTTGGTAGTGCGGGCGGGGCATACTCGGCGCGATCACGCGGCACGGGCGCGACAGGCCTTAGAACGGGTTCACGTTCGCATTGTTGGGGCAGTATTGAGCAATGCCCCGCATGAAAATGTAGGTGGAAGCTACGGATAGGATGCGGGACGATGATCTGCGGCCTGACCCGGACGCGCTTGCGGAATGGGACAAGCTGCCCCAGAATAAACCATCAAAGGATGCACTGCCACCGCTGACCGGCGGGACGCGCTGGTCTCTGGTGCTGCTGGGCGTCATTTTTATCCTCATCATTATTAGTCTGCTGCTGCAAGTCGTCCAGCCTAGTTAATTTATGGAGTGGTGACGCCAACTATGAAGGGTTTGATTCTCAGCGGTGGTAAAGGCACACGCCTGTACCCGCTCACCTATACCAACGCCAAACAACTCATCCCTGTCGCTAATAAGCCGGTACTGGTGCGAGTGATCGAGGCTATCCGTGACGCGGGAGTAGATGAGATCGGCATCGTTATCGGGCAGACTGGGCCACAGATTCAGGAAGTTGTAGGCGATGGCAGTCGCTTCGGGGTGAAGTTGACCTATATTCCGCAGGACAGCCCGGATGGCTTGGCACATGCGGTCAAAATTTCGCGTGATTTCCTGGGCGATGAGCGTTTTGTGATGTTCCTGGGCGATAATGTGATTGAGGGCGGTATTGGAGGCTTAATTCGGGATTTTGCCAGCAATGACTGGAACAGCCAGATCGTTCTGAAGGAAGTTGAAAATCCATCGGCTTACGGAGTTGCCAAACTGCGCGGCGATGGCAGCATTGAGGCACTGATTGAAAAGCCGAAAGACCCACCGAGCAATCTGGCGCTTGTGGGCATTTATATGTTTGATGAACATATTTGGGAGGCTGTCAATTCCATTCAGCCATCCAAACGTGGTGAGTATGAAATCACAGATGCGATTCAATGGCTGGTGAATGCCGGATACCGGGTTTACCCACATGTGCATAAGGGCTGGTGGATTGATACTGGCAAGCCAACCGACATGCTGGACGCCAACAGCCTGGTACTGGAAGAATTAAAGCCACTTATTTCGCCGGATGCGCTAATCGAAAACTCACAGGTTGATCGGCGAGTGACGGTGGAACGGGGTGCGCGTATTATCAATAGTGTGGTGCGCGGGCCGACGATCATTGGCGAAGATTCGGTGATCGAAAACAGCTTTGTTGGGCCGTTCACCAGCATTTATCACCATGTCACTGTTCGGAACTGTGAAATTGAACGCAGCATCGTCCTTGAACACAGTATTATCAGCGATCTGGAAGCACGGTTGCAGGATAGTTTGATTGGTCGCCATGCTACGGTACAGTGCAGCGAAGGTAAGCCAAAAACGCTGAAAATGAATATTGGCGATAACAGCAACCTCTGGATTGTTTAATTGTAAGCGCCTGGTAAGGTTTAGTGTGGTAGATAAAGGTACATGACTCAATCAATTTCTACTCAATCGTTTCAACTGATCGCGCTCGATATCGATGGCACATTGCTCAACAGCCAGCATGAGATGACTGAACGTGTGGAGAAGACCCTTAAAACGGCGATGGAACAGGGTATTCAGGTCGTCGTAGCGACTGGTAAAACCCTGATTTCTGGCAAGTATGTTATCGAGCGGCTTGGTTTGACGACGCCCGGTGTTTATCTTCAAGGGACGGCCATTTATAACAGTGATGGCAGCTTACGGCACCAGCAAACCCTTGAACCCCGTATCGCCCGGCAGGTGATTACCTTTGCTGAAGACCGAGACTATAATGTCGCCATTTACAGTGGTACACGGATTCTGGTGCGTGCGTTGAACCAACGGATTGAAGAATTGACGACGCATTACCACGAACCACTGCCGGAAGCTGTCGGTTCACTGCATAATATGGTAGACAGTGTGCCGATAAATAAACTGCTTATCGTGAGTCCAGGTGAACCGCGCCGCATTACTGCGCTTAGGTGGCAGCTTAGTATGCAGATCAATGGCAGCGCCCGTTTGCTTCAGGCTGGCATCGCTGATATGCTGGAAATTTTGCCGCCGGGGGCATCCAAAGGTGCTGGTTTAAAGTCATTGCTCAAAGACCTGGGTATTCCGTCTTCAGCGGTGATGGCGATGGGCGATGCCGAAAATGACATCGAAATGCTGCAACTGGTTGGGCTGGGTGTAGCAATTGGCAACGCGGGGCAGCACCTGAAAGATGTTGCTGATGAAGTTGTTGCCAGCAATGATGAAGACGGTGTAGCTGAGGCAGTGGAACGGTTTGTTTTGAAGACGCCGGAAGTGGCGGCAGAGTCTCAGCCAGCAAGTGAATAGCAGCGAAGGACAAAGCGCAACATGAAAAACATTCTGGTCACGGGGGGCGCGGGCGTTATTGGTAGCGCATTTGTGCGACGTATAGTGCAAAAGCATCCTGATTTCCGCATTATTGTCTTTGATAAAATGACCTATGCCGGGAACATGGATAATCTGCTGCTGGTGAGTAAAGCAGGCAACTTTGAATTTGTTCAGGGCGATATTGCCGACCGCGAGGCGATTCGGAGTACCTTTGAGGCTTACGGTGTAGACACTGTGGTGAATTTCGCTGCGGAGACACATGTTGACCGCAGCATCCTCGCGCCGGATGCATTTATTTATTCCAACGTGGTTGGTGTTCATATCCTGCTGGAGGCGGCGCACCAGCATGGCATTGAGCGTTTTCTGCACGTTTCCACTGACGAGGTTTATGGTGATATTGAAGGCGATCATCTTTCACTGGAAGATGATGCTTTCAAACCAAACAGCCCTTATGCTGCCAGTAAAGCTGGCGGTGATCTGATGGTGCGGGCGTACCATGTGACGCATGGCATGAATACCATCGTGACGCGAGGCAGCAATACCTTTGGATTGTATCAGTACCCGGAAAAACTGATGCCATTTTTTATCACTGAAGCAATGGATGACCGTCCCTTGCCGGTTTATGGCGATGGGAAGCAGGTGCGTGACTGGCTGCATGTGGACGACCACGCAGGTGGCATTGAAACGGCGCTGCTCAACGGTAAAGCTGGTGAAGCCTATAACATTGCTGGCGAAAATCAGAAAACCAATATTGAGGTGAATCAGTTGATGTTGAAACATCTCAATAAGCCAGAGTCGCTTATCAAATATGTCCCTGACCGTGAAGGACATGACCGGCGCTATGGAATGCGTTGTGATAAGCTGCGGGCGCTTGGTTGGGAACGGGAATATAACGATTTTGATGCCGCCGTTGAAAGTACGGTGCGCTGGTTCCGCGAGAATGAGTGGTGGTGGCGCAAGATCAAGACTGGCGAATATCTGGAATATTATAAGCAGCAGTATGCGGCGCGGTTGGCTGCGGCGGGTACAACTCCCTAAGCTGTCTTTGTTTTTCTGTCCCGGATGGCGTATGTCTTGCCGGGGCAGTTTTTTTGACTCAACCTTTCCTTATAACTTTCTCTCCACCCATCGGTTTATCATTGAAGATATAAAGTGGAGTATGACAGCATGGCTGCTTTACGTCGAGCCGTTCGGATTATCAGCGTTGAGTACATCCAGAATTTGCCGATTCTCGTAGGACTGATGATTGCACTTCAGGTGTTGGGCTGGTTGGAAAGCGTGGCGGTGCTGGCGCTGGGAGCAGCAGGTACAGCAGGGACAATCGCTCTGACAGAACGGGTGAAGCTTCAGAAAACGATGCCTGAACGACCTGCCGACCTGCTCGTTAATGCTGTTACATTTTTCGCTGGAACCGTATTCTATGTTGGGTATTTCCGATTGTTGAGGAACAGTTTTCCTTATCCCGTAGTAGCTGACATGGGACTAGGGCTGGGACTGGGGTTGATGATCGGTATAGTTCAGGGATTTGGTGTGGGACAGCCGGGAGTTTTTAGCCGGGACGACCTGCTGCATACGGTGGGATTCATGGGCGTAGGGAGTGTTCTGTGTGTCATTATCGGCGTGATCGCCGGATGGAAAACCCCGCTGGCAGCGGCTATGCTGTTGTGCATCCCCATGACATTGATTATTGTGCGTATGGATTACTGGTCACTGATTTTGTCCGGCGCGAGAGATCATGAATACTGATCTCCCGCACCAGTGGAATTACGAAGTGTATGGTTAGAGTTTTTCCGCTGCCGGGATGATGTCCCGTGCAAAAATTTCCAGGGGTGTTATTTCGTGAACGTTGGGCGTATTGAAAATCGCGTGCTGAATGCCAATTTCGGCCAGTGCGCCAAGCTGGTCAATGATCTGCGCTGACGACATCTCGCCGGGAGCAAGGTGAACCGTCCCTAGAGTTGAGCGTTCGATTTCATCGTAATTGCGCACGAATTAGTCACAGTGACTACGTAGTATTTCAAGTTTATGCCGTACCACTTCCACTCCCATTCCAGAAAAAAGATTGCAGGCATTTGCATACTGAGCTACCAATCGTAGTGTCTTTTTTTCGCCCATGCCGCCGATCATCACCAGGGGATAGGGTTTGGAAAGGGGTTGAGGAACATTGAGCGTTTCAGCAAGCTGATAATACTGCCCATTAAATGGGCCATTATTTGCCGACCACATTTGCCTGATAATCTGCAATGCTTCTTCCAAGCGCTCAAAACGTTCTTTCAACGGCGGATACGGCACGCCTAAACCAAGCGCTTCCTGTTCGAACCAGGCTGCGCCAATGCCGAGGTAAGCACGTCCGCCGGACAATACATCGAGTGTTGTCACCGTTTTAGCCAGGATGCCGGGGTAGCGGTAAATCACGCCTGTTACTAGGGTGCCCAGCTTCACACGCTCCGTCAACGCAGCGAGGTAAGTGAGCGTGCTGTAGCTTTCCAGCATGTCATTTTCAGGCGGGCCAATGACGCTGATCTGAAAAAAGTGATCCATCACCCATAGACTGTAAAAACCGCTCTCATCTGCTGTGCGGGCAATTTCGGCCAGTTTAGAGGCGATGCCTGCCGCTCCGCCGGGCCAGGTAAAATTGGGAATTTGCAAGCCGATACGCATGGTGTCTACTCTTTTCTGTCATTTATTCGGGAAGGGTTAATTCAAGTTCTGGCACAGCGGGGATAGCTTTGTCATACAACCAGCCCTGAAAAAATTCAGCTAAATCTTCGCCGCTGATTTCTTCAGCCACAGCGATAAATTCAGCGGTGGTTACATTGCCATATTTGAAGCGATCATAGTAGGTTCGCAGGATGTGAAAAAATTTTTCATCGCCGACACGCAGGCGTAAGGCGTGCAAAGCCCACGCACCGCGCAGATAGACACCACCGTTAAAAAGTCGATCTGGTGGTGGGCTGGCTGGAGGCGAGAATTCGCCAGCGATGAAGGCAGGATCTGCAATCTGAAGATACAGATCGGCCATCTGACTATCAAGTGTCCTGCGCCCAAACTGCTTTTCTGCCCAGAGAAAACTGGCATAGGTGGCAAAGCCTTCGTTAAGCCATATATCCTGCCAGGCAGCAAGGCTGACACTGTTACCGAACCACTGGTGGGCGAGTTCATGCGCGACGACTGTTTCTGATGTTCGTCGTCCGAACAATGACAGGGTTTGCGTTTCCAGAGCGAAACCCAGGTCGGCATCCGTCACGACAACACCATAAGCCTCGAAGGGATAAGGGCCAAAAATCTCGCTGAAAAACTCGATCATTTCCGGAGTACGGCCATGAACACGGATGAAGGCTTCCAGCAGCCTGGGAGGCACATAATTGCGTATTGGTAATCCTTCAGGACCATTATCCTTCAACACAATAAATTCGGCTATGTTGACGGTCGCCAGATAGCTTGCCATGGCATCAGCGGCTTCCCAAGTATAGGTGACAGTATCGCCATTATCCTGCTCTCGCTGAAGCTGGCCGTTAGCGGCGACGACATAAGGCTCTGGTACGGTAATTTCAAAGGTGTAGGTTGCCTTGTCAAGCGGGTGATCGTTAACCGGATACCACATGGCCGCGCCGCTAGGTTCGCTGGCAACAAAGACGCCCTTGTCATAACGTGTCCATCCCTGGGCGAAGGTGCGCTCCTTTTCCCGCCCTGGTATACCTTCCCCTGGTATACCGCTGTAAGTGACCGCGACCGTGAATTCAATTCCCTTTTTCAGCAGTTCAGATGGAGTGATGATTAGCTCACGTCCCTCACGGTCAAATTGTGCCGAGATATCATTAACCTTGACTTCGCTGATTTCAAAACCGAGGAAATCCAGGTTGAAAGCACTCAAATTCTGCACAGCCTGTGCTTCAACAGTTACAGTACCAGAGATAGTATTCGAGTCCGCATCCCATTCAAGGTCGAGGGTGTAGTGCAACGCATCATAGCCACTGTTACCTAAATCCGGGTAATAGGAGTCGCCTACACCAGGCGCCCCTCTATCTGCATCCTGCGCTACTGTAATACCTGCCATCGACAACAGCAATGTGATGATAAGTAAAATTTGCCGCATAAAAGCCTCCACCATAGTCACTTTACTATACCGTTTAATGCCCATCTGCGAACTGCCTTTTAGGGGAGGCCGCCTCCCTAGTGAAGATCACAGATACGTTTTATACAGACATCATTCTGTCATTCCTGTACAATAATCTGTCTGAACGATTAGATACAGGGTTTGTAATGCGAACGATTCAACGTATCCCACGCCGCAGGACGAATTGGCCGCTAATCGGCTGTGGCTGCGCGGTTGCTCTGGGCGGGGCAGGCTTGGTGGCAGTAGTCGCACTGCTTCTCCTGCTGCCTGCGCTGCCGGGATTGGCACTACAATTCAGCGGATTTTCGTCCAGAGGCAGTACTTCGATAGTGTTTAATAATGTGCCACCGCCTGTCACGGTTCAGGTGCAAAATGCGGTTGTTCCGCCGGATGCGAGCATTAATCTTGGTTCCCTGGGGGTACAGGCCGTTCCACCGGGAAATAACGCTTATCAGGTAGCTGTTGGGACAAGTAACACCGGTGCGCCGCTGGCTACAGTCGCTTTTACGGAAACGGGATTGATGGATTTGTGTTTCCAGCGTTCTGAAATCTGCGCTAGTGGGAACAGCCAGTTCCGTAATGCGCGGATTGACCTGCGGCCCGGTGGAGGCATTATCTATGCGGATGTGTATATCGCCCAATTTGGCCTATGGCAGCCTGTAGGTGTGGTGCTGCGGCTGGATGGCAGCAGACGGCAGTTCGAACTGGCGGGGGTAGATGTCAATGGTATGTTGTTTGACTTACCACCAAATGAGCTGGGACAACAGGTCGGAAGTATTGCGCGGGCAGGTAATGATTTGCTCAACCAGGTTTCGCTGGATGCCAGCGGTGGGCGTTATGTGCTGCGAGAAGTTGTGATTGATGACAGTACTCTGACGCTGGTGATGCAGTAAGTTGCCATATTTCGTGGCGGAATAATGCTGCCGCCCTTACAGGCCACCACGCTTATCTATTCCGACAAGAGTGGAAAACACTCAAATTCGATGGCATCAAAACGGGCAGCGATCTCGGCCAGCCTGATTTTTTCGACCGGGTGCAAATAATCCGGCGCGATTTCGGCTAACGGAATAGCGACGTGAGCATAATGCAGAATGTCGGGATCAGGGATGTGCCAGGGCTTCGTGCCATATTCAAACACTTCATCATTCCACAGAGAAATATCGAGGTCTATGGTGCGCGGTGCGTTTTTGTTATATGGGTCGCGCACGCGGCCTAATTCTCGTTCAATCCAACCTAAAACCTCGCTTTTAAGTATTTCTGGTGTAACGGTTATGGATACTTTGACGACTATATTAAGGAAATCAGGTTGGTTGAGGAATTCCTGAGGGGCGGTTTTATAGACTGAGGACAATTCTATGATGCTGGTTTTTTGTCGCAGCAATTCTATGGCCCGTGTCAGATTTTCCAGCGGATTAATGTTCGAGCCGAGGGCGATGTAGACAATGGAGGGTTCAGGCGAAGTCATCAGCAGTCCGTTCGATAACAACTCCTACACTGTCAGCAAAGCGGAGTGCGCCGGGTTTGTGGACACGAACCTGCACATAAGGCGCATTATGATCGATAACACAGATGCGGGCGATCTCGGCAGCGAGCTTTTCCACAAGGTAATAACTGGATGCTTCGACGTGTCCAATAATTGCTTTGGTTATAGTGCGATAGTTGAAAGCATCGTCAGGGTTATCGCTTTTTCCGGCTTGGCGCATATCTGCTCCAATTCGCAGGCTGATGACGACATCCTGCTTATCCTTACGCTCATGCGGGCTGAAGCCGATGAGACAGCGCAGGCGAAGATTATCGATCTCGATGATGTCCATTCGATTTTGCATCATTCATCCCATTCTCAGGCGTATTTCGCCTCACTCATTCCAGTGATTAATTGTAACGGGTAATTTGAGCGCTTTCTAAACGCAGGGTATAGGTTCGTTAAGCATTGGGTTAACTATCAGCGTTTCGGTCAGAAAGTCTCATATAATCAGGCCATAGTTCCAAAAGAACCAGGTCAAAAGGTGGATAGCATGTATTCAAACAATGTTAATGACAGTTACGAGAATGTAGAGCCGCAGACTGATATGGAAGTCAAGCTGAACTCTGAAGCATTTCTTAAAATATTTGAGTTAGGCTTGCCACCGGTTGACCGCGAAGCGATTGAAGCTGCCACTTTCAATATTCTCACGGCTGTTGGTGAAGACCCGAACCGTGATGGGTTGGTGAACACACCTAATCGGGTAGCACGGATGTACGAAGAATTGATGAGCGGTTACCGAACTGACCCGGCCAAGCTCATTAATAACGCGCTCTTTGATGTGGATTATGATGATATGGTTATCGTGCAGGATATTGAGTTCAGCAGTCTTTGTGAACATCATATGCTGCCATTCATCGGTCATGCACATGTAGCCTATATTCCACGCGGCAAGGTCATTGGTCTGTCGAAAATTCCGCGCATCGTGGATATGTTCGCACAGCGTTTACAGGTGCAGGAACGGATGACGCGCCAGATTGCTAATTTCCTGAATGAGGTACTTGATCCACGCGGTGTGGCAGTGGTAATCGAAGCCAAACACATGTGCGGCATGATTCGCGGTGTGGAGAAGCATGACTCCAGCATGACGACCAGCACCATGATCGGCGGCTTCCGTGAGAATGAATCGACCCGTACTGAATTCCTGTCTCATCTGGGCCGCACTAGTCGATCAAAGGGAAGTTTCTAATTTTCTGTGCAAAAACGAACAGGCGCTTATGATGTGAGCGCCTGTTTTTTATTTCGATTCTTGCTGGAATGCTATGTGCAGTTAAGCGAGCCGGAAAGATTGGCTGTAGCGCCGGATGGCAGTGCAGTAACGCTTCCACCTGAAACCAGTGTGACGACGGTGAAGGATTGCGAACCGGAGCCAGAGGCTGCGTAGGTGCCGCCGGTGGGGCCGCCAGTAAAGGCATTGTTAAAACTAATGGTCACATTATTCGTGCCAGCGGGCAGACCACCGTAGCTAATATTGACAGTATAACTCCCGGCGCCCGCACAGCTCCAGTTCGCAGTGAATGGCGGCGGGTCGTCTGTGCCAGCTTCACGTCCCATGCTGAATGGGCCAGAGGCGCAGACAGTCTGACCGTTCAATAATGCGACCACCTCCCATGAGAACGAGAAGCCATAGCCGATGGAGACAATGCGTGTATCGGCAGACAGGCTCGTTGCACCGGCTGGCGCACTGTATGATCCGACCAGCCCACCAGTTTCATCCACATTGTAGAGGTTCACACGATAGCCGGTCGCGCCGGGTGCCGGGTCCCAATAAAAAGTCACAGAACCATAAGGCAAACCGTCCAATGGTGAGGTGGCGCGGAAGGCGGAACAATCAACGCCTGTTGGAATGACGACTTCTTCGGTTGGAAACAAAGGTGGATTTTGTGGGAAGGGGTTAACCGGTGGAACACTGGAAATACCTGTATCAACGCCGCAGGGAATAATTAGCTGCTGCCCCGCAAAAACGAACTGCGAATTGCTCAGACCATTCGCGGCCATGATGTCGCCGATTCCTGCCCGATAACGCAAACCGATGCGGAATAGATTTTCACCCGCACTGACGGTATGGGTGATTGTTGACCCGGTGGGGCAGTCGATAGCGACCGGTGTTATCAGCAGTGGTGTAGTCGAAACCAGTGGTGTGACAGGTAAGCCAAGCTGGACAAAACCAGCCTGAACAATTTCGCCGCTCACAAGGTCTTCCGGTGCAAGAGGAGTGGGCAGCGTCCATGCACAATCCGGGCCAACATCGCGGTCGTTGCCTTGTCCATCAATGCCCAGACTGTTTGGTTCGGCAAGGCAGCGGGTGGTTGTAAAACCTGCCGGGACAATAACCGGCGCAGACGAATGCGGTTCCAGCACAGCCTGTCCTTCCAGCGTCTTCAGTTTAATAGTGTTG
>CAYUTY010000113.1:0-15236 GCA_964447795.1 uncultured Anaerolineaceae bacterium
AGGCGACTTTCAGTCGCACCGAATGCTTCCGCCTTTAGGCGGTAGTTGTTTACTTCATCGCGGCGCGCAGGGCATGGACGCCTGCACTTCTGCCGTCCGCACCTTCAGCGCCGCGTCCCGTACTGACTGGCGCAGGCCGGGCATAACGGGGCTCCTTATGGTCAGGCTTTCAATGCTTCCGAGAGGACGGCCAGCGCTGCCACTTCGGCCTCGTAAACAGCATTGAGTTTGTCGCTCAGGTCAGCGAAGAGGGCAATCACGGCGGCATCATCTAAGGGAAACTCTTGTTTGTGCGCCTCTTCCAGTGCATTTAGTTTTGTCATGGTGTCGCGCAGGGCGTCAATGCGATTGTGGTTATAGTGGTCGTAGCGCGCCTGCATGAGCGATTTTGTCTCGGCCAGCAGGGGAACGCTATCGGGCAGCGCGGCCTCGGCAGCGGCGACCCAGACATCGCCAGCCTTGCGGTAGGCGTTGGCAGCATCCCTGAGCGCTGGTTTGTTGACGATGGGTGCGGCTTCGTCGAGAAAATCAGCATACAAGGCCCGCAGCCCATAACCATCGCTGCTGTTGAGTGTGATGCCTTCATGCACTGAACGGAGCGTGCCATATAAACCGTTGCGGCTTTTAAATACTGTCGGCCAGCCCTTTTTATTCTTGGCGTCGGTCATCAGTTTAGCCCATTTTTTGTATACGGGCAGCGAGAACGACTCGGAGTCACGTTCCAGGTGTTCGACATGATCCCGCAGGCCGGTCATCACAGCAGCAGGCAGATCAATCGCTGACGATTTCCCGGTGATGAGCAGGCGGTTTTTGTCGCTGGGAATCTGATTCCGCGCTTCCGCGAAAACATCGCGCGGGACGGTGAATAACTTTTCCGCCAGGTCATCCACGATGATCTGATCGCCATCGGTGCCATGCACCCCTACCACATGAATGTCATAGCCTTTCAGTCTTTCCGGGAGGGCGTGGTGAGGCAGGCAGGCCTTATCTGTCCAGGCGACGAAAGGTGCGCCTGCATCGAGCGCTGCCTGTAGATAAGCGGCTGCCGCTTTGACGCCGCTGGTTTCCTGCACCGTTGGCTCGTAACCGAGGCGCTGGCATAAAAGCGTCATGCGTTCCGCCACATAATTCCAGCGGTTGGTGAAGCCCATGACGATGCTGGCCGAGCCGTGTGATTTGAATTCCCACAGGATATAACCCGCGCCCAACCCGCCGCCGATGCCCAGCAGCATGGCCTCGCTGTAAGGCTGGCCGTTGTGGGGTGCGGTGACGCCCTGGGCGGCGAGGATGTTTTTCATAACCGCTGTGTTGGGATAGATACCACCATAGGCTGGCATACTGCATTCCTCCTGTTTGTGACAGATGAACGGCAAAAATGGTTTCGCGGACTGTGTTTCTAAGCCATCAACCGAAATTTTTCATTCTCGAACAAGGGGTTTAAACCCCTTGTTCAGGCGGAAGAACAATTGGGCGACTTTCGGACACTGGCTCAGGGCAGAATTTGCACCAGTTCCTTTTGCCCTTTACTGATAGACTGGGCGTAAAAACCTGCTTTGTCGGCTGTCAGGTGCAGCAGCGGCGGCTGCCACGATGGGCCATATTCCACCAGCGAGCGAATCCAGCCCATGAAGTTGCGCCAGCCGGTGTTGAGGCCGCTGGTGTCGGCGTCGGGCGCGAAGCCGCTGTGTACCAGCGTCAGCCGCGTTTTCCCGCCCGATTCGGCCAGCGTCCAGGTGACGACCTGCGCGTCACCGCTGCCTTCTGGCGAGCCGACCACCAGCTTTTCCGGCGGGGTAATGTCCAGCACCTTCATCGCGCCCGAATTCTGCGGCCAGCCGAGGTCATACAGGCCGCCGGGGACAGCCTCGACTACCGCGTTGGAGGCGATCCAGCGGTTGAGCTGCTCCGGGCGAATCAGCGTTTCAAAGACGACATCACGCGGGGCGTCAATCTCGATTTCATGGTGAATATCGCCCAGCATCGGCGCAGAAAAGTCGCAGCGGGTGACCGGTTTGCCGTCGAGGTGGCGGCGCAGATTTTCCAGCGAGAGGAACCAGAAATCCTCGCTGGCGTGGAAACCGTACTCATTAGGGGCTGTCTCGCCCGCCTGCTGCACCACCATCACCTGTTTGCCCTCGCGCGGGTGCAGCGAATAGGTGACTGTCGTATCGACCTCACCAATTTTCCAGCCGTAAGCCAGCTTCGCGCCCTGCTCATGAGCCAGCAGCGGGTGACGCCCACGCTCGTGGTCAGGCGCGTTGGGGGTGAAGCGGCCCCAGAAGTCATAGCGCTTTTCCGCTAATGACACTTCGGCGAATTCGGCGAACCAGTCCGGCAGTGTTTCCGTCAGGGCGCGGAAAATGGCTTCCGGCGGGTGCGACAGGCTGATTTGCATGTGCAGCGGTTCAGTCACAGGTAGTCTCCAGTTCTCAGATTTTTGTCAGGGTCAGCGCCGGTGGTGTGCAACTCATTCAGCGTCTTTGGGATAGGTTGCCAGGATCAGGCGAAACATTTTGCCCGTCAAATCGTCGGCCTCATCGGGCGGGATGCCATATTTACGCGCCAACTCCTGAAAGGTCTGCTGCACATCCGTCAGAAAATCGGCGCGGCGGCGGCCATCCGGTAAATAAATGTGCGCCGACAGACTCAGCGATGGCACGTCCACACCGCTCTCGGATTTTGCGCCCAGACGGCCCACATCGTCGGCCACTTCTTCCGCCAGCGCCAGCAGGAAGCGCAGGCTGCCCTGGTCGCGGGCGGTTTTTTCGCCGCCGATCTGCCCAACCAGATGGGGTGCCAGCCAGTATGAACGCGCCTTCGCCTGGTAATAACCCTCGACCACACCGCGCACGCGCTTTTCATCAACCTTTTCCACCAGTTCGGCTTTTTCCAGCGCCTTGACATGGTAGTAAATTTTCTGCGGGGTGCTGTCGAAAGCTGCCGCCAGTTCCGGGCAGGTGCGCGGCTCATCCATGCGCTTCAGCAGTTCCATCCGCAGCGGGTGGAGCAGGGTGACGGCCTGTTCCGGGGCTTCAATGTAGAGAACATCCTGCATAAACAGCTACCAGTCGCCAGTAAATCGAACTTTTGTACAAGTTGATTTGATTGTAAAGTTAAATTTGTACATTGTCAAGCACGAATGTTCTACCCGCCTTTTGGCAGAGATGATCTGTGGCGTAAGCCTGACCACAAAAACGGCCTTTTGCTTGGCGTGCGGCAGGTCGCTTTATGCTTCAATCAGGGTGTCGATTGCTTACGAGAGGATAGAAAAACATGGCTAAAGCAGGTGACCGTATGGTCAGCGCCGAAACCGGCGAAACCTTTATCTTCGTCAAAACTGCCGCTGACACCGACGGCCAGCTTCTGGTTGTCGATCTGGAAGTTGCGCCCGGCGGTGGGGCGAAGGCCGCTCCCATGCATATTCATCCAAAGCAGGAAGAACGCTTTTATATCACCCAGGGAACCATGCAGTTGACTCTCAATGATGTGGACAGCCTGCATGGGCCAGACTCCTATCTGGTCATCCCCGCTGGTATGCCGCACACCTGGCGTAACGGCGGCAGCGACGAACTGCGTTTTCGCGTCGAACTTGAACCGGCAGGGCAGATCGAATATCAGTTTGAAGGCCTGTGCGTCATGTCGAAACATGGCGAACTAAAGGCCAATGGGAGCGCACCGCTGCTGCCAATGGCTGTCCTGCTGGCTGCTTACCCTGATAATACCTATATTGCCGGAATACCCGTCTTCGTCCAGAAACGATTCTTTGCTATCCTGGCTTTTTGGGGTCGCCTGCTGGGACATCGCGCCGACAGACGTTATTTCAGTGATCGTCTGGCGACTGGTGAAACCGCCCGCGTCACCTCAGCCTGATAACCTGCTCTGATGAGGCTGCTCCAGCCCGCGTTTTCTGGCGCGGGTTTTGTATTTCTTGTGCTTTTGCCTGCTTTCATAGTCAAATTGCACAAAACCTCTACGAAATCCTTGACGGCTTCCAACAGCCTCGCTATATTAAACGTTTAAGTGAAATTGACGTTGTGCTATCTGCTCACCAAAAGGAGTTATCCTTGCAGCGTCACCTGTGGCATCTTGAAGAATTCCCGTTTCATCCCGAAAAGCTGAACTTTTACGAGACGATTCTGACTGTCGGCAACGGCTATTTCGCGACCCGCGCTACCTTCGAGGAAGGTTACGAGGGCGATATGGCGACGACGCTGGTACATGGCATCTACGATCACGCGCCCAATACGCTCGTCCCTGATCTGGTGAATATCCCCAACCCGCTGCCGCTTCGTCTCTGGATTGACGGCACGCCCTTCAGCGTCTCCAACCAGAATAACACCGATCTTAATCCGAAGGGCGGGGCGCTGATCGGCTACCGCCGCCTGCTGCATCTCGATCAGGGTTTGCTGCGCCGCGAGGCGCTCTTTCGCGCTGAATCAGGGGCGATTGTCCGGCTGGTCTTCGAGCGTTTTGCCAGCCTGAACGAGGAACACCTGCTGGCACAGCGGGTGCAGATCATCCCGGTGGATGGCACGCCGGAAATCCGCGTCGAAAGCGCGATTGATGTCGATGTCAGCAACAACGGCGTGCGCCACTGGCTGCCTCCTGAGAGCCTGCTGGCTGAACCAGCGCTGATCGGGGTCGAGGTTGTCACGGCACAGTCCGGCTACCGGCTGGGCATGGCCTCGACGCTGCTGCTGGAAAGCGGCGATGGCTTTCAGTCTGGCGTCAAAAATGGCTCACCCGCCACCTCGCTCACCTTCAGGCTCGATGCGCCGGTCACACTCGACAAGTTCACCGCCATCTACACCAGCCGCGAGTCCGCTAAACCGCTGGCCGACGCCCGCGCCAAAGCCGAAGAGGCCGGGCGCATTGGCTATCCACAGTTGTTGACCGATCACGGCGCCGAATGGGATATTTACTGGTCAACCAGCGATGTCGAAATCGAAGGTGATGAAACCTCCCAACTGGCGATTCGGTTCACCCAGTATCACATTCTGATCGCCGCGCCGCGCCACGATGACCGGGTGAGCATCGGCGCGAAAACGCTGTCTGGACTCGGTTACAAAGGCCATGTCTTCTGGGACACCGAGCTGTTCATCCTCCCGCCGCTGACGCTGACACAGCCGCATATCGCCCGTAACCTGCTCATGTACCGCTATCACAACCTGCCCGGTGCGCGTCATAAGGCGCAGGCCAACGGCTACCAGGGCGCAATGTACCCCTGGGAAAGCACCGACACCGGCGAGGAAACCACGCCGCAGTGGGGCGACCCACAGCCCGATGGCACGCGCATTCGCATCTGGACGGGTGACAGCGAACAGCACATCTCGACGGACATCAGTTACGGCGTGCTGCAATACTGGCGCTGGACGGGTGACGACGAATTTCTGACGAAATATGGCGCGGAAATTGTGCTGGATACCGCTGTCTTCTGGGGCAGCCGCGTCGAAGAAAAGAACGAGCGCTACGAACTCTCACAGCAGATCGGCCCCGACGAATACCATGAGAATGTCGATAACAGTGTTTTTACGAATCGCATGGTAACGTGGCATTTACAGGAAGCGCTTGGTCTGCTCGACTGGCTGCGCGCCAACGCCCCCGCCGATCATCAACGGCTGGTCGATTTACTGATGCTGACCGATGCGCGGCTTCAAAAATGGCGTGACATCATCAGGCGTATGTACATTCCATTTGATGACGAAAAGCAGATTCACATCCAGTTCCCCGGCTTTTTCGATCTGGAATATATCCCCGTGCCGGATTATGAGCCGCGCACCCTGAGCGTGCAGGCCATTCTCAGCCACGCCCGCAGCATCCAGACGCAGGTCATTAAACAGGCTGATGTGGTCATGCTGATGGCGCTCCTGGGCGACCAGGTGGGCAGCCGTGAAGTCATGCTCAATAACTGGAACACCTATTATCCCCGTACCGATCACGGTTCATCGCTCAGCCCGGCGATTCATGCCTGGGTCGCGGCGCGGCTGGGGCTGGATGAGCTGGCTTACGAATTGTTTGAACATGCCGCCGCCATCGACCTCAAGGACAACAAGGGCAATATCCGCGACGGCATACACGGCGCGGCCAGCGGTGGTTTGTGGCAGGCGCTCATTTTCGGCTTCTGCGGCCTGCACCTGACCGACAGCGGCGAACTGGCGCTCGACGCCCGCCTGCCGCAGCGCTGGAAACGGGTTTCCTTCAATGTGTACTATCGGGGTGAGAAACGCCATTTCAGCGTCAAAAACCCCGTCATGGTCTCTCCGCTGGTGTGACGGGGCTGTCCCGCTTTTCATGCCGGGGCAAATTCACACCATGAAAGCATCGGATGAACTAATATTTGGAGGTTTTACACATGTTTAAGTTTCGTTCTCTGGCACTGGTGCTGCTGCTGGCACTCTCCCTCGTGAGCGCAGCCGCCGCGCAGGATAAAACCGTCATTCAGTTATGGACGGGTTCTTCTTCACCCGTCGAAAATGCAGCCCTGGAAGCGCAGATTGCCGCCTTCGAGGAAGCTAATCCTACCATTGACGTTGATCTGCTGATTTCGCCGGACTACGGCACGCAGCTTCAGACCGCCTTCGCCAGCGGCGACTACCCCGATGTCTTCGCTGTCGGCCAGTTCGAGTTTCCCTCCTACCAGGACAGCGGCGTGCTGATGCCGGCGGATGGCCGGATTGAGGCCCAGGATGACATTTATCCCAGCCTGCTGGCCGCCTTCACCGCTGAAGATGGCACCGTCTACTGCCCACCGAAGGATTTTTCGACGCTGGCACTGCTCTATAACAAAGACCTGTTCGACGCCGCTGGTGTGGAATACCCCAACAGCGACTCGACCTGGGAAGATATTTATGCCGCCGCTGAAGCCATCAACAGCGCTGATGTAGCTGGTATGAGTGTCGCGGCAGATCGCAACCGCTGGATGGGCTTCCTCTATGGCAATGGCGGCAACCTGTTTGACGCCGACGGTAACGTTGTCATCAACAGCCCGGAAGCCGTCGCTTCACTCGACTACTATTCCAGCTTCGTTGAAAATGGCGTCGGCAAAACACCAGCCGATCTCGAATCCGGCTGGAACGGCGAGGCCTTTGGGCGTGGTCTGGCCGCCATGACAATTGAGGGTAACTGGGCCATCGGCTTCCTCGACGAGAGCTACCCTGACCTGAACTGGGGCGTGGCTGAACTGCCCACCGGGCCGGGCGGCGAAAAAGGCACGCTGACCTTCACCGTCTGCTGGGCCGTCGGCGCGAACACCCCTTACCCGGAAGAGTCGTGGGCGCTGGTCAACTTCCTCACCGGCACTGACGGCGCACAGACGGTTGCGACCTCTGGCTTCGGCGTTATGCCCGCCCGCGAAAGCGCTGGCGCTGCCTGGCTGGAAACCAAAGGTGAAGAATTTGCCCCCTTCGTCACCGGTGCAGAATACGCGGTTGCCCCGGTCTTCCCGCTGGGTTATGCCGACTTCACCACCATCCTCGATAACGGCATGAACGAAGTGCTGTCCGGCAGCCGAACCGCGCAGGACCTGCTTGACGAAGCGGCGGAAGTCGCCCAGGAAATCAAGGACGAACTCAGCTAAAACAAGCCCTTTCCCCGCAGTTTTTTACCCCCTCTCTGTTTTTGAACGGGGAGGGGGGCGGGGACAGGCATCATCCCTGAAAAAATTCCGTCATTTTTGCAAGAAGAGGGGTGTTATTATGGCAGCAGCGACCGCTTCCTCGCCCCCGCGTGTCACGACCCAGGCGGACAGGCGGCGGCAGGAAATGCTGGCGGGTTTTACTTTCATGGCCCCGGCCATGCTTGTCCTGGTCATCTTTCTTATCCTGCCGCTCTTTGTGGCGCTCTACTTCAGCATGACCAACTGGAACGGCATCCGCCCTCTGGACGCCCCCAACGCCTATGAATTTGTGGGGCTGGAAAATTACCAGCGCACCCTCATCAGCGGACGGCGGGTGGACGATTTTTATACCGCGCTGAAAAATACCATTTATTATGTGGCCGGTGTGGTGCCAATTCAAACCGCGCTGGCGCTGACGCTGGCCGTGATCGTCAATCAGAAATGGCTGCGTTTTAAGGGTTTTTTCCGAACCGCTTTTTACTTCCCGTCGATTACATCCTCCATCGTCATTTCACTGATTTTCGTTTTTCTGTTCACGCGGGGCGGCCCGGTCAACGGCTTTATATCCAGCATCTTTCCATCCTATACCCCGGTCACCTGGCTGGATAACGCCGATGGAATCATTCACAACCTGCTCGGTGTCTTTGGCATCACCAAATCCACTGTGGGCGCCTGGGCGCAGACCGAAGTTTTCCGCATCTCGCTCTGGGACTGGATCAGCGGCCCCAGCGTCACCATGCTGACCATTATGTTCCTCGCCATCTGGACGACCATCGGCACCATGATGGTTATCTATCTGGCGGCGCTGCAAAATATTTCGCCCCAGGTTTACGAGGCGGCCAGCATTGACGGCGCATCCAACTGGCAGACATTTCGTTTCATCACCCTGCCGCTGCTGCGCCCGACCACCTTTTTTGTCGTCACCATTGGTCTGATCGGTACTTTTCAGGTTTTCGATCAGGTCTATGTCATCTCCAAAGGCGAACCGCAGGACACTACCCTGACGATAGCCTATCTCGTCTATCGCAACGCCTTCAGCGGCGCAGACCCGCAGATGGGGCTGGCGGCGGCGACGGCGATCGTGCTGTTTGTCATCATCTTCCTTTTCACCCTGTTTCAGCGCCGCATCACCGGCAGCGACCAGGCCAATAATTAGGAGGCGCGTAAAATGGCAGCGACAACTACCGCCGCAGCAGGCCAGCGCGCCGAAGGTGGCAGATCCTTCAACCTGCGCTCTCTGCTGGGCGTGATCGGCTTCACTATTCTGATTATTTTTGCCTTCATCGAAATCGTCCCGTTCGTGCTGACGGTTGCCAACTCGTTTAAATGCCTGGCTGCGACCCAGAATGCCCCCGGCGCATTCATTCCGGTGCCGCCTTTTGGCATTGATTGCATCAATGCTGAGGGGCGGGTGCTGCCTTATACCGAGATGGTCAACGGCCCGACCTTCAACCCGACGCTGGACGGCTATAAAGAAGTGTTCAGCGCCAACCTCGGACGCTGGCTCTTTAACACGGCTTTCCTGTCCGTCGTCGTCACCATCCTGCGAATCATCTTCGACTCGATGGCCGGGTATGCGCTGGCGCGGCTGAAATTTCCCGGCAACCGCGCCATGTTCCTCATTATACTGGGGACGCTGATGATACCGGGTGTGGTGCTGCTGATTCCGCGCTTCATCATCCTCAAGCAGCTTGGCATCATCAACACCTATCAGGGATATATTTTTACGCTGGCGGCGGATGCTTTTGGTATTTTCCTCATGAAGCAGTTTTTTGAGAACATCCCCAGGGAGATTGAAGAAGCCGCCATGGTGGACGGTGCGAACCGTTACACCATGTTCTTCCGCATCATCCTGCCAATGGCGACCCCGGCGCTGACCGCCCTGACGATTTTCAGCTTTCAGGGGCAGTGGAACAACTTTATGGATGCCCTCATCATCGTGGGCGGCAATCCTGATCTTTACAACCTGCCGCTGGGTCTGACGGTGCTGCGCGGCGCGGGGGAGCAGATACGCTATCATCAGGTGTTGGCCGGGTCGGTCATCACCACCATTCCGATGGCGGTCATCTTCTTCATGTTCCAGCGTTACTTTGTCGAGGGGGTCAACTACTCCGGCCTCGCCGGGCAGTAGCAGTGAGGGGTACTTGTCAGGATATCCTCTGACCACCCTCATTGATGAAGCTTTGGACAGGACAGTGGGCAAAAACCCACTGTCTTTCTTTAACGATCTCTGTGGTTTTACTTAGTGGTTGACCACATTTATTTCTATGGATTCATGTTGCCGAACAAGGGGTTTAAACCCCTTGTTTCAAATCTATAGAAATTTTTGTGGCGTAATATTAGCACGTCCGGTCAGTCTTTTATCTCATCGAGCCATTTGACCGCATCTTCCACATTGCTGAAAACCATCATGCGTAAACCAAGCTGAAACAGATTTTCAATAACGGGAGCTAATGTGCCAGCCGCCACTAAATCCTGCGGTACAACGCTCGCCCAGTATTTCCAGCCCAGTTTCATGGTTCTGGGCTGCCAATCCCCGAATGCCCACTCATTCCCTTCCGGGGTCAAGGGGTCATTTTTGCGGTCATCGGAAAGCCACTTGCTGACCTTGTATTTTTCCAGCGCGGCGGTTCCGGCGTTGAGGGCTTCTTTAAAGATCGGTAGGTGAGTGCTCATCGGTTGATGGATGGTATGGTAAACCAGCTTTTTATCAGGCCAGTATTCAACGGTGATGTATGGCGAATCATAAAGCGTGATTTTTGACATAATGTATTCCTCATGCTGCTTATATGCCTTTATTATAAGATCACTTATGAGTGAACAAAATAAAGATAGCAGGTCGCAGCTCCACAATCACATGCTGCTTCGCTGTGGAACTACCCCATCATTCAGAAAATGGTATCGTTAATGAGGTCTGTCATACAGACAGGTTTCGCTTCCCTTAATCTCAAGCAAGGACATATTGATGCTGGCAAAAGTGATCACAATTGTTATCGGTGTGCTGGGCGGTCTGGCCGTGGGGATTCAGTCGCCGCTGATTGGGGGGATGGGCCAGCGCGTCGGTGCGGCATCCAGCAGCTTAATCCTCAGCATCAGCGGCGCAGTTTTCTCGGTGCTTCTCCTGCTGGCGCGCGGCGGCGAAAATATCGGCGCGTGGCGCACACTGCCCTGGTATATGCTGGTCTGTGGCATATTTGGCGTGGTTATCGCGCTCACCATCACCTACACCATTCCCAAGGTTGGCGCGGGTGTGGCGGCCACGCTGATCATTATCGGCCAACTGATGGCGGGGATGCTGGTCGATCATTTCGGCTTGTTTGGCGTGCCGGTGCGCCCGGTTGATATTAGTCGGGCGGTGGCGGTGCTGTTTCTGCTTGTTGGCGGTTACCTGATGGTACGCTGATGTCACAAACCGGCCTCCTCATTCGTCTTCGGTATCAGAAAGTACGGATGAAGGAGGTTTTTTGTGAACCAGACACACGACGTTATCATCATTGGCGGCGGTTATGCGGGCGTGGCGGCGGCTATGCGCCTGGCCGGACGTTCGCGTGGGCAGTCGATTCTGCTCGTCAACGCCGCCCCTCATTTTGTCGAACGCATTCGACTCCATCAGGTCGCCTCCGGTCAAACCCTGCCCCAGCGTGACATTGCCGGATTTTTGCGCGGGACGGGCATTGAGTTTTTGCAGGGCTGGGTCACTGGCTTCAACCCGGATGCCAGAACCGTCACCGTGAAGACTGAAACCAGCACGACGCAGCTTCATTATAGCAAGCTGGTTTATGCGCTCGGCAGCGCTGCTGACATGGCTTCTGTCCCCGGTGTGCGCGATCATGCTATCTCGGTTGCGGCGGTGTCCGACGCGGCCCTGCTGCGGCAGCAGTTACCGGAACTGGCGGCACAGAACGGGCGGCTGCTGGTGGTGGGTGGCGGACTGACCGGCATTGAGGCCGCTTCCGAACTGGCCGAAGCCTTTCCCGGTCTGCGAGTCACGCTGGCGACTCGCGGTGTGTTGGGCGCAGGCCTGTCGCAAAAAGGCCGGGCCCATCTGCGGCGGGTTTTCGCCCGGCTCGGCGTGACCGTGATTGAAAATGCGGCTGTGACGCGGCTCGAATCGAACGCGGCGCTGCTGCACGATGGGCGTTCGCTGCCCTTTGACCGCTGCCTCTGGGCCGGGGCTTTTGTGCCGCCGCCGTTGGCGCGTGAGAGTGGGGTAGCCGTTAATTCGCGTGGGCAGATACTGATCGACCCCTATCTGCGCTCAATCTCGCATCCTGATGTCTACGGCGCGGGGGATGCGGCCCAGTTTGTCGAAGACCCCGGCGCGCCTGTTCGCATGTCCTGCGCGGCGGGAATGCCGATGGGGATGCAGGCGGGCGCGAATATCGCCGCCGAAATGCGCGGGGAAGCGCCAAAGCCGCACCGTTTCGCTTATTTCGGCCAGTGCATCAGCCTGGGGCGGCACGACGGGTTGGTTCAGTTCGTTCACCCCGACGACACACCCAGAGAACGTGTCCTGACAGGTGGTGCGGCAGCCCGCTTTAAGGAATTCATCTGCAAGTCTACAATCTATGCGCTGCATATGGAACGTCTTTTGCCGGGCAGCTACCCCTGGCCGCGTATGGAGCCAAAAACCCAGCGCCGCCAGGTTGCCCCGGCGAAATAAGCTGCTTTGCATAGCCCGCCTTTTTCTGATCGGTCTTTATACGAAGAAGGCGGGGGAGGGATTCGATGGCTGAAACCTTTGAAACGCTGCGTCCGCTGCTCTTTTCCATCGCCTATCGGATGCTGGGCAGCGCGTCGGAAGCCGAAGATATGGTACAGGAAACTTACCTGCGCTATCAGGCTGTGCCGCCCGAAAGTGTGCGCGGCCTCAAGCCCTTTCTCACCACCGTCGTCACCCGCCTCTGCCTTGACCAGTTAAAATCGGCGCGGGTCGGGCGCGAATCCTATCTGGGAGAGTGGCTGCCCGAACCCCTGCTGACCGATGACTATCACGACCCGGCGGCCCGTTTGCGCGACTATGACACCATCTCGATGGCTTTTCTGGTGCTGCTGGAAAATCTCTCGCCGCTGGAGCGTGCCGTCTTTTTGCTGCGGGAGGTTTTCGACTATGAATATGCCGACATCGCCCACATTGTCGAGCGTGAGGAGGCCGCCTGCCGCCAGTTATTCCGCCGCGCCAAACAGCACATCACCGAAAATCGCCCGCGCTATAGCGCCACCCCTGAGGTGCGTGGGCAGATGATCGCCCGTTTTTTACAGGCCTGTGCTGAAGGCGACCTTGAAGGGTTTGTCAGTCTGCTGGCTGATGATGTGGCCGCTTACTCAGACAGCGGCGGCAAGGTGCGCGGGGCATCAATGCGCGTTGTGCGCGGGCAGGTGGCGGTGGCACGGCTGATTCTCGGCCTGCTGCGCCGGATGCCAGCCGATGGATCAACCCAGATTGCCGAGGTCAATGGCACCCCTGCTATTATCTCACGAGGGGCAGGCGCAGCTTTCAGCGTCATCCTGCTGGAGAGCGACGCAGATCGTATCCACGCCATCCGCATCATCGCCAACCCCGATAAGCTCATCACCCTCTGAATTTCACCAGCCTGTCACCGCCTTTTATCCGGCAGGGCAGGCTGGTTGACCATTTTGATGCGCTGGTTATTCATTAACTGAAAATTGTGAATTTTTACTTTATATCTGACGCCTTAATTCTTTGTGATGTAAACAAATGGTAGGCTTAAAGTACTAGAGGTTACACCAAAAACAGGTAATGCGAGTATGCAGGACAACACACCACTGGTGCTGGTCGTAGACGATGAACCGGCTAATTACATGCTGCTGGCACGGCTGCTGGGGCAGCACTTCCTCGTCCACACCGCCGCTGATGGCCGCCGCGCCCTTGATCTGATCGCCCAGCACAGCTTCGATCTGGTGCTGCTCGACATCATGATGCCCGACATGAACGGCCTCGCTGTCCTCCAGCATATTCGTCAGAATAAAGTAACTGCTGACCTGCCGGTAGTGCTTGTTTCCGCCCTCAGCGAATCCGGCGATATTGCGCGTGGCCTGGACATGGGCGCGAACGACTACATCCCCAAGCCCATTGACCTTGATGTGACCCTTGCCCGCTGCCGCACCCAGGTAGCCCTCAAACAGCTTCAGGACGAGCGCAAACATACCATCGCCGCCCTGACAGCCGCGCAGGAAATGAAGGATCGTTTCCTGGGAATCGCCTCCCACGATCTCAAAGGCCCGCTGATGAACATCACCATGGCCGCCCGCCTGCTGGAGCGGAACTCAGGTGATGAAAACAGCGTCATTTTTGAGTCGCTGTATAACTCTGTTGATACCATGCAGAATGTGATCGAGGATTTCCTCGATACCGCTGCCTTGCAGGTGGGGGCGCTGCATCTTAATCTGGATGCTGTGCCGCTCAACCAGCTTGTCCCGAAGCTGGCTGCCGAGCATCATCACCATGCCACCAAAAAAGGAATCTGCGTCGAAATTGGCTCCCTCGATGGCGTGATTGTTGCCGACACAGCCCGTTTTCAACAGGCATTCAGCAATCTGCTGAGCAACGCTATCAAGTACAGCCCGCTTCATTCTACTGTCCGCGTCTGGTCGCAAATGACCAGCGGTGGCGTTTGCATCTGCGTGGCTGATGAAGGGCCGGGCATCCCCCCCGAAGAGCAGAATCTGCTTTTTACCCAGTTCGCTAAATTGACTCCTCGCCCTACTGATGGCGAAAGCAGCACCGGCCTCGGTCTGTGGATCGTCCGCCATCTGGTTACGCTGCAAAATGGTAACGTTGGCGTCGAATGTCCCCCCGAAGGTGGCTCGATTTTCTGGATCGAAATGCCTGCTGCCTGAATTTCATCTGCCGCTCACAGTCGCCTTATTGACTTCTTAGACAGCCTGTCTATAATCATAAGTCTAATCTCATAACTGCTTCTCCTGTCTCACCTACCCTATGAGGTAGTGGAGCAGGGCGAAGCAGCTTTTGCATAAGGAAAATCCATGCCCCAACCCGTGACTCGGCTTAATCCGGGCGATCACGCCCCGGAGATCAGCGTAACCGATATACACGGCGAACTGACTCCGCTCGCGCCCTGGTGGGCCAACGGCCCAACGCTGCTGACTTTTCTCCGTCACTTTGGCTGAATACACTGTCGCAACCGGCTTGCTCAGTTGGAGCAGCATAAGACTGAATTGTACGCGGCGGGGTTCAAACAGATCATCAATATCGGCCTCGGCGAGCCTAAACATGCCGAGCGTTACTGCGGCAAACTCGCGCCCAGTTATCCCTGTTTTGCCGCCACCAGCAACAAACCATATTATTTATGGGGTTTGCAGCATGGCACAGCGGGGGATTACCTGTCGAACGCCGGGAAACTGCTGACCGCCAGCGTTAAAGCGCTTGCCGCCTGTCATGTGCAGGGAGAAAACACAGGCGACCCCCAGATGCTGCCGGGGACATTCATCGTTGATGCGGCGGGCATTATCCGTTACACCTATTACAGCAAAATCGCTGGCGACGACCCGACTATTGAGGCGCTGGTCGCCGCCATGAAAGCCATCGCTGGTTGATTGCTGCTAACTGAGGTTACGCACTGACCCCAAACCCGCTAAC
>CAYUTY010000114.1:0-14548 GCA_964447795.1 uncultured Anaerolineaceae bacterium
CACCAATGTGCCGAAGACCAACATCCCCTTCACGGTGAATGACGCGCAGACGCCTGTGGGCAGCCTGATCGTCACCGGATCATCGACCAACACGACACTGGTGCCCAATGCCAATATCACCTTCGGCGGGTCGGGCGCGGATCGCACCGTTACCGTCACCCCCGCCACTGGGCAGAATGGTACGACAAAAATCAGGATCACCGTCACCGATGGTGGCGGCGCGACAGTTTTCGATGAATTCGATTTTACTGTTGTCGCCAACACCCCGCCGACCATCAGCAATATCGCCAATCAGGTGACATCGGTTGGGACTCCGCTGACCGGCATCCCCTTCACGGTCAATGATGCCCAGACGACCCCGGCCAGCCTGGTTGTCACCGGCACATCCAGCAACCAGACGCTCATCCCCAATGCCAACATTGTTTTCGGTGGCAGCGGTGGCAACCGCACCGTCAACATCACGCCAGTGGCGGGACAGACCGGCACGACGACCATCACCGTTACCGTTACCGATCAGGGCAGCGCTCAGGTCAGCGATACCTTCATTGTCACCGTCAATCCGAACACGCTGCCGACCATTACCGACATGCTGGATCGTTATACCACCGTTGGCACAGCAACCGGCGGCATTGCGTTCACGATTGGCGACTTTGAGACGCCAGCGGCGGCGCTTGCTGTCAGCGCCACATCGTCCAATACCACCGTCATCCCCAATGCCAACATTACTTTCGGCGGCAGTGGCGCAAACCGGACGATCAACCTCACCCCGGCCAGCGGCCAGCTTGGTTCGTCGCTCATCACCGTTACCGTGACGGACTCGCATGGCGACAGCAGCAGCGATACTTTTACTGTCAATGTAACGACCAACAACCCGCCGACTATCTCCGTCATTGATGATGCCCTGGTCGCGCCGGGGACGGTAGCCGGGCCAATCGAGTTCACCATCAATGACTCGGAAACTGACCCGGATGACCTGACGCTTTCCGCAACCTCGTCCAATCCGGCGCTGGTGCCAGAACCGAATATCGTGCTGGGCGGCGTCGGCGGTGAACGCACCCTGACGATCTTCCCGGCCAGTGGACAGAGCGGCACAGCCAACATCATCATCACCGTAACTGACAGCGCCAACGCGACCGCCAGCGAAGGGCTTGTATTGACCGTGCGTGTCTCCCCGCCGACACTCAATACACCCGCGTACCTGTCGATTGTGGCAAACGTCAAGCCGACCTTTAGCTGGACAGCCGTAACCGGTGCCAAGGGCTACACTATTCAGGTGGATGACACGGTGAATTTCAGCAGTGCGCTGGAAATCAACACCAATACCACCACGCCGAGTTATGCCGCCCCGAATATGCTGACTCAGGCCACCTACTACTGGCGCGTTAAGGCGCTCGACGCGGGCGGTAATGATCTGACCGACTGGAGCGTGCGGCCTTCCTTCACCATCAATCTGCTCAAGACACCGGCCAATCGCAGCTTCACAACCAACAGAACACCTGCTTTCACCTGGGGAACGGCTGGCACTGGTGTGACTTACCAGCTTCAGGTAGGCATGACCCCGCCGACTGAACCCGGATTTACGCCCATCTCCATCCCCTGCACGCCAACAGCCATGACCTGCACGCCGGTTACACCGCTGCCGCTGGGTATCTACTACTGGCGCGTCAATGTTAATGGTGTGCCTGCCTCTGCCTACTTCCGCGTTACGATTTCGGCGGCTGCACCGGCTGCCCCGCTGCTGACCAGCCCGGCGACTGGCACTTTCACCAACAACCAGGAGGTGTCGCTGAACTGGAATGTGACCAGCTCCATTGATGGCGCGCCGTTCACCTATGAAGTCCAGGTGGATAATCAGGCCACTTTCGCCAGCCCGGAATTCATCCAGAGCGGCATTACCGGCCTGACTCCCGGCGTAGTCGTCACACCAGGCCTGGCTGATGGCCTGTATTCCTGGCGTGTCCGCGCGGTTAACAGTCTCGGTGTGCCGGGCGCATGGAGTCTGGTGCGTAACTTTACTGTCGATACCATTGATCCCGCCGCGCCTGCGCTGACCGCGCCTGTCGATGGCTTGGTATCGAATGTGACCATCCCGGCCTTTACCTGGCCGACTGTCACGGGCGCAGTACAGTATAAATTCGACCTGGCGACTGACAGCGGCTTCTCGACGCTGGTCGTCAACGGTGCCATTGTGACCACGCCGCGCTATGCGGTGCTGGCGGCCAACGGCCTGACCAACGGCACCTACTACTGGCGTGTAAGCGCGCTGGACAAGGCGAACAACGAAAGTGACTACAGCCTCACCCGCGTCCTGACGATCAACATCCTCAAGACGCCAGCCAATGGAACCTTTACCACCGATCAGACGCCGACATTCACCTGGAGCGCGGTCAAGCCAGGGGCGACCTATCAGCTTCAAATGACGGTTGAAACCGATACCACCTTCAGCAGCCCGATCACCGTCCCGGCAAGCTGTGCTTCTACGACGGCCACCACCTGCACCCTGATCGCCTCACAGCCCTATGGTCGTTACCTGTGGCGCGTGAACGTCAACGGTGTGAATGCGCCCATGCACTGGCTGCTGATTATCTCGCCGACGGCACCCGCTGCGCCGCTGCCATTGTTCCCAGCCAGCGCCAGCCTGACCAACGACAACACGCCGACGATGAGCTGGAATCCCTCCAGCAGCACGCTGGGTACGCCATATACCTATGAGGTACAGGTGGACAATCAATCGACCTTCGCCAGCCCGGAATACACGAAGGCCGCTATCAGCATCACCTTCCAGACCGTCAATATCAAGCTGGCGGATGGCCTCTACTACTGGCGCGTGCGGACAGTGAATGCTCATGGCGCGGTCAGCACCTGGTCAACGACGCGCACCTTTACCGTAGACACCCTTGCGCCAGCCGCGCCAGTGCTGAAAACACCGGCCAACAATGCCATCCTGACGGACAATACCCCGGCGCTGACCTGGGCAGTGTCTACCGGCGCGACTCGCTACCGGGTAGACATCTCGCGCAATGCGACCTTCACCGATCTGGCGATCAGCGGGGCGCAGGTGAATGCGGCCACCTACACCGTGCCGAATGCTTATGCCCTGCCCGATGGCATCTACTACTGGCGCGTTCGTGCCATTGATGCGGCGGGCAACCTGAGCGGGCCAAGCTCGGCACAGGTCTTCCGCGTCGCTGCTCCGTAAAATAAGCGGCAGTTTCATCAGGAGGATTGCAAATCGCAGTCCTCCTTTTTATTTTCACTGGCGAAGAAACTGAAGCAAAAGCCGCCAAAATCCTCAGAATCCCGCAAGCCTTTTGACGACTGATGGTGCTATCCTATGGGCAAATAGGATTTTTGCTGTCAAAAAATGATGAACTTACCCAATATTGGCATCGCTGGTTTTGGTACCTACTTTCCGGCAGCCGTCGAAAATGCGGCGGAATTTGCTCTGCGCTCCGGCATCCCCGAAGCGGTTTTGCGCGAGAAAATGGGCATCCTCCAGCGGCACATCGCCGCTGAAAACGATACCGTAACTCACATGGCCTCGGAAGCGGCGCAAAAAGCCATAGCGATGGCAGTCGTCTTGCCGGAGAAAATCGGCCTCGTCATATCACACGGCAGCGAACATAAGGATCACCTCGTCTGGAACGCCGCCAGCAAAATTCAGCATAATATCGGCGCGGTCAACGGCTATGCTTTTGAGATTTATGCCCTCTGTGCCGGTGCGCCGATTGCCTTGAACGCAGCCCGCGCCATGCTCCAGACCGATCCCCGGCTGGAATATGCCCTGCTGGCTGCTGGCAGCCGCGAAAATGACCTGATTAACCCTCAGAATGACCGCAGCCGTTTTATGTTTAACTTCGGTTCCGGCGGCGGCGCGATGCTGCTCAAACGTGGCGCGACTGAGAACATCATCCTCGGCGCGTCAGCCATCACCGATGGCAGCCTCTCCGAAAGTGTCATTCTGACTGAAGCTGCCGCCGGAAATCATGATATGGCCGTTGGCGACCTGCGTGGACGGCTCGATGTGACCGATGCGCAGTATATGGCAGATCGACTTGGCGCCACCTCGCTCGATAATTTTGTCCGCGTCATCCGCGAAAGTGTCGAGATGGGCGGGGCATCCCTCAGCGATGTCCGCTTCCTCGGCATCACCCACATGAAGCGCTCGTTTTATCTGGAAATTCTGGCGGCGGTTGGTCTGACGCCGGAACAGTCGGTTTACCTCGAAGATTACGGCCATGTCCAGAGTGTCGATCAGGTGTTGGCGCTGGAATTAGGGCTGGCGGCGGGCAAAATTCATCCGGGGGATGTAGTAGTGCTGGCGGGCGCTGGCACGGGCTACACCTGGAGCGCGGCGGCGCTGCGTTGGGGGTAGGGCGATGATTCTGGCATCCGACTGGCTGGCCTTCCACGCTGACCGCACCCCGGACAAACTCGCCGCCATCGACCAGCACAGCGGGCGGCATTTCACTTATGCCGAATTCAACGACCGCGCCGCACGGTTGGCGGCTTACCTGCGCGATCAATGGGGTGTCGTCAAAGGGGATCGCGTCGCTATTCTGGCGAAAAACTCCACCGATTATTTTGAGTTTCAGTTCGCCTGCTGGAAGCTGAATGCCATGATGCTGCCGCTCAACTGGCGCTTGGCCGAGCCGGAACTGTTATTCATTCTCAATGACGCCGCGCCAAAAGGTATTGTCTACGACGCCGAATTTGCTGACCGCCTTCCGCCGCTGGTTGCTGCTTCCCCGGTGAAGCATCGCCTTCGCATCGACTCGGCAGAGCAGGGTAGTGACGACGCGCCTGCTTATGAATCAGCGCTTCAAGGCACCCATTCCCGCCTCGTTATGAACCCCCAGACCACCCATGACGACCCCATGACGATCATGTATACGGCGGGGACGACCGGCCATCCCAAAGGTGTTCTTATTACCTATGGCATGACCACCTGGAATGTCATCAACATCAGCACGCCAACCGGGTTAGGCTGCGACAGTGTACATTACGTCGTCCTGCCAACCTTTCATACCGGCGGCCTCAATCTCTATGCCAACCCGGTCTTTCATCACGGCGGCACTAACATCATTGCCCGCCAGTTTGATGCGGCACAAACGCTGGCGACGCTGGCTGACCCGGCGCTGGGTGTAACCCACTTTTTCGGCGTGCCGTCCGTTTACTTGTTCCTCAGCCAGCACGAGGAATTTGATAAAGCCGATTTGAAGCGCATCGTGAGTTGGGGCTGTGGTGGCGCGCCAATGCCGGTAGCCGTTCTGGAACAGTATGCCCGGCGCGGCATCATCGTTCAATTGGGTTTTGGCATGACGGAAACCAGCCCAACCGTCTTTTTGATTGACAAGCGCCGGGCGCTGGAAAAACCAACCTCTGTCGGGAAACCGCTGCTGCATACCCGTGTTCGTGTGGTCGATGAAAATCTGCGCGATATGCCAGCCGGTGCGGTGGGTGAGGTTGTCATCAGCGGGCCAAATGTCACCCCCGGCTACTGGAATCGTCCCGATGCCAATGAAAGCAGCTTTAGTTTGGACGAATACGGCAATCGCTGGCTGCACAGCGGCGACGCGGGTATGGTCGATGACGAAGGCTGCATTTACATCGTTGACCGCTTCAAGGATATGTATATCAGCGGCGGCGAAAATGTCTACCCCGCCGAAATCGAGCAGGTCATCTATCAGATGGAAGCGGTTGCTGAGGCGGCTGTCATTGGCGTGCCGGACGAACGCTGGGGTGAGTCCGGGCTGGCGATTGTGACGGTGAAGGCGGGCTGCCAGCTTGAAGCGGCGGCAGTCATCGACTACTGCAAATCCCGGCTGGCGAAGTTCAAAATCCCCAAACATGTTGTTTTTATCGAGGCGCTCCCGCGCAATGCGGCGGGCAAGGTGTTGAAGCGCGACTTGCGCGGGCAATTTTTGCCACAATTTTCCGAATAGATTTTTAATGGAGTATTTTTATGAAACCTAACCCACCTGTTTTGCCCGGTATAACCGAAAAAACCATCACCTCCAGCCGCATCTCAACCCGTGTCCTCTTCAGTGGGCCGGAAGATGGCATCCCGGTTTTGTTATTGCATGGTAATGCTTCTTCCGCGACTTATTGGGAAGAAACAATGCTGGCGCTGCCTGCTGCCTATCGCGGCATCGCGCCCGATCAGCGCGGTTACGGCGGCGCAGACCCGAATGTCAAAATCGACGCGACGCGCGGCCTCAGCGATCTTTCCGACGATGCCGCCGCGCTGCTCGATGTGTTGAATATCGAACGCGCACACCTCGTTGGTCACAGTATGGGCGGTGGGGTCATTTTTCAATTTATGATTGACTATCCACAGCGCATCTTGTCGGTTACGTTGGCCGCGCCTAATTCGCCCTTCGGCTTCGGCGGCACAAAAGATGCCCAAGGCACAAAGAATTATGAGGATGGCGCGGGCAGCGGTGGTGGCATCGTCAATCCGACCTTTGCGAAATATATGGCTGATGGTCAGCGCGATGCCGACGATCCGGCTTCACCGCGCAGTGTGATGAACAGCACCTATTGGAAGCCGCCCTTTAGAGCCGCCCGCGAGGAAGATTTATTGACTTCGATGCTGTCCGAGCATACCGGTGATAAAGAATATCCCGGCGATATGACAACTTCAGGTAATTGGCCGGGGGTAGCACCGGGGGTCTGGGGGCCGATTAACGCTGTATCCGCCAAATATGCCGGGAAGATAGCCGGTTTGTATGACATTAACTCCAAGCCTGCTGTGCTTTGGATACGCGGTGCGGATGACCTGATTATCAGCGATCAATCGATGCTGGATATGGGTACAGTAGGCGCGATGGGGCTTGTCCCCGGTTGGCCGGGGGCGGACGTGTTTCCGTCGCAGCCCATGATCAGTCAGATACGCTACGTCCTCGATCAGTACAAAGCCAACGGCGGCCAGTACCAAGAAGTGGTGTTTGAAAACTGTGGGCACACGCCCTACATTGAATACCCGGAAGAATTTAATCGCCTGCTGCACAACCATTTGGCGGCTAACGACCAGTAAGTGACCGAATAAAATGAGGTAGTCCGGTTTTTCCGGCGTTGTTTCTTCCGCGTTTACAGCGCGACTTGAAAAGCCGGATACAATCCTTTGAAAATGTTTTTGGCCTGAATGAATGAAACGTTTATTACTGGACAGCGGTTTTGACCAACTGGATATTGCCATTCTGGATGAACTCCAGGCCAACGGGCGTATCAGCGTGGCTGACCTGGCGCGCAAGATTCACCTGTCGCAGCCAGCGGTTCACAGCCGCATCCGCCGTCTGGAGCGTGAGGGCATTATTCAGGGATATGTCGCCCTGGTTGACCGCGAGTCAGCCGGTTATGACCTGCTGTGCTTCATCCGGCTGACGCTCCAGCCCCATTCTCACGATGTCTTTTGCAAAGCACAGGATACGCTCAAGGCGCTGCCGACAGTGCTGGAATGTTACCGCATCACCGGCAGTTATGACCTGCTGCTGAAAGTTGTCCTGCGCGACAGCCGCGAACTCGAACAATTCATTCAGGAACAGTTGATGACCATCCCCGGTATTGACCGGATTGATACCGATCTCGTTTTGAACGAGGTCAAACAATCGAACGCATTGCAGTTCAGGCGCACATAAGGTGGAAGCGCATGTTTGTCGGTGACTTTTTAGGAAGACGGGCGCTTTACACGCCGGATACGGTGGCCGTAGTGGATGCTGGCAAAACGCCGCACCGCTCCTTCACCTACAGCGAACTCAATAACCGTGCCAACCGGCTGGCGAACTGGCTGCGCGACGGCGCAGGCATCGGTAAAGGCGACAGCGTGGCGATTCTGGCGCACAGCGGTGTCGAATTCCTCGACACTTTTTTCGCCTGCGGTAAGCTGGGCGCGATCATGGTGCCGTTCAACTGGCGCTTGCACGCCCGCGAACTGCTGAATCTGATCTGCAAAACCAATCCCCGCGTGCTGATCTACTCCGATGAATTCAAGGATACCGTAGAACAGATCGCCGCCGAAGACAGCAGCATTGCCCATTATGTCCATCTCGAAGGGCGCGGCATCGAAGGCAGTCGCGATTTTGAGAAAACGCTGATCGACAGCATCCTGCGCCCGGTGACAACTGACGACCTGACCGAAGAAGACATCGCCTGCCTGATCTTCACCGGCGGGACAACGGGTACACCCAAAGGCGCGCAGATCAGCTACCGCATGATCGCCTGGAACACCCTCAATACTGTCATCCATGACTTGCAACATGGCGACGTGACGGTCAATACCTTTCCCATGTTTCATACTGGCGGCTTGCTGGTCTACACTCTCCCTCTGTTGATTTTAGGCGGAACGGTGGTGCTGACGCGCCGCTTCGATGCTGAACAGGTGCTTGATCTGTTGCAGGAATACGCGGCGACGGTTTACGCCGGTGTACCGACCATGTATCAGATGCTCACCCAGGCCTCAAACTGGCAGGCCGCCGACCTGAGCAATCTGCGCTTCTGTACCAGTGGGGGCGCACCTCTCCCTGTCAAACTGGTTGAGCAGTTCCGCGCCGAAAAAGGTGTGCAGTTCAAGCAGGGCTTCGGCATGTCCGAATTTGGGCCGGGGGTGTTTGCGCTGGCGCAGGAAGACGCTATCCGCAAGGCGGGCAGCATCGGGCGACCTAACTTTTTCGTCGATGCCCGTATCGTTGACGAAAATAATCAGCCGCTCCCGCCGGGGCAGGTGGGTGAGCTGGTGCTGCGCGGCCCATCCATGTGCAGCGGTTATTTCAACGAGCCGGAGGCCAGCGAACGGGCAGTGGACAGCGACGGTTGGTTCCATACCGGCGATCTGGCGCAGATGGACGAGGGACAGTATTACACCATCGTTGACCGCAAAAAAGATATGTATATCAGCGGTGGCGAGAATATTTACCCCGCCGAAATCGAAGCAGTTTTATACCAGCATCCGGCGGTGGAAATGTGCGCGGTAGTCGGCGTGCCGGATGGCAAGTGGGGCGAGGTCGGTAAAGCCTTTGTCGTGCTGCATAAAGGCATGAGCGCCAGCCCCGACGACCTGATGCGCCACATGCATCATCATCTGGCTGGCTACAAAGTGCCGAAAATGGTCGAAATTATGGACGCGCTGCCCATCAGCGGCGCGGGAAAAATCCTCAAGCGCCAGTTGGTGAACCCGGCGGCGGTTGAGGAATAAAACAGATTATTCCGCTGGGGAGGATTTCATGCCTCCTCTGGATCGATAAATGCAGGCCATTTTGTTCATTCTTTTTCAGGAGGAAAGCATGTTTCGGAAATTACTTTTGTTGGTGCTGTTGGTGTTTGTGAGCGGTGTTGTCGCCGCGCAGGATGCGGCCCCGCTCAAAATCGCGCTGTTGACGGACAAATCCGGCGCGCTCACCCTCTACGGCATAGAGCTGGAAAATGGCTTCAAACTCGGTCTGGTTTACGCCGCAGGTTTGAACCCGGATGATTATGAAACCATTGATGATGCCGTAGCCGCTGTCACCATCGCCGGGCGTCCGCTTGAGGTGCTGGTGCGCGACAATGCCAGTGACCCCGATACCGGCGCCAGCCAGGCGCGTGAAGTGCTGGAGCAGGACGGCGCGGAAATTCTGGTCGGCGCTCCCAGCAGCGGTGTGACTGTCGGTTTGCAGCAGGTCGCGCTGGACTACGATGTTGCCCTCTTTGCGGCTCCTGGCGCTTCTCCCGCCATCACCGGCGCAAATTTCAACCCCAATACCTACCGCGCCTGCCGCAGCACGGCTCAGGATGCGCTGGCGCTGGCGTCATTTGCCACCGAAGGTCTGGGTACAAAGTGGGTCATTCTGGCGGCGGATTACGAGTTTGGTCGCGCTTCTGCCACTTCCTTTGAAGCGACACTCGGCGCGTTCGGCGTTGAGTTCGTACAGGAAACCATTTTCGCGCCGCTGGAAACCACCGATTTCACCCCCTATTTGCAGCAGGTACTCGACAGCGGTGCGGAAGCGCTGCTGCCCATCTGGGCCGGTGACACCAGCGTGGCGCTGTTCCAGCAGATTGCCGAGCAGGGTGTACAGGAGTCCATGAATGTGGTCGGCGCTTTTAACAGCAACGACATCGTAAAGGCCAGCGACCCCAGCACGGTTGGCAATGTGTCGTGGATCGTTTACCACTACACCTTCCCCAACAA
This sequence comes from uncultured Anaerolineaceae bacterium, assembly GCA_964447795.1. Taxonomy (GTDB): domain Bacteria; phylum Chloroflexota; class Anaerolineae; order Aggregatilineales; family Phototrophicaceae; genus CFX2. The sequence goes on from CAYUTY010000114.1 coordinate 10,169, forward strand.
TGAAATCAACACCTGGCTCGTGGACAACCACAAAAAATTCTTTGACGGCGATGTGCCTGACCTGTTCACCGAATGTGGTTTCGCCACCGCTCAGGCGCTTTATGCCGGTGTGACCGGCGCGGAAGGCAGCACGCTTCCATCAGATCTCGCCCCGGTGCTGGAAGGCCTGGTCTGGGATGGGCCAAAAGGTACATACTACCTGCGCCCCGGCGATCATCAGGCGCTTGTCCCGATGTATATTGCCAAACTCGTCAACCTGGACGATGCCGACCAGAATTATTATGAACTCCTGAGCGAAGTCAGCGCTTTTGACGCCGCGCCTCCCTGCGCCCTCCCAGAGGCTTATGCTGACCGCTGCGCCCTGAACGACGAGTTCATGGCCGCGCAGATGGAGTCATAAGTTCGCCAGAATTTTTGCAGGGGTATGATGATGCAGTTTTACGCTTAAATACGGATACTGTCACCCGCTTTGTTCCCCCTCCTTGCGCAGCGGGGAGGGGGATAGGGGGTGAGGATTTTTATCCGTGTTTATTTGTTAAAACGCCTCATGCCCCTGCTGCTCCCTGAATAATAAGGAAAATTGTTGTTACGATGACCGTTCTTTTGCAAGCTCACCATTTACGCAAAGTATTTGGCAGTCTGGTAGCCGTTGATGATGTCAGCCTCTCGGTTGAAGCCGGAGGTGTTCACAGCATCATCGGGCCGAATGGCGCGGGCAAAACCACTTTTTTTAATCTGCTCACTGGCAAATACCGCCCCACCAGCGGCCAGGTATTGTACAAGGGACAGGACATCACAACCCTGCCCGTTCATCGCCGGGCGCACCTCGGTATCGGGCGCTCTTTTCAGATCACCAATATTTTCCCCAATCTGACCGCGCTGGAAAATGTGCGGCTGGCGGCGCAGGCTCGCAGCGCTGACCGCTTCCGTTTCTTCCGCCCGGCAGCTTCCCTGACGGCCCATATTGATAAAGCGCGGGAAACGCTGGCGCTGGTGGGCTTAGCCGAAGCTGCTGAGTCCCCGGCCAGTATCCTGCCGCATGGGGCCAAGCGTAAGCTCGAACTGGCGATTTTGCTCGCCGCTGACCCGGAACTGCTGCTGCTGGACGAACCGACGGCGGGCATGGCGAGCGAACAGGTGCCGGAACTGATTCAAATCATTGACCGGGTACGCCATCAGGGACAGCGGACGATTGTGCTGGTGGAACATAACATGAATATCGTCATGTCAATTTCTGATCGCATCACGGTCATGAGCAGCGGGGCGGTGCTGGCAGAAGGTGCGCCTGCGGAAATCGCCCATAACCAGCAGGTGCAGCAGGTTTACCTGGGCGAACTCTATGATCTGCCGGAGGCCGAGGGATGAGCCATCTGCTGGAAGTGCGTGACATCCATACCTTTATCGGTCAGTTTCATATTCTCGAAGGGGTCAGTGTAGCGGTGCCATCAGGCAGCATCACCGTTTTGCTGGGACGCAACGGCGCGGGTAAAACCACCACCCTCCGCAGCATCATGGGGATGACACCACCTTCACAGGGCGAGATTCGCTTTCAGGGTGAACGCATCAACGGTAGGCGTCCCCACAATATTGCCAAACTCGGCATCGGCTATGTGCCGGAACACCGCGCCATCTTCAGGGAACTGACCGTCGCCGAAAATCTGCGAATCGCCGAACACCGAGCGGGCGATTTCGGACGTAAAAGCGATTTCATTTTTGAGCTGTTTCCCGATTTGAAGCGGCTCTATACCCTGCGCGGTGGGCAGCTTTCCGGCGGACAGCAGCAAATGCTGGCGATTGCGCGGGCGCTTGTGCCGGATAATAAACTGCTCCTGATCGATGAGCCAAGCGAGGGATTAGCGCCTGTCATCATCGAGCAGTTGATGAAAGCAATTAAGCGGCTTTCGGCGGAAAGTACGGTGCTGCTGGTCGAGCAGAATTTCCGCGTGGCGAGCCGCCTTGCTGACCACTATGTAATTATTGACGAAGGCAAAAGTGTCCTGAGCGGCGCGATGGCCGATCTGTTGCAAGATGACTCTGCTGCCCAGCGTTATCTGGGTGTGGCCTGAGAGGGGGGATGATGCGGCGAATAGGTCTGTTCAAAAGCGGGGGGCAAACCCCGGCGATGATTGTGCTGCTCTTTGTAGTGATTATTGGCTTTGCTTTCTTCAGCGCCAATGGTGACCCCGGCACGCTGGCGATCACGCTGCTGTCCGGCCTGCTGCGGGCCATGCTCCTGTTTCTGGTGGCGGCAGGTTTGTCGCTGATTTTTGGCCTGATGGATATTCTCAATTTCGCCCAGGGCGCTTATTTTATGATTGGTGCCTATCTGGCTTATGACATCCAGCATCCCGCTATGGGTTTTCTGAACTTCGCCAATGGCGTGGAGTCGCCAGAGCTGCGTTTCATCATCGGTATTATCTTTGCCGTGCTGGTGGGCGCGGCTCTGGGTTGGTTTCTCGAACGCGGCCTGCTGCGCCCGCTCTACAGTCGCCCGCTGTTCCAACTGGTGCTGACCTTTGGTGTGTCCATTATCCTGCTGGAAGTCATCAAGGCAACCTGGGGTACAACTCCTTATAGCTGGACGGTGCGGCTGGGCATCCAGGAAGCCAGCTTCAGCATCTTTGGCAAAACCTTTAGCGTTTATCGTCTGTTTGTGATTGTCATGGGGCTGGCGGTGATGGGCGGTGTCATCACCCTGCTGCGGCGGACGCGCATCGGCATCACCATTCGCGCCGGGGTGCAGGATGCCGAAATGGTCAGCGCCCTCGGCATCAATGTGCAGGCGGTTTTTACGCTCGTGTTCACGCTCGGCTGCGCCTTGGCGGCCTTTGGCGGGGCCGTCAGCGCACCCTTTTTAGGCGCGACCATTAGCCTCGGCAATATTTTCCTGCTCGCCAGCATCGCCGTAATCGTGCTGGGCGGCCTCGGTAGCTTTGAAGGGACTGCCGTTGGCAGCTTCCTTGTTGGGCTGGCCTGGGCGGCGATGGAGCAGTTCAGCGTTCGCCCCGAAGTCGGTACATTCTGGGCCAGTATCACGCCCATGCTCATGCTGGTGCTGGTGCTGCTGCTGCGGCCCAGCGGCCTTTTCGGAGAGGACAGATAGATGCGGCACTACCTGCGCGAAAATGGCTTCTACTGGCTGGTGCTGCTGGCGCTCATTGCTTTTCCCTTTATCGTTGGCACACTGACTAATTCCAGTCCCTATGGGGTTCAGCGTGGCGAGCGTTTCATCATGAGCGGGCAGGCCGTTTTTTGGATGAGCGTTGCGCTGGAAATTTTTGCCCTGGCCGTGCTGGTCATGAGCTATAACCTGATGTTCGGCTTCACCGGCGTCATCAGCTTCGGCCATGCCTTGTTTTTCGGGCTGGGTGGTTATCTGTCCGGGATGCTGCTTCAGTTCACCACTGTTGACCCCATGCTCGGTTTCTGGCTCGGCATCGTGGCTGTGCTGCTTGTCTGTGCTGTCTTGGGGCTGGTGATTGGCCTGGTGACACTGCGGCTGCGCGGCGTTTACTTCGCTATTTTTACGCTGGCGCTGGCGGAAATGGGCTGGATTTATTTCAGCCGCCTGCCGCTGACCGGTGGTGAAGATGGCTTTTCGCTGGTTAACCTGCCTGCCTGGATTGACCCATCGCAGAATCGTATCAATCTCTATTATGCCGGGCTGATTTTATTTGCGCTCACCTTTCTGATTATTCGCCGCCTGGTGAAATCGCCTGTCGGCAGCGTGCTGATGGCCGTGCGTGAGAACGAGGAACGGGCGCGTTCGCTCGGTTATAACATCATCGTTTACAAACTGGTCGCTATTGTTGCTGCCAGCATGATGGCGGGCATGGCTGGCTTGCTGCACAGCCTCCTGGCGAAGAAAATCGGCCCGGAAATTCTGGGTGTCGGCTATACCGTTGACGCGCTGCTGATGACCATCATCGGCGGTGTCGGGACGTTTGCTGGGCCAGTCTTAGGGGCGGCGGGGCTGGAACTGCTCGATACGGTCTTTCGTAACGCAACGCTGACCATCGGCCCGATGACCATCAAAGTGGGCGAAAGCTGGGCGCTCATTCTCGGTATGATCTTTGTTCTGGTGGTGATGGTCTTTCCCTATGGCATCGTCGGCACCTGGACGCGCTGGCGTGGCCGTGTCGTAAAACGGCGCGCCCCCACAAAATAACGGCCTCACATAACCCCCTCAACCCCATTCGGCCTTCTCAGGGCGCATCATCCTGCGCCCTTTTCCCTGCCCGCCTTATGATTTCCTTTCCCCCTTTTAACTTTTAACTCAAAAATCTCCCCTCAAAATCGAAACATTTGTCATGACAAATGTTTCACTGAAGTTTGGCGGTATTTGCAAAAAGAAAGACCTTTGGAGAAGCTTGAGTTGCG
>CAYUTY010000115.1:0-297 GCA_964447795.1 uncultured Anaerolineaceae bacterium
ACGTGATCGGCTTTGGTCTGGATGAAGCTGTCACCTTCGGTTGCCACTGCCACGACGACTCCGCCGCGTGCTTTTGCCTGTTCGATTTGGCTGATCATCTTCTCGTACAGCGCATCACGCAGGGCAATGGTCAGCACCGGCATATTCTGGTCGATCAGTGCGATAGGCCCGTGTTTCATCTCGCCTGCTGGGTAGCCTTCTGCGTGTATGTAGCTGATTTCCTTCAGCTTGAGCGCCCCTTCCAGCGCAATCGGGTAGTTGATACCGCGCCCCAGATACAGGAAGTTGGTGTACTGG
>CAYUTY010000115.1:307-14477 GCA_964447795.1 uncultured Anaerolineaceae bacterium
GCGCATCGATGTGCGCGTCTATTTCCAGCACACGCCCCACCAGATCAGGCAGGCGGCCCAAATCCTGTGCATAGCAGCGCCGCTCCGCATCGCTAAGGGTGCCGCGCAATTGCCCCAGATACAGTGCCAACAGATATTGATCGACAATACTGGCGGTGAATGCTTTGGTTGAGGCCACGCCAATTTCCGGCCCGGCATTCATGGTGATATACCCGTCGGAGATACGCATCGCCTGGCTGCCCACAGCATTTACGATGCTCCACACGGTTGCGCCTTTTTCATGCGCTTCTTCCACCGCCGCTAGGGTGTCTACTGTTTCGCCGCTCTGGGTAATTGCCAGCACCGCCGTTTCGTCATCGAGAATCGGGTCACGGTAACGGTATTCGCTGCCGTAATCAACCTCAACATGCAGCCGCGCCATGTGTTCGATGAAGAATTTGCCCACCAGGCCGCTGTAGTAGCTTGTGCCGCAGGCCACCGTCACCAGACGCCGCAGCGCTTTTGCCCGTTCTTCCGACAGATTCAAATCCGGCAGCAGAACGTCACCGCGCTCGAAATCGATCCGCCCGCGAATCGTATCCGTCAGGCTGCGTGCCTGCTCGAAAATTTCCTTCTGCATGAAGTGCTTGTATTCGCCTTTTTCCGCACTTATAGGATCGTAGGGGATGTTATGCACCTGGAGTTTGACTGGCTGACCATCCAGCGTTTGCACAATGAATGAATTGGCGCTGATCGTCGCCATCTGGCGGCTTTCGAGGAAAATCATGCGACGGGTGTATTCGAGGATGGCCGGGATGTCCGATGCGACGAAGTTTTCGCCTTCACCGAGTCCGAGCGCCACGCCGCCAGCATTGCCAATTCGCACCGCCACCAGTTCCTTGGGGTTGTGCTTGCTCATGACGACAATAGCGTGCGCCCCGCGCAGTAGGCTGACCGTTTTGCGGGTTGCTTCGGTCAGGTTGTAATTCGCGCCATTTTTAGCGAAACGCTCGATGAGCTGTACAATCACTTCAGTATCCGTTTCGGATTTGAAGGTTATGCCCTCGACGGCCAGTTCTTCACGTAGTTCGAGGTAATTTTCAACGATGCCATTGTGGACGACTACATATTCGCCATCCATGCTGATATGGGGATGGGCGTTGTGTTCTGCTGGTGCGCCATGTGTCGCCCAGCGCGTATGCCCAATGCCAATGCCGCCGCTGATCGGGTCAGCCTGTACCCGCGCCCGCAGATTCGACAGTTTGCCGACATCGCGCCGCATGAGAATCTGATCGTCCTGAATGACGGCTACACCTGCCGAATCGTAACCGCGATATTCCAGCCGCCCCAGGCCGTCGAGAATCAGTGGGGTAGCGTCACGTGGGCCAATATATCCAACAATGCCACACATAAGAATTTCCTCCGTACTTGCTGCGTTTAGTGGATAAACGCATTCCGGCCTCACGGCGCAGGCGTGCCGGACTGCCGATGAACAAACCAGAACACACGAAAGTGCGCTATCGGGATGCGTTCATCGATTTCCACATGCTTCCCGCCTGTCCCGGTAGTTACCTGCCGGTTTTGAGGGTTGCTTCTGTTGTACGGAGGGATTAGACAAAGGGTGGTGGAAACACCCTGGCGGTATCCGCTGATCGTTCGATTTTCTCCCCGGTTGGGGATTAAGCGCGTTATGACACGCGCAGCCGCCACCTCGTCACCCAGCTCATTTTGCTGGGCCATGCGCTATCTATGCCCCCGGAATCGTTCGCGGCAGTATCCTCCTTAACTTTAATTCCCGGTTATTGAAACGGCTTGACCTTACGCCGTCCTAACAACTTTACTTCACAAACTCCAGAAATTGAGTGGTAGCTCTGCTCACATCGCTGTAAAAGCCGCGTTTGGTTTCATCTGTCACTGCCAGCGCCAGTTGATACATCGCCTCGTGTGACATCACTGATAAATCTTCGCGTGGTATACGTTCGCTGTCAACTGTTTTGAAGCGGAATGGCCGCCCGAAATTCACGCGAATAGATGGTCGCTGAAATTTTTTCAGTTTGCTATCCCATTCCTGTGCGCCGGAAATGCCAGTTGGGATGATGATGGCGTTGGCTTTGGTCGCCACATAAGCCAGCCCATCTTTTGCCTCGGCCAGACCTTCCGGGTGACGGGTGCCTTCGGGCGCAATCAGAATCATCTGACCACTCTTGACCAGTTCAATCGAGTTCATCAGTGCTTTGCGGTCAACTGCGCCGCGTTGTACGGTGTACGATCCCCACCACCACACGAAGAATCCGAAAAACCAGTTCTGTGCATTCTCGATTTTTGTCATTGGGATGACAAAACGATTGGTGACAGCGCCCATACACAAAATTGGATCAATCGCTGAGATGTGATTCATCATGATGATAGCTGGGCCGCTGTCCGGTATATTTTCCGCTCCAGAGACTTTTACGTCCCACAACACACGGAATCCCAGCAGGCGGATGAACTGTCGCAGTGCCACCCGCCGCCAGGTGAAGTTCGGTTGTTTTGCGATGTACTGCTGTACCGAGTCGGACAGACTCATTTTTTCCCACGTCTCCTGTCCGGGCGTTTGCTGCCTGCGCCTGCGCGCGGTGGCCTGCGTCCGCCTGATGGGCTGGGTTTTGCCGTTTCCTCTGATTTGCGTTGTATACGCCTGCGGGGTACAGCCTTACGCAGTGCTTTGATATCGCGCATTTCGTCAGCCGGGGCTTTAAGTGCTTCCAGGTCTTTGGCGTTGAGTTCTCGCCATTCCCCGCTGCGGAGTTCGCCCAATGGCAGCTTACCGACATGAGTTCGCAGCAGCGACTTGACCGGATGCCCCAGCATCGAGGCCACCTGCCGAATCTGGCGCTTTTTCCCTTCGGTCATCACAATTCGCAGCGTTGTCTCTTTGCCGCCGGTCACAATTTTTACCGAACAGGGTGCAGTCTGGTAGGATTCGCCATTTTCCTCATTCTGGATGACGACACCCTTCTGCCAGCGCTCCAGAGTTTCCTGGGTTGGCAATCCATACACCACCACCTTATAGGTTTTGCTGTGCAGGTAACTGGGATGGGAGAGTTGGTTTGCCATATCACCATCATTGGTCAGGATGATGAGACCCTCACTGTCTGCATCCAGCCGCCCGATGGTGAATAAGTGTCCCTCATGTGGGATCAACTCGCGCACGGTCTGCCGCGAATCATCGCGAAAGCGAACATTACTGCTGACCACATTTTTCGGCTTATTCAGGGCGATGTAAACCAGCTTGTTCGGGAATGCTAATTTGGTGCCATCCAGCTCAATCACATCGGTTTGTGGGTCAGCCTGATCGCCCAGTTGAATCACCTTGCCGTTGACCTTCACTCGTCCCTGCCGGATCAGGTCTTCACATGCCCGCCGCGAACCTACATTCGCCAGCGCCATTAATTTCTGTACACGTTCTTTCACAGCCAGTTATTCTTTCATTCGTCAGTTTTAGTCATCCGCATTATAGCAGAACTGTGATGTGAACGATGAGCTACACGCTATTCCTGATCTCTTGTTCGTGTGCCTGGCGCATCGCTTCCCGGAAACGACTCCATTGATGCTTCATCCACTGGATCGGGTTTTGGCGGCGTTCGTAATGGCTCACTCAATGTCACGCCCGTCAGCGCCTCATAGACACTGATGACCGCGCTGTTATCCAGTTCACGATTACCCATTTCCAGCATGGCTGTATAAAGCTGCATCACCACCGCCGTCATCGGCAGGGGTATACCGAAGGTTCTCCCGGTATCAAGGCAGATGCCCAGGTCTTTGTGTTGCATGTAAGCCTTGAAACCCGGCCCACGATTGCCTGCGAACAAACGCGGCGGCTTTACATCGAGCGTCCACATCTGCGCCGCGCCGCCCTTGATCGCATCTACCACCCGGCTGGGATTAACGCCCATTTTTTGAGCCGTGATGAGCGCCTCGGCCATGCCTACCATCTGGGCTCCGACAATGATCTGGTTGCAAACTTTGGCGATTTGTCCAGCGCCGCTTTCGCCTACCAGTACCCATGCCTTACCCATCGCCTCGAACAGCGATGCCGCTCGCTCAAAAGCATCCTGCGGCCCGCCCACCATAATCGTCAGTGTGCCATTTTTTGCCCCGACATCGCCGCCGCTCACCGGTGCGTCCAGCGCCGCAACGCCGGCTGCCGCCAGTCGTTCTGCCACCAGACGGGCTGTCTCTGGCTTGATAGTGCTGTTATCGATGTAAATCAGCCCTTCATGCGCCCCTTCGATGATGCCGTTTTCGCCCAGCACAACTTTTTCCACATCAGGCGAATCCGGTAAATTGGTGAACACAAAGTCCACCTGAGAAGCGACCTCTTTGGGTGAGTAGGCTGCTTTCGCCCCTTCATGCACCAGTTCAGCTACAATCCCCTGACTCCGGTTATGGACGACCAGTTCATGACCCGCCTTTATTAGATTGCGCGCAATTGCCGCACCCATAATACCTAGCCCGATGTATCCTACTTTCGCCATTGATGATGCTCCCTCAAATGATGCCTCACCGCGTAACCAGTTAAGAGTAAAGAGTCTTCAGGTTCTTGTCTCTGAAACCGAAAATGGTCTGGAGAACTGTTAAATTTTCTTGCTCACCTTGAACCGAAGCGGAATTCCTACCATCAGTCGTGTCTGTGCCTGAATTGTCGGTAGTGCGACAAAGATTAGCGTTAGAATCGGCAGCAGCGGAAAACTCAGCAGCGTCATCAGGCGCTCATATATGGTTTGCCGATGTGTGCGCGGCGGCCGCGCGATCACATCCTGAAACCAGAAAACAATACCCAACACCGATACCAGCAGGAATGAGATTTGCAGCAGCATATAGGCCGGGTTATTGAGACCCTCGTTGAGGACTTGTCCCAGCAGGCTGGGATTAAACAGAAATGGAAGCTGCGCCCCTGTCGTCAGGATGACCCATCCTGCGCCTGCCAGCAAAATATCGTGTGCCACCCGGAACAGCAGTTTAAACGACACATGAAAATCAACCTCCGGGTGTTCCAGCATCTTGGCGATGATGAATCCAACTTCCTTGCTTCCCCAGGCGTGCCGTAAGGTTTGTGAATAGCGATTGCGGATAGCCTGTAACAGATTCTCTCCTGTTACAGCCGTTGCCGAGAAGGGCAGGAAAATCCGGTCAAGCATTACCGCGCCTTCCCGTGCGAAATAGGCTTTGATGAACATGTGCCATTCATCGGCGATCACATCCGGGTCCCAGTAGCCGCTGGAGTCGAGCAATTTCAGACTCAGCGAATATGAGGAAATGGGCATGGGAATCCACCAGGGTGCGGCTAGATATGCCAGCTCGAATGCTGTTGAATACGCATTAACGATTCGCAGCAGTGGGTTGATGTCCCAGATGTTGGTGTGATAACGAATTGGCGCTTGCCAGAAGCGCAGATAGCGCTGTGGATTGATGGCAAACAGGTAGGTTAAAGCATATAAATAATGCCGATGCCACAGCGTATCAGCATCCATCGTCGTCACAACGATATTTTCAATAGCATAACCCAACTGGTCAACCAGTTTACGCTTGGCCCACCGCGCCGCCCACGCCTGATTAGCTGATTTACACTGCATTTCACCCGGCAGCCCGCGTGGATGAACTGTGAAAAACAGATGTGCAAAGTGTGACGCAAACTCTTTTTCAAGCTGCTCAGCTTTCTCGACACATCCTTCTTCCGCTGCTTCCATCGCCAGCATGATTGTGATGCGTTTTTTAGCCTCATATTGCTGTGCCAGGCTGTCCAGCGTTTTCCGCAGAATTTCGATAGGTTCTTTGTAATTGGGGATGATGACAATGTGATGCACCGCGTCCCAGGGCAGCACTTCTGGCGTGGCTTCCAGCGCGTAACGCTCGAACCAGTTCGTTGCCTCCCATTGTTTGATGTTTCGCAAACCCATTACGTTAGCAATGCCTGCGAAGAGAAAACGAATCGCGGAATAAAAGCCGAGCAGCGCTGCAATCAGCAGCAAACCACGCGGAAAGGCAATAGCACAGATGATAGAGAGGAGCAGCGCTAACCACGCCAGACAGCCGGGTATCGCGTCGAGTGTGCGTTCGGGGATGGCAGGTGGCGGCGTCCCCGCCCACACCGAGCGCCCGACGCCAAGCTGGACATTGTTTCGTCGTCCACCACTGGATTGATAAGGCACAATCGCTTCCAACAGACTTGAATGAAACTACAATCCCTAAGCATAACACAGGCAGCGCGTGTACCCAACGCCCAGAAGCCTATCACGGCGCGAGATATTGGTGGTACAATACCCATATACTGCTGGTGTTGTAGTGAATAGTTTAATTAATTATGCCTACCTCTGTCCTGATTATCGAAGATGACAAAGAAATGTCGCGCCTTCTTCAGCTCGATTTGCAGCGTAACGGCTACGAGGCCGTCACCGCTGGTAATGGCCTGGAGGGGCTGCGGTTATTCCACGATTCAAAACCCGATCTGGTGGTGCTGGATATTGCCATGCCACTCATGGATGGTCTGACGGTTTGCCAGCGTATCCGTGAATTATCTGAGGTGCCTATTCTGATGATGACTGCTCATGCGGTTTCGGAAGAAGAAATCGCTGAAGGGCTGAACCTCGGCGCGGATGAATTTATGCTGAAACCGCTGCGGAAGCTGGAATTCCATGCCCGTGTTAAGGCATTGCTGAGGCGCACTCGCTCCAATGATGGCGAAGGTAAGGAATCCATTAGCGGCTATAGCGACGAATACCTGTCTGTTGACATCAGCCGTCGCTATGTTCATATCGCCGGTCAGGAAATTCGTCTGACTCCGACGGAGTTTAAATTACTGGCGACCTTTGTCCGTAATCCTGGCAAAGTGCTGACATTTCAGCAGTTACTCGAACAGGTCTGGGGTGCGGAATATACCAACGAGCATCATTATCCACGTATTTATGTCTCGCACCTGCGCCGTAAAATTGAACCCGACTCAACCGCGCCGACTTACATCCAGAATGAATATGGCATTGGCTATCGCTTCGTCGGTCAGACCACCCGCTAAAGTTTAGTTTGGTTGCAAAGGGCGCAGCCACTGCGCCCCATTTCACTTACGACTCTTCAATCAGCAGCACGTATTCTCCGCTTGTTACCCCGACACTTTCCTGATATCGCGTAGCGATGATGGTGTAAATTCCATCGGCGGGCAGTACCAGTCCTTCGATGGCCGAGTCGCGCGTTTCGCTCTCCGCTGAATCATCATTGCGGGCGATTTCCGCGCCATCTGGGCCGAGGACAATCAGCAGCGAGTCCAGGTCGCCTTCATCGCGGTTCATGTAAATGTCCACCATTTGCCCCACGCTGCCTTCATAGGTATAGCTTTCACCGGATACCATGTCCCCAATCTTGCCGCGCACCTGCACTTCAAGTTCAAGCGCTGTTGCTGCGCTCACCGCCGGGCCAGGGGTAGGTGTTGGGGTAGGCGGGGCAACTGTGGCATCCAGGCTGAAAAGCCATGAATTGGTGAAGGTGCAGTACGTTTCATCGCTGCCTTCGTAAGTCCCGCCCATCAGCGCTGGCAGGCCAATACCCAGCGAGTCATCCTGAAACTGAGCCGCATAATTCCCGTTTACATATATCGAGAAGGTGTTGTCAACTACTACCAGCACCACCTCGTTTGTATCGCCTTCGCCTGTGTTAAGGAATTCGGCGTTTCCATAAACATTCTCCTCCCACTCACTCGCTGTCAGTTCTGCGAACCACAGGAATCGATCGCGGCTGAGGTGGATGGCGTACAGTGTATTGGTGTCGTCGCCGTCATCCTGTTCCCGGAAGACGAAGCCGCAGTAATCCTCTGTCGCGCCCGGCCCCCACTCAATGGTTGATCCCATTACAAAATCGGCATGTGAGGTTTCGAAAGACTGCCAGCTAACCAGGTTATCTTCGTCGGTCAGGTCAATGACTTCTTCTTCGTCAGTCTCCGCCAGATAGCCGCTGTCCAATGCTACTCCTACTTCTTCCAGGCCATTTATCACATAATCCGGCAGTTCATTCGCCGGGGCAGGGGTATCCGCCGGAACGGGTGTGGCTGGAATGCTGCTTTCATCCAGGCTGTAGACCCAGGCATTGCTGAAAGTGCAGTAGGATTCGTCACTCTCGTCAAAAGTGCCCGCCATCATGGCTACCTGTCCGCTAGGCAGTGTATCATCCTGAAATTGTGCCGAGTAGTTGCCGTTCACATACAACGAGAAGGTATCGCCCTGCGCCACCAGCACAAGCTGATTGGTCTCATCCTCGCCCAGGTTGAGAAATTCCGCGTTGCCGTCCACGTTTTCGCCCCATTGACTGTTGGCGAGTTCGGCAAACCACAGGAAGCCGTCACGGCTGATATGAATGGCATACAGTGTATTCGGGTCGTTTTCGGCTGCTTTCTCCGGCTCTCGGAAGACGAAACCGCAGTAATCTTCTGCTGCGCCGGGCCCCCACTGTACTGTTGCGCCCATTACAAAATCGCCATAAGTCCCGGTGAATCGTTCCCATGTCAGCACATCGTCTTCGCCCGTCATATCGATCACTTTGCTGGCGATCTGTCCGGCCACCGCGCCAGTTTCGGGAATACCAATCTGTGCCAGTACCTGGGCGATATACTGCGGCGGCCCCGGTGTTGGCGAAGGAATTGGTGTCCGGCTTGGGCGGGCGGTTTCTGCCGGTGTTTCCGTCAAAGTGGCTGTTGGCGTGGAGGTTGCTGTAGCAGTGGGCGTTTCGGTGAGTGTTGCCGTTGCTGTATTGGTAGGCGTGTTGGTCGCTGTTGCCGTTTCTGTCGGTGTGTTGGTGGGTGCCTGGGCAATTGGCACGCCGCTGATATTTCCGAAAGTCGTCACAAGGGCACTGGCCGTTGTCAGCCAGCCTAGTGTGCCATCCGCTAGTCTCACCTGATACCAGCTTCCATCGTCGCTCACGCCCACGATGGCGATCTGTTCGTCAGCCTGTAAAGAGCCGGTAATCGGGTAATTTGACCCCGGCCCGCCGCGCAGCACAATATCATTGCGTAGCGCCTGTGCTATGGGTGTCGCTGGCGTAGGGGTATCGGTTGGTGTGGTGGTGTCGGTCGGCGTTGCTGTTTCTGGTGGGGGTGTGCTGGTCGGCATCCGCGTTGGCACTTTCGCACCCTCGGTTGCTGTTGGAATGAACGAAACCACCGTCGGCGTGCGCTCGGTGTTGCACGCGGCCAGAAGGAGCAGGAGCAGCAGGCTGATGGTACGCAGGCGTCGAATCACGGCGCACACCCCTAACAATAATCCAAGGTAAGGCTCAAATAGTATTCTAGTCTTGTCTGCCATTCATGGCGAATGACAGGTTAAGATTGAGTTACGGACGTCCGGGTTTTGCCTTTTGTTCCCTTGATTCCCCGCACTGCGGTGAGTTCGATAAGTCCTGTTTGATAGTTGTAGGTGTTGCGTCGTTTTTCTGCGTGGGCATCCTGTGCAATTTCTACCAGCCGCTGAACCACATCGCGTGGCGACATGCCCTCTTCCTGCCACAGGTAAAATGCCAGCGAACCGGGCATGGTATTCAGTTCGTTCAGATAAACCTCATCCGCGTCTGGCTTAACCAGAAATTCAATCCGCGCCGTCCCACAGCCATCATTCGACTGGAAGGCCTGAATTGCCAGTGCCTTGATTTTGGCGGTTAATCCCTCGCTGATCGGCGCAGGAATCAGCCGTTCGGCGCTTTTCATGCCGTCGCCACCGCGCATATACTTTTCTTCGTAAGTGAGGAACTGCTCCCACGACACCGGTTGTTCCAGTGCCGATGCGCGTATATCCTCACCACTTCCCATTACCGCACAGTTGATCTCAATGCCATCTGTGACAGCAGCTTCAATCAGAATCCGTCGGTCAAGATTTGTCGCCACATCAATCGCCAGTCTTAATCCTGCCTCATCATTCGCCCGGCTGATACCGATGCTCGACCCCAGTGTGGCTGGTTTCACGAACACTGGAAAAGGCATCTCATGGGTGATGTGAGCGATCACATTGTCCGGTGCAGACAGCCATTCTGCCCGGCTGAACGATACCGCTTCCACCACCGGGATTCCCCCCTGCCGCAGCAGCATTTTGCAGGTAATTTTGTCATTAGCGACTGCCGAAGCCATCACCCCACAACCTACATAAGCAATGTCCGCCAGTTCCAGTAATCCTTGCAGCGTCCCATCTTCGCCATGTGTGCCATGTACCGCTGGGAAAACCACATCCAGCCGCTGCACCTCACTCTTTTCAAAGCGCCCAGAAACCGGGTTGACAATCAGGCCATGATGCTGTGAGCTGGGTGAGATAATTGCGCTGTGGACACCTTTCAGGCTGACCACTTCGTTCTGAAAATTTTTGATCTCCAGCAGCGGTTCGCCCGTGAACCACTTGCCGTCCCGGTCGATGTAAATCGGCACGACATCATAGCGTTCCGGGTCAAATGATTTCATCACCTGATGCCCGGTGATGATTGATACGTCATGCTCGACGCTGCGCCCACCAAACACTACGCCAACCGTTCTCTTTCGTCTTGCGCTCATGAGGGAAACTGCCTCTCAATATTCAGATATTCGCTGCCCCTCATACACTTCATTCGTAAGCATGAGCCTTTGTATTTTCTCCCCTCTCCGTCAACGGAGGAGGGGGAGGGGTTGCATAATCCAGCTACTATGCTAGGACTCCTCGCCCTTGTCAATGTCCGGGTAAAACTGTGTCGATCACCCGTTGGTCAATCATCCACTTGACCGCCTCATACACCGCTTGCAGTGAGGTGTAACGGGGACGATAGTCGATCAACCGCCGCGCTTTTTCGATGCTGGCGTTCGGGCTGTGCGCGATGTGATCCCAGACAGCCTGTGCTTCCTGCTCCGAAACCTGTGTTTTGAACACATCCCACCCGGCATATTCCAGCTTGGCTTCCTGCCCGAACCAGCCCGCCACCGCTTCCGCATAGCCGCGCAGCGTCACTGCCGTCGGGGAAACCGTGTGGAATTGTTCGCCCACGCTGGTGCTCCAGTATTTAATCGCCTGTATAAAAGCCTGCGCCACATCGTCCGCGTGGACGTGATGCACTGTTTCCAGACCTAAGTTTGGCAGCAGAAACGGTTCGCCCCGTGCCAGCTTTTCAAAGACTTTCGGGTTGAAGTTGCCCTGTGGATTCAACGGGTGATACCCCGGCCCGACGATATGCCCCGGCATCAGCACCGTCGCCGGGAAGCCATTTCGCCGCGCTTCATCGATCAGGTAGGCTTCAATCGCCGCTTTTTGAATCCCATATTCGCCGAATGGGTAACGCGGCTGGTTTTCCGTCGCCGGGACGGTTGTGCTGTGACCGTGTGCCCAGATCGTGCCGCAGTGTAAAAAGTGCTGCACTTTCCCGCGCAGCGCTTCGACAATTTGCTGTGCGCTTTCCAGCGTGAAGCAGATCATGTCAATTACGATGTCCGCGTTCAGGTCAGCCACCCGTTTCCCAAACGTCCCGGCGGCATCTTCGCTATCCCGGTCAATGATGATCTGCTCGACCTGTTTCCATGCTGCATGGGGCAGGTAGGGTTGGCTTTTCCCCCGCGTCAGGTTGATGACCTTGTATCCCGCCTCCACCAACTGTGGCACGAGATACGTCCCGACATGCCCGCTTCCCCCAATAATCACAACCCGCATTCTATCCCCCTTGATCTCAAAAATTGAATGGTATGCAATAACACGCGAATTCTATTTTTATGGCTTGGCGTCTTGGCGGTGAATTTATCTATCGACTATTGACTATTGACTACCGACTATCGACTTTCACCCCGTCCCCGCCAAACTCACGATATACACCACAAACACCGCCACGCTGCACGCGCTTTCCACCAGATAGCCAAGCAAAAACATCTTCGCGGCGGATTGTCCCGCTTGCATCGCTCGCCCCAAATTGCGGAAATGAATCGCCTCGATCACCAGCGCCCCGATCACGCAGCCGATCAACGTTCCACACAGCGGAATCGGAATCACAAACGTGCCGATCAATCCGCCAGCGAAACTGCCAAGCGCGCCCAAACACGTCAGCCCGCCCGTTTTAACCCCCATCATGGGCAGCCAAAAATCGCTGCTCACGCTGACGATCATGATGATCGTGGCGATCACGGCGGCGGCAGGTGTAAACCGCTGAAATTCATTCAGCGCGCCGAACACCATCGCCACCGCCCATACAAGGGCAGTCCCCGGCAGAATCGGCACGAACGACAGCACCAGCGTCCCGACCATCAACGCCGTGCCGAAAAAAATCAATACAGATTCGGTAAATTCAATCAAGCTCAGCACCTAGCACTTAGTCCTGCTTTCCTCATCCCTCATACCCGTTCAACTCATCCCTACTCACTCACTCCTCAGCACTCAGCCCTACTTTTCCCCTCAAAATCGAAACAAATGTTATGACAAATGTTTCACTGCCCGCCCCATTTCCCTGCTACACTAGCCCTATGACACACCTTTTTTCGCCTTCACGGCCTGCTGCGAATAACGATAATGCGCCTTTTGCTGGAAACTGGAAACTGGCCGCTGGTAACTTCCGACATGGCAAACATGGCACTTCGTTCCGCCCTGCACATCCCGCATATCGGTTCACCCATCCCTCAGGTGTGGCAAACATGGCGGCGGCAGACCCTTCTGCCATCCTTGCCACTGTCGCCAACGCTGCAACATTTCCGCCTGTTTGCGGCAGACCCTCCCGTTGAATGCTTTATTCTGCCATTCCCAGCCGGGAGAATTGCGACTGGTGTTCATCGTTCCGCCAACCACCATCTTGCCTTCCGCCTCTTGCTGGAAGCTGGAAACCGACATCTGGAAACTCAATTGCAAAAACTGAGCCGAACTTCAGCAGCAGCACAATTTGCAAATACCGCCGCCATTTTCCAACAATCAAGTCCGTAATCTTTTGACTCTTAACTCATCACTTTCCCGAATATGTATCCGGCAGATCGTTCAAAAACAGCACCGTATCGCCCGCACGGAGGTTCATCTTGTACCAGCTAATCGCTTCGCCCAGCGTATCGACCACTTGCAGCCGTTCCGTCGGGAAGCCCGCGCTTTCCAGACCGGCTTTTACCGGCATGGTCTGCGCTGCCCCCACCAGAATGACATCCGTTGCGTGCTGTGCCGCGATCTCGCCCAGCTTCCGATTTTCCTGTTCCATCAGTGCGCCCAGCTCAACCATGCCCGGCGTAATCAGCAGTCGCTTCCCGCCGTCATGCATCGACAGCACCTTCAACGCCGAAACCACCCCCGCTGGGTTCGCACTGTAGGCATCATTGATGATCGTGATTCCCTCGTTCGTCGCCTGCCGCACCAATCGGCTCTCCGCTGGCTGCAACCCGCGCACCCGCCGCGCCACATCGCGCAGGGGCATCCCTTCGTGCGCCGCCGCCGCCGCCGCCAACAGGATGTTGGTCACATTATGTTCGCCCAGTACGGGCGTTTCAAAGACTTCGCTGGTTCCACTTTGCCGGTCTGTCACGGTGAAGCGCAGCCCATTCAATGTCTCGCTGATTCCCGACGCGACAAATCGCGGCCCATCGGCTGGTGCATCGGCCTGCTTGCTCACTGCGATGCACGTCTGTGGATACCTCCGCTCGTACATCTGCCGCACATGCGGGTTATCCCAGTTGAAAATGCCCACACCATCTGCTGGCAGCGCCTTGATGAGTTCGTATTTGGCCATTGCTACATTTTCCAGCGACCCGAACCGCTCCAGATGCTGCGGCCCGACCTCGATCACGATACCGATGCTCGGATGCGTCAGTTCCGCGATGCGCTCGATCTCGCCCGGAATATACGCGCCCATCTCGCAGATGAAATACTCGATGCTGTGGTCATTCGCCAGATCATTATTGATTGCAAGGCAAATGCCCATCAGCGTATTGTAACTTTTCGGTGTTGGATAGGTTTTGTAACGCCCGTTGAGGATATGTGCGAGGTAAGTTTTGGTGCTGGTTTTGCCGTAGCTGCCGGTCACGCCGATCACCGTCGGCTGAATATCGTCCAGCACGCCCTGCGCCCGCGCGATGAAACGCTGCCGGAAAAAGGCTTCAACCGGCGTCATCAAGAGGTTGCCGGCGATCAACCACAACGGCGCGGCCAGAAACGCCACCAGCCCGGCGAATGCCACCGCTCCAGTCCTGCTTTCCGGCATCTCCGGC
>CAYUTY010000116.1:0-14320 GCA_964447795.1 uncultured Anaerolineaceae bacterium
GGAAACAGCAACGGGCGATCTGAGTCAAACGCTGGAAGGCCACCAGAGTTTTGTCACCAGTGTGGTCTTTAGCCCGGATGGAAAACTTTTGGCATCGGCCGGGGCTGATCAGACAATCCGCATCTGGGATATGCAATCGGGCGAAACACTGCGAACACTTTCTGTCCCGGAACGCACAGCACTCATCTCGCTGGCCTTTAGCCCGGACGGAAAACTTCTGGCCTCCGGCGGTGGAGAAAGTGGGCAAGTTCAGGTATGGAATGTCGCATCTGGGGCGAGTACAGGCGATTCTTTTGCGGCAAATAGAGGCGGCGTACTGGCACTGGCTTTCAGTCCGAATGGTCAGATGTTGGCCTCAGCAGGTTATGATGGGCAAGTGCTGTTGTGGAACAGTGCAACGAATGAAAATATCAACACTTTGACAGGTCACCGGGATGTCGTAACCAGCCTGGCCTTCAGTCCAGATGGTCAGTTCCTGGCGTCTGGCAGCCGCGATGACACCATCCGCCTGTGGAACGTAAATACAGGCGAACCAGTCGGGCAGCCATTAATCGGACACGAAGATTATGTGACGGGTGTAGTATTCAGTCCAGATGGAAGACTGCTGGCTTCAAGCAGTGAAGATGAAACCATGCGCCTGTGGGATGTAGAACGGCGAGAAACCATCGGACAACCCTTCATAGGACACCGCGACTGGGTGACGACGCTGGCATACAGCCCCGATGGCAGCACTCTCGTTACCGGTGGACGAAATGGCAGCTTAATTGTCTGGGAGGGTGGTCTATCGGAATGGCGGGCGCGTGCCTGTACTATTGCAAACCGTAATCTATCAGCCGATGAGTGGGAACGTTATCTACCGGGCATACCCTATGAAGCAGGCTGCCCGGCAAAATGAAGCATCACCAAACAGAGATTAACTCGCCCAGTTACCCATTGCGCTCAACAGCAAATTCCCAATCAGGCTTATAAACCCTTCAGGAGTTTCCTCTGGAGAACTCCCAGAAGGCACACCAGTAGAGGAGTTGCCGTCGCTAAAACTGTCCGTTACTTCAGGGGAAGCAGGTTCAGCCGATCCCGCGGAGGCATCACTTGTCGATTCTGCTCCCGTACCATCAGGGTTGCCTGATGGTTCCTCAGTTGGAGTAACGCCATCCAGAGGAGTTGACGTTGGCACATTTGTGGGTGTCAAAGTAGCTGGCACTGCTGGCTGCACAGTCTCTTGTGTTTCTGGCGAAGGCGCTATAGTAGGAACACTCGGTTCAGCCGTCGAGACCGCAGTCGGGGGTATAATTTCAATGTCAATCGGCCGATCGAGTTCCTTCACAGGAAGATTCTGAACATCAGACCGCTGATAGGCTTTTGGAGCACTAGGCGGTGAAGATGGAGCCAGATCAGCATTTAATTGGATGAGAACTCCTGTCCCTGCGACAGCAACCTGTTCTACCCCCATTGCTTCGACAATTGCTTTGCCTTCCAGCGTTTTAATAGACATCTGATTGCCGGCCTGAGCCTGAATGAAAGCCGTTGAGCCGAGGCGGATTTTGACTTCATTAATCCACAAACGGACTTCCGCCACACCTTCCGGCGTTTGCACCAGCAGACCATCATTGGGGGCCTCAGCGCACGTCGATTGCTGATCGCCTGATCGCAGATAGAAAGCCTGCATCGGGCCATACTGGTTCAGGTGCGACTGCAAAACATTTAATTCGGAAAGGTCGCCCGCGCTTTCGATTAAATCGCGCGACACCCAGCCTTTTTCGCCGTCACTATCGGGGATACCCACACTTATCCAGGTTCCGTCCTCAGAACGTCCGTTGGCTTGCAGCACGGTGCCGGATGCAATACTCGCCATGACAAATGATGTACTATCAGGTTGGCGGCGAACATTTGCATTGCCAGAAGCATTCACCACGACATTCATCAGAACGGGTTCGCGTACCAGATTTTCCACTTCAACATCACCGAACAGCACCAGGTTGACATTCTCTGGCATCTCATCGGGGATGTTGGCCTGCACATTCATTAAGGCAACTCCCCAGGTACCATCATCCACATTCATGGGGCTGAGACGAAGTGAATTAAGCGACGCGACCTCAACCATATCACCAGCTTCTTCAAACTGGAAACTATCAACTCCATCCTGTGCTTCAGCGCTCAACAAGCGATGACCGTAACAGGCGAGATTACGCCCTAATTCGTCGCAGACCTCATTGGCCGCTTCCAGAGCTGTTTCCACGATCTGAGAACACAATTCATAACGCACCGATGCAACAATCGGCGACATTGAAACCGCTGAAAGGAACACCCACCCAAGAAGTCGTGTGTATTTCATGTCACTTGCCTCAAAAAACTCAAACGGCCAATCTGTGCTGATGGCCGCGAAGTTTTGTGCTGGTTACCAAGCATTTATTATGCCCAAAACTTCACGTGCGTCCACTTTAATATTGCATCATATACCTAACGTTGGATAGGAGCAACGTCCTGATGCGACTTCGGTACTATTCCCATTATACAATTAATAAAAATTTCGCGCTGTGAAACTTTTATGAATCCTGTGATTTTTATGTGTGAGCGCCCTCCGTTTCACCTACGGCCTCCTCAAATTGACGCTGGTAAAGCTGAGCATAGATACCATCAAGCAGCAGTAATTCGTCATGTGTGCCATCTTCAATCACCCTTCCCTGTTTCATGACCAGGATACGGTCAGCTTCGCGGACGGTGCTGAGACGATGGGCAATAATCAGGCTGGTGCGGTCGCGCAGGATTTCATGCAGCCCTTCCTGAATCAGAGCTTCTGTTTCGGTATCAATATTGCTGGTGGCTTCGTCCAGCACCAGAATGCTATTGGGGCTATGAATCAGTGCGCGTGCCAGCGCGAGCAGTTGGCGCTGTCCCTGCGACAAATTTGCGCCACCGGGTAAAAGTACATAATCGTAGCGGCCTGGCAGTTTTTCGATGAAAGGCGCAGCACTAGCCAACCGCGCAGCATGTTCCATCTGTTCCTGAGTTACCAAGTCATCAAACAAACGCAGATTATCGGCGATTGTTCCATTAAAACAATAAGGACTCTGCGGCACAACAGTCACACAATGGCGCAAATCAGCCAGACTCATTTCCCGAATATCCGTGTTGTCAATCAGGATACGGCCATCATTCACATCATAAAAACGCGCCAGTAAACCGGCCAGTGATGTTTTACCGGCACCTGTTGCACCCACGACAGCTACTCGCTGTCCAGCAGGAATATGAATATTCAGGTCACGCAGGACAGGATTACCCGGCTCGTAACCAAAAGTTACATGGTCAAGTGTTAATGCCCGTTGCAAATTTTCAATGCGAGACGGGGTTTCGGGCGCTACGATTTTTGGCTCAACACGCAGCATCCGTGCGATGCGTTCCCCAGCAGAAAGCGCCGTCTGAATCTGGGCAAACTGCTCCGCCAGTTGCAAAATTGGCTCAAAACTGCGGCGGCTGTACTGGATGAAAGCGATCAGCATCCCCAGTGTGGCCCACCCTGCCAGTACACCATTACCGCCACCATATAAAACCAGCGCCAGTCCCACTGTTGTCAATATCTGGAGGAATGAAGCATAGATCGTGTATAAATCACGGATTTTCATGTGGACATCACGGTACTGACGATTGACAGCGTCAAACTCATTGCGGCTGATATCCTGACGTCCGAAAAGCTGTACAATCAACATGCCATTAAACTGCTCGTTGATGAAAGCCAGGTATTCAGCGACAATTCTATGAAAGTGGCTGGATTCAGTACGAATCTTCCGACGGAAATAAACTGTCGCCACCGTCATAATAGGCATAACAGCCAGACTGAGCAGTGCCAAGCGCCAGTTGATGACGAACATCACGCCGATAATACCGACCAGCGTAACCATATTGCTGGCGACGACGACGATACTGGTCGAGAGCAGTTCTGTGAGCGCTTCAATGTCGTTGGAGAGGCGCGAGACAATCTGACCAACCGGCGTGGTGTTGAAAAAGCGCATATCCTGCTTGAGAATATGCTCGAACAATGCCTGACGTAGGTTGACCAGCGCGTTCTGCCCTAACGTTTGCAGCATATAAGTGTGTTCGAAGCGCAGGCCAAACAGAACCAGAATACTGTCAAAGTAAACAACGCCATACGGCCACAAACCATCCAGGTCACCTGCCGTAATTGGCCCATCAACGGCTTCCTGAATGAGATAAGGGGGCAAAAGAGACAGTGCTGTCACCCCTATGAGCATCAGAAAAACAATGACCAACTGCCGCCAGAAAGGGCGCACAAAATGCGCCAGCATCAAAATCAGATAACGATCACTCAACTGGTCAGTATTGAGGTCAGCCTCACTTTCCAGCTTGCGAACCGGCACTGCTTCCGGCGACGGTTTGCCACTAGTTTTTGACATGTGTTTCTTCCTCGCGGCTGAATTCACGTGCTACCATAGCCGCGTATAAACCATCCTGATTGATCAGCTCACTATGTGTTCCCTGCTCAACCATACGACCTTCGTTCATGACAACAATCTGATCTGCATCTTTCACGGTAGCGATACGGTGAGCAATAATAATACTGGTGCGCGTTCGCAAAACGTGCCGCAGATCAGTCAAAATATCTGCTGCGGTATGTGTATCCACACTAGAGAGAGCATCATCCAGTACAAGAATGGCCGGGTCGCGCACAATGGCACGGGCGATAGCGACTCGCTGCTTTTGCCCGCCGGAAAGCATAACACCCTTCTCACCCACCAGCGTTTCCAGACCTTCAGGAAGCTGGGGCAAATCGTTGCTCATGCGCGAAATGTGAATCGCCTGATGTAGTTCATCGTCAGTGATGCCTAATTTGCCCATACGAACATTGGCATGAACCGGCTGGCTGAATAAAAATGTAGACTGCGGCACATAGGCGATGGCCTCACGAAGATCATCAAGGTTCAGATCGCGCACATCCACACCGTCAATCAGGATGCGACCTTCAGTCGGATCAAGCACACGTGCCAGCAAACTGGCGAGTAATGTCTTACCACAACCTGTAGGGCCAACAAGTGCGAAAACTGCTCCTGATGGAATAGTAAACGATACATCGCGCAGCAGCCATGTTCCTTCTTCCTGCACCCCTACTCCATCAAATGTGATTTCGCCGCGCGGCGCGGGCAGCCCATGAGCATTCGGCGCTGTGGTAATGTGCGCCTTTTGCAGGAGCGGCGTCAGCCTGGTGAGCGCTCCGCGAGTTTGCTGATAGCGCTGATAAATAGTGCCAAGCTGAAGCAGCACATTACTAATCATGCCCAGGTAAATGAGAAACTGCACAAAATTACCGAGCGTGAGAGAACCCTGGAGCGTCAACACACCGCCGAATACAACCACTATGGCAGCAGTGAGTTCGCTAATCATATTTGGCAGCATTCCCACCGGTTCATTACGCCGTTTGAAGTACAGCCAGCGACGGCGAAACTCGTCATTTTCCCGCGCGAATTGACGGGCAACCCCAGCTTCTGCGCCAAATGTTTTAACAGTCTGGATACCACTCACAGCATCCTGCACCAGCGCGGCAACTGTCCCCGCCTGTTCCTGTACCTTCTCAAATACGGGAGCTAGTACAGTACCAGCACGCATCTGAAAATAAGTTGAAATGGTCAGCACAACAAAAACAATAATTGTGAGCGGCAAGCTGATAGTACCGAGCAGAATGAATGTGACGATGACTGTGACAAAGGCACTGCTGAAACGGGTGAAACCAATTGCCAGCAAACGCCAGATCATGTCGAGATCGCTGTACATGCGCGAAATCAGGTCGCCGGTTGCATATCGCTGAAAAAAACTCTGATCGAGAGTCAATAGATTGTCGAACAGGGTTTTACGAATATCGAAATTGACCAGATAAGCTACCTGGCCGCTGTAATAGCGCTGGCCGAAAAACGCGAGAGCCGTAATCAGTGCCAGTCCAATCAGCGCAACTGCGTAACCAACCAGTTGATCGAGCGCAATCCCTGCCCTCACCTGGTCAATAATTGCGCCAATCAGATAGGGTTCAGCCGCACCCGTTAAGCCACCTATTGCACCAAAAGCCAACGATAATACAGCCGCCCCACCATGTGCGCGGATGAAGCGGAACAGCCAGGACATATCAGCCTGTGGGTCACTGGGCGAGGAAGACGTTAAAGGAATATCTGCCTGCAAGGCGACACCTCCTGTCATGAAAAAACGGGATTCAGCCGGGAGGCCGGAGTAATCAACGAGGATGAAGGCGCTTAAACGAATACAAGTTTACTATTCATTTATACTGCAAATCGTCACAGGCCGTAACAATGGCCTTAAGTCCAATCAGGCTCTTGCGGGGGCAAAGAAGTCCTGCCCCCGGAATATCTGATGAAAGTCTTAGGTTTGAACCGCGTCAAGCGCGATTTCGCGGCCAGCAGCAGCCGATTCATATAGCGCATCCAGGATAGCGACAGCGGCAAGTCCCTGTTCACCACTGGTAGCAGGGGTTTCGACGCGATGCAGACTCCCCATCAGATCATGAATCATGGCTTCATGTCCCTGCGGGCCATTGAAACGAACGCCTGGAATTACAGTGACCGGTTCGCCTTCAATTTCGGTATAGAGGCGCAGCGTATCATCATTTTTATAGTTACGAACATGCATGATGGCTGTACCTTCGGTTCCCTGAATTTCCAACCGGAAGGCATCCTCGCCGGGATGGGTATGCTCCGCCCAGGTGACATTGAGCATCATGGTTGCCGCGTTGTCTAACCGCAGGTAGGCCAGCCCACCGTCCTCCACATCAACACCACCTTCGACAAATTGACCTGGTTTACGCCCCCAGGTTTTCAGCGCTTTTGGCCCAAACAGGCCGCGCACATCGGCAGTAATGGTTTTGACCTTGGGAAAACCCATCATCCACAAACTCAGGTCAAGAATATGAACACCGAGATCAATCAGTGCGCCGCCGCCGGAAGCCTGCTTGCTGCCAAACAAACCCCAGCCGGGAATACCTGTTTCGCGCCGCCAGGAAACATTCACATGATAGACATCCCCAAGCTTACCGTTTTCGATGAGGCGTTTGAGCCATTGGCTGTCCGCCCGGTAGCGATAGTTATAGGAAACCATCAAACGACGATCAGCACGGACGGCGGTGGCAATCATATTTTCAGCTTCAGCCACATTAATTGACATCGGCTTTTCGCAGACAACATGCAAACCGGCTTCCAGCGCAGCGATAGAGGCCTCAGCATGGAGTGCATTGGGTAAACATACACTTACTACATCGAGTTCAGCGTCTTTAAACATATCAGCATAACTGGTGTAGCGCCGCTGGACTTTCCATTCAGTCGCCATCTCATTCAAGCGAACTTCGTTGGCATCACATACAGCGACCAGTTCAGCATCCGGGCTAGACAGATAACCTTTAGCATGGGAACGGCCTACGCCGAGGCCGATGATTGCAGCCCTTAATTTGCGGTCAAGCATGGGTGTGTCTCCAAGTATTGAATACAGAACCCATTAATTATAATCCTGCTGATCGGAGGGCTGTAGACCGCACTTGTGCAGTGGTCTGAACCTCATTAAACTGAGATCACTCAAGCTCAATCGTGCATCTTTTTAGAAGGATTTTATGATGGACAGGCAGCCCACTTTACTACCCCCACCCCGCACTATCAACTTCAACAACGGAACTGTCAGCCTATCCCAGAATGGATTGATCGCGCTTTCGTCGGCGAATTTATTTTTTGAAGGTAAAACAGCACAAACTGCTCTGGCGGATATTTCTGGCTTACGCTGGGAAATCGTAGTCGGCCTCGATTACCCGAACACTCACCTGCAACTTATCATTGACCTCAACATGCCCCATCCCCTGGGATACACCCTGACTGTTGGTGAAAACAGCATCCAGATTCGCGGCGCAGACGCAGCAGGTGTGTTTTATGGAGTATGCACTCTACGGCAGCTTCTCCAACAATATGGAAATCAACTGCCGCAGCTTTCGATCACCGATTGGCCGGACTTCCCGGCGCGGGGCGTGATGCTGGACATCAGCCGGGATAAAGTGCCGACGGTAGAGACTCTCAAAGCGCTGATTGAGCGACTGGCGGGCTGGAAGATCAACCAGATACAACTATATATGGAACATACTTTCGCCTACCGGAGTCACCCGGAAGTCTGGGCGGAGGCGTCGCCGTTAACCGGCGAAGACATCCTCGAACTCGACATGTTCTGCAAAGCGCGGCATGTCGAGCTGGTGCCGAATCAGAACAGCCTCGGCCACATGGAACGCTGGCTGAAACATGAACGCTATCTGCCGCTGGCAGAATGCCCTGAAGGATTTGAACCGCCCTGGGGCGGTCACAGCCCGGCAACCACACTCAACCCGCTCGACCCTGGCAGCATTGAACTGATCGCCAGTTTATACAACGAATTGCTGCCCCATTTCAGCAGTCAGAAATTTAACATTGGCGGCGACGAACCGTGGGAACTGGGCAAAGGCAAAAGCAAAACAGAAGTAGAAGCGCGTGGCGGACGGGTTTACCTTGACTATCTGCTCAAGCTGCACGCGGAAGTAACCCGTCATGGGCGGCAGGCCCAATTCTGGGCGGACATCATCCTGCATTACCCGGAACTTGTACCAGAACTACCAAAGGATATTATGGCGATGATCTGGGGCTATGAAGGGGGTGAAGCGGCAGCACAAACATGGGATGAACAGTGTGGACTGGTTGCGGCGGCAGGGGTGCCATTCTATGTCTGTCCTGGCACCTCAAGCTGGAACAGCATCGGTGGTCGGACAGACAATACCATCGATAACTGCCGTATAACGGCGCAAAGTGGGTTGAAACATGGCGCCATCGGCTACCTGAACACTGATTGGGGAGACAACGGTCACTGGCAACCGCTATCGATCAGCTATCTGGGATTCGCAGCAGGCGCTGGGGCAGCCTGGTGTATCGAGAGCAGCGAATCGATTGATCTTCCGCGTGCGCTCGATCTGTTCGCTTTTGAAGATCGGGCAGGCATCATGGGAAAACTGGCTTATGAGCTGGGTAATGTCTATAAGATGATTGGCCCGGAACATATCAATGGACAGGTTTTAGCGACCACGCTACAAACGTCCGAAGCCGATTTAAAACAAGCCATCGAAGGTTATGCCAATTGGGGTGGCAGCGTTCCGAATACGCATCCTGATACGCTGCGGCAGGTGACAGAACATATCGCATCAATATTACAATTGCTCGAAAAAGCCGACTTGCTACGTGAAGATGCAGCCCTTATCAAATCTGAATTCCAGCAGGCGGCGGAATTGCTGCGGCATGGGGCGCGGCGATTGCTGCTGCTTCAGGGTGATGAAGAATTTTCGCCCGCCGAACTACACACAGAACTGGTCACGCTGGTTGAGCGTCACCGTGCCAACTGGCTGGCGCGCAACAATCCCGGCGGTCTGGAAGACAGCGCAGCGCGGTTTGATAAGCTGCTGGACGAGTATAAACGGCTGGAAAGTTAGCAGGAATCGGTGCGGGGACACCGAACGTGTCCCCAACTGGCGTCATCGATCAGGAAAAATATTACGTGAATTTTTGCTGGAGTGCCCCAGCACCCTGCTCGGATAAATAACACTGTATCTTCTTCAAAGCGGCTACAGCATCATCAACACCCTGACGACCTGAACGAAAAATTGCCTCGTCCAGCCAGACGGCTTCCTGCTCACAGGCACGCTCAGCTTCCGGCAGGCTCATGTTATCAAAATTGAAGCGTTCCGGGAAAGCGCTTGGTACCGGCAGTTTAGAGTTCAAAGGCTGGAACAGGTCATAGTGGTGCATCGCGTCATACCCCTCCCAGCAAGGTATCCCCTCAGCATCCAGCGCGGCGCAGACTATGTCGTGATTTGCGCCAAAGACCGCCGGGTCAACCGCGAAAATATAACGGTAAAACGAACGGGTTGTGTGGCGTTCATCACGCATAAGGACACGCACACCGGGAACTTCGCTTAAGCCTTCATCCATGTAAGCGGCCATTTCTTCCCGCTGGCGCACCTGTTCCGGGAAACGATCAAGAGCAACATTCGCCAGTGAACAATGCAGTTCGCTCATGCGGTAGTTACCACCCATCGTGTAATCCTTGCCAGCAGCATCGTGCGGACGGCCACAATCAATAATGCTGGTAACACGGGCGGCCAGTTCAGGTGTACGGCAGAGCAGGACTCCACCCTCGCCAGTTGTCATAATTTTCGATGATTGAAGACTGAACGAACCAAAATGACCGATTGTTCCCGCGCCGCGCCCGCGCCATTTTGCCCCATGTGCATGGGCACAGTCCTCAATGACAATAAGGTTATGGCGTTCGGCGATTTCCATGATGGCATCCATATCGGCCATTTGAGCGCCAAGGTGAACCGGGATAACGGCTTTTGTGCGTGGGGTGATAGCTGCTTCAATGGCTTTGGGGTCGATGCAGTAAGTCTGCGGATCAACATCGACGATCACCGGAATCGCTCCGGCAGCCATCGGCGCGGCGGCGGTGGCCTGAAAGGTATAAGCAGGGACAATAACTTCATCCCCCCAGCCAATGTTGGCAGCGCGAAGCGCGGCTTCCATCGTGATCGTGCCATTAGCTACCGCAACCGCGTATCCTCCACCCTGCATCTCCGCAAAGCGGCGGCAAAATTCCGCCGTCTGCGGGCCGGGATATGGGTAACCACCCCACTGACCGGACTTGATGACATTGGTAACTGCATCAATATCACGCTGATCGTAAACCGGCCACTCTGGATAAGGTTCGACACGAATTGGTGCGCCGCCTAAAATTGCTAATTCGCTCATAATAAATTTCCTCCAAAATTTTATTGGTAAAGTTCATCCCCACAGACCACGCAGAGCAGCGAGCAGACGCGGTGCAGTCTCAGGGCCGATGCTCATGGTTTCTTCGTAATGGTCACCCGGTTCAAATGGATTTTCGGGGTAGATATAATCTTCCTGAGGCAAAATATAGCCGATTTCGTCATTGGCAAGGCCCATAACTACCGCCAGTCCCGCACCTGCCGCACGCATTTCAGCTTTTAGCAATAGACCAAGTCTGGGCAGCAGTTCGCCCGGCACTGCCGCAAACCAGAGCTTACCGATTTTCAACAAACCAGCCTCAGTCGTGATATTCCCACTAGCATCGCGGACTTCCGGCAGCAACCCAGCTTCCGCAGCCTGCTCAAAAAGAAAACTCTGCAAGGGAATGCTGAATATCTGCCGATGATAAATCAGTTCACCCACAGGATGGGCCTCAACACCTGCGAGTGATTGAAGTGCAGCGTCGGCCAGCCTTAAACCCATCAATTCGGACTCGTCAAAATCATGCTGAACCACATCCGGGGTCATCATGCCTCCGAGCGCACCCGCCATGAACAACGCAGGTGCGCCAGTCATTGTTTCAACTTTGGCACGAAGGCTGTGAACATAATCGGATGTAATAGCAGTATTGCCATCCCATAACACTTCAGGATGGCAGGGGAAAATCAGCCACGTCGCCAGCGGCAGACCACCATCAGCCGCCACAAACTGAATGCAGTTCAATTCCTCATCGCGGATTTCGGGATCGCGGGCATTTTTGGCTACACCGGTCACTATGACACTGGTTGAACGAACACGAGCGGCCTGCACCTGTGCCAGCGCTTCGAGAGACACCCGTTCCACTGCCGCTTTGACGCCGTTGAGATAATCGATGTTGACGCCCGAAGTGGTCAGGTCTGGCCCCCACAGGCCAATAGTATCCGGCCCATGATGGACATGAGTGCAGGCAATAATGAGTTGGATGCCGGGATGTTGCGCCCTTACCCGACTTTCAATTTCCTGACAATGAGCGCGCCCAAGACCGATTAAATCGAGGGCAACCAGGACGATGCGTGTTTCGCCATGCACCAGCGCCAGAGCGCGAGCGTACAGATCATCATGAAACGATTGCGCGACACGGTTGCGTCCGAAACCAGCCAGATAAGCTGGCATATCCAGCGATGGGGTGATGACACGTCCGGCATAACCAACGTGCAGCTCAGCTAACGACATTATGGGAAATTCCTTTTTCGTCTTTTTGCAAAGCCTGTTTCACCCCCTCAATCAGCGATTCGCGCAGGGGGGCAAAATCCAGCCCAGTCTGTTCCATACCGAGCATCACCCCACCAGCAACAGGAGGTGCGTTGAGATAGCCCAGACGAGCAGCGGGCGCAACCGCGTGAACAGCCGTGCCAAGCGACTCGGCGATGACAGGACTGCCACGATAAAGACTGCCAATCATGACAACATCGAATTCCAGCGCCTCAAAGCCCAACTGACGGGTGACACCGACTGCCAGACTGCCTAAATCCTGCCCTTCCTGCCAGATGACGCCCTGTGCCACCGGGTCACCAGCGGCAGCTACGCGGAATACCAGCGGTGCATTGTCAGAGTCCAGGCTGTAACGCCCCCGGTTAACTCCTTCAAGCAGGTCAAATTCATTGGTTGCACCAGTCAATTCCATAAAAGCCGCCGTCAGCGCCGTTTCCGGCCCCCGCTTCGACCAGGCCAGAGATACCGCCTGCATAGCTTTCATGACGACACCGCCTGCGCCACCAAACTCCGCCATGTAGGGGCCACACCCCGTGACACGCCCTTCCCTGCCGTGCATATCACGCCCCCAGCAGTTGCAACCTGTCCCGGCGACAACGCCAACTCCCCACCCACGAGTTGCGCCTGCAATCAGCCCAATGACCGCATCATTTACCAATCCGAAAGGCGCATTCATGCCTAAGGTGTCAATAATGCGAGAAAGTGGCGGATGGTCAGAAGGCCAGTCGCAGCCTGCCACACCGAAACCTGCTCCCGCAATCTGAGCTGGGCTGATACCTGCCGAGGCGAAGGCACGATCAGTGATGGTATGGAGCGTATCCTTAAATCCATCAAACCCTATCATCTCATGATTACCAGGGCCGCCGGCACCGATACCGAGAACACGCCCGGTTTCGTCAGCAATAACGGCCTGACTTTTTGTGCCGCCAACGTCTACACCCAGAAAATACTCGGTCATGAGACTGCCCGCAGCATATCGCGCAGAACGCGATAACCAATTACATGAATACCCTGCTCGCGTATAAAGCGGTGCGATTCTTCGTCCATATAACTCTGGAAATCAGCTACCCGGTCGCGCCAGTCCGGGGCGAAAGCGCGAACTTCGGGCGTATCGTGGCAGGGATGCAGATACAGATGAGTAATACCTGGTTTGAGAGCGGCCATTGTCGCCTTGACTTGCTCGACACGCTTCTCCGGGTTATCGAGCGGCATACCAACTTCATGGTCAATGAGGAGAAAACCTTCTGACTCTAGGGTTTGAGCCGTCTGTACTGCCAGCTTTACAAACTCATCATCGAGACCGCGCTCGCGGAATTTCGTTTCATCACCGTGCAGAAGGTATGTGGGCGGCAAGCGATACTCGCGTGCAAGCCGCATATAAACAGGTATAAAGCGAGGATGGACAATCGTCCCCATATGACCATCAATATGGGTCACATCGATTCCAGCCGCCAGAGCGCGTTCAATCTGGGTTTTCAATTCTATATAAACGGCTTCGGGGTCACCGTTGGCCCAGACAGCAGGCTGTCGATGATGGAAATAACCTTCCTCATCGATCAGTCCGGTTGTGGTGCTGTGGGTCGAAATTGGTGCCCAGCGGTAATTCGCCCACTCACTGTTGAGCGTCAGATGAACGCCGAGATCAATTTTTGGCTCCCGACGGGCGAAAGCGGCTGCATCGAGAAACCAGGGACATGGCACCATAACCGCGCCCGATGAAATAGCATCAGCAGCCACCATCTCGGCGAATGCGGCGTTGGCCGCTCCACAACTTCCTACATCATCCACGTGAATAATGACGACACGATCTGTATCAGCAAGGCCGAGTTTACGCAGTGCCGGATTGGGTTGCATCACAATGATCCTTTTCGCTCAGACAGGAAAAAATTGCGGCAGATAAGGACGGTTGACCGTCAGCATATCATCCAGCACCGATTGTACCTGATCGGCAGATGGGCCAAGCGGATGGGTTAACAACGCCTGGTAAGCAGCATCACGATTCCCCTGTACCGCTGCCTCAACGGTCAGCAGTTCGTAAGCCTTCACCTGGGCGACGAGCCCGAAGCACGCCAGTGGCAGCGGATCAGTCGGGAGTGGATGCACGCCCTGTGAGTCAATGCGGCAGGGCAGTTCCATCACCCAATCCGCCGGATAACCGGGAATAGCGCCGAGATGCGGCACATTAACTTCGTGAATCTCGCCCATATCGGTAAAATGGGCATTCAAAACCTGAGGCGCCA
>CAYUTY010000117.1:0-14033 GCA_964447795.1 uncultured Anaerolineaceae bacterium
GATCGGGACATCTCTGGCAAGGGGAACATGCTTCTCTTCTGCGACATCCGTCTGATAATTTTTGTATTAGCATCTCATGGTCCCGTCGAATGTCGCGCCATCCTGGGCAGTCAGGTTGGGGTCAACGGTGACGGTGTACTGTGTGCCACCTGCCAGCGCTGGTTCAGGCCGGAAGACGTAGATGGCGGTGTTGAGCCATTCGCCCTGCCCCTCCACCGCTGGCGAGATAGTGATCGGCGAGGGCAGATCAGCGGCATCTTCAGCGATGACCAGCGGCACAACCGGATGGTTAAAAATGACGGTAATGGCCGAATCCGGCGCGATTTCGGCACTGTCCTCAGCGGGCAGCACATCGGTCACACGAAGCGGTGTTATCAGCGAGGGTTCGCTGGTGGCGTCCTGGGCATAGAGGACAGAGACGCTGAGTAATAAGGTGAGCAGCAGAAATAATGCTCGGCGCATGAGTTGTATCCTTTACATCCTCACCCCCCAACCCCCTCTCCACTACGTAGAGAGGGGGAGTAAGAGGCGGTGCGTGGGTCGAGGGCGCACAAAGCGCCCATCTTCATTATATTGGAAATAGAGGAAGGGCGGAAAGTGATTTTCGGCGCTGTTTACCCGGCGCTTGGCCTACGGAAGTCAGGTAATATTCAGTCCCTTGCTTTAAACAAAATAATTTTTACTAATCACTATGAATAGATTAAAAACATGAACTTAACGATCATATCCACAACAGGAGCAGGCATGTGACCAGCCAGATTTTTGAGATCGCCGTCATTATTGGAAGTCTTGCTTTCGCCCTCTCAGGTGTTCTCATAGGTATTCGCAAAGATTTGGATGTAATGGGCGTTTTTATCGTGGCCTTCCTGACCGCCAACGGTGGCGGCCTGTTACGCGATGTGATGATTGATCGCCAACCGGCCATCCTGGTCAGTTTAATGCCCTTGTGGCTGACGAGCATCGTCGTGGTTGGCGCGTGGCTGCTAAAAATTCGGCGCAGTTCTACGCTGGAACAAACATGGGTTTTTGTCATTAGTGACAGCGTAGGACTTGTGGCTTTCAGTATAAGTGGCGCGCTTGTAGGAATCGAAGAAGGCTTTCACTTCTTCGGCGTGATCACCTTAGCGTTTTTAACAGCTACAGGCGGCGGGATTGTGCGCGATTTGCTGGTTAACGAAGTACCGCTGGTATTGCGTGCGGATTTCTACGGCACTATTGCGCTTTTGCTGGGAATCGCGATCTATCTGCTCTATGTAGTGGACGGAGTGAATCTGTTGAGCCTCTCAGCGTTATTCGCGGGAGGTTTAATCTTGCGGCTGACAGCCTATAAATACAAATGGCAGCTTCCCAAGCTCGGATAATTTCATCAACCCGAACCAGGGCATCGAAATTTTAGAGGATGAAAGACCCTAAATCCCCTGCACGTAGGTGACATCAAGATTGAAGGTTTGTTTGAACACCTGCCAGTTGATAGCGACCAGTTCGCGGAGCATGAAAGTGAAGTATTCAAGCGGGCGCGGATTGTCGGCGGGCGGGCTGGTGTAAATCGTCATATCCTGCGCGGCAAAGATGCGGCTGGCGCGGAAGAGATGATAGCCGTCGCTGACGATGACTGCTGTTTCCCAGCCACGCTCGATCATAAGGGCTTTGGTCTGGATGGCGTTTTCTTCCGTGCTGCGGCTGGTTTCTTCCAGCAGAATCGCTGAGGCAAGGACTCCCTGTTGTTCCAGGATTTCGCGGCAGGCATCGGCCTCGCTGCGGGTACGATTGCCGGGTTTGCCGCCCGCACACAGGACATAAGGCGCGTAACCCTCGCGCCACAGTTCGGCGGCGCGGGTCGAGCGGCGGGTGAGCGCCGGGCCGGGAGTGTTGTTGGGACGCAAGCCCGCCCCCAGCACGATAATGACATCGGCTTCCTGTACGCGGTCAACGCGGCTGTAAGCATCGACAGCCATGAAGGCGAAGAGCATCTGCCAGCACCAGAGCAGCAGCAAAATGGGAACCAGACGGAATATCCAGCGGCGGAGCAGTCGAAAGAGATTCGTCAATACTTGATAGTCGCCAGTTGATAAGCAGGAACGCGGATGATGTTTACGTGACGCAAAATTCAGCGCACCCGTATGATTTTTGTTGGTTTAAGGCGGATGACGACAATATCATCACCCGCCCATTCAGCAGCAAGCTCGGCCGCCCGTGCAGCCGATTCATAATGATAGAGGAATTGATGAGCGACGGCATGGCCGACATCATCATAAACGCTTAATTCACCGCGAATCAGATAGCCTTCATCTTCACCAGTATCGCCGCCGATGCTGACCGCGCCGCGCGGACGGGCGAGCGCGTTCCGCACTTTAGCGGTTTCGCGGTCACTCATGAACAGAATATCATCCCCTTCGACACCAAACCAGATTGGCACGACATGGGGGTAGCCATCATCGTCCAGGGTGGCGAGGCGGGCAATACGCGGAGCGGCCAGAAAAGCGCGCAGATCATCAGTCAACATGAGGATTCCTAGTGCCGTATTTCGCTGGGCGGAGTCATGAAGTTGTCGTCATCTTCAACTGAAACTTTGCCAATCATCCAGCCATCAACCGCATTAAGGCGGATACGGATGATCGAAACCTGACTGTGGGCAAAGCTGATGGAGGACTCCGGCTGCAAAATCACCGGGTCTTTGAGGTGCAAATGGCGGATGACCGGCACGGGCATATCATCCAGATCGAAATCGTCCAAATCATCCTCTTCATCATCGGTAACAGCATCGATAGGAGGCAGCGGCGGCGGCGGCGTGTCCTCAGTCAGATAGCTGAAGTTGA
The DNA here is from genome assembly GCA_964447795.1 of uncultured Anaerolineaceae bacterium. Lineage (GTDB taxonomy): Bacteria > Chloroflexota > Anaerolineae > Aggregatilineales > Phototrophicaceae > CFX2. Next base: position 2,817 of record CAYUTY010000117.1, read on the forward strand.
ACACTTCCTCGGTGGCACTGAGTTCATCCGGGGTCGGGCGGACGAGCGAGCGCTTGGCCTGCCCGGCGAAGAGGTCGCTGATCGCGCCCAGGTAATCTTCTTCGGCAACCAGTGTGCCGGTGACAACCATGCCTTTCAGGAACAGGGTAATACCGAGTTCCATACCGCCTTTGTTGACAAAATTAGAGACAAGATCAGCGAGAAACGGGTCAGGCTCCTGCCAGAAACCGTCATCACCGGAAAAGTCATTAAACATAGAAGGGAATCCTTAGCAGCATCGCGTTATGAAAAGTAATTATAGCGCCAAGCACAGGAAATGGTAGATGAGCAGACAGGACTCGATGCAGGTCGCAGCCGATGCCTGTATACTGATAGTGCGGTTGAATATTGTAATTGCGGAGCGGAATTTATGGTTAAGGTATTGATGCGGCGGCTGCCGGTATGGCTGCTGCTGTGTTTGTCGCCAGCGCTGGTATTGGCACAAAGCGAGTGTCCAGCTATTGTGGAAACGGCACTGAGCGCGGTTGACCAGTTCTGTCAGGAAATCGGACGAAATCAGGCCTGTTACGGCAACATTGCCATCGACGCGCAGGCCAAACCAGCGGCGCAGGATTTCCGGTTTGAGTCGATAGGCGATGTGGCAAATGTGGCCGATCTGCAAAGTTTGCGCCTCAGCCCGCTGGATGAAGCGAACGGGCGCTGGGGCGTGGCGGTGATGCGCCTGCAAGCCAATATCCCCGATACACTACCGGGCCAGAATGTGACCTTTCTGATGTTTGGCGACGTTGAAATCAGCGCGGTTGAAGACGAAGGGCAGAGGCCGATGCAGGCGTTCTCGCTTCGCACGGGCGCGGGCGACGCGGCCTGTGATGAAGCACCGGAGAGCGGCCTGCTGGTACAGACACCAGAAGGCGTGGAAGAAGTGGCTTTCAATATCAACGGCGTCGATGTGCAGATGGGATCGACAGTGCTGTTTCAGACCGACAGTGACAACAGCATGAGTGTCAGCACGCTGGAAGGCGCGGCCTTCGTCGGGGCGCAGGATGGCACGCAGTTTATTGTGCCGGGTTCCTGGGTGAATATCGCGCTTGATGAGAATGGCCGGGCGTCCGCCGCGCCGGGCCTGCCGGAATCCTACGAGCGCCGCACCCGGCTGCTGGCGGCATTACCGCTCCGCATTTTGCAGCGCCGGATCGAAATCGCGCCGCCGCTGACGCCGGAACAGCTCCAACGGGTGCGAGAACGGATTGAGGCCGGGCAGCTCCCATGCGGTGAGGAACCATTCCCACCCTGCGCCAAATTCCGCCGCTTCCTTGAAACCCGTATTGCGATTTGCCGCGACCTGCCGCTGCGCCGCCGCCCACCCTTCTGCGGCAACTTACGCGATTTTCTGGAGACTGTGATTTTCCCGGCGGGGACCATGACCGCCGAGATAGCTGCGCCCGCCGCGCCACCACAGGCCGCGCCGATGGGGGACGATGACGACGATGGCGGCAGTGATGATGACGATTAAGACCCTTAGAAGAATTTGATTACAATGTCGCCGATGATATTCGCAGCCTGTTCGGCACTGCCGACGGCATGGAACATGTGGCGATAGATTTCGCGCAGTTTGAACATGGTAATCACCTCTTTGAGGTCTTTCGGCTCATCAAAGAGGTGTGCCAGCGCTTCGGCATAGAGGGTTTCCATTTGATTCTCGATGGCCTTGATACGCATGGAATGATCGCCCGCGACATTGGGGTGATGTTCCAGCCGTTCAATAGCAAGATGAATTTCTTCAGCACTGTTACGCAGCAATTCAGCCATTGAACGCAGATAGCTGTTGGGCGTCACATTAAGGATATCCATTTCATTGGTGGTGGAATAAGCGTAATCCAGCACATCATCAATCGCCCGCGAGAGGCCAAAAAGGTCTTCGCGGTCAATGGGCGTGACAAAGGTGCGGTTCAACTCGTCAATCAGGATGCGACGAACTTCGTCAGCCTCTTTTTCCAGCGAACGGACGCGAGCGGCGTTTTTCTTGTTGGGCTTCGCCATATAGTCGATCAGCGCTTCAGTTCCCAGGATGACAATGGCTGACTGTTCGCTCAGGCGTTTGAGGAAGCGGTTGGGTTTACGCTGAAAAAGGCGGGATGCCCCTTCGCGGAATTTAGTAATCAGTCGTTTCACGCAGCAAGCCTTTCAATGATCTGGTAGATAATCGCGCTCACCAGCCCGGCCAGCGGCATGGTCAGCAGCCAGCCAAAAGCGATATGCCGCACGACCATCCAGCGGACTTTTTGCAGCCGGTCAGCGCTGCCAGCGCCGACAATGGCAGATGTGACGACTTGCGATCCGCTGACAGGCCACCCGGTCAACCCGGCACAGAGCAGAACCCCAGTCGAAGCAGCCTGCGCCCCAAAACCATGAATTGGGCGGATTTTGTAAAATTTGCCACCCATTGTATGAATGAGCCGCCAGCCGCCGGCAACCGTACCGAAAAAACGCGACACAACCACAAAAGCAGTCACCCAGAGGGGAATAACGGTTGTTTCCACCAACCCAGCGGCCACCAACCCCAACACCATGACACCCATCAGCTTTTGGGCCTCGTTGCTGCCAAAAACCAGCGCCAACAGAAATGACAAAATGATCTGCCCGCGCCTAAACCAGATATTCAGGCGCGGGGTGGCAGCAGCGCCGACTCGGTAGCAAGCCTGAACAAAAAAATAGCCACCAACCATCCCCAATACCGGGGAAATGAACAGCCCGGCCAGCAGTTTCAGCACGCCATCGCCGATGATGACACCGCCGCCATAGGCACTCCAGGTTGCGCCGATTAACGCACCCATCAGGGATTGGGTGAGGCTGACCGGAATATGAAACCAGAGCGAGAGGGCATTCCACAACAATGAGCCGATCAGAGCAGCGGTGATGGCACGCAGGTTAACCGCGCCGGGCATAATCAGGCCATTGCTGACGGTTCCGGCTACCGCAGCCCCCAACAGGAACGCGCCCGCGCTCATGCCAATGGCTGCCAGCCAGATCGCCAGGCGCGGCTGAATCGAGCGCGACGAAATCATGGCGGCAACCACATTGGCCGAGCCAGTCTGCCCGTTCAAATATCCTGAAAGGAAAATCAGCACACCAAAGACGACAATGGAGAGCGGCATACAACATCTGCCAAAGGTTAAATAAAGTTTAAGAATATGTTAAATAATCGCAATTTGCAAGCCGTGTTTATCATAAATGCAATAAAAAGCGCCCTCACCAGGCGGAGAGGGCGCTTCTTGCGAATGCAGATAGATTAAGCGAATGTTAACTGATTTATCGGGGTTGTCAGCGGCATTTCAAAGCCAAAGGTGCTGCCCTCACCATAGACGCTGTGAAAGATGAGGCTGCCTCCCTGCCGCTCGATGATGTTTTTTGTGAGATGCAGGCCCAGTCCAGTCCCTTCGATCTCACGGGTTTCTTTGGTTACAGCGCGGTAAAAGGCCTGAAACAACTTGTCCTGTTTGTCCAGCGGGATACCATACCCATTATCGCGTACCTCAAGCCGAACACAGTTTCCATTCGCCTGATACAGCCTGACGTCAATCTGCCCACCTTCGTGCGTATATTTAACGGCATTGCCGACAAAGTTGATGACTGCCTCATAAAGCTGGGCTGAGTCGCCGCTGACCACACAGGCGTACTCCGGAATGTGCGCTTCGATGATCTGATTTTTCGCCTCTGCCCGGTCACGAAATTCTTCAACCGCACGTGTCACCAACTCGCCCAGGTCAAATGTTTCGATGACAGGCTGATCAGCAAGCTGTTCGATACGTTCCAGCGAGAGAAAATCCTGAATAATCTGCGTCATACGCTCGGTAGAACGTTTGATGGCAGGAAAAGCGACGGCTGTATCCGGCATATAGCCATCGGGTTTCATCAGCATTTTTACATAGGAATCGATGACCATAAGCGGGTTTTTCAAATCATGAGCGGCAATACGAATCATATCGCTTTTGAGTTTTTCAAGCTGGCTGAGGCGCTCATAAATGGTTTCGAGTTCGGCAGCACGTTCATGGAGAGCAGTCATCAGCCCGGCGTTTTGGAGCGCCCCGGTCACCCGGTCAGCGATGAGCGTCAGCAGTTGCAAACGATCTTCCGTGAAGCGTTCCGGCACACGGGTTTCCAGGACAAAAATGCCATAAAACGTTCCTAATTCATCTTCCCCGCGCGCATAGAGCGGTAAGGCGATCTGAGCTTTTGCGCCCTTGAGCGCTGTTATCAATGGAAGCGGGGGCGCTACCAGAGGGCGGGCTTCCGTCATGGCTGCGCCGACTATGCCGGCGTAATCGTTGACAATCCCCGCCAGTTCATCCAGCGCATACTCACCATAACACTGGGTGATATTCAGCCGACCATTCCGCAGCAGCGCCACATAAGCGCCATCGGCCATCGTGAGGCGCAGGGCAGCATCAAAGGCAACTTCCAGCAGGGCGGTGGTATTGGGTGAAAAGCTGATTTCCTTATAGAGGCGCTGGGCGATGGTGAGAGACTGTACATGACGGGACAGTTGGGCGGCCTGCTGGCGGGTCTGCTCGTAGAGGCGGGCATTGCGAATCGCCAGGGCGGCCTGCTGGGCGAAGATATGCAGGCGGTAGTCGATTTCGTCATCGAGTGCACCAGGCATAGTGCCATCGATATTGATAAAACCCAACAGATCACCGTCAGCGATGATCGGCATGGTAGCAAAACTGACAATATCGGCAAACTGCGGATGAAAAACCCAGTCCGTGCATTGGGTAACATCTGGCACGAACAAGGGTCTGTTCGACCTGTAGGCACGTACAAAAAGCGGGTAAATGGTGTAATCAACGGTCAGCGAATCCAGCGCTGCGCCCGCCTCTGGCGTATAGCCCCAGTGCTGGACAACGTGCAGACTGCGATTATCTTCGCCCAGCAGCATGATATTGGCATGGCTGTGAGCCATGAGACGGTCGATATTTTCCAGGATGAGCGCAAGGACACGGTCAAGATCGAGGGTGCTGTTGAGTGCCTGCCCGATAGTGAGCATCGTTTCGGCAAACTGATTGACGTGCTGCATCGAGTCGGGTGTCTCCTTCATTGGACAGGCTTTCTCATGTATTCATAGTTGAACAATTGACTCACAACATAATCGTCTGGGGGCAAACGAGTGTCCAGGCTACAACTTTCATATTATACGCTTAATGATTAACAAAGCATTAACGTTATCAACGAAACGACTTTTGTCGCAATTATAACTTTATCGAGGTGACAGATGTCACCTCCCAGAGGGTGTTTCAGGGACGGGTGAGTTCGAGGCGTTTGCGGGTGGCTTCAGCTTTTTCACGAACAACAGCAATCATTTCCGGGGTGACTTCACGCTCGAAGCTGCGGAAACCGCCAAGTCGGAAGCCATGCCGGGTAGCGATGGCACTAATTTCACGCGCCTGAGTTTCGTCAATTTCCTTGCCAATGGTGTAATCCTCATAACGACCTTCGAGGGCCAGTGCCATTGTCTCGGCCATACAGGCGAAGGCCATACGCGGCGGGAAGCCAAAATTGAAATTGAATTCCACTGGCCCCGGCACTTCAATCATGCCGCCTTCGATGACCAGCACATCATCGCGCTGGGTGGCAACCTGTCTGGACACATCGCGCGGGCGGGCAACATCGCAGACCACCGCGCCGGGTTTGAGATGGCGCGGTTCGATGACAGCGTGAACGGCACTGGTAACGGTTAAAATCAGGTCAGCCTCATAGATCGCGCTGATGTCGGTCGTGGCGCAGACAGCCGCACGCTGTCCCTCGCACAATTCACGGACTTCTTCAACCGCGTCAAGACGGCGGCCTACCAGCGTCAGGCGGGCGCACTCGCGGGCAAGCATCTGGGAGCAGGTTTTGCCAATCGCGCCATTCGCGCCGACAACGGCAACTGATGCCTCGGCCATTTCAAAGCCCATGACTGTCGCCGCTTCGCGCAGGGCTTCAACAGCCATCGCTACTGTATAGCTGTCACCGGTTGTCACCGGCAGTTGAAGCCGCTCAGCAATCGTCACACCAGCATCCCCGACAACGGAAGTATAAGCACCGAGGCCGAGAATACGCGCACCGAGTTCTTCCGCCATTTTTCCGCAGGCAACAATTTTGCGATAAGCCAGTTCAACCGGGACGGACATCATGGTTGGCGGCGTGAAGGGGCAGGCCAGCAGCCAACCGCGCAGCTCGCGCCCGGTAGCAGCAGAACGGATGCCGGTGATCTCGGACAGATAGACCGGCGGGAAATAGCGAGAGAAAAAGTTGATCTGGCCTTCGGTCAGGATTTTGCCGAGGAAGGGATATTTGCGCGCCACATCTTCTTTAATGTGGATAGGATGGATGATGAAAGCAAATGTATCTTCCATGATATGACACGCCTTTTTTGCAACCAAAGCCTACCTGCACTATACACGGCTTTACGTTACCGGTTCATTAAAGGCATCGTTGTTAGGAGATTGTTACGCCTCACCAGGTGTTCCAGGCTTCTTCGGCTTCCTGCGACTCATCGTGGCGCGGGTACTGGCGGCGGTGAACGCCACCGGCGATTTCGACGGCATGATGATCGCTTTCCTCATAAGTCACATTACGAGCGATGACACGGCGCTGCGGCGAGGCCACCAGCACCACATCCGATTCAATCATACGACCGGGGAAGATAATCATGCCACTGCCGATGCGGCAGTTATGGCCGACTGCCCCACCCAGCACCACCTGACCAACATTTTCCAGATCACCTTCGATGTTGGCGGCCTTGATGGGACGGGGCGAGACACCGCCGCGCCCGTCGGATTCACCAATCAGGTTAAAGTCGGTGAAAGTGCTGCCCGCGCCAATGAAGGTATTGCGCCCAACGACACACATTTGCAGGCAGGTGTTCTGCGCCAGGATCGAATTATCCATCATGACGGTCATGAAAGTGGAGGCGCGAAACGGCAAAAAGCAGTTATTGGCGATGGTACTGAGCATCAATTGGCAGCCCTGGGAGACGTTCACGTTGTCGCCGATAGCGCAGTTGTCAATGACCGCGCCGGGGCCGATGAAGCAGTTGTCGCCAATGGTGGTGGGGCCGCTGATGATCGCCGATGGGTCAATGACCGTACCTTTGCCAACCTTGACAACCTCAGAGGTGGTTAGCACCTGGCGCTGCTCGATGATGCCGCGCCAGAGCAGCCTGAGCGCGGTGAAATTATGCGTTTTGATGTGTTCCTCAAAACGACTGCCGCGGGTGAAGACACCGAAGATCACACCAGCGTAGTAAATATGCACCCAGCTTTCGATGGAAAGGACAGCGCGTTCGGGCAGGTAATGGGTCAGGTCGCCACGATTCTGCGCCATAAAGTCGGGGACGCTGTAAAAGCCTTTTTCTTTGGCGCCGCTTGGCACCACAACAGGGAGAATATCATCGGTGTAGCCATCGGGGAAATACCAGAGGTCAAGCAGGTAAATTGATTTACCATCTTTATCCACCCCTTTTTCGATACGGCGCGTCAGCGGCAGCGTATAGGCATTGAAAGCATTGTCGTCCGCCGGGAAAGCAGCGCGGCAGGCGCGTTTGCTGGCGCGGGCGCGTTTCATAAAATACTCAAGGAATTCCATGTCGAACCAGAGATTATCACGGTAGACAATCGCCTCGCCGGGATGGATATGGCGAATCTGATCTTCAGTGTGGAAGGTGTTGCCCAGTTCGACGCGATTTTTGAAATAATCGGTGAACAGATTTTCCTGATGAATTTTCAACGGCTCGATGCCAATGGTCAACTGGCTGGCCGGTTCGTTAAACGGCAGGATGTGGCGCGCATCTTCGAGGATGTAGCGGTACATAGTTGAAACTCCACCTGCAAGGGGTTTGTGCCTTTAGTACCAGTCTACATCGAAACACAGGCCACGCCAATGAAATTCAAATTCCAGTTGAGTGGAATGCGTTTGCCTTAGCTGAACCAGCCAGCGTTTCGCCCACTTAAGTCTCGTTTCGGTGAGCGATGACCGTAACCGGGCGATTTCCAGCATGTGGCAAACTCTAAAGCGACTTCCAGCATTATTTGAGCGTATACTCAATTACAGTCGATACAGTCCGGTTTGAAGGTTAGCATCTCCTAACTCACAGGCGGGGGTGACTGGCGTTCGCGCCGTTTCGCGGCTATCATTAGCGGATACTATAGATGCTAACAACCTACCCAACAATGTGTAAGGATGGTGGGGCAACATGAGCAAGGGTCGAATCCTGGTCGTCGAAGATGACTTCGACATTTCCAACATGCTGCGGATTTATTTCAGCGGGCAGCAGTACGAGGTGCAGATCGCGCCGCGCGGCAGCGACGCATTACAGATGACGCGCAAGCAGCTACCAAGCCTCATCATCCTCGACATCATGCTGCCGGATATGAATGGTTACGATGTGTGCCGGGAACTGCGGACGACAACCCGCACCAGCCATATCCCGATCATCTTCCTGACGCAGAAGGATGAACGCAGCGACAAAATCGCCGGATTGGAATTGGGCGCGGACGATTACATCACCAAACCGTTCGATATTGAAGAACTGAAGCTGCGCGTCCAGAATGCCATCCGCGCCAACGAACGCACCAATAACCTGAATCCGGTTTCTGGCCTGCCAACGGGACGGTTGATTGAAGATCACCTGCGCGGTCTGATGCATGGCGACAAAAACTGGGCTTATGTGGATATCAAAATCAACCACTTCGAGCCATTCCGCGAGGTTTACGGCTTCGTGGCGGGGGACGAGGTGCTGCGTTTCATGGCACTGATGATGGGCGAAATTGTAGACGAACTCGGCACGCCGGATGATTATGTCGGCCATCCGGGCGGGGAAAGTTTTGTCATTATCACCCATACTGATGATGCGAAAAATATCGAAAAACGTTTAAGCGACCGCTTTAACGATGAAATTCGCCAGCATTATTCATTCATTGACCGAGAACGCGGCTACATACTCGTGCCGGATTCAGGCGCGGGCGAACGACAGGAACCGCTGATGACACTCTCGCTGGGGTCAGTCTCGACGCGGACACACCAATTCAGCGACATCCGGGAGATAACCGAACTGGCTGCGGAAGATCGCCGCCGGGGACTGAGCGGCGAAGATTCGCCACCGATTTTAACAGCCTGGTAAGTAATTTTTCGTGCGGGGGCGTTCAGTGAAACGCCCCTTGAGCGCTCTTTAGCCCGAATCATTTCCAGGCCGGTTGTAAGTTGTAAGGAATAACCATGAGCCTCGGAATCATCCTCTTTTTTGGTGGATTGGTGGTCATCGGGGGTTTGCTGGCCTGGTCATACATGCGGCAGCGACTCGGCCATATTCCCACTGACGATCATCTGAACGGCATCGGCCTTCCGCTTGCCAACAGCGATGACGCCGTGATCGTTTCACGCGAACACGGGCAGCTTGTGTATGTCAACCAGCGCGCCCGCAACTGGCTGGATATGAACGGCGGCGAGCCGAATCTGGAATTCATCGCCGGGATGGCACAGCCAGCGGACAGTTTTATGGAATTGTTCGCTGGGGACGGACAGGCATCATTCAAGCTGGGCGCACGCTGGGTCGAGGCATCTTCGCACAGCATCCCCGCCGGGCCGGAAACGCGCCGTGTGGTGGTGATGCGCGAGCTTTCGGCCAACACAACCCACCCTGATGCGCTCGATTTATCGCTGGCGATGAATGTCATCAACGAGATTGGCGAAACCGTCACGGCGGCGATGAGTATGCAGCAGGTCTTGCAGGCACTACTGGCAATAGCCACTAAAGCCCTGCCTGCCAGCGCAGGCGAAATTTCGCTGTGGGACAGCAGCAGCAAAACACTTCATCCGCAGGGGTGGCTGGGGGATGCGGCCTACCTGCTGGCACTTTCCGAGCATGGCGGTGTTTACCGCTCTGGCGAAGGCATAACCGGCTGGATTGCCCAGCACCGCAAACCGGCCCTGGTGACGAGCATCTATGAGCCAACTGCCGTCCAACCCAAGATCAAAAGCATCTACAAAAGCTTTGTGGGCGTGCCGCTGACATTAGGCGACCGCTTCATCGGCACCTTTGAACTGGCACACGCACAGCCTGACCGTTTCGGCCAGGCCGACATGGCGCTGCTGCAAGCCATCAGCAAACAGGTCGCCATCACGATTTACAACGCCGAATTATATGGCGAGCAGACGCGGCGTATCAGCGACATGGCGAGCCTTCAGGATGTGACGCGCCAGGAAAACGGCCTGACTGATTCACGCGCCGTTTACAGCACCCTCAATGAACGGCTGGCGCGGCTGGTTTCCGCCAATATGTGCGGTATTCTGCTCTATGACGAAAACCGGCGGGCACTGGTGCCGGAACTGCCATTTTACGGCCTGCCCGATCATGTGGCCATTAACAGCGTCATCCCCCTGCCCCCGGACAGCCCGCAGCGCGACATCTGGGAAAACCAGCCCTACTGGGTGACAAATGATGCGCTGGATGAACCGCTGGTAGAAGCGCTGGGCTTGCGGCCTGTGTTCAGTGTGGCAGGCATAAAAAACACAGCGCTGATTCCGATGGAAATTGGCAGCCAGCGCATCGGCATGGTGCAGTTGAGTAATAAACAGGCTGCTGGCGGCTTCACCTCGCAGGACATCAAGGATATGCGGATGCTGGTGGCGCAGGCAGCCATCGTGGTCGAAAACCTGCGGCTGTACCAGCGGGAACAGCGGCGTGATACCGAACTGACCGGCTTGCAGGAGATCACGCACGCCATCGGTGCATTGAGTCAGGAAGGCGAATTTTACTCGGACATCACCGGGCGCATCGCCAAGCTGATGGACATCGAAATGTGCGGCATCCTGCTGCTGGACGAAAGCGGCCAGCGCCTTTTACGACAGCTTCCGTTTTATGGCGCGGAGGATGATCTGGTCGGGGATTACCAGATTGACATCGCGCCCGGCGCACCCTTGCACGACATCTGGCAGGATGTTGATTACTGGTATGCCAACCGGGTGCAGCAGGACGCGGTTATTCACGCTGCCGGGCTAGCCGAAAATGCGGCGCGGCTGGGCATTGAGAAAATGCTGTTCGCGGTGCTGTCTGTGGGCGGGCGGCGGCTGGGCGCGGTACAGGTAGCGAACAAACGCGACGGCACCGCCTTCACCGACAAGGATGCCAGTCTGCTGCTGATCTTCGCCACACAGGTAGACGCGATGATCGAAAACGCG
>CAYUTY010000118.1:0-13940 GCA_964447795.1 uncultured Anaerolineaceae bacterium
TCATGCAGTTTCCAACCCGCTTGCTTGAGGGTGAACGATTGGCGCTGCCTCACCTTTTTGTACTTCGGCGGACGCTTTGCCAGTTTCTTGAAAAAGCGTTGATAGGCCGTGTCCAGCCGTTCCAGCACCTCCTGAACCGTCTGCGAGCCAAGTTGTTTCCAGAAGGCATAGCGGGCGGTTCGCATTCGCAGGTTGGCGATGTGAGACTTGAGGACACCAAGCGGGATGTACTTGCCTGTCAAGCGGTAGTAGCGCTTCTGCAACGCCAAGGCATGATTCCACACCGTGCCAGCGATGTTAATCTGCTGATGCAGCCGTTTATCCTGCTTGTCGCAGCGGTACAGACGATACTTGTAGGTGCGCCGCACTTCGATTATGCTTGTCATGCTCTGATCCCCATGCGGTTGGAGGGCTGGTGGGAATGGCCCTTCCGCGACCAGCATTCGCATTATAGCCAACCATCCTTCCCTATACAACCAGAACCGCGCCTTATATCCCCTAACCTAAAGGTTGGGGTTTTACGCCGTTTTTTCGATAAGGACGCTCCCGTACCGACCAACATTACGAAAAGGAGGCAGAAAAAATGAATGATGCAGCCGAATCATCGTGTGAAAAGAGCGGCTGTTGCAGCACCAGTGAAGACGGAAACGCGCTGTGCGTTATTCCGCAAAACAGGGTGGGTATTGAGGCAGTCACCATGACCCCGCCGCGCAAAAGCACCTGGCAGACGGTGCGCGGCGGCGCGATGTTCATGATAGCGTGCCTCACCAGCCCGTGCTGCACGCCGCTGATTGTGCCGCTGGCACTGGCAGCGCTGGCCGGGACTCCCGCTGCCCTGTGGCTGGGGGATAATCTGGGCTGGGTTTACGGCGGGCTAACGCTGCTTTCCGCCATCAGTTTTGTGCTGGCGTGGCGCTGGCTGGGTAAACGAAATGCCCCGCAGTCGTCCGTTGTGCATCTGTCCACTATTCCCGTTCGCTTAAGTTCAGGAGACAAAGCCCATGTTGAATGATATGAACCCAATGTCGGAGCCGCTTATCCTCTGCAACCCCGGCGCGATTGCCCCGGCGGAGCGTGAGGCCCACGCAGCAGTAGCCCAAGCCATTTTTTCATCATCCACCATCCTTGAAATTCGGGAACTGGCGAACGGCTATGGCTTTCGGCTGCCGCTGGAAGCGGATATGCTGCATCAGGTCGCTGCCTGGATTGCCAATGAACGGCTGTGCTGCCCCTTCTTCACCTTCACGCTGGTGGTTGGGGAGCAGTTCTGGCTGGAACTGAGCGGCACAGAAGCCGTTAAAGCATTGATTCAGGTCGAGATTTTGCCGATGATTGAAACAGGGAATTTCCCTACCATGGAGGCGTTGCAGGCAGAGTATAACGCTGCCACCGGCACAGGCAGCAGCGGTTAAGTGGATTTCCAGATAACAGGGGCGGGATGCGTCCGCCCCTGTCAGCATTCAATGTCAGACGACAGGCGAGTTATCTTCTTCGGCCAGCGCGGCGTCAATCTTGCGCTGGAGGTCGCCATTCACGGCAGACGAATAGCCGTTCTTGTGCTTACCGTTGACGCCGTTGACGCGCGGCCCGACGAAAACAGTGTCATCATTCTTGGCTTTATTGCGCGCCCGATTGCCAAAGAGCATGAACACGCCAATGCCGATCAATACCAGCGGCAGCGCCAGATTGCCCAGAACGCCGCCATCGTTGAAGATGACCAGTTCAAACAATACCGCCGCGATGACGAAGACGACGCCTCCCCAGCGTACCAGCCCACGTCCAGTCCTGCCGACATTCTCGTCACCCGTTCGGCTGGACATGAAGGTCATCCCCAGACCGACAAATACCGGGTAAAGCGCCCAGACATAGGCCCACGATTCCCAGTGGTTGGTGAAATTCTGATAGGTCAGGATCAGGCCGGTGCCGCTGATGATCGCGCCGGGAATAGCCAGCCCTGCCGCACCCTTGCCACCCGTGAAAGCGAAATAGAGAAAGGCCAGCCCCGGCAGCAGGACGAACAACGGCCAGCCCGCGCCGAAGATGTTGAAATCAAAGACCTGTGCCAGCAGGAAAAAAACGCCCGCGCCAATTAAGGTTATGGCGGCGACTGACCGCCCTCGATCCTGTGGAATGGTGTTCATGGTGTGCGCTCCCCAACTCATTTTCTTAGTGATCTACTCAATATTACGCAGATGAGAAGCGCAGAGTTGCGAGGGTTATCCCAACGGTATCCCCATTTCCCTTATTTTGTCAGTGAGGTTGCGCTTCGCCAGCGCGATCAGGTTGACCGGCAGGTGTTCGATGACCACATAGCCATCGGGGTTGGCGTCATAAGCCCGGCGCAGCAGCGTCTCCCAATCCATCATGCCTGTCCCGATGACGGTTTCGGCGATATGGACGGTGAAGCGGTCTTCACAGTAGTAATCCTTGACGTGGACAGTGGAGATATAGGGCGACAGCATATCGAAGGCTTCGTGAATCATCGGCGCGGGGTTGCAGGCCGTTTGCAAGTCACTGACAAAGTTGCACAGGTCGAGATTCAGCTTCAGCCGCTTCGAGCCGGTGCGTTCGATCACGCGGCGGACGCTCTCCGACGAATTGAGCGTGGTGGTGACGTGGGCTTCCAGCACCACATCCACGCCGTAATCCTCAGCGGTTTGCAGAATATCGTTCAGGCTTTGCACCAGCCGGTCTTCAGTTTCCGGCTTGTAGTTGTCGGGGTGCGGCCACCAGTCCCCACGCGGATTGAGGCTGGTCGGGCGCACGCCGGACTCCGTGATGCCGAGCTTGACCGCCAGTTTCACCAGATCACGCGCCCCTTCCACCCCGGCGCGGCGGATAGTTTCATCGGGCGAGATGATGCAGGGGTACGGCCCCCACACTTGCAGCAGCGGCATATTCTGGTCAGCGAACACCGCTTTGACGTGGGCTGCTGTCGCTTCGGAAATGCTGCTGGCGGGGACGGTCAGGTGTGCGCCGATGCCGTGAAAACCGAGTTCGGCGGCATAGCGCACCTTGTTGTAATCGACATCGGTTAAATCGCTGGCGATCAGACCTAGTAAACCAATTTTCATGTTGTTTCCTTAAATGCGATATATTGCGATTAAATAGGGGTCTTGCCAGAGCAGTTTTCGCGTCATGACTGAGGCAGCACCTTGAGGCAGGCGGGCGCGACCAGGCCGCTTTTCTCCCAGGTCGCTTCCAGTAATCCGGTATCAGCGTCACGGCGGAAGCAGTTGATGCTGTCGCTGTTCTGGTTGGCGACCAGCAAAAATTCGCCGCTGGGGTCGATGACAAAATTGCGCGGCCAGTTTCCGCCGGTTGGCTGGTGGGCGACGAGTGCCAGCTTTCCGTCACGATTAACCTCGTAAATCACGATGCTGTCATGGCCGCGATTACTGCCGTATAAAAAGCGTCCATCAGGCGAGAGGTGAATATCGGCGCAGTAACTCTCGCCGCTGAAATTTTCCGGCAGTGCCGGGATGGTTTGCACCGTATCGAGCGCTCCTGTGGCCGGATCGAATGCCAGCACCGTGACGGTGTTGTTCAGTTCGGCGATGACATAAGCGAACAGGCCGTTGGGATGAAAGGTCAGGTGACGCGGGCCAGCGCCAGGTGGCAGCGTCAGGCTGGCGGGATTGTTCGGGATAAGCTGTCCATCTTCCAGCCGGTAAATCATCACGCTGTCCGTCCCCAGATCAGGCACATAAACGAATCTGCCTGCCGGGTCAGTCAGAACGGCGTGGGGGTGCGGCTTTTCCTGGCGCTCGATCAACGGGCCAGAACCCTCATGATAGACTGAACTGCTGGCCGGGTCGAGGCCGCCGTCGGCGCGAATGGGGAAGACCGTCACCGCCGCGCCGCTGCTGTAATTGGAAACCAGCGCGTAACGTCCATCGGGTGTCAGCGACACATAAGCCGGATCGCTGCCCTGGGTGGGCCGGGTATTGATGAGGGTGAGCGCGCCATCGTCCGGGTTGATGGCATAGGCTGCCAGCACACCGGCGGCGAATTCGCTGACGGCGTACAGGCAGCGTCCGGCGCGATCAATCGCCAGATAGGATGGATTGGGGACAGCGCCAACCGCCCCCAGCCCTGTCAGATGGCCGTTGGCTCTGTCCAGCGCATAGATGTGGATACCATCGGTTTCGCTGTACCGGCCAGCGTAAAGAAAGGTGCGCTCTGCCATGCTGTTTTGCCTTTCGGATACAGTGCCAAAAATTATAAATTATTCTTTATAATTGTCAACTCGTGCGGAGAATTGCCATAAATAAAACACCTCTTTGCGTGAGGGAAAGAGGTGTCCGAAATGCTGCGGAATGCGGCGTTTTTGTCTTTAACCGGATACCGGCGCGATGACCGCTTCAATCGCCTGCAAAAGTTCGGATACGCTCACTGGCTTGCTGATGAAGCCATCCGCACCCGCTTCTTTAGCCTTGTTCATCTGGAAACCGGCTGTCGCGCCGGAGCAGACAATCATAGGCACATGATGCTCAACTTCTTTACGCACCAGCCGCACCAGATCAAAGCCGCTCATATCCGGCAGCATCAGATCAAGCACAATCACATCCGGCACTCTGTGGCTGACGGCGGCCAGCGCACTGGCGGCATTCTCCGCCACTGTCACCTCGAACCCGGCATGGCGCAGGGCGATGCTGAACACCTTGCCGACATCGGCGTCGTCTTCCACAATCATGATATGCTGGCCGCTGCCCACTGTGGGGATGGTAGCATGATTGCTGGTGCTGTCGCTGGGGGCGCTGCCCATCGTCGGCACTACGGCGAAGCGCACTTGCAGCTTCACCTGGCCGATCTCCAGTTCATCACCGTGCCGCAGGCGGTATTCCTGCTGTGGCGCAAGGGTATAGCCGTTCAGGCGTGTGCCATTGACGCTGCCCAGGTCTTTGACACGAATGCGATTATCGCGGGCGATGACCGCCGCGTGCTGGCGCGAAACGCCGTTGGTCTGTGCACCGTGCGGCCCCAGATCAATATCCGGGTAAACGCCCGCCTGCGCGTCCGTCCGCCCGATAATCATGGCTTCATGTACCTGCGCCTGAATGGTGGAGGCCGTCCCGACGACGCGGAACTCAATGACCCAGGGCAGTTCTTCTTCCAGCGGCCCGGTAGCACGCAGGGGGATAGCGGTTTCAGTAGTATCCGGCACACCAATACGACGTGTTTCCCGGTCGGATCGATCAAGCATGAGTGGGGAGTCCTTCCAACACTAGCGGCTGACAAACTCACCAGCCGGTGACGCGCGCACACGCGCCTTTACAATTTTCGCGCCATATTAAGCGTATGCAACATTAACGAATCCCCGTATAGGCCTACGGTACTATCCGCGATAGGGAGAGCATATCAGATTATTACAGCAGAAACGATTACAAGGCGGTTATAAAGTATGAAAAATGGGTTTGAGTAGGGGAGAATTAGGGAGGGCTGCCCCTCCCCGTTGCAATCTGCGTTTATTTGAACAGTTCGCGCACGATGATGTTGCGCTGGATTTCGCTGGTGCCTTCGTAAATCTGGAAAATTTTGACATCGCGCAGCAGCTTCTCTACCGGGTATTCCTTCATATAGCCGTACCCGCCGAGAACCTGTACCGCATCCACCGCCGCTTTAGTCGCCATATCCGCCGCGAAGGCTTTGGCATAAGCCGGAACTTTGGGGTTGGCGATGCCCGCCTCCACCTGCCAGGCCGCCTGCCACACCAGCAGGCGTGACGCTTCATAATTGATCGCCATATCCGCGATTTTGTGGCCGATGGCCTGATGCTGGAAAATTGGCACGCCGAAAGCCTCGCGCTCTTTGGCATATTTCACCGACTCGTCCAGCGCCCGCCGCTGCAAGCCAACCGCCCCCGCCGCCACGCCGGGACGGCTGAAATCGAACACACGCATCGCCAGGTAAAAGCCCCGGCCTTCATCGCCGATCATGTTCTCCGCCGGGACTTCGACATTTTCAAAAACGATCTCAGCGGTGTCGCTGGCCCGCTGGCCGATTTTGTCAAATTTCTTGCCGATGCTCACGCCCGGCGCGTGCCGGTCAATGGCGAAGCAGGAAATGCCGCGATGTCCGGCGTTAGGGTCTGTTTTGGCGAAAACGGTGAAGTAGTCGGCATGGCTGGCGTTGGTGATAAAAATTTTGGAACCGTTGATGATGTAACTGCCATTTTTACGCTCGGCGCGGGTCTGCATTCCGACCACGTTTGATCCCGCGCCGGCTTCCGTCACGCAGTAAGAGACAAACTGGCCGCCGTCTACCAGCCGTTCGCCTAGCCAGTAGGCTTTCTGCTGCTCGTTCCCGCCCAGAATCAGCGGCAGGGCGCCCAGGTGGTTGGTGGTGACGCTGGTGCTGATGCCGGTGCAGCCATAAGCCAGTTCTTCCGCCACCAGACACTCTTCAAAAACTGTCGCCCCCACACCGCCGTATTCCGCCGGGATATTCATGTTGGTCAGGCCAATTTCCCGCGCCTTATGAAAAATATCTTCCGGGAATTTAGCGTGTTCGTCATACTCCGGCGCAACCGGGATGATCTCTTTCGCCGTGAATTCCCGCGCCATTTTCTGGAGCATCTTCTGCTCATCGGTCAGCTCAAACGATACACCCTGGGAAGCAACCATATCGACCATTTTTTTGAACTCCAAAAATAATTGAATCGTTGTTTGATTAGCAGTATAACACGAATCGTGGCGAATTCATCAAATAAAAAGGGCGACCCACAGGCCGCCCCGCTGCTTACGAAGCGCTCATCCTGCCGCCCGTTGGGTGACTTTCGATGAAGTCAGCAATACCGCGCAGTTGTGCCGCCTCATCCTGCTGACCGTTACGCTGAAGGATCGCCGCCTGAATCTGCAAATTCCGTGCCAGCAGCGTCTCAGCATCCGCGATTTCCAGGCCTGTCACCAGGCTGGTGACGGCGCGGCTCAACTGCAGTTGCAGGGCTGGCGACAGCCTGCTGGAAACTTCTACATCGCTGATGATGTTCAGCAGCACTTCCGGCCTCGGCACTTCCCGATCCAGTTCGTCCAGAAGCTGCTGGATGAGGGGATGCAGCGGAACCGACGGCGGCGTCTCAATGGGAAAGGCGGGCGCGGGCGCGGGTGTCGGAACGCCAGCGTTCATCACCACTCCACGCACCTGCATCCGAGCCAGACATATTCTTCTTTGCCATTCATCCGGGTACTGTTCACAGGGTGGTACAAGCATGATCTTTCCTCCTTAATAAACGGGCTAAGCTGGACAGGCCACCTCACGCATCAGGTCAATGGCCTGCTGGTATCGTTTGTGGTCGCCAATTCCACGTGCTATCCGCTCCCCGCTCAGCATTTCGGTGCGGTAGGCACGCCAGTAGCGGCAGGTGTTCGCAGCATCCCCTGACTGCTGATAACTGGCCGCCAGATAGAAATAAATACCGACCTTATAAACGGAGAATCCCGGAATAATCCAGTAGCGTGACTCGCTGGCAAGTTCACGCCCCAGCCTGAGCGCTTCTTCATAATCACCCCGGCTATAAGCCAGCGCCTGACGATAGAGCTTAATGAGCTGGTGATCAAAAATGGTGAGATTGGACTGCTGCTCCAGCCTGTCAAGCACGGTTTCAGCCTGTGCGCTGTCTCCCAACTGCTGATGAACCGACGCCAGCGCGAAATAGGCATCCTTGAATGAGACATCCAGCGAAAGTGCCGTGTTAAAGTTTTCAATGGCGGCGCTGTACTGGCTGGCGGATGCGTCGTCATCATCGGCAAGCTGGGCTTCTGCCATTCCCAGATTATGAAACCAGCGGGCGATATGAATACCCGCATTTTGGTATTCAGCCTGCATAAAAACTGTCCAGGGTTCGCGCTCGTCTGGATTCAGGGTGTCGAATGATTGCTCATAAGCAGCCTTCGCCTCTGGATCGAAAAAAGCCATATAATAATTCGACCCCAGCGTATGCAGGCGTAAAGCGTCGGCCAGCTTGAAGCGGAATTCAGCTTCCCGAAGCAGTAAGGCCGCCACGATGACCGCCACTACACCGGCTGCAACCAGCCCCGCCAGCGTGAGTGCCAGCCGTTTCAACCGTAAGGCCAGCCGGGTTTTACGCGCTTCTTCCGCGGCCAGCGCATCTTCAACCTTCCGGCTTTCCTCAATAAACAGCTCATGCAGCGGCGAAAGCGCGGGGATTTTTCCGACAGAGTCCTGCTGCCATGCTTCGGCGCTTTTCAGGTCATCGCCGCGCAGCAGCAGACTGGGGCTATGTTGTTTCTTTTCCCATTCCCGCGCCCATACTGTCATCCGGGTATGAAACTTTTTATGCTCGTGATCTTCCCGAATGGTCTCCAGCAGCGCGGCAAAAGCATCGGCAAATACAATCGGTATGCCGTCAGCATCATGGTTAAAAAAAAGCCAGTTGAGAGAACGAATATGTTTCCAGTTGCTTTCCGCTACCGCTTTCCAGGGTGTCCAGTCGGCGGTTGACCAGACTGCGCTCAGTGCCTCGCTGTCCGGTGAGCAGTAAATAATCGGGATAATCCGCTTACGCCCGCTGATGGCGCGGTCAACCTCGCGGTTACAGGCAATCGACGACAGCGAGTCGCCGCTCACCACAAAAATGAAGTTGTCCGCCGCGTCGATGGCGTCACAAATCTCCTGCCACCAGGGGACTGCAAAATCAATGCCTTCCTTATCAATCCACGCCTGATAAGTTTTATCGTCACAAAAGGCTTTGTATAGTTCTCCGTAGGCGAAGGAACGGTTTTCCCGCGCATAGGAGATAAAAATATCGGTCATGCCGGGTTATGAGAACCTGCATTATAAACAGCCGATATTATCATTAATGCACTTTTTGTAAATTCATATACTCCCAATATTGGGGGGTAAAACAAAACCCGACAGCGGCAGCTTTTCCGTGTCGGGCTTTGTCGGATGGGGGCTGAGCGAAAGCCGAGACGACGGGCGTTACCCGACTACCTCCGCCGAAATCAGGGTACTGCCGCCCTCGGTCACATACAGCCGGTACAATCGCCCGGCAGTGAAAGCGTCGCCAATAGCGCGAGGGGCGTTGAACCGTTCGCCATTAATCATCAGATCATAACCGCGCAGAGGGCGCAGTCGGACAGCCGGTTGGCCTGTCACCGCCCGGACTGTTCCCTGCAAATCGACTGTCGTCCGCGCCCACAGCGCCAGCGCTATCGAGATGCCGACTGCGGCGCTGAAAATCAGCACCATCAGCCGGGCATAGGTCGCTACTTCCAGCGCGACAACCAGCGCCAGCACCAGCGCACACATATAAGCATCGCGCAGGCGGGCGGTTTCCAGTTTATGACGCTGCGCCGGGCTGAGCTGGCCGCGTCGATTAGCTTCCAGATCGGCGGCGGAGAAATGCAGCACGCCCATCAAAAGCAGATGGGGATTTTGTTGCATCATATTGAAGGCTCCTACAACAAACCTTAGTCTCTGTGTGAGCCTATTACAGCGCACATCATACGTGGTTCATTGTAGGGTCGAGGATGGGTTGGTGTTACCCCCAGAGATTAGGGGACTGAATTAATCGCCAGCCGCCTGACTCGCTGGGGAACGCTTCGGCGCGGCTTCTTCTTCGGCGTGGTTGGTCGCCAGCCAGAAGCCGATGAAAATCAGCACCGCGCCCAGCAGTTCGCCCGTATATTTAAAGGATGGATCCCCCAGCCGGATCAGTGCACCACCCAGCGCAGGCAGCAGGCCACCCGCCGCGATCAGCCAGTTGCCGACCACGCGATTTCGCATAATCTGCTTGCGCCGGAACAGATAAGCTGAATAAATCGCCCCGCCGACCAGCGCCACCGTCCCCCACACATTCATGATGGGTGAGAAAAATCGCACCGTCCCCCGTGCCGAACCGCTCATGATGCCCTCGCGGATGACCGTGCCATCCGGTGCAACCTCATCGCGGTAAATCTGGGTCATGTCCGCGCCGGGATACCAGGCGTCGGCATTAAAAGGCGTCAGAAACAGCGTCCAGGGCAGCGTCATTACGCCCACCAGAATCAGCGCCATCTGAATATTGCGGGCGATACTGCCACGCCGTATCAGCAGGTAAACCGTCCCCTGACCGAGCCAGGCCGCCACCATCAACGCGCCGCACCAGTACCACAGCGCGAAAAACAGCGGACTCCACGTCAGCGCCAGCACCACCTGTGCCAGCGTGCCGACGAAATACATGGTCAGACCGATGCCCCAGGCCAGCAGGTGCGGGCGGCGTTTTTCCCACCACCGCCGCAGCACGATGAAGGCGAATGCGCCTGTCACCGCCGCGCTGATGACCGACATGACAAAGGGTAACGACAGCATAAACGTTTACCTTGAACACCCAGAGACATGAAACCTCATGCCCTACAAACAATTCATGTGAATTCTAGCGCAATCGCCGCACAAAATCTACTAAAATCTACAGCAGCTTTATGAGAATTCAGGCCTGCTTTTCCAGCCGGGGTGTCAGTGCCGCCATGATGTCTGCCTGCACCACATCCACTGACCGCGCCGCATCAATTTTTATCCAGCGTCCCGGCTCAGCCTGCATCAGATGATAATAGCCCTCGCGCACCCGGCGGTGAAATGCCATCGCCATATCATCAATGCGTGACCATTCTTCCCCCTGCGCGACGGCGCTCAAACGGCGCTGCAAACCGTCTTCCGGCGCGATGTCCAGCAGCAGCGTCAGATCAGGGCGCAGGCCGCCCGTAGCGAAGTCGATCACCTGCCGCAGCAGCGCCAGATCGAGGCCGTGACCATAACCCTGATAGGCCAGCGTCGAATCAAAAAAGCGGTCACAGATCACCAGCCCACCTGTCGCCAGATGTGGGCGAATCGCCTCCTCGACCAACTGTGCGCGGGAAGCGTTGAACAGCAGCAGTTCGGCGCGGGGCGTCATGGCCTGATTTTGCATATCGTGCAAAATATGGCGAATCTGGTCGCCAATGGCAGTGCCGCCCGGCTCGCGGGTATGCAGCACATGATGGCCTTCTGCGCGTAAACGGGCGACGGTCTGCGCCACCTGAGTCGTCTTGCCGCTGCCATCCGGCCCTTCAAACGTAATAAACATGCGCTGCTCCCTGGGCAGGAAATGATCAGAACCGGATGAGTATTGTAGCAGGTCGCTGGCATCTTGATAACAGGTGGAGTATGCTCAGATTCGATCAACGATGAGCCCAGAGTAACTCATGCCTACTGACAATCCACTTGCCGATCCTCAGACGCTGCTGGCCGAACTGCTGCAACTGCGTGCCGCTGTCTATGACGAGGGACTGGCACGTTTCGCCGCCTGGCGCCCACGCATCACCCGCCGTATCTTCCTGCCCAGTGCGCTCAATCTGGCGCATTATCTGGCCGTGCGCGAGCGCGACCTGCGCCAGTTGCAGGCGGCGCTTGTCCCCTGGGGATTATCTTCGCTGGGGCGGATGGAGTCGCGCGTGCTGGCTTATATCGACGCCGTGATTGCCACGCTGGGCGCGGTGGTCGGCGCAGACCCGGCTCAACTGCCGCCGCGTCCCCTGCCGCGTGCTTTCCTGCGCGGGGAGCGGCTGCTGTCCCGCAAAACAAAAATCATCTTTGGCCCGCAGCAGAGCAAACGCCGTGTCCGCATCATGGTGACGATGCCCAGCGAAGCGGCGGCTAATTACGAGCTGGTGCGCGATCTGTTGGCGCGTGGCATGGACTGTATCCGTATCAACTGCGCCCATGACACGCCGGACGACTGGGCCGCCATAATCGCCAACCTGCGCCGCGCCGAGTCCGAAACCGGACGCGCCTGCAAAGTGGCGATGGATTTGGGCGGGCCGAAGATTCGCACCGAGGCAGTAGCCACCCCCAAAGGCGAGCGCCTGAAGGTCGATGACCGCTGGCTGCTGACACCCCATCAGGCAAAATCCACCAAAGAATTTCGCTTTCAGGCCACCTGCACCCTGCCCGAAGTGTTTGAACAGCTCAGTTCCGGCGCGGCGGTCTGGCATGATGATGGCAAAATGGGTTCTGTCGTCGAGGAAAAACGGCCTGACGGACTGGTGCTGCGCGTCACCCACGCCACCAGCAAGGGCGAAAAACTGCGTCCCGAAAAAGGTCTGAATTTCCCCGATACAGAACTGCGCCTTTCCGCCCTGACAGACAAAGACCTGAGCGATCTGGATTTTGTGGCCGCCAACGCCGACATCATCAATTATTCCTTCGTGCAGGAGGCGGCAGATATTGTCATGCTTCAGCAGGCTTTAGCCAATCGCATGGATGATCCGCGCCGCATCACCATTGTCGCCAAAATTGAGACGCGCCGCGCCGTCGAAAATCTGCCGGAATTAATGGTCGCGGCGGCGGGAAGGCAGCCCTTCGGTGTGATGATCGCGCGCGGTGATCTGGCGGTCGAGATTGGCTACCAACGGCTGGCGGAAATTCAGGAACAGATTTTGTGGCTGTGTGAGGCGGCGCATGTCCCCGTCATCTGGGCAACTCAGGTGCTGGAACAGTTGGTGAAAAAAGGTCGTCCCTCCCGCGCCGAGATGACCGATGCCGCGATGGCGGAACGTGCCGAGTGCGTCATGCTCAACAAGGGCGATTATATCCGCGAGGCGGTCACCATTCTGGATGATGTCCTGATGCGGATGCAGGCCCACCAGTCGAAGAAAACTGCCCAGCTTCGGGCGCTGCGTTCGTGGTCATTATGACAATAAACGATCATAGTCCGCATGTGAACCAATCCATATCCACACGACAAGATCGTCAGCTTCACGAAGGCCAAGTGCACGATAACTGATACCAATGCGGACTGAGTACAGGGGTTTTCGCTGGCTCACTCGCTTAAACTGTAAACTCGGATGATGAGGATTTTGTTTAAATAAGCGATAGGCTGTATAAGCCTGACGTTTTACATCATCGGGCAAGGCACGAAGCATCTCTCGAAACTGGTATGTACGTTTTGATCTCATGACGCATCAGGATCAGTATCCAGGTCAAAATCCTCCGTTAGTCCTGCGAGATAATCAGCATGAGCCGCATCGGCCAGCTTATCCAGCACATCCTGCGAATTGGCGAAGGTTTTGTCCCACAACAGATCATAAATTTCAGCCGCATCATGCAGCAGTGCACGTAATACATCTGCGGGGGCAGTTAATCCGCGTTCCCGTGCCAGCGCCGTAACCAGTGTTTCTTCTTCCGGGGTCAGGGATAGGGTTATATCGCGCATGATTCCTCTCCTGTACGGTTGTTTCGGCATTGTAGCATGTTTCAGAAATGAATGTTTGATCCGCAACTTTTTAAAAACAGGCGCGTATAAATCCACAGAACGTTAATTGAACAGGGGGACAGATACCCATCATGGCACAGAAAGTCAAAGACTACAGTTACGAGTATGATACGGCGACCTATGAGCTGGCAGACACCGGCACACGCCTGATCGCCCTCATCATCGACAACATCCTGCTCGGCATTATCACCGGTATCCTGGTCGGCACCATGCGCGGCACGGGAGCAGGTGCCAGTTTCATCGTCGGTCTGGCCTATTACTGGCTCTTCTGGACGCGCAACGCCGGTCAGTCGCCGGGCAAGATGCTGATGAAAATCCGCGTCGTCAAGGCCGACGGCAGCCCGCTGGAATTCACCGATGTCCTGCTGCGTTATGTGGGTTACTACATCAGCGGTTTCATCTTCGGGCTGGGCTACTTCTGGGCGCTGTGGGACGACAAACGCCAGGGCTGGCACGACAAAATCGCCAGCACCTATGTCGTTCGGGCGTAGGAAAGCTGCACTTTCAAACAACAAAGCGGGCCGCGCAGCCCGCTTTTTAATTCCGGTTTACCTTTGGTGACAGTCATGGCGAAGCGTTTCCCGGCGGTTTAAGTCGGCTTATGCATTTTAATTAAAACGGGAAACGCCCTGTGTAGGGGCGCACCGTCACCACCGGACATTTTTCATTGATACAGAGTTGTGAGGAC
>CAYUTY010000119.1:0-13913 GCA_964447795.1 uncultured Anaerolineaceae bacterium
AAAAAAGCCGCTGTCTCTCGACAACGACTTGCTTTAATCTGCCAAATTCCAGACAAGGGGTTTAAACCCCTTGTTTCTCTGCTCAACTGCGTAAGTCCTATTTGTACTCAGGGCAGCAGAAATCCTCCAAACAACTGATTGGGTAAAAGGTGTCCGCGCAGACAGCCTGTTTGTACAAACAATTCCTTACCAGTCGATTACGTTCTGTTTTATAATGAGGCGCTGGCAATACTTTAAAATTCTGATGAGAACTTTATGCCTGACAGCCTGATTCAAGTCGCTGAGTGTGTGTGGATATTTCCCCGTGATGAGGATGCAAATAAAACGCAGCCCAATGTCGGTGTAATTGTCGCCGGGGAGAAGACGGTTCTGGTGGATGGTAGTAACAGCCCGCGCACTGCTCGCCGTTTGCTGCTTTCGCTGGATGATATTCGCGCCCCGGCGGTCAGCCACGTGATTTATACCCACAGTCATTGGGATCATGTTTTTGGCGCGATGGTTTTTGGTGCACCGGCCATCGCCCATGAATTGTGCCGCAAATATCTGATCGAAACGGCAGCCAAGCCCTGGAGCAGTGCCTATATTCAGGAAGAAATCCAGCGTTCACCAGCGCGGGAAGCGGGTTTGCGCGCCCTCAGCCGGGCAATTGAGGACTGGCGCAACTTTCGAGTTGTTTTGCCAGAAATCACCTTTGCACAGACTTTCCGGCTGTATCTGGATGGCCTGACGATTGAGATTGAGCATGTTGGCGGGCAGCACGCGCTGGATTCGGTGGTGGTACGGCTGCCTGAAGCGGGAGTGTTGTTCCTCGGCGATTGTTATTATCCACCGCCGCTGCATCAACGCAAACCGGATGATACGCTGGACGCAGCTATGATCGACGCGCTGGTAGATGAGCGATTTAATGTCTACATTGATGGGCATGGCGACCCGCGCAGCCGGGATGAATTTGCGGCGCTGGCAGAAATGGCACGCAAAGGGCTGTGATGCGTCTCAAAAAATATGAGCGAGAGGCTGATCATGCTTACAGCTTTGGCGTTTTTTCTACTCTGGAACTTCTGAAACATCAACCGGGAGAAGTGCGCGAGGTGCTGCTGACGACTTCCGCCGAGCGCAATGAAGGCGTCCAAAAAATCCGCAGTCTGTGCCAGGCGCTAAGAATTCCAATAGAGGTTAATGACCGGCTGGTGGAGCGGATTGCCCCCAAAGAAAATACTTACGCTATCGGTGTTTTCAGCAAGTACAACCAGTCACTTGAATCAGATGTTAATCATGTTGTGCTGGTTAGTCCCGGCGATATGGGCAACCTGGGGACGATTCTGCGGACACTCCTGGGCTTTGGCATCACCAGTATCGGACTCGTCAGACCGGCGGTTGACCTGTTTGACCCGCGTGTCATCCGCGCTTCGATGGGGGCCCTGTTCCAGCTAAATATTGCTTACTTCGAGACATTCGAAAATTACGCTGAGGCATTCCCCGGCCAGTCTTTTTATCCCTTCATGACCAAGGGTGATATGCCACTGCCACAGGCGCGCTTTCAGTCACCTTTTACGCTTATCTTTGGAAATGAGAGCAGCGGCCTACCATCGGCTTTTCACGATATTGGGACGAGTGTGACCATTCCCCATCGGGATGCGATTGATTCGCTGAATTTGTCTGTGGCCGTGAGTATCGCAGCCTATGCGACAATGAGAGATATATTAAGCCCTAAATGAAATAAATCGTTATATAATGCAATGAGTAAATCTTAAAATGGGAAACAGTACATGATAATCGAGCATATTGAAACGGATCCGTTCACTGCGTGGTATGACACTGAAGAAGGTATCCTGCATGTGAACTATCGCGGTGTCCTGACACCGGAAGCGACCGTGCAGTTTTATCGCTGGCTGGGCGGCATTATCCAGCGCAACCCGCAGGAGGTGGGGCGTGCCAAAGGCTCGATTTATGATTTTCGTGGTGTAACTGGTTTTGACAAGAGCAATCTGACTTCTGCCCAGCGTCAGAGCAAACAGCTTAACATGCAGGTTGATATGAGTGGGCATCCAGTGGCACTGCTGGTTGAAACAGCACTACAGGAGCGAATACTAATTGTCGAACTCAGTATTTCGCCCCAGCAGGATCGCAAGCGCATTGTCCGTACAGAGGCGGAGGCGCTGGCTTTTATCGATAGTTTTCAGGTTGGCGGATAAGGCTCAGCGTGGTCTGCGCTTGGGTTTGGGTGGGTTAGCCGGGCCACGCATGGGCGTCTCAATGAGTGATACCATGCCGGCGGTCAGATAACCCTGCACCGGAATCCACAGCGCAGGGGCAATCGCCCAACCAATGCAGGGAATAGCTGCAACGATTCCAAACAGAACGTTGGCAATAATGGTGTATAAGGCCCATTGCAGCACAGTTAGCATATTACGGCGCAGTGTATCGAACAGATCGCCAAACTGAAAAAATACGCCGATGTTGCGTTCCTCGGCATAACGACCTGATGCCAGTGCCATCATAGGCCAGGTGGTGAAGTTGTAAATCAGCAGAAAGGGGAAAATACAGCAGGTGATGCCCAACCCTACTGCACTGCCAAAAAAGCCATCGCTCCAGAAACTCGATGTGGCGAAGATGCAGCACGACACCAGCATATTAGGCAGGGCATAGACGAAACCTGCTGTTAGAACATTAGCCCCTGTCGTAATTTTATTTGCATAATCATCCCAGCGGGGCAGTGGGGTATGGTGACCATCCCTCAGATTACGAATCAGGTCAACCTGATAGCCCAGCAGGGCTGCCCATCCCACCAGCCCAATCAGAATTGGCGTCGTGATGATCGACACAAAGGCAATCGCCGCAGCGATGCCAATTTTCATCGTCCATTCCTGGTCGTCGAAGATGAATGTAAAAGCACGCCCAATATCCACTGGCGTTTATCCTTCTGCGGTTGATTAACGGCGTGTGCATTATCGCACAAAGGGATACGGGGAACAAGCAGCGCAGATCAATCGTAGGGTATACTCTGTCCGGGAATCAGTACGGGAGAGTATAAAACCCTCCCGTACTAAAAACTAACTACTGCGAAATTAGGCTATGCGCGGGCGAACAGGCGTAAAATTGCCAGCAAGACCACCGCGCCGATGAAAGCCGTCAGCAGGCTTGCCAGGTTCAATCCTGTAACCGCACCGCCGACGCCCAGCGCTGTCAGCAGCCAACCGCCAACGAAACCACCGATGATGCCGACGATAATATCCATCAGCAAACCCTGAGAGCGATTGGTCTTCATGACGATGCTGGCGAGCCAACCTGCGATACCACCGATAATAATCCACACAATAATGCTGGTCAGATCCATGTTGATTTCCTCCTGATGCGGAACTGAACGTTGCCTCTATTAGACCAGCCTTTTGTAAGACGATTATCGTGTTTGCGTAAAAATGATGTTAGAGCATCTGAAATAAAAAACAGAGGACTTACGCCCTCTGTCTCAAATCTGGTTTTTTGAAGTCTTATGTTGCCCGGCTGACCACGCGGAGCAGTGCCAGCAGGATTACCGCACCGATGAAGGCTGTCAGCAGGCTGCCAAGGTTAATGCCGGTTACTGCTCCGCCAACGCCCAGTGCGCTGAGGACGAAACCACCGATGAAGCCCCCGATAATGCCGACGATAATATCCATCAGCAAACCCTGAGAGCGATTGGTCTTCATCACGATGCTGGCAAGCCAACCGGCCACCGCGCCAATGATGATCCAGACAATGATATTGGTAATATCCATAAAAATTTATCCTTTCAAAAAAGCTTACTCTACTTTTACTATATAACACAAAAACATAGCAGATTGCATTACAGCTTATGTTACGGACAGCTCGTTCATATAAGCGGCTATATCTTCCGCCCGCACTTCGCCATAATGCACATAACGCACGACGCCCGCCGGGTCGATGATATAGGTGGTCGGCATCCGGTTGATGGCATAAGCATCATAGACTTCAAGGCTGTCATCCAGCAGCACCGGAATCCCGCTGATATTTTTCTCCTCAAAGTAAGCTTCGATGGCTTCAACAGGTTCATCAACATTGACTGCCAGTATGACTGCGCCATCATCACCACTGTCATTAATATACTGGACAAAAGTAGGCAGTTCGCGCTGGCATGGTTCGCACCAGGTCGCCCAGAAATTGAGGAAGACAACACGTCCCCGGTAGCTGGAAAGGCGATAGCTTTCTCCCTGCAATCCTGCCAGCTCAAAATTGGGAGCAGGCTGGTCAATCAGCGATGTACTGACCAGAGTGACGGGCAGCGGCGTAGGCGGTGGGCCAGATAACGCACCAGAGTCGGCCAGTGCAATCGCCAGGGCAGCGATTAGCCCCAGCAGTGGGAAGATTAAAAACACAATCAGCACCGGCGACGGTTTGCCAGAACGGGGTTGCTGGGGGGTAATTTGCTCAGTCATGATTGTACCTGCGAAAAGCCTTTAGCTTGAATTTACTGCAATTTAGTCACGGGAAACAGGGGGTTTATGGAACCCATCGCGGGTAAAAAGCATCAATTGCCACTTGTGTCAGGGCTTTTGTTTCAACATTCATCGTCCATATTTCCGGCCTGCCGGGATTTTCAGGGTCATTCAATACGGTTGGGTCGGGAAAGCGTTGAATAAGCATCTGCTCACCCGTTGGATCCCAGATAAAAATGCCCATCTGATAAGCCGGGTCAAGCAGCAGCGGTAGGACGCTTCCATCATTGACGTTGAGCAGATATAACTGCTTACCACGTGTGTAACGATCATCGAGGTATCGCCGACCGATTGCCAGATGTACACCATCGGGACTCCAGGCCGCTGTATCATCATCATTTGGCCCCTGCGGGCTGGTCAGCGGCGTGATTTCCTCTTTTTCCATATCGACAAGTTGCAGATAGGAACGCGCCTGATTTTCCTCGATGATGATTTCCGGGAAAACAATGCGGTTGCCATCAGGGGAGAGCGCGCCGGTGCTGCCATAACGACTGGGGACAATGGCCGTTGTGTTGGCGCTGAACTGATGATATAGAATACCCTGACTGTTGTAGTCGAACACTGTCAGGCGGTCACCGTCCCGTGACCACTGCACCCCAAAACCCAGCTTTTGCGAGTCATCAAACAGCGGTCGGGTTGTGGCGGGGGTCGTGCTGAGGTCGATCAACCAGATGCGGGTGGGGCTGACACCGACACCCACCATATCACTGTTATAGTCCACCCGTTCATAGGCGATGATCTGGCCGTCTGGTCGCCAGGTTGGAGACTTGCAGTCGGCATCAACGCAGTTGGTTAACTGCTGAATTGCCCCCGTTTCAATGTCAATCATTTTGATGTCGGAAGTATTGGTTTCCGTGTTGCGCTCGGAGAAAGCGATTTTTGTCCCATCAGGGCTGACGCCGAGATCTAAAATACCGCTTGGGCTGTCGGTCAACTGGCGGGCGCTGGCCGGGTCAGCCGGGTCAGCTATCCAGATGTTGAACGGCGTTCCAGTGGCTGGCGCAAGGTAGGCTACTCGCGGCCTTCTTACAGTGAAGGCAAAACGATATTCCGACAGAAGTTCGCGCCCACTTTCGCTGGCAGCCCCTTTGCCGAGGATGACCTGATATGCTGCGCCGGGACGAAGCGCCTGCGTTGGACGGAAACTGACGGTGTTGCCATTCCATGTTACTGTGCCTTCAATTTCGCTGAGGGCATCACTTTCCTGGAATGCCGCCGGGTCTGCGCCGGGCTGTGTTTCGATCAGGCGCAGTCTTTCGGCAACTGTGTCGCGCTGCATGGTTTCGCTGAACTGGATGATAACGGTGCTGGTGCTGCGGGCCGTCCCCAGGGGGGCGGCGCGTACCAGTGTTACGCCTACCCGGTCACCAAATAAAATAGTCAGCAGCACGGCGGCCAGCAGCAGGCCGATGATGACCAGCACAGTACGGTCAAAGCGCGAAAATTTAAAATGCTGCGAGCCAAAAGCGTTTATCTCTGCTGGTGTAGGGGGAGTCGTTTTCTCGCTGGTCATTCAATCCGTCAGATCATTGCTGGTGTTTAGCCTGCTCAAGAGTAGCACAGCTTTTTCCCCGGTGCGATACCTTTTGTATGCTTTCCAGAAAGTCTCATAGGGGTATAATGAGTTTGTATATCTAAACCTTACGATGAGAATCAGAATGCAGCATCATGTTTTTCTGAGTTACAGTCACAGAGATACCTTAATCATGGCACGGGTGCGGGATTATCTCCGCACAGAAGGCCTTAAAGTATGGACAGATGAAGGTATAACCCCTGGAACACCGCAGTGGGATCAGGCAATCGAACTGGCGTTACGCAATACTGGTTCTATGGTCGTTATTCTGACCCCAAACGTGATAAATTCTGACGGGGTTCGTAATGAAATCCATTATGCCACTATTCATAAGGTTCAAATTTTCCCTCTGCTTGCAGGAGGCGATGAAAGCAGTTCTATCCCGTATACTCTGGCAGGGCGTCAGTTTGCTGATGTCAGATCTCAGTATGATGTCGGCATGGCATCGCTTACACAGAGTGTCTGCAAACATGTTGGGGTTGAAAGTGCATCGCAGCGTCAGGCACGCGAAGCCAAAGAAACTGCCCGTAAAGCTGAGGAAGAACACCAACGCCAGTTACAGGCGCTACAGATACAGCGACGCTATCAGGAGGAGGCGTTACAACGGCAGCGAGAAGCCCAGATTCGGGAACAGCAGCGTCTCGATGCCCAACGTAAAGCGGCACTGGCTGAAGAACAGCGCCGCATCCAGCAGCATGAACAACGGGCAAAACGCCGAGAAGAACAACTGAGTCTTTTATGGTGGGTCTTTGTTGTCCCGGAAAAATTTGCAAAATACAAAATTAATCACAGCGCCAAAACGATCACAAAAATAGGTTTTGAGGTTGTCAGCACTACGATCTGGTTACCGTTTTTCATCCCGATCGTCGGAATTGTGCTGGGGCGAGTGCGACAGCTTGAGTCACCACCGCTGGGTATATCCTTTCTGATCTGGGGAATAATCATCATTGCCCTCTGGTATAGTACCAATCTGATGAGCCGAATCGGGTATGCCGACCTGCTGATGGTGGTTTTGGTTGGCTGTGCAGCGGGTTTTGTGGCTGCTGTTCTGAGTCATGGGTTTATTGTTGGTGTGCAGGGCGGCGCGCTGCGTGGGCCAATATACATCCTTCTGGTGGCTGTTATCGGCATCACTGCTGTCGTTGCAGCAGAACAGCTAACCCTAAATCGTCTGCCGCTCGGCATTGTAATAGGGATCATCAGTGGTGTTGCTGGTGGAACGATTTCGTCTATCATCGCAGTGCCGATCAGCATTTCTGCCGGGACTGTTAGCGGGCTGGCGGCTGCGATTCTGATTGGGGGGGCAGCTTATTGGCTTATCCGGCTCATTCGGGCTACCTATAACAATAAACTTCCGCCCTGGCTGCGTATCAGCCTTTTCAGCAGCCTGGTTATAGCCTACAGCCTGCTTATCC
Organism: uncultured Anaerolineaceae bacterium; assembly: GCA_964447795.1. Lineage (GTDB taxonomy): Bacteria > Chloroflexota > Anaerolineae > Aggregatilineales > Phototrophicaceae > CFX2. The sequence continues at coordinate 7,482 of CAYUTY010000119.1, forward strand.
TGATGTACTGGGTTGCGGCTTAGCCAATGCGAGCCATCCCTTATACGGTTTAGTGGAATTCTATTTCATGACTCAGCACCCCATTACCCCAATCGACTCGCGCCGTGCCTGGGATTGTCCCTGGTATGGTGTTCGGCAGGATCGCATCAACCTGCCCAATGGGACAGAAGGCGTTTATAACGTCCTTGAACTACCGGATGCGGTGTGGGTGGTGCCTGTCACAGAAGCGGGTGAAATTGTGCTGCTGCGGCATTATCGTTATCCCCTGCAAAAGTGGATATGGGAGCTACCTGCCGGGAGCATTTCGCGCGGGGATAATCCCCTGATGACCGCCCAGCGTGAACTGCGGGAAGAAGCGGGTGGGACATCGACGGAGTGGCACTTTCTGATGAAGGCCGCCACGATGAAAGGGATTGGCACCGAATATGCTCATCTTTATGTGGCGATGGGTGTCGTGCTGGGCGCAACCGAACATGAGCCTGCCGAAGTGATGACGATTCACCCGATGCCAGCGACACAAGTGTTTTCGATGGCACGCGCCGGTGAAATTGAGGACGCTATGAGTGTGCTGGCCCTGCTGCTGGCGGAAGGTCATCTGTGATCCTGTGCAGTGGGTTCAGTATATTTGATGGTAATTTGTCGCGGCAATGGCAGGCGGCTTTAAGCGGTGATGGCGCGGCGGTGACAATTTTGTGCCACAGCGAACGGCGGCAGGAGGCGGCGGAAGCGCGGCAATGACAATTTCGCCGCGGGAGCCGGGGCGAAATCCGCCGCTATGACAATTCTGAAAATTCCCGGCGGCTGTGCGGGACGCTGGCGCGGCAGCAGTGCCAACCATTCTCAACACATAAGCGCACCGAAAAAGAAAAAGCAAAACGCCCTCCCACCGGGAGGCTTTGCTCAGCAGCGATTCAGAGAAAAATGAACTTATAGAGAGCAGTTTATCATAGAAATGAGAGGGCGGGTGAAACATTTGTCATGACAAATGTTTCGATTTTGAGGGGAGAGTGGAATTAAGCGCTGGTGGAGAAGTCGCAAAAGGTTTTCATTCACAGGGTGCTGGCAGGTGTATTTAACTTGCGAAGTGCATCCCGTGCGGCCTGCTGAAACTGGATACTGGCTTTATTCATGGTGATTGACAGCGGTTTGATGGCGCGGGCATCGCCGATGTCGCCAAGCGCTTCAACGGCGGCATAAATCATCCATTCATTTTCGTTCAGCAGCATGTCGATCAAGGGCTGGACAGCGCGGTGGTCGCGTATCCAGCCGAGTGAGACAACAGCCTGCAAACGGACTTCCATATCGCTGTCGTAGAGCGTATCAATCAATGCTGGAACCGCCTGTGCGTCACGTATCCATCCGAGGGCAAAGGCGGCACGACTACGCACCTGTGAGTCACGGTCTTGCAGCGCACCGACCAGCGAGGCTACGGCGCGGGCATCGCCCATCCAAGCAAGGGCATTGGCGGCAGCTTCGCGGGCATGGTTAGTCCCCCGGTAAAGTACCTGTACCAGCGGTTCAATTGCTTCATCCTGAAAACGGTCAAGGGCGCGGGCGGCGTCCCAGCGTACCCGTTTATCGTCGTCGTTGAGGGCATTGATGAGGGGTTGTATGGCCTGCCGCGCACCAATGCGTCCCAGCGCGTCAGCGGCATAGCGCCGGGTTTTAACATCTGGCTGGCGCAGCATGTCGATTAAAGGGTCAACCGCCCGCGCGTCGCCAATCATCGCCAGTACCCAGATGGCGCGGCGGCGCAGGCCAGTGACCGGGTCTGTGAGCGCTGCAATCAGTGAGGGAATAGCGATTCCGCCTGTCTTGACGAGTGCTGAAGCGGCCAGGGCCTGTACCTGCTCGTCACCATCGCGCAGCAGCTCAATGAGCGCCTCAACTGCCAGCACATCGAGAGACTCCAGGATGCGTACTGTCTCAATCGCCAGGATATGATTTTCCCACTCGGAAAAAGGATGTTTACGGGTGAGAAAGTGCTTGAGCGCTTCAACTACGGCTGGCGTAGCAAACTGCCTACAGACCGCGATGGCGTGGATGCAATCCTGAAAATCGCTGCTACTCAAGGCAGCAATCGCACTTACTTCATCCTGCTCGTGCATAGTGGCTTTCCTGGAACATAACACTATATAACAGGATGTTATGGTATTTGATTATGTACTGTAAACCCCTACAATTCAGGGGTATATCCAGGAAACAAACAGGGACGCATATGCTGCGGCCCTGTTTTGGTGTTGCAGATGAGATTTTGTCGCTTCAGTCTTCCAGCTTTGTGCCTGTCGCGGCCTGCATCAGCAGAGTCAGCCGACCTGCCATTGCGGCTGGGTCGGGGTGAATACCATCCTGTAAGAGCGCTGTCTCAAATACCTGCTCTACAACCAGATCAATCAAAGGATTATCCGGCGTGCCTGCGACCATGCCACCGAGGTTGTGCAGCAAGGGATGACGTGGGTTGAGTTCAAGAATTTTGACTGGCAGCTCGTATTCTTTGTCCAGCAGGCGGTTGATGCGGAACATATTACGTCCGGCACCTGCTTCCTCACTCACCAGTCGAGCCGGGCTGGCAGTCAGATTTTTGCCCTCACGCACGCCGCGTACCCGCTCGCCCAACACCCCGGCGAAACGCTCCCGCACTGTCTCGAAGGTGGCTTCTGGCAGCGTCTCCTGTTCGGGTTTTTCTTCGGGCTGCGTACCAATGCTGCTGAGATCAATGTCGGCCTCATCCACATTCCGCAGTTTATGACTCCTGTAATCGGTTAACCCCATCAGCATGACGTTATCAACGGGGTCAGTCAAAAACAGCACCTCGATACCCCGCTCGCGGAAAGCATCGAGATGCGGGCTGCGGGCGGCGCTGTGGTAATCATCCCCCAGAATGTAGTAGATGTCCTCCTGACCTTCCACCAGCCGCGCTGTGTATTCATCCAGTGAAAAGACTTCATCCGGGGTTGCGCTGTGGGTAGTGGCAAAAAACAGCAGCGGTTCGATGTCCGTCCGGTCAGCGGGAGAGACGGCTACGCCCTGTTTAATGTAGCGCCCAAACTGAGCATAAATTTTGAGGTACTCTTCACGGTTTTTCTGCGCCAGGCGTTTAAGATCACTCAGGACTTTGCTAGTGAGGGTCTTTTTAAGATTTGCCATCACCTTGTTTGCCTGGACGCTCTCGCGGCTGACATTGAGGGGCAGGTCTTCGCTGTCTACGACACCCTGCACGAACTGAAGATACTCTGGCAAAAGGTCTTTGCTGTATTCCTGAATCAACACTTTGCGGGCGTAGAGTTTCAGGCCTGACTCTTTGCGCGGGCTGAGAATATTAAATTCCGGGCTGCCGGGGATGTAGAGCAGGGCATAAAACTGAAGTGGTACATCGGCACGCATGTGGATGCGGTGCTGCGGTTTCTCAAAATCCAGCGTGAGCATCTTATAGAAGTCATCATACTGTTCGTCGGTGACTTCTTTCGGCTCCTGCCGCCAGATGGCTGTCTGTTTATTGGTGGGTTCTTCGTCTTCGCCTACATAAATCGGGAAAGCGATGTAATCCGAATGGCGGCGGATGATGTCCTTGAGCTTCCAGGAAGAGAGAAAATCTTTGGCATCCTCTTTCAGATAAAGGATGATGTCAGTGCCGCGCACTTCGCGCTCTGCTGGCTCAATGGTATAGGTCGCGCCGCCTTGTGATTCCCAGGCAAAGGCGCTTTCATCCGGCTTGTGTGAGCGCGAGACGACGCGCACTTTGTCGGCCACCATAAATACAGAATAAAAACCAACACCGAACTGCCCGATGATGTCCTGGGCGCTGCTGCTTTTGGCTTCAGCAACAGCCTGTAGAAATGCTTTGGCACCGCTGCGGGCGATGATGCCCAGGTTATTTGTCAGGTCGTCGCGCGTCATGCCGATGCCGGTGTCGCTGATTGTCAGCGTCCCGGCGGCCTCATCCGGCTTGATTTCAATGGCAAGTTCGGCATCTGCATCCAGCATATCGCGGTTGGTCAGCGCTTCGTACTGCGCTCGACTTAAAGCATCGGAAGCATTTGAAATGAGTTCGCGCAGGAAAATTTCGCGCTCCGTATAAAGCGAATGCACCAGAATATCCAGCAACTGCTGAATTTCCGCCTGGAAAGTAAACGTTTCAGCCATCTTTTGACTGCTCCTGTTTAATATGGGTTTGCCATTATATGGGTCTATCAAACTTCTAACATAGGTGTGTTAGAAGACAATAAGCGCTGTGATGCTACACAACATTAAGGCTCATCTCCGCATATCACCTGTATGATAAAGCTAGATAATTACGCTATCTACAATGCCAGCGCGCCGATAACCGATGCCGACCTCGAACTTTGAAGCTGTGATTGTAACCATGAGGATATCCTGGAGAGTCCGTTGTGCCGCGCATTCTGATTGTTGAAGATGACCGCAATACACGCCTCCTCGTCACGCAGTTATTGAACCGGACGGGTTATGCTGTTGCCGAAGCTGATAATGGGCTGTCCGCGCTCAATCTGCTGGAAAATGATAGTGATTTCGACCTGATCCTCAGTGATGTACGGATGGCGGGCATGGATGGACTGGAACTGCTGGTGACTGTCCGCGAGTATTATCCATCCATCCCGGTTGTTATGTTAAGTGTCCATACCCGAAGCGATTGGGTCGAAGAAGCGCTGCAATCCGGCGCAGTCGCTTACCTGAAAAAGCCCTTTACTGGTGACGAACTGTTGAGCGCTGTTCAATCGATTGCTCCACTTTAATATCAGCACTCATTTCTCCTCGCGCAGATGCGGGTATAACAGCACATCGCGGATACTGCGCTGGTCAGTCAGCAGCATCACCAACCTATCCATCCCCATCCCGAAACCGCCATTGGGCGGCATTCCGTAACGCATGGCGCGCAGATAATCCTCATCCAGCGGCGTCTCATCATCTTCCCCGGCGCGGAAGGTAGCCGCCATCTCCAGAAAACGGGCTTCCTGATCGCGCGGGTCGTTCAGTTCGGTGAAGGCATTGGCAAACTCCATCCCGGCGATGTACAGCTCCCATCGCTCGACATGCAGATCATCGTATTCGACCTTTTTGGCAAAAGGCGAAATATCGCGCGGGTAATCCATAATGAAGGTCGGCTGAATCAGAGTTGGTTCGACACATTCACCCAGCAGATGTTCGACCAGTTTGCCCCAGGGCTGCCCCGGCTTAACCCCAATATCCGCCGCGCGAATCGCCGCTTCCAGTGAAGCAGCATCAGGATAGTCCATGTAATCAATCCCGGATGCTTCCCGAATGGCATCGCGCATGGTGATACGCTTCCAGGGGGCGGCCAGATCGACTTCTTTATCCTGCCAGGTGATTTTTGTCGATGGATTGACCGCGAGGCAGGCCTCGTAGACAAAGCGCTCCGTCAGGTCAGCTACCTGATTATAGTCGATGTAGGCTTTATAGAATTCAAGCATGGTGAATTCGGTATTGTGCTTGAAGCTGACGCCTTCGTTACGGAAGTCGCGTCCGATTTCGTAAACTGCGTCGTAACCGCCGACCAGCAGCCGTTTCAGATAGAGCTCGAAGCTGATTCGCAGGTATAAATCCTGGTCAAGCTGGTTGTGGTGGGTGATGAAAGGGCGGGCCGCCGCGCCTCCATAAATGGGTTGAAGAATGGGCGTCTCAACTTCAAGAAAACCTTCGTGATCGAAGAAGCGGCGCACTGCCCGTAATATCTGCGCCCGTTTGATGAAGACCTGATGGACATCGCGGTTTACAGCTAAATCAGCATAGCGCTGGCGATAACGGGATTCGACATCGTTGAATTCGCCAAATTCCCGTATCGTGCCATCTTCAAGCACCTGCTGTTTGATGACGGGCAGTGGGCTGAGGGCTTTTGCCAGCACGGTAAAATCACGGACAAGCACACTGACCTCGCCCGCTTTCGTCCGCATCATCGTCCCGCTCACCTGAACGAAATCGTCCATCTCGATCAGTTTATCTTTAACGAGATTATAGGCGGTTTCGTCCATGTCATTGACACGCAGAAACAACTGTACGCGCCCGCTTTCGTCCTCAATGTGCAGGAAAGACAGTTTGCCCTTGATATTGACCCGGCGCACGCGTCCACAGACGGTCACTTCCACCGCCTCGGCAGCTTCAACGCCGCGCTCGGCCTCAACGGATTCGTAGGCGATGACAGCCTCAGCAGTCATGTGGGTGCGTTTCACACGGCGGGGATAGGGTTCGATGCCCAGTGATTCAATCTGCTGGACTTTTTCCAGCCGTTCGCGTTCGAGTTTGTTCGGTTGCCAGGTCGAATTGGTCATGTAGCTGTTCTTTTATTATGGGTTGATGGAAAACGCGGGTATTGTAACAAAAAGGGGCGTTCGATTGAACACCCCTTCCTGGAGTTTGGCGGTATTTGCAAAAAGAAAGACCTTTGGAGAAGCTTGAGTT
>CAYUTY010000120.1:0-13818 GCA_964447795.1 uncultured Anaerolineaceae bacterium
CGCACGACTGGCAAATGTTCCTGCTGTGGACATTTGCAAAACCTGGAACTGAGAGCGCGCACTTTTCACTGCGCCGCCTGTGGTTTGGTCTTAGACCGCGATCACAACGCGGCGGTCAACATCTGTTACGCCGGGGCATCGGCGTATGCTAACCGAGAGATCGTCAGTCGTGTCCCTCAAAAGACACGCCGTCTTGCCTGAAGTTAGAAGTCCCCACGTTTACGTGTGGGGAGTATGTCACGACGTTTCCGATAAATCGAATCGTAGCGGCGGAGACATTGCTCCTCCTGCTGTTTTCATACCTCAACCTGATGGAAGGGTAATCTTTGTCTACTCAAATACCATCGCCGGGCGTACCTCGACGGAGCCAGTACGCGCACCGGGGATGAGCGCCGCAACTTCGATAGCCTCATCCAGGTCTTTGCAGTCTACGATGTAAAATCCGCCAATCTGCTCCTTTGTCTCGGCGAACGGCCCATCAGTGGTCACGGTTTTGCCATCGCGCACGCGCACAGTTGTAGCGGTGTTGGTCGGCAGCAGCGCCTCGCCGCCCCTGTTCACGCCGCGCTTGTCGATTTCCGCGCTGAAGGCATAATATTCTGCCATTTCCTCCTGCTGTTCGGCTTCGGTCATTTTCGCGCTCACATTTTCATCGCCATAGATCATCAGCACATATTTCATGGTTTCTCCTCCAGGAGTATCGTTGAGCGGTCTGTTCCGCTCTTTCTATACATACGACGAACGAGCGCTGCTCGAATCGACAGCAGCGACAGACCAATTTTCAGGATTGATGAAATTGCTTGGTCGCCGGGGTAAATTATCCGGGTAATGCTGTTCACAGATTTAAATCGGGATGAAAGACATGATACTCAGGCGTTTTTTGCTGTATTTATCCACCGCTGGCTGGGCGCGGCGGCTGGTGACAGGTTGGGGTTTTGCGCGTGGCGCGGCGCGGCGATTCGTCGCCGGGGAAACGCTGGACGATGCGGTCAGCGCGACGCAGACGCTCAACCGCCGGGGATTGTCTGCCACGCTGGATTACCTCGGTGAAAGTGTCCACCGCGAAGAAGACACCCGCGAGGTGGTGGCTACCTACCGCGCCCTGCTCGAACGCATCGCCAGCCACAAACTGGACGCCAGCGTTTCGCTCAAGCTGACGCACCTCGGTCTGGACATCAGCGAAGACCTTTGTCAGGCGAACCTGCGCCATATTCTGACTGACGCCAAAAATGCCGGTATTCCGGTCACTATCGACATGGAAAACACGCCCTACACCGATGTCACGCTGCGGATTTACCGCACCATGCGTGACGAGTACGACTTCACCAACGTCGGCACAGTCATCCAGTCCTACCTGCGCCGCAGCGAGGCCGATATGCGTGAACTGGGCGCGGAGGGGGCGCACATCCGGCTGGTGAAGGGCGCTTACCTCGAACCGCCGGAACTGGCTTACCCGGACAAAGCCGATGTGGACGCCAGTTTCGTCAGGCTGATGCGCGATTATCTGCAATCCACAGGTTATCTGTGCATCGCCACCCACGATGAGAAGATGATTCAGGCCGGGCTGGACGCCGTCCGCGAATTCAGTACGCCCAAAGACCGCTATGAATTTCAGATGCTTTACGGCATACGGGGTTCGCGGCAGGATGAGCTGGCGTCATCTGGCTTCCCGGTGCGGGTCTATGTGCCATTCGGGGAAGCCTGGTATCCCTATTTCATGCGTCGTCTGGCAGAGCGCCCGGCGAATCTGTGGTTTTTCGCCCGCAGCTTCTTCCGGCGCTGATAAGTCTAACGTCTGTTTAGCGCGAATTCCCAAACGGGTTTATGATGAAATCAGGTTACAGAAACACAGAAGGAAATACATGAAATTCGGGGACACACTCACGACACTTTTCAGCCATCACCTCTGGGCTAATCTGTGCCTGTTCGAGGCTTGCGCCGGGCTGACCGCTGAACAACTGGCGTCCCGCATCCCCGGCTCGTATGGCTCAATCGAGGATACCTTGCAGCATATCGTCACCTCGGAGCAGTCGTATTTTTCCCGTATCAGCACTGGCAAACGCCTCAACCGCCCCGACGATGCACCGCCACTGACGATGGCAGAAATGCTGGACTCGCTTCGTCGAACCGGCGCTGGCCTGATCGAGTGGGCGGGGAAGGTACAGGCCGACGATGTGGTCGAAATCGACTGGGATGGCGTCATGCGCCATGTACCAAAGACCATCCTGCTCACCCAGGTGATTAACCACGCCACCGAACACCGCGAACAGATCAAAGCCATTCTGACGGAATTGGGAATCGAACCGCCGGATTTACAGGGCTGGGAATATTTCGACCAGCACGCCGATTCGTGATTGGGATACTCTGACAGGAGTCATGATATGTACATCGGGCGCGTCAAAGGTAACGTCGTCAGCACCGTCAAGCACCCGCTCTTTGATGGGCGAAAGCTGCTGCTGGTGGCGCGGCTGAACCTCGACGGCGGCGAATCCAGCGCCTATGACATCTGCCTCGACGATGTGCAGGCCGGTGTCGGCGATGTCGTCGTCGTGCTGGACGAAGGCAGCAGCGCCCGCCAGATCATGGGCAAACGCGGGACCGGCCCGGCCCGCGCCATCATCGTCGGCATCGTTGACCGGGTTGATATTTCAGCACAGCAGTAAACCATTCGTTCAACACGCAGTCATCGCCCCCATCCACCGCCCCATCTGCGGTCTTGTATAAACAAGGAGTCCGGCATGGCGACGACAAAATGGACGTATGAAACGCTGGCGGCGCAGGATTTGCGCGTTCTGGAAACGGTGCTGCTCAATGGCACAGCGCCCGACCCCGAACAGCTCAACGGCTACATTTACTGCGGCTGGAATCATGAATGGGTGGGCAACCTCTCCGGGCGTAAGTTCAAAAAAGGCTTCTGGAAAAAAGACGGTCAGAATTACGGCTATAACGAAATCGTGCGCCAGGACGGGCAAAAACCCATCGGCGACTGGAACGTCAAACTGCTCAACGGCAGGCCGATACAGCTTGGCTACTTCCGCTCGACGCTGGTCGCCCATGAGCCGCCGCAGCCGCTTTACAGGCCCTATCAGCACCTCGGCCATTTCAATTACAATCTGGCGGACATGAACACTGGTTTTAACATCTTTTTCCGCGTCATCCGCGATTTCGTCGTCCTGCCCAACGAAGGCGACCACAGCCTGATGCTGTGCAAAGCCTACCTGCAATTTTTCTTCCCCTGGGCCAACATTTTTTACTGCTATTTCCTGCTCGGCCATCGTCAGGAAATCAAACATCTGCCCTGGTGGGCATCGCAGCAGGCCGAACCAGCCGAACAGGTCGCACCGTAGGGACATCCAAAATCGCTTCATGCAACTGCCTTTTCTCCCCCTTTCCACTTGCGGGGGAGGGCTGCGAACGACTAAGTGAGCGTGGGGGAGGGGTTAAAATGCCCGACGACATCCTGTTTTCGCCGCTGAATTTCCGCAATCTGACGGTGAAAAACCGCGTCTTTCGCTCCAACATTTCCGGGCGCTTCGACTACTACGATGGCACTGGCAGCCAAGCGCGCATCAACTGGGAAGAAAAGTTTGCGCGGGGCGGCGTCGGCGCGATCATCTCATCATTCGTGCCGGTGCATGTGCGTGGGCGGATTTTGCCCAACTATGCCATGATCGACCGCGATGACCGCATCCCTTTCTGGCGCAGGCTGGGCGAAAAAGTCCACGAGTACGACTGCAAATACATCCTGCAACTGAGTCATTCGGGGCGGCAGCAGGATGCGGGCGGCATTGAAAATCAGGGCAAGCTGGCGCTCAGCTCGACCAGCAAAACCGAGTCGTTTCACGGCTTCCGCTGCAAAGCCATGACCCATGCGGAAATTCAGCAGGTCGTGCAGCAGTTCGCCGATGGGGCGCGGCGGGCGCGGGAAGCTGGTCTGGATGGCGTCGAACTGCACGCGGCCAACGGCTATCTGTTCACCCAATTTCTGAGTTCCGGCATCAATGACCGGACGGATGACTACGGCGGTTCGCTGGAAAATCGCGCCCGCTTTCTCATGGAAGTGCTGCGGGCGATTCGCGCAACGGTAGGCGCGGATTTTCATGTGCAGGTCAAAATCAGTGCCGTCGATTACAACAATGCCGTCATCCCCTGGGAAAAGCCGGGTAACACACTGGCCGATTCGATTCAGGTCTGCCAATGGGCGGCGGCGGCGGGCGCGGACGCCATTCATGTCTCGTCCGGCAGCTTGTTCCCGCACCCACGCAATCCGATTGGGGCGCTCCCGCCGGATGTCGCCTCAACCTACGACACCATGATCTCCAGCGGCATTTACACCTTCCGCAATTACCTCCTGTTCCGTTACCGCGTCTTTCGCCCGCTGTTCAGCTTCATGTGGCGGCGGTCACAGGGGAAAGTGATCGAAGGCGTCAGCCTCGAAGATGCCCGCGCTATCAAAGCATCGGTCACGATTCCGGTCATTTGCACCGGCGGCTTTCAACATGCCTCATTCGTGCGGCAGGCCTTGGAGAGCGGCGCGTGTGATGGCGTCAGCATCGCCCGTTCGCTGATCGCCAACAACGATCTGGTGCAGCAGTGGCAGAGCGGCAAAGATGCGCCGGACAAACCCTGTACCTACTGCAACAAGTGCCTGATTAATGTGCTGGAACACCCGCTCGGCTGCTACGAACTCTCGCGCTACGACGGCGACGAAACCCGCATGATGCAGCAAGTCATATCCGTCTTTAATCCGGGGGATTGAACCTTTCGGTTGAACCGAACTCTTGTAGAGATAAAATTATATTTTATCTCTACAGTGGCGAAGTTGATCTTACCCTGCTAAACATCTCCAAGGTGTGCCTGAGCCTGAAAAGTAAATCATCGCACGTCGGTTTCCTTGAGAAGCGCCTAAAAAGTTCAATTGGCCGCTAACCGTTGATTCACCCGATGTTGATTGATAACCCGCTGCCGGATTGATTGTGGAAATTTTATTGCTCCAAGTGTAAGACGGAGAAGATTGATAGACTGCAGTAGGAAATGAATTCCATGCAAAAGGTGATTTTCCATGTTGGTTAAAGAAAGTGGTCGCTTGTTGATTTTCAACCGCGGCTAGAACTAAGCCAAAAACATTTGTAATTTGCCATCTACATATAATAGTAGCCGAACTAGACAAAGGAGTAACCAATCCATTGGTGATTAAAGAAGGTCTTTGAAGTCTCGCTGATGCAGTTACGATACAACCGTCATTTGTACCTGGGCATGAGGAAATCTTATAAGAAACAGATTGTCCTGGCAATAAAGTAAGACGGGGGACTTCATCAAGACGTGCTACTTTCAAGTCTTGTTCAACTCTTTGTGATAATGCTGTTTTCGGTATGAGAAATGGAATGCAACACAGAATAGTAAAAAGTAAGACTTTAACCAGCTTAGTCATTTTATTGCTCCTTGATAATAGGATCACGCTTAAGTTAAAATGAAATATTGAGTGCGTTAATATTACCTTTGTACTGAAAACAGCGATTTAGTGATTTGAAGGTATCTTGACTGTGAAACGTATCAAACTAGTAAACCTCTCTAAGTCTAAGGTTTCAATAATCCTCACCCTCTTTTTAGTTTCTATTATGGCTTCATATCTCATCAAAAATTCGTCAGGTTTATTAGCCGTCGTGATTTTACTTGGCTTCGTCCATTTCTTATTTCTCGTTGGAGTTATGATAAAAAGTTGGCGTCTTGTCAGTGCGGAGAAATCACACTACGCAAGATGGGATTTGCTAGTGTTGACCGGAGTAAATGCATCAGATTTTTTAACTTTAAAGACAAAATTAATCAGACAGCCCTTATGGAAATTTTCATTACTAATTTACTTTTTAAGACTGCCTTTTTTTCTTTCATACACTTTGGCTTGTTTATTAAATCTTGACTCCTGTGGGCTTGAGCAACCCCCGCTCTCTCTTTCCCTACTCATCAATGGCTCGCTAACAATTATCCTTATGCTTATTTTAACAATTTATCAATTACGATATGCTGTAGTTTGCGGTGTATGTGGAGCGAGTATCGCTTACAAGCGACCTCCTTCCTCTCATTTAGTAGCAGTCACTTGGTTGACATCAAACATCATTACTCTAGTAATGCTTTTAATAATTTTACTTCCTCTTTCGATTCCACCAACGCCTTTTTATGATACTTCTCCCTTGCATCAACGGGCTTTTTTCGTCCAAAGTCTTATAATAATTTTGGGTGTCGCCTTGTTTGACTACGGATTGTTATCTAACCACCTAATTTGGTACAGTGGTGTATTGCAGACATCACCCTTGTTCAATCCTGCTTTAGTAAGCTTACTGCTTTCCATTGTCATTTACCTTATTCTGGCTAAAATATTGACTCATATCAGTTTACGCGCTTGTCGATTACAGGGTTTGCTATAGTGTCTACATTTGCCAAATTTACGTTTATTTCCCCACTCTCAATCTCAACTTGAGAGTTCAATTTACATCGTTGCCTTGAGCCTCAGTCGCGCTTTCGTTTTCACCAGCGTCAGCAAGTGGTCGATCTGGCGAAATTCTTCCATTTCAGCGCGTTCATCATCCGACAGATTCCCTGCTCGATTCTTTTCCAGCAGATCATGCGCCCGTACTTGAAGTTCATCCGGCAGTCGATAAGCAGCAAGAGCTTCCAACGTGGACGCAGAGCCGAGGAAATCGGTAACAACGTCTTTGATGGTTTTTTCGGGTGTTAAAGTCATAAATCGCATCTTGCTCCATCTAGATCGTCGTCATTGTAGCACGAACATCACTGGCTTATAACGGAGTCGAAAACTCACTCACCACCCGTTCGCTGCCGATGCCGCTGATGATGCACCGCTCTTTGGCGTTGCTCAACAGCTTTTGCGTCCAGTCCACCGCGCCGCCGTCCGCCAGTTCCAGCCAATCGCCGCTTTCCGTTGCGGCATAAACATGGAAGCAAAAATCGAGGTAATAACCGCGCCCGCTCTGGCGCTGGTCATCCACCACGCACTCAACACCGGGGAAATCCACCCAAATCTGCTCAAACAACGGCTCGATGAAGTTCACGAGTCGCGGGCTGTCGTGGAAATCCGTCAGCGCCACACGCAGCGGCAAATCGCGCCCGCTGAAATGACGCAGCGCCCGCAGGTAAAATCCGATGTGCTGCGCCATGACCGCCCGCTCAAATCCCAGCCCATCCTGCACCCGCCCCGAACTGCACAAGGCGAACGCGCTGAAGTGCGCCAATGATTTTGGATTGCCGTAATTCTGAGTCCGCAGCAGGCGGTGGCTCGTCGCCAGATGCACCGCCTCGGCTGATTTCGCATCTTTGCGGAGGATGCCCCGCCGCCGCAGCGCACATTCCAGCGCCAGCACATTGGTCGAGTCGGAGACGACTTCGTTATTGCGGCTGGTGCTGAGGGCGCGGTGCTGGTCTACCAGGGCGACAGCGGAATTTGTCCCCAGCGGGCACACGGGCGAGAGCGAGATTGTCTCGAATCCGGGCGGCAGGCTGGCATAAGCTGCCTGTTCCCATGCCAGCAGCTTTTCTGGCGCAGTGCCGGACGGGCGCACAAAGCGGTCACGTTCATAGTCGGCCAGCAGCGCCGCAGGCTGGCGTTTTTGCGCCTGCTCCCGGTAAACTTCCAGCAGCAGCGATTGCAAATCTGTTGGCGGCAGCCCGGCCAGCAGCGCCGCCAACCCTGGCACACCCGCCTCGCGTTCAATCCGTTCCAGCGTTTTATTGGTCATAACGTCGCATCTGTGGGGATGCTGTACACCTCATGTCTTCATTGCCTTTCAGCGTCAGTGTTCCCGCCTCACAGATATTGCAGCACACTTTCCGGGTGCTGGCGTTTATAGGCGCGATAGCGGACACACAACCAGACCAGCAGCGGCAGCGCTGCCGTCACAATCAGCAGCGAGCGTTCCAGCGGGCCGAAAGGAAGCCCGGCGAAAAACGGGCTGATTAGTTCCAGCAGGCGAATGTGAATGAGGTAGAAAAACAGCGCCGTCTGCCCGAAAACCATCACCACTCTGGCCGGGATGGTCATGGCGAAGCCTTCCAACATGCTGTGCAGCGCGATCAGCAGAAATGCCAGCCCGGTATACAGGGACAGATATTCCAGATCAGGCGGGTGTTTGCCAAAAATCAGCGGATCAGCCGGGTACAGGCTGCCCAGTTCGCCCGCCGCCATGATGGCGATAAACAGGAGCAGACAGCCCAGGCCCAGCCACAGCGCCACCTTACCGAGCGGCACGCCGTCTTCGGCTACTCGTGAACTGGTGATGAAGCCAAGCAGCATCACCGGCAGCCAGCCCAGCGCCGGGAACTGGGTTTTCCAGGTGATGTCCTCCACGCTGGGAGCGAGCAGGACAGCGCGTAAAATCGATTCTTCTCGCGGCCATTCCCCGGCTGCTGTCAGGCTGAGGTAATAGGCCTGCGTTCCCACCAGAATCACGACGGTCAGCAGAGCCAGCACGCGCCAGTCCAACTGGCGCAGCCAGGCCATCAGACAGACACAGATGCCCATGCCGGTCAGCACCGACAGCCGTTCGGCATAATATGGCTCGTGCAGCGTCAGATTCATGATCGTCAGGTCGAGCGCGATCAGCAGGAAACCGCGTATGAGCAGAAAGCGCGTGATCTGGCCTTCGCCCCAGCCGCGCCGACGGCGGGATGCCGCGAACAGGGCGATGCTGAAGCCGCCGAGCAGAAAAAAAGTCGGTGTCGCCAGTTGCAGCACCATTCCCGGCAGGCTGTCCGGCAGGCTGACCGATGGCGCAATCATATTATCCCAGCCGTAGGCAACCCCATAATCGAGATCATCGAGCCACCAACTGCTGTGGCTGATGAGCATGAGCAGCATGGCATAGCCACGCACTATATCCAGCGCTAGCAGCCGTCGATGGGCTGTCCGTTTTTCGTTTTTCGCCTGTAGACCTGTCACCGCACTACAACCTCAACTCAACCGTTACGATTTAATCAGTTCCCCCAGTGGCAAGTGCGAAAATTTAGCAGGTTAGCGCGTTTTTGGGAATAGCCAGAGGGTCTTATATCACCTTTGATGGGCTGTGTGTTAATTGGCGGCGGCGGCGGCGGTGGCGGTTATTTGCTTTTTTCGGGTTTCCGCCGCCAACGGCGCTTTTAAGTGGCGGGGGCAGGGCAGAGGGTATGGCGATGGTGGCGATGGTGGCAGAGGGGCCTGCCGCCGCCATGTTTGCCATAGCTGAGGGATGCGTTGAACCGGCATGAGGGAAACACAGCCTGTCATGTTTGCCATATTCGAAAGTTACCAGTTGCCAGAGAAGCCATTTTTCACCACAGCTTACACCGAGAACACAGAGAGCATACAGAGCATCATAAGATGAATTTAGCATGGAAGTGAGGGGAAAGGTGAAACATTTGTCATAACATTTGTTTCGATTTTGAGGGGAGATTTTTGAGTTAAAAGTTAAAGGGGCAGGACAAACGTATCAAAAGTGTGCTGCGGTTGGCAAAAGATCAGCACTAACCACAGAGACACAGAGAACACAGAGCATGAGAAGAAAATATGAATTTCTCTGTGTGGTTCAAAATGGCTTTTAACAGGCTGATCTGGTTTTGATGCGTTTGGGCTGATGCCCCGGCAGGCAAGCGTTTGACAGCCGCAACACTTGCAGCGGATAATAATCTTGCAGCCGTAACCCCAGCACAGGATGTGCCGATGAGCGACCCGCAAAAAACTGTCTTCATCAGCGACAGCCGCTACCGCGATGCCGATTGGGCAGGCAAGGAACTCAACTGGGCTGCCCCGCTGGTCGAGGCGGCACGCAAGCTCGTCGCCGATTTGTGACTTCCGCTGAGGCTGGTTTTATCGATTAATCGGTTTTGCTGCCCTTTTTGTCCGGCTTCTCGCTGATCTGTTTCAAGTCGTCGCCAAAAGCGATGTTGAGCGCTTCCCACACCACATCGTCAGGTGAATAGTCGCGCCCATTGCGAAGCTGCAATAGCCCCTTGAGGTATTCGACATGCCGCGAGGTTCGCCGTGTGACACGCATGGTCGTCGATTGCATCATATCCGATTGTTGTGCCACGATTCAAGCTCCCACCATCATTTTACACGTGATATATTGACAAATTCTATGCTATACGTATACTGTGTATACAGGCGGTAATTCTGCAATTTGTGCACCTCCATCATAATTCACTTCGGCTCGAATTTGAATAGAAAGCGAGTTCTGTATGTCTATGTCATCTTCCGGCGACAATCAACTCATCCCCGCTATCAGCGCTGATCGTATTCGCAAGGTCTGGCACAATGGCGAGTGGTATTACAGCGTGATTGATCTGATTGCTGAACTGCTTGAAAGTGATTACAAGCGCGCACAATCTTACTGGTCAACTTTAAAAGCCCGGCTAAAAAAGGAGGGAAATGAAACTATCACAGATTGTGACAGGTTGCGGTTAAAAGCGGAAGATGGCAAGATGCGCCTTACGGATGTCGTCAATACCGAGCAAGCGCTGCGGCTGATTCAGTCGATTCCCTCGCCCAAAGTCGAACCGATGAAATTATGGCTCGCCAGCGTGGGCGCGGAACGGCTGGAGGAAGGTGAGGATACGGAGGAAGCGGTTTTCAGCGTGCTTGAACGCGCCGCCAGCCGCTACCGCAATCAGGGCAAATCCGACACGTGGATACAGGCCCGTTTGCAGGGTATCATCACGCGCAAAGCCTTCATTGAAGCGCTGACGACAGCGGTTGTCGAAGAACTGACGAGCCGCCATTATGCCCAGGCAACCGACGAAATTTACAAGGGTTTGTGGCAGCGCACAGCGGGCTATCTGAAAGGCGAACTGGCACTGCCGCTGAAGGCCAACCTGCGCGATCATCAGCCGGAACTAGCGCTCATCTACCAGCGCATTGCCGAAGCGGTAGCCGCGCAAAAGCTGGGCGATGCGACGGAACTGATCTGGGAGCAGGCGCGGGAGATTGTGCGCGATGTGGCGGAGATGATCGGGGAACAGGCACGAACCACTGGACGCTATCTGAACACCGACCTGGCAACGGGTAAAACGCTGCTGCCCACAGGTCAACAGGAGAAGCGCACATGATCGTCTATCAGCAGCTTGCGACAGCCGACATCGCCCGCATCGGCGAGATTGACCGGTCTGAACATATCAGTGCCCTGTACCGCTATCAGGATGGCAGGCTGGAAGCCAGAAGGGTAGATGAGGACTGCCCAGCCTGGAATCATGAAGCGGGGCATTTTTTCAGCGTGGAGGCGCACATTCAACAGTGGCAGCCGCTGCTGGAAGCGGGCGGGGTGCTGCTGGGAGCGCTGGATGGCGAGCGACTGGCGGGGTTTGCTGTGCTGCGCTATCGGCTGACAGATGAGATGGCGCAGCTTGCGGCGCTGTTCGTCAGCAAAAATTACCGGCGGCAGGGGATCGCCGAACAGCTTGTCAGCGAGGTTGTCCGGCTGGCGCGGGCCGACGGTGCGCGGGCGCTTTATGTCTCGGCGACTCCCTCTGACTCGGCAGTTGGGTTTTATCTGAGTCAGGGTTTCCAACCGACGGATGAAGCGCATCCCGACCTGCTGGCGCTGGAACCGGAAGACATCCACATGGTGAAGCGCCTGTAACGCAATTCAGCGGGCGTCATCCTGGGGGATGATGGAAATGCCACCGCTGCGTTCCAGCACAGCGTATTTGATCTGCTCCATGCGTTCCAATCCCTGGCGCTCCCGCGCAGCCGTCATAATGTCGGCCTCATCAATGTGCGATTTCATCATGCGTTCCCTGATGGGCCTGCCATCCTCGACCACCACCAACGGCGTGCTTTCGAGGGCTTTATCCAGGCCGGGAAAACGCTGTTTCAGTATCGATAAGCCAATATCCAGCACAGTCAGGGTAATGATCGACAGCAGGGCATTGGTCAGCGAAAAATTGTCACCCAGCAAGGCCTGCTGCGTGGCCTCGCTGATGATGAGGAGCAGTATAAAATCGAAGGTGGTGATCTGCGACAGCGACCGTTTGCCGCTCACGCGGAAGACCAGCACCAGCACAAAGTAAAGGACTGCGGCGCGAACAACAGCATCCATGAGTCACACCTTTTCCTGTTATGGGTAAATGACCTGGGGGAAGGTCAGGGTTTCCCCACCCTCAATACCCATCTGCCCATTGAACATGCCAAAACGAGAAAAGCGGAAGTAAAAGGTAATCGGCTCGCCCGGTTCAAAGTCGGTGAAGTGGTAGGTCAGGCGACTGCCGTCGCTGCCGGAGGACTCGAATTCCGGGTTGAGGTGGTCAATGTTCATCATCTCGGCAAAGTCACGGTCTATCCAGAGGGTGAAATCGGTTTGCTGAGGATAGAGGCGCATTTCTGTCCAGTTCATGAAGTGTTCAAAGCGGTCATATTCGAGGCGCAGGCTGCCGCCGTCGCTGCTGACGCTGGCGGTGCTGAAGGGGCCATCGCCGCCGAGGAAGCCGAGCAATCCGGCAATCACAATCAGCAGTAAAATCAGGCCGCCCACCTGCTGAAAGCGCCACTCCCAGCGCTGAAAATCCATATCCTGATTAATTTCCAGGTCGCCTGCCCGCTGATTCTGGCTCATAAACATCTCGCTGCTCGAATTACACAGCGACTATAGCGCTGGCGCGTAAAAAGGCTGTTAGAGGATCAAAACAGATCATGATGCTGTTGGCGAACACACCGGTTCGCCCCTGTCAAGAAAACCCTACAGCCGTTGGGAGTGGATCGACTACAATGATGGTGAACGAGATCGTCATGATTGAACCCATTCATCAAGACCCGGCAGACCTGGCGCTGACGATTGCTGCTGGAAAGCTGGCCACGCTCAATAGTTAAGAGGCTAAAAAGCGCGGTTGAAAGTACAATAGAGCATAATAGCAAATCACTTTTAACCTTTAATTTTCACCTTTTAACTCCTGAGGATGCACTTGTGGCAAAACTGGTCATCAGCCTGGCGCAGATGAACATCGCGCTGGGCGACGAACGTAAAAATGTCGCGCAGATGGAACGGCTGGCGGCGGAAGCAGCCCGGCGCGGCTCACACCTCGTCGTTTTCCCCGAATTGTGGTCGAGCGGCTGTGCCTGGGAACAGAGCAAGGAACTGTCATCCGTGCTGAACAGCGGCACTTTTGCCGCTATGAGCGGGGCCGCCACCACTAACAAGGTCGCCATCGTCGGCTCGGTGCTGGAAAAACGCGGCGTCGAAGTCGCCAACAGCGCCCCATTTTTCGCCCCCAATGGTCGGATGCTCGGCGTCTACCGCAAGCTGCACCTGTTCAAACTGATGAAGGAAGATGAGTGGTTGCAGTCGGGCGCGTCGGCGCTGGCGCTGGATTTGCCCTGGGGCAATACCGGCCTGGCGATCTGCTATGACCTGCGCTTCCCCGAATTGTTCCGCAAGTATGCCGTCGAAGGCGCGAAGATGGTCGTCATTCCGGCGGAATGGCCTATTGAGCGGGTCGAACACTGGCGTGCGCTGCTGGTAGCCCGCGCCATCGAGAACCAGCTTTATATCGTGGCGGTCAACGCCGCCGGTACGACGGGCGATACCGTCTTCGGTGGTCATTCCATGATTGTTGACCCCTGGGGCAAAATTGTGGTCGAGGCCGGTGAAGCGCCCATGCTGCTCACCGCCGAAATTGAGATGGACTTGGTGGACGAGGTGCGTAAACGTATCCCTATCTTCGAAGACCGCCGCACCGATGTCTATTAGCAGCGGCGGAGCTGCGTCTCCGCCCTGTACTTTGAGGGGAAAATCGAAACAAATGTCATAGTACAATTGCAAAAGTCATGCAGAGTGTGAGCCG
>CAYUTY010000121.1:0-13603 GCA_964447795.1 uncultured Anaerolineaceae bacterium
AATTGCCTGTGCAGCGAGGTTGATAAAGCTGGTTTCGAAGCGGTTGAGGGGTTCTATACCGAGGACAACCCCATGCTCGCCCGCATAGGCCGCCAGCAGCCTGAGATTTTTCACCAGCGTATCAAGGTCACGAGCGCGTTCATCTGCTGACTGCTGCCAGACACGCCCCACCGCTGAATAAATGGGGCCGACCAGATTAGTCGCACCGCGCGCCTGTGTCGCCTCGATGCAGCCGCGAATGTAGGCAATTCCATTCTGCTGAATGGCGCTGTCCTGATGAATCAGGTCACGGTCTGGCCCCATCGCGGCGCAGGTACTGACCCCTAAGTCCAGGTCGCTGATGATCTGTCTGCCAGCGCTGTAATCCAGATCACCCAGACCTTCCAGCGGGCATTCAATCCAGTCGAAGCCCATCGACTTAACGCGGGGCGCGAGATTTTTGAGTTCGTCGGTTGTGAGCGGGGACACCCACACCCAGGTATTGACGCCAAAACGCATTATTCAAACCCCTTAAACGACTGCCTGTTTTTCAAAAAGTGCATATCTTTTTGTCTCATCATCCCCTACCCGCTTCTTCGTAAATGCAAGTTCTTGCTCTCCTGCGGGGAGGCATTCAGGGCGGGGTCAGTTCAAGCGCAGGCCATCCTCGCCGAAGAAATGCAGCCGGTCATGGGCGATATTGAACTGCACAACATGATCGATGCTATAAGGTGCCGCGCCCGGCACGATGCTCAGAAGCCGTTGTTCGCCGCAGCGCAGATAGACAATGGTTTCCACGCCGAGCGGTTCGGTCAGCATCACCTGCCCGCGATATGGCCCACCTTCGCCAAGCCGAACATCTTCCGGGCGCAGGCCGACCAGCAGCGGGCCGTTCAGATGATGTCCATTGGTTTGCAGATGAAGATCACTGTTCTGGATATGGAAGCCGGATGGTTCGGCAACTGCCGGGAGCAAATTGATACGCGGCGTGCCAACCAGTTGGGCGACAACCGTCGTAGCCGGATGGTCATAAATGTCAGTGGGCGTGCCAACTTGCAGCACATGACCATGATCGAGGACGGCGATGCGGTCAGCCATCGTCAGCGCTTCAATCTGGTCATGGGTGACAAACAGGGTTGTACTGCGCTGGGTTTTCTGCAAGTGCTTCAATTCAACGCGCAGCGACTCACGCAGTTTGGCGTCCAGATTCGACAGCGGTTCATCCATCAGGAAGATGCGCGGCTCGCGCACAATTGCCCGCCCGATAGAAACACGCTGCATCTCGCCGCCGGAAAGTTTCGCCGTCTTGCGATCCAGCAGGTGGGTAATCCGCAGCTTTTCGGCAGCACTGCTCACCCGCTGGCGAATAACATCCTCTGGCGTGCGGCGCATCGGTGATCGCAGCGGGAAAGCCAGGTTGTCGTATACGCTCATATTGGGATAAAGCGAATACTGCTGGAAAACGAAGGCCACATCGCGGTCAGCAGGCTGGAAATCATCCACCACCTGCCCATCAAAATAGACCTGACCCTCTTCGTGTTTTTCCAGCCCGGCGATCACGCGCAGAGTCGTCGTTTTGCCCGCGCCCGTCGGCCCCAGCAGCACGAAAAATTCGCCGTCCCTGATGTCCAGCGACACATCGTTAAGGGCAACATTGTCGCCGTATTTTTTGGTGATATGCTCCAGGCGCACATCGCTCATGTTAATTAACCTCTTTATGCAGCGCCTTCTCGGTTTTGGGATGAAAAAAACGAACCATTGCCGGGTTCAGGTCGAAGCGCAGGGCATCGCCAATCTGGAAATGCGTGCGGCGGTCAACCCGGACATGTACCACCTGATCGCGGGCCAGTTCGATATGCAGCATACTGTAGCCACCGTGAAGATCGTTGACATAAGTCGTGCCGGTCAACCCACCCTCGGCGCTCACCTGGGCCGCCTCCGGGCGGAAACCAACGATCACCTCACCGCCTGCATCCAGATGTTTGCCCAACGCGGCACGCCAGCGATCATCAAGCGGGATTTTGCCACCGGCAATCCACACCTCGCCGTCAACGAACTGGCCGGGAATCAGATTCATGCCAGGGCTGCCGATGAACTGCGCCACGAATAAATTAGCCGGGTTCTGATAAACATCGGTGGGGGTTGCCACCTGCTGCACTTCCGCTTTCGACATCACCACAATACGGTCACTCATCGCCATCGCCTCGATCTGGTCATGGGTCACATAAACCGTCGTCGCGTGCTGGTCGATATGCAGCCGTTTAATCTCGGCGCGCATGGTTTCGCGGAATTCAGCATCCAGCGCCCCCAATGGTTCGTCCATCAGGAAAGCGGCTGGCTTGCGAACCAGCGCCCGCGCCAGCGCCACCCGCTGCTGGTCGCCGCCGCTGAGACTGCCGGGCCGTTTGTCCAGCAGATGGCCGATTTTCAGCATCTCGGCAACTTCCGCCAGCCGCTTCCTGATGGCATCGCGCGGCATCCCTTCGGCCTGTAGTGGAAAGGCGATGTTCTCGCGGGCTGTCAGGTGGGAATAGAGCGCGAAGAACTGAAACACAAAAGCGATATTGCGTTCGCTGGGATGATTCCAGGTGACTTCACGATTATCAAACAGGATTTGCCCCTCAGTAACCGCTTCCAGACCAGAGATCATGCGCAGAGTGGTCGTTTTGCCACAGCCAGATGGCCCCAGCAGTACCACAAATTCACCATCCTTGATCGTCAGATCAAGCGGTTTGACGGCATAGCTGTCGCCGAATTTTTTGGTGACATCGCGTAGTTGAATGGTTGCCATGTTTAGCCTTTGCGAATCGCGCCAAAAGTGACGCCGCGCAGAAGATGCTGCCGCAGTGCGAAAGTGACAATCACCACCGGTATAAGAAAGATGACCGAACCTGCCGCGATGGTTGACCACTCAATGCCGCCTGTCCCCAGAATAAGGGGGATGCTGGGCGGCGCAGTACGGGCCTTGTCCGATGTCAGCAGCAGCGCGAAAGCATATTCATTCCAGGAAAAAATGAAGGAAAAAACCGTCGTCGCCGCGATACCCGTCACCGCCTGCGGCAGGACAATTTTGCGGAACGCCTGCAAACGGGTGTAACCGTCTACCAGGGCTGCGTCCTCGTACTCGCGCGGGATTTCGTCGATGAAGCCCTTGAGCAGCCAGACAGCGAACGAGAGGTTAAAGCTGGTATACAACAAAATCATGCCAAGATGGGTGTCGTACAAACCAAGCTGACGATACATCAGGAAAATTGGCACGGTCACAACCACAGCAGGCAGCATACGCTGGCTCAGGATGAAAAAGAGCAGGTCATCCTTACCAGGGACGTTGAAGCGGCTGAAGGCATAGGCCGACAACACCGCAAATCCCACCGACAGCACCGTCGATACCCCGGCGATGATGATCGAATTCAGCAGTTGCCCGGCGAACTGGCTCTGGCCGATGATGGTTTGCTGGCGCACCAGCATGATCTGCTCCGGCCAGGATAGATCAGTGCGCTGCTTAGCCGCTTCCCACTCGCTGGCGGAAAGCTGGCGCCGCTGGGTGAACAGGCTGACGAAACCTTCCAGGGTCGGCGTGAAAAAGACTTTGGGGGGGACTTCAACGGCGTCCGGCAGCGATTTAAAAGCCGTCATCACCATCCATACTACGGGAATCAGCGAGATGATGACCAGGATGATGACCAGGATGGCGCGGATGCGAATCGCCAACTGCGGCCCGCGCCCGACTTTATCGACACGGGTCGAATAATTAACGGGTGTACTGGTGGGGGTGGTCTGTGCGGCCATGTTATGCTCCCCTGGCTTTGTTCAACTGGCGGATGTACAGATTGCTGACGGCGATGATGATGACCAGGATGATATAGGCCAGCGCGCTCGACATGCCGGTATCATACTGTCCCTGAAAAGCCAGCTTATACAGACGTATGGAGACGGTTTCGGTAAGGTCGCCCGGCCCGCCGCCGGTCAGCCCCATCACCAGATCAAATTGTTTAAAGGCTTCAATAGTGCGGAATAAGACTGCTATCAGCAGCAGCGGCATTACCTGCGGCAGTGTAATCCGCCGGAACTGAAACCATATACTGGCGCGGTCAATAGCGGCGGCTTCATACAGATACTCCGGGATAGCACTTAACCCGGCCAGCGCCAGCAGCATCACGAAGGGACTCCACATCCATACATCGACAATGACAATGGCCCACAGCACCAAATCCGGCTGAGATAACCACTGCGGAGAGGTATTGATATCGGTATAGCCGAGCAGATAATTGAAAATACCCGCCGAAGGATTAAACATCAGCTTCCAGAAGACGGCGACCACAATGGGGGAAAGCATCATCGGCACCAGAATCAGCGTGGTCAGGATGCCGCTGCCCTTAAATTTATTGCGGAGCAGCAGCGCCAGCCCGAAGCCGATCAGCGTTTGCAGCGCCACCGACACCAGCGCGTACCGCCCGGTGATGGCGAAATTATTCCAGAAACGCGCATCATTGAGGATGGTGACGTAATTTTGCAGGCCGACCCATTCCGGCGGTGCATCCGAAATCACCGAAAAGCGGGTGAAACTCAAAAACAAACTATAAATCAGCGGAAAAATATTCATTAAAATCAGCAGAATGATGGTCGGCATGATGAACAACTGCACAATGCGCCTGTCGCTCAGGTGTCGCCGTCTGCTGGATTCCGCCTGCTGAGTCAGAGCAGGTTGAGTGCCGATCTGATTAGTCATGTGTCCTCTTGAAGATGGGGAGAGCAGCACACTGCTGCCCTCCCGGATTGACACGGGTGTGAGAAAACTATTCCACCACGTAACCGCTCTCGACCAGAATGGCATCCATCTCCTCAGCCATTCTGTCCATTGCTTCCTGAGCCGTACCCTGACCAGCGACAACATAGGTCGCCAGATTGCGCTGTGCCGGTTCCAGCAGCTTACCAAATTCAGGAATATTGAAGAAGTCCTTGACGAAAGTCATGGTCTCGGCAAAGGCCGCATTGTAGGGCGCGATTTCCAGGAATTCGGGCGATTCGAGGACGGCGATATTGCAGGTGTAACCGCCCAGTTCCGCCCAACGACGCTGAACATCTTCCTGCGCGAACCACTCGATGAAGTCGAAAGAAGCCTGTTTGCGAGCATCATCAATATAGGAATTGATGCTGATACCCTGGCCGCCCAGCGCTGCGAAACGCTCGCCATCCGGGCCAGCCGGCATTGAGAAGTAGCCAGTCGAGTCCTGATACGGGTTCTGATCGCTTGCCAGCACCGGGAAGAAAGCGAAGTAGTTCATAATCATGGCCGCCTGACCATTCAGATAAACATCGTTCATTTCCTGGAAGAAGGCATCATTGGTGCCGGGAGGCGCGAAGCTGTACAGTTGCTTATACAGTTCGAGAGCGGCGATTGATTCCGGTGAATTTACCACGCCGAGGGTGTTGAAATTTTCATCTGCCCAGTCCCCGCCGTAGCTGAAGAAGACATTCTGGAAGCCCATCGTGATCGCGTCGTAATCATCCTGGGTGTAAACAGCCACACCGTACAGCCCCTGATCGGGACGAGTGAAGAACTCGGCGATGTCGCGCAGTTGTTCCCATGTTTGCGGAACGGCCAGTTCATAGCCATATTTGGAGCTGAAATCAGCCTTATTCTGCTCGTCTTCAAACAGATCGGTACGATAAGCCCAGCCGTTGGCATCGCCTTCGGTTGGGTAGGCATAGTACGAACCAGAGCCAGCCGGATACTCGCCATAATATTGCAGTGTCGCCGGGGTGACCGTCTGGTCAATGCCTCGACTGACCATGAATTCGGTCATATCCACATAATGGCCCTGTGTGACTGCCTGACCAACCCACTGGCTGTCACCAACAACCATATCAAACGAGGTGCCTTTGGCGGCCCATTCCGTGCCGACACGGTTGTAGAAATCACCCCAGGGTGTCTGGACGACATTGACCTTGATGCCGGTTTCAGCTTCATAGTCATTGCCGATCTGTTGCAGGAAATCGGCTGGCGACCACTGCGCCCACCAGATAGTCAGCTCGGTGATGTCCTGGGCCGCAACCGAACCAAAGCTCAGTGCCACAACCAGAACCAGGGCGAGGGTCATGAAGGTAGTTTTCTTAAACATAAAGTCGATTTTCCTCACTTTACTAGCAGATCATCGTTTTCAAAGGCTATTAAATCAGGATTGATCGCTCGAATAAGAGGTCTCCTTTCCGTTTTGCTTTCAGGATCGAACGCAGATACGACAGGCTGCCAGACAGCAGCCCATACGGGAAGTGTCTCAGGATGTCTGATCGTTACGAAGTTGGTTGCGGCAAATAAAAAAGGGTTCACAATACACAATCACTTTCAAAAAAATGTTTTCAGTCACGGCTTCAGCGGCGAATCAATCTCCTGAACATATTTTCGCGCAGGTGATCGAGATGCTCCCGCATCAACTGCGCCGCCGCCGTCCCATCCTGACTGGCAATCGCCTCCACGATAAGGCGATGTTCCTGAGTCCCATCAATCAGATACTGATCGACAACATACTCATCCGAGCCTTTACGGTACATCCGGTGACGCGCCTGCATCACCATCTGCCCCAATAGCTGGTTCGGGCAAGCGTCACACAAAATCTCGTGCCATTCCCGATCTGCGCGTGACCAGGCATCCCGGTCTGCTACCAATGCCGCCCGTTCCATCTCGTTGGTACACTGCTGGAGTCTTTCCAGTTGGGGCGCAGGCAGGTGGGTCGCTGCCAGCCGCATGACCTCTGGTTCCAGCATTTCGCGGATGCTCAGCGCGTCGAACAATTCCTGTGCCGAACGTGCCGCCACTGTAATGGCGCGCCCATTCACCATCTGGATCAGCCCATCTTTGGCGAGTTCCTGTAATGCTTCACGTACCGGTGTGCGGCTGATTCCGAGGAGTTGGGAAAGGTAGGTTTCCGGGAGCGGGGTATTGGGTTCCAGGTCAACATTCTGCAGAGCATCAGCCAGACGGCGGTACGCTACCTCGCGCAGCCGGGGCGACTCGCCGTTCAGATCAAGGCTGTGCGCCTGCAAATACTGTTCCAATGCCTGCAACTCTTTTCCCATAAAAATTTATTTCACAAGCTGTACAGATGATACCTTAAATTGTATACAGCCCGTATACACTCTGTATTTGAGTAAAAAATAACATATCATAATCAGGTTGTCAAGCAGGACGTCTCCGCCACTTATCGCATCAGGTTTTACAGACAAACATCGTACACTGACTGTAATTATTATTGCAAGCTTACCTGTTCCTGCCCGTTTTTCAGGCTGCCTTTCTCCCTCATCTGCTGCTCGGTGAACATTCCATATCCTGATGGCTGGTTCGCGCCTCGTCTGGTTTTTATGTTAAACTCTACCGACTCATCTTTTATGGAAACTCACGCCTCAAAGTTGAAATCGTCCATGAAAATTACGCGCCTCGAAACCATTTTTGTTAAACCGCGCTGGTTATTTCTGAAAATCCATACGGATGAAGGCATTGTCGGTTTAGGGGAACCCATTGTCGAAGGCCGCGCACAGACCACAGCCGCTGCCGTCCACGAAATCGGGCGTTACCTGATCGGGCAGGACCCACGCCGCATCGAGCATCACTGGCAGGCCATCTATCGCGGTCAGTTTTACCGGGGTGGGCCGGTATTGTGCAGCGCCCTTTCCGGCATCGAACAGGCCTTGTGGGACATCACCGGCAAATGGCTCGGCCAGCCGGTCTATAACCTGCTTGGCGGCCCCACCCGCGACAAAATCCGTATGTACGGCTGGATACGCGGCGATACTTTTGGCGAGTACATCGAAAGCGCAAAGGTTAGCGCCGATGCCGGGTTCACCGCCCTCAAAGTTGGCATCGACGGCCCACTCAACATTATTGATACGATGGCCGCCGTTGAAGCCACTGTCCAGCGCTTTGCCGACCTGCGTGCTGCCGTCGGCAAAAATATCGACATCGCCATTGACTTTCATGGGCGCGTCAGCCCGGCGATGGCTGTGCGGCTGGCGAAGGAACTCGAACCCTATTACCCACTGTTCATCGAAGAACCGGTGCTGCCGGAGAACATCGATACCATGGTCACTGTCGCCCGCAGCACTTCTATTCCCATCGCCACCGGGGAACGCCTCTTCACCAAATGGGGCTTCCGCGAGGTGCTGGAAAAACAGGCAGCGGTTATCCTTCAGCCGGACATTTCACACGCGGGCGGCATTCTCGAATGCAAAAAGATCGCCGCGATGGCTGAATGTTATTACGCCGGGATTGCGCCGCACTGTCCGCTGGGGCCAATCGCGCTGGCGGCCTGTCTGCAACTCGACGCCTCGATTCCCAACTTCCTGGCACAGGAACAGGTCACAAGCGGCGAAGGGTATCTCAAGACGCCTTTCAAGATCGTTGATGGCTATATGGCGCTGCCAACCGGGCCAGGTCTGGGAATCGAGTTGGACGACGAAGCAATTGCGGATAAACTCGATGATGGTACCTGGGAGACGCCGCGCCTCTGGCACAGCGACGGCTCCGTAGCTGACTGGTGAAAGATGCTCAACCTGCCCGAACAAAAACCGCTGGTCATCGACCCGGCTTTAGCCCTGCTGGAATTCAGCAGCATCGCCGCCGGGGTGCTGGCCGCTGACGCGATGGTCAAACGCGCCGCGCTGGATGTCATTCATGCCGGGACGGTACAGCCGGGGCGTTTTCTGGTGCTGGGGGGCGGGGATGTGGCCGAGGTGGAAGAAGCGCTCAAAGCCGGGCGGGAAGCCGCGCCGGATGTGCTGACTGACCACATTTTTCTGCCCGGCGTGCATCCCGACGTGGTACGGGCCTTAGCGGGAAGCCGTTCGCTGAAAGCGGGCGACGCGCTCGGCATCGTCGAAACCTGCACCGTCCCGGCAGCCATTCTCGCGGCTGACCGGGGTGTAAAAGGTGCGCTGGTCAACCTGCTTGAAGTGCGGCTGGCCGATGGTCTGGGCGGCAAAGGACTGGTCTTTTTCACCGGCCTTGTCTCCGATGTTGAAGCCGCGCTGGAATTGATCGACACGGTTTTGATGCCCACGCAAAAGGTGCGAAGCGTGGTCATCCCGCAGCTACACAGCGACATCGCAAACATTATTCAATCCAACACCCGCTTCGGCGCACAGTTGGGCTGGGAGAAAGCATGACACAACGACAGGATACCGTCTGGCAGAGCGCCAGCGTAGCGACGGATTTTCTGGAAGGAATGCGCGGGGCGATTCCGCTGGCCGGCGAACAGATTGATGTAATGCTGCGGCTGTTACGGGCTGCGCGGCCTGAGCTGCGAAACGTCCTTGACCTCGGCTGCGGTGATGGCGTGCTGGGGCGGGCAGTGCTGAGCCAGTTTCCGGCGGCAAACCTGGTGCTGCTCGACTTTTCCGAACCGATGATCGCTGCCGCCCGCACCAAACTAGCCGCCAGCCAGTCACAGGTGACTTTTCTGGTCGAGGATTACGGCCTTCCGGCGTGGCTGGAGGCCGTGAAACCACACGCGCCGTTCGACGCGGTGGTGTCCGGTTTTTCGATTCATCACCAGCCGGACAAACGCAAACGCGAACTCTACGCAGAGATTTATGACCTGCTCGCGCCAGGCGGAATTTTCCTCAATCTGGAGCATGTTGCCCCGCCGAGCGACTGGGTAGAAGATGTATTCAGCGACCTGTTTATCGACTCGACACTGGCCTTTAATCAGGGGCGCGGCCTCTCCCAGACCCGTGAGCAGGCGGCTGAGGACTATCACAACCGCCCCCATAAGGATGCCAATATCCTCGCGCCGCTGGACATGCAATGCGACTGGCTGCGCGAGATCGGCTACGCACATGTTGACTGCTACCTGAAAATTTTTGAACTGGCGCTGTTTGGCGGGGTGAAAACGGTATGAAACGGGCAACAACCGAGTCTGAACTGCGGGCGCAAATCTGCCTGATTGGTGAACTGATGCATCGCGGCGGCTATATCGATGGTGCAAGCGGCAATATCAGCGCACGACTGGACGAAAACCGCGTGCTGACGACGCCCAGCGGCCTCGCCAAAGGTTTTATGTCGCCGGAAGAACTGATTGTCGTCAATCTCGACGGCCAGCGGGTGGACGAGCCGACGCCGGAAAATGCCGACCTGCGCCCGACCTCCGAGCTGGTGATGCACCTCGAATGTTATCGCCAGCGCGAGGACATTGGAGGAGTCGTTCACGCCCATCCCCCGGCGGCGGTGGCGCTGACGATTGCCGGATACGATTTCGCCCAGGTTTTAATTCCCGAAGTGGTGCTGATGCTCGGCCTGGTGCCAACCCTGCCCTACAACACGCCCTCCAGCCCGGACAGCCGCGAAGCCATCCGCCGCGCCATCGGCGAACACGATGCGCTGCTGTTCGCCTATCACGGGTCGCTGACAGCCGCCAGACATGTCTGGGACGCCTATCTGCGGCTGGAAAGCCTGGAACACAACGCCAGAATCATTCACATGGCGGCACAACTTGGCGGGCCAAAGGGCGGGCTGTCGCCAGAGATAGTGCGCCAGCTTATCGCCATCCGCGAAAAATTGGGACTGCTGCGCCCCGGCGATGCCGAACGATTTGAACGCGCGGCGAATTTCGCCACCGGTGCATGATTTTGTCTTGACACCGCCCTCCCTCGCTGATACACTATTTTTCGTTGCAAGGCCCCATCGTCCAGCGGCCTAGGATGTCACCCTTTCAAGGTGAAGACACGGGTTCGAACCCCGTTGGGGCTAACAAACGTACCACAGATTTATTAATAACCGCCTTTTAAGCGGTTTTTAATTTCCCCTCTCAGACCGTAGAACTGGCTCTGCCCAACCTTTAACTTTGAAATCCACGATACGTTTCAGATCAAGATCGTAAATGATCTTTTCAAACAGGCTGTGGACTAAAAGTTTGCGATCTTCTCCCTTTGTAATCTCCCAATACTCTTTCAGGCGTTTGACGATTTGGATATAGGCTGTGATATCCGTTGTAATTTCTTGATGGTCTGTTGAATGAGCTTCCCAAGAGGCAATTTGACGCTCATGATAATCCTTTTGCCGATAGTATTCTTCTGCCTCGATTTCCCCATTTTGAAACAAAAGCAGGTTGTTTTTGAGCGCTCGACGGTGTTTGACGAGAAGGGTTTCCTTTTCGTCCCTAAGTGCGGGCTGATCTTTTATGGCGACTTGCCTGAAATAGGACTGATGAGTCAGGTTTGATGTGAGAGTTACTCCCTCGGCATCCACCTGTAGGGCATCAATCAACTCTAAAAAACTCTGTTCAACTTCAGAAGCGAGGACGGATTTGGTTTTACATCCGCAACGACGGCGTTCTGAATGACGATAACGCAAAGCCTGTTTTCGTTTTTGATGACCGATTAAACGGGAACTTAACATTCTGTTGCCTGATTCTGCGGCTTCATTTTCACACTGAGCGCAGAATAAAATGTCACTTAGTGGAAAAATGTGGGCAACACGGACAGCACCAGTTGGACGCATTGCTCTGCTTCGGCCTTCCTGTGTTTCAGCTACTGCACGCAATAAATCCAGGTCGAAAACTGCATGTCCTGTATCGTAAAGAATTTGAGTTGGGTTTTCAATTTTGCTGGCAATACGATCACGGGCTTTTCCCTGCAAAATTAATCCCGCATATTCGCGCCATGCGGAAGTTACACGACGCACATCGTCAAGTTTCAGGGGACGCGGTTCGTTCCAGCGATCCCGAAACGCCCAACCTTTTAAATTGAGTTCGTCTGCAATCCATCCATAACCATGCAAATTCCGAGTGTAGGTTTCGAGAATAAGCCGGGCGCATTCATAATAACCACGCCATAACGCATCAGCTCTTGGTGATTCGTCCCCATATTCACCTGCTATAAAACTTCCATCTGGCATTAGCCACACACCGTAAGGTGATGGCATTAAGTAGCCACTATCATTCCGAATTGTCCCAAATGGCGGTATGCCGATACTTTCACCTTTTCGTTTTCGATGTGTAATGCTGTCTTGTGCGCGGCGAGATGCATCCAGTGCATATAAGTCATCTATAAAAGCCTGAAAATAGGCTGTCATACGACCATCCGGGGTGCTTATATCCAGAGTACGGTCAAGCGTTGCCAGATGTAGCTTCACCCCATAAGCTGGCAATTCTTCAAAAAGTTTAATAGCACGCCATGTATTTCTCATAGCGCGGGACTGCTCATTTACTACGATTGCGGCTACATCAGAGTCAGATAGACGTGCTTTGAGGGCAAGCCAGGCTGGACGATTATGCTCTGTAGTAGCTGATTTATGGCCTTCAACATCTTCATACCACTCTGGAATCCAACCATTTTTCTCACAGGCAACTTGAATATTGGCTCGTTGGCGTTCAGGGCTGATAAGGTCAATCGCGTTTCTTGTTTGCGAAAGGCGAACATAGCATAGCGCGACGTTGCGGCTAACATTCCTGCGGGGCATGTGTGTATCCTCTCCAAATAAAATAGGCCGCCTTGCCGGGAATAGCAGCAAGCGGCCTACCTGATACAATACACAGTAGCCCCAAGCGCCCCTATTTGGCGTTTCGGCGGTTAGCCCTCGGTAACTGTCTTCCGCAGTTATCGGGGGCGTTTTGATTTAAAGGAAGAATAGCACAAAAATGCGGCGGGTTGCAACCGATTTAGATCACCCCGTCAGACCGGCTATCCAGCCTGCTGTACATGTTCCCGCCAGTAATGAGTGGTTTTGGCGACGACGGTAATCACATTTTTGATTTCCTGTTCCACCCTAAAAGCCGGGCCCGCCGGAAAATAGAGAGTGCTGTTTTCGCGGCGAACGCTGACATTTTCCACCACGATCGCCCGCAGCAGCCAGATCGCCATCGCTTCACTGCTGCATTCCATGCCGACCCAGCCTGGACTGCTGCTTTCCACAGCGGATAAACCCGTCACCATCGTGATGCCACGTTTGAGTTCCGCCACAACCGCTCGATAAACTTCAGGATTGGCAAGCACGTCATCTGTGTGAACCGGCTCAAGCAGCGTCCCGCGATGCGGCGGCCCGCCCGCCAGCGCCAGATCACAAAAATCCTCCCAGATTTTGTCCCAGGCGACCATGCCATCGGCATCATAAACCAGATCAGCCGCGCCCATCGGAGCCGCGCTGACCGCCGTATCTGACTGGTAGCGGGGTGGCAGCATATCGAGCAATGATGCATTAACGGAATGGGGATGCGAATGAGGCGGCGGCGGTTCATAGTCAGCATCGCGCTGGGGTCGGGTTTTCAGGCGCTGCTCTATCCACACCACCACGTCAGCAAGCCCTCCACCGCTTTTCAGATCGGTGAAAACATAGGGGCGATTTCCACGCTGCCTGTGGGTATCAGCCTGCATCACCTCCAGGCTCGCCCCCACATGCGGCGCGAGGTCAGTTTTGTTGATGATGAGCAGTTCCGAGCGGGTGATGCCCGGCCCACCCTTGCGCGGGATTTTTTCGCCACCCGCTACATCAATCACATAAAATTCCACTTCGACCAGTTCCGGGCTGAAACTGGCCGCCAGGTTGTCGCCGCCGCTTTCCAGGAAAATGATGTCCAGTTGGCCGCCAAAACGTTTCATCATCAGGTCTATCGCATCCTGATTAGCGGAAATATCA
>CAYUTY010000122.1:0-13484 GCA_964447795.1 uncultured Anaerolineaceae bacterium
TTGATACTTTCCACATGAACATCGAAGAAAAATCGCTGGGTGATGCCATCCGTGCGACAGGTTCACGCCTGTGCCACCTGCATTCCTGTGAGAATGACCGGGGCGCACCCGGCAGCGGCAACGTCACCTGGGACGCGGTAGCGCAAGCCCTGCGTGATATTCACTATGATGGCCCGGTGGTCATCGAGTCCTTCACCAACAAGGTCAAAACCATCGCCCGCGCCGCCGCCATCTGGCGTCCTTTCGAGGTCAGCCAGGACGCACTGGCGCAGAACGGCGTTAATTTTCTGAAAAAGCTGCTCGCCTGACGGAGAAAATTATGTCCAGATACATTGGCCCGATTAAATGGCTCGGCGGCATCGCCATCATTCTGTTCATTTTCGCCTATCTCTTCGGGGCAGTTGTGCCGGGGATGGTGGATGAAAGTACCCGCAATGCCGTCCTGTTCAATGCCATTCCTTTTTTCGCCGCCTTCATTGGCGTGCTGCTGCTGTTCATTTTATTGATCGCGCTGGTGGCGCTGCGCTTCAACGGCAAAATCCCCAATCGCACCTATAAAAGTGTTGAAAATGTGATTGTCGTCGGTATTTTGTTCGGTGTGGTCTGCCTGTTCAACCCCTGGAGTTTTGTGCCATATCGTTATGGCTTTTTACTGCTGCTGGCGGCGACCCTTTCTTTCATCCTCTGGAGTCATGTCGCGCCCCCACGCGCCGAGCTTGATGATAGCCTGCTGCCGATCACCTCTGCCGGGCATATCGCCGGTCTGGTTGCTGCCATCGCCATCATTGCTGTGCTTTCGCTGAGTGCGCTTTCTGCCAATAGTCCGAAAGAACCTTATGGCCTGCGTGATCGCATCTGGAATTCTTACGATGATGCCCGCAAAGCCCAGATTGCCCAGGATGCCACACAACAGTTTAACCAGGTCGAGGCACCCTTCCTGATTATTTTTAATGCTTTTCCCGGCGCGATTGCCTATTTCCTGACGCGGGAAGTGGTCGGCGGACGTCGTCGCATTCCGGTGAAGCAAAGCGTTAGCGTAGCTGCCGCCGGGGACTAAAATGAAAACCGTTGCGGTCATCGGCGCGCTCGATACCAAAGGCAGTGATTTTACTTTCCTCAAGGCGGAGATCGAAAAACGCGGCTGCCAAACGCTGGTCATCGACACTGGTGTGCTGGGCGAACCGGCCTTTCCGGCGGCAGTCACCCGCGAGCAGGTGGCCGAAGCAGGGGGTACATCATTAGCTGAACTGGTCAGCGGAAATGACCGGGGCGAAGCGATGGCGGTCATGGGGCGCGGCGCGGCTGTCATCGCCCGACAGCTTTACGACACTCACCGTATGGATGGCATCATCGGTATGGGCGGCGGCGGCGGCACCTCGGTAGCGACCACCTCCATGCGCGGGCTGCCGCTGGGTTTTCCCAAAGTGATGGTCAGCACCGTCGCTGGTGGCGATGTCAGCGGATTTGTCGGGCTGAGTGACATCGTGATGATTCCGTCGATCATCGATGTCAACGGAATCAACCGCGTCAGCCGCCTGATTTACAGCAACGCGGCGGGCGCAATCTGCGGCATGGTCGCGGGCGAAGCTGAGCGGGGTGATGATAAACCGATCATCGCCGCCAGCATGTTTGGCAACACTACCCGCGCCGTCAATTATGCCAAATCACTGCTGGAAGCAGCAGGGTATGAAGTGCTGGTCTTCCACGCCACCGGGACGGGCGGCAGGCAGATGGAAGCGCTGATCGCCGATGGCCTGGTCACGGCGGTGCTGGACATGACCACGACCGAATGGGCGGATGAACTGCTGGGCGGCGTCCTCAGCGCTGGTGCGGCACGCCTTGATGCCGCAGGTGCGGCGGGTATTCCACAGGTGATTGTTCCCGGCTGCCTGGATATGTGCAATTTCTGGGCAGTGGATACCGTGCCGGAAAAATTTCGTGACCGGACATTGTACCAGTGGAATCCGAACATCACGCTGATGCGAACAACGGCTGACGAAACGGCCCAGCTAGGTACTATTTTCGCCCGTAAGCTGAATGCTGCCCAGGGGCCAACAGCGGTTTATATCCCGCTTGGTGGCTGGTCAGAGATTGATCTGCCCGGCAAGCCGTTTTATTTACCCGAAGCCATGACCGCTTTCGTTTCAGCACTGAAAGCTGAACTGCGTCCCGATATTCCAGTTATCGAGATGCCACAGGACATCAATGATCCCGCTTTTGTCACAGCGACAACCGAAGCGCTGCTGCGGATGATTCCGGCAGCGGAAAAGAGCTGAAATGAGTTTCACACGCGACGATGTATTCAAACGCCTCCATGCTCAGATTGAAGCGGGCAAGCCGATTATCGGTGTGGGCGCGGGAACGGGTATCTCTGCCAAATTTGAAGAAGCGGGCGGGGCCGACCTTATCATTATTTACAACTCCGGGCGTTACCGCATGGCCGGGCGTGGTTCGCTGGCCGGTCTGCTGGCTTATGGTGATGCCAATGCCATCGTCATGGAGATGGCCGGTGAAGTGCTGCCGGTGGTGAAAAACACGCCGGTGCTGGCCGGTGTCAACGGCACTGACCCCTTTCGGCTGATGCCATATTTTCTGAAGCAGATTAAGGAAATCGGCTTTTCTGGTGTGCAGAATTTCCCCACCGTCGGTCTGTTTGATGGTGGCTTCCGCGCCAATATTGAAGCCACCGGCATGGGGTACGACAAAGAAGTTGAGATGATTGCGCTGGCGCGGCGGATGGACTTATTCACCTCGCCCTACGTTTTTACGCCGGACGAAGCCCGTGCGATGGTCGAGGCGGGGGCTGACTTGCTCGTTTGCCATGTGGGATTGACGACGGCGGGCAGCATCGGCGCGAGTGTGGCCTACACCCTCGACGAAGCCTGCGACAGGGTGATGACGCTGGCCGAAACCATCTGGTCGCTGCGGAAAGATGCGCTGGTGATCTGTCATGGTGGGCCGTTCGATGAGCCGGATAATGTCGCTGTCGCGCTGCAAAAAATGCCAGGAATTGCCGGTTTTTATGGGGCATCCAGTGCCGAACGTCTGCCGACGGAACGCGCCATCGAAAATCAGGTCGCGGCTTTTAAGGCACTTCCGCCCGCGCCGCGCCGCTGAATCAGGTGATACAGGGCGGTTTATCCGCCTTTACACGCAGTTTTAAAGAACAAACATATTTTGGAGGAGATTTTTCATGAAGATTTGTATGCACAACTGGATGCGCCCGGAACCGATTGAGATGACCATCGACCGTATGAAGCGGCTGGGCTACGACGGCATTCAGATCATGGGTGAACCGCGCAAGTACGACTGGAAGCATGTGCGCGGCCTGCTGGACAGCAACGGCCTGAAGTGCTTTGGCTCCGTCAGCATCATGGTTCACGGGCGCGACCTGATTCACGCTGATCCTTATTACCGGGAGATGACCGTCACTTACCTGAAAGAATGTCTGGATATGGTGGCGGCGCTGGGCGGCAGCATTTTTACACTTGTCCCCAGCGAAGTGGGCAAGATTGTGGCGATGGCCGACGCCGAGACCGAATGGGCCTGGGCCGTTGAGAATATCCGCGAAGTTGCCCGGCACGGCGCTAAAGACGGTATTCGCATTGGGCTGGAACCGCTCAACCGCTTTGAAACCAACTTCCTCACCCGTCATGATCAGGCGCTTAAGCTGATGGAGGATGTCAATGAAGCAAATGTCGGCGTCTGCCTGGATGCTTTCCATATCAACATTGAAGAAGCTGATCCTTATCAGGCAATTCTGAACACGGGTAAACATCTGGTCGATTTCCATGTGGCGGATAACAACCGCTTCCCACCGGGCGCGGGCAGCCTGGACTGGAAGAAGCTGATTTCAACACTGAGAGAGGCGGGTTATGACGAACAGCTCACGGTGGAATTTGTCGTGCCGCTGGATCGTTCGCCGCTTGCCAAAAAGTCGGAAGCCGCCGGGACAACCGCTACTGAGGCTGAACTGAAATTCATCCGCGATCATGGCAGCGATCTGATGAGCGACTCGGAATACAGCGGTTATGTAGAAGAATCCATCAAGCACCTGCGTGCCAGTGGGGCATAAGGTTTACAGCGCTCTGGCTTCAGGCCGAATTTCTGTGGGGACATGACCGCTTATGTCCCTACAGTATGCGCCGCTTTTCTCAACTTACATGCCTCAAAGGCTGACCGATGGCAACTGTACTGTTGATTGGCACACTCGATACCAAAGGCCCGGAAACCGCCTATCTGCGTGATCAGGTGCGTTTGGCCGGGTGCGATACGCTGGTGCTGGACTCTGGTATTCTGGGCGAGGCAGTCGGTATCACGGCGGATTTTTCGCGCGCTGCGGTCGCGGAAGCGGCTGGCTCGACGATTGAGGCGCTGCGAAATGCGGGCAGCCGGGGCAAAGCGGTTGAAGAAATGCTCAAGGGTGTTCGTAAAATCGCGCTTGACCTGCTGAATGAAGGCCGTATTCATGGACTGGTGGCGCTGGGTGGGGCGGAAGGCAGTGTGCTGGCGGCAGCAGCGGCCAAAGTCATGCCCATTGGCTTTCCCAAGCTGATTGTTTCCCCGATTGCCTCCGGCCATCGAAAATTCGCGCCTTTTGTCGGCACGAAAGATGTGCTGGTGATGCACTCGATTGTAGACATCCTCGGCCTGAATCCCATCAGCCGCACCGTGTTTGATGCGGCGGCGGGCGCTATCGCTGGCATGGCAAAAGCCTATCAGTCACGCGGCACGCAGCTTACAACCGGTACGCAAAAACCATCGGTAGCGGCAACCATGCTCGGCAATACCACCCGCCCGCTGATGCACATCAAACCGGCAATCGAAGCGCGTGGGCTGGACTTCGTGATTTTCCATGCCAACGGCGTTGGCGGCCCGGCGATGGAGGAACTGATCGCCGAAGGCCAGTTCACGGCGGTGCTGGATTACACCCTGAGCGAAATTGCCGGGCAGATCGCTGGTGGTTTTCATATCGGCGGCCCCTCCCGGCTGGATGCGGCGGGGGAATCGGGCGTGCCACAGGTGATTGTGCCGGGCTGCCTGGATTTTGTGGTATTCGGCGCGAAACATGAAGTGCCGGAGCAGTATCACGGGCGTCCCACCTACTATCACAATCCAGAATTCACGCTGGTGCGCGTTACCGCAGAGGAACAATTGGCTGCTAGCGCCTTTGTAGTCGAAAAGCTCAACCGCGCGGGCGGGCCAGTGACGGTGGTTGTTCCGCTCGGCGGCGGTTCGATCATGGACATCGAAGGTGGTGCATTCTGGCAGCCAGACCTCAACCGCCGCTGCTGGGATTTATTACGCGATGGTCTGAAAAAAGATATTGTTTACCGCGAAGTTGATGCTCACATCAATGATCCAGCCTTCGCGGAGATCGTTTTGGAAGAATTATTGCACCTTATTTGAGGGCAAATTTATTCAGGAGATTACGTATTATGGCGACCCCCCGAAAGACAAAATCACTGGGTTTCCCATCGTTTTGTCTCGGCGATCTCAGTTATGTTGACGTGCAGGAATACCTGAAACATTCCGACACGATTATCATCCCCAAAGCCAGTCTGGAGCAGCACGGCCCGCACCTGCCGCTGTACTGCGATACCATTACCGCGACTGAAGTAGCGCGGCGGGTGGGCGAGGAGGCGGGCGTCATGTATACCCCCACACTCTGGCTGGGGTATTCCCCTCAGCACATGCGTGCGCCGGGGTGGGGTGCCGGGACAATTACCCTGCGCTCAGATACCTATCTCAATGTGCTGTACGACATCGGACGCAGTTTGATTCATCATGGCTTCAATCGCCTGATTTTTGTCAACGGTCACGGCTCGAATGTCAAAGTGGTTGATCCGGTGCTGCGCCGTTTGCGCTATGAAACCGGTGCGCTGATTGCTTACTATAAGCCCTATGCCGAACGTTACATCGGCATGTTGAAGGATATCCTTGAAGGCCCGGTTGAAGAGACTCCTGGCTGGCACGCAGGTGAGCTGGAAACCTCGCAGGTGCTGGCGCACAATCCGGCGCTGGTGCGGCTGGATCGTGCCAAAACCGATAAAGCGCACGCTCCCAAATGGCTCGGCCCGGCCTGGGCAAAAAATGATGGGATGCCGGATGCGGAATTTCAGGGCTACCAGTATTTCAATTTCCCGCTTGACCATGAAGAATTCACTGAATCCGGCACGATGGGCGTTCCGCAGCGCGGCACGGCAGAAAAGGGCGAAAAAGCATTTCGTCGTTTTACCGACCACCTGATCGACGCCATTGAAGAACTGGAAAAGGTGGATGTCACCATCAAGAACCGCGATTGGACAGAGGGTAAAGCATGGTTGCCGTAGCCGGAGACACACTCGCACAACGCCTTACAGCAATTGTGGGGGCAGCCGGGGTGATTGATACGGCTGAGGCGCGCGCCCGCTACGCCAGTGATCAATGGTGGTATGCTATTGCCGCCGCTGGCGCGGGGCAGCCCATAAGCCAGCCGGACATCGCCGTTCGTCCATCAACGCCGGAACAGGTGGCGGCTGTCCTCAGACTGGCGAACGAACTGCGAGTGCCAGTGACGCCCTGGGGTGGCGGCAGCGGCGTTCAGGGCGCTGCCAATGCTGACCGGGGCGGTATTATCCTCGATCTGCGCGATCTGAACCGCGTGCGCCATATTGACCGCAAATCGCTCACCTGCACTGTCGAAGCCGGGAAAATTGTCCGCGATTTTGAAGCTGAGCTAAATGCGGAAGGGTTGACCTTCACCCACTATCCGGCCTCTACCGAATGGGCGACTGTGGGCGGGTCGGTGGCGGCACGCGGGTCGGGTGTCCTTTCCAGCAAATATGGCAAAATTGAAGATCACATTCTCAACCTGGAGTTTGTGACGCCAACAGGCGAACTGGTACAGTCGCCCTCCGTACCCCGCCACGCCATTGGCCCGGAGCTGACTCAAATCCTGGTCGGCGCGGAAGGCACGCTGGGCATCGTCACCGCCGCTACTGTCAAACTGCGCCTGCTGCCTAAACGCCGCGCTTTTGTCGTCGCAGCCTTTCCCAGGCTGGCTGAGGGCATCGAGGCCGGGCGGCGCATCATGGTCACCGGCCTGCGCCCGCCGGTGATGCGGTTGTATGATACGGATGCTGCCTCGCACAGCCTGTCTCGCGCTGTGGAGACAGCCCTCGATAAGCCCACTTTCGTCATGATGTTCGACGGCGAATATCCTGATCTGGTTGATCTGGAAGCGGCCAAAGCCCGCGAAATCTGTTTGTCGCTGGGCGCTGATCTGCTGCCGGATGCCATTGGTGAATTGTGGTGGGATCGCCGCTACGTCTTTTATTATCCGCCTTATGCGCCGGAACTGCCGAGCATCTGGGGGACTGTCGATGTGGTGGCCGACTTCGAACATATCGAAGCCGTCTACTACGCTACTACCGAGGCGATCCGAGCCGTTGTTCCCCCCGAATGGAATCTTTCGCTCACAACCCATTTTTCCCACTGGTATGAGTGGGGTTCAATGATTTACGCCCGTATGAAAATCCCGAAAGGCCCGGATGATCTGGTTGAAGCGCGGGAACTGCACGACGCCGTCTTCCGTGCCGGGGTCGAAGCCGCCATGAAAGCCGGGGCGCTCATGAACGATCATCACGGTGTTGGCCTGCGCCTGGCTCCCTACATGGGAGCGCAGTACGGGCAGGGGATGGAGGTGCTGCGGCGGATTAAGGCCGCACTCGATCCGAATAATATTCTGTGTCCCGGCAAGCTCGATTTGTAAGGGTGGCATTACTCACCGCTGAACCAGCCGAGGAATTGGTACTGCTCGCTTAAAGCGGTGATGTGGCGCGTGATCCCACCCTGTGAAGGGGTGATGTAGAGCGCGTCCCGCCCATTCTGCCGGGAAACATAGGCAATCCACTGACCGTCAGGCGACCAGATGGGCAGCCAACCACCGCCGCTGCTGACCTGGCGCGGCTGGCTGCCATCGGCCCCCATGATGTGGATTTCCCCTCTGCCGTTGCGGGTGGAGACAAAAGCGATCTGTTTGCCATCGGGCGACCATGCCGGCTGGAAGTCCACAGCAGGATGGCGGGTTAGATTCACAACCTGCTCAGTATCGACATCCAGCGCATAAATTTCACCATTGCGGTCGCGTTCCGAGCGATAAATTAAATAACGGCCATTCGGTGACCAGCTCAGATCGCCGGATGCGCTCAGGAACGGTGTCAGATTGCGGGTGAAGCCCGTTTGTACCTCGACCAGATAAATCGTCGTGCCATAGCGGGCAGTCCACAATTTGAAAAAAATGTAGCGGCCATCCGGCGACCAGAGCGGGTAGGTGTAGGGTATCAGCCCAACCTCATCGCTGATTGGTTTTGACTCACTGCCGTCTGGATTCATCAGATAAAAATGCCAGAAACCGTCGGTAGTTTCCCAGTAAGCGATGACATCCCCACGCGGCGACCAGATGGGCAGGCGGGTTGCCCTGTCCCGGCTGGATTCATAAATAATTGCCCCATCGGTGCGGACGACAAAAAGTGCGCGCTCTCCTTCCCGATCCACTTCATAAATGATATGACGCCCATCTGGTGACAAAGCCGGTGGATTAAGAAAGCGGTAATCTGGCGAAGTCGTGACCGGGGCAAGCAGATGGTGCAGCACATCGTAGCGGTAGAGCGTAAATGTTTCGCGTTCCCCAATCCAGAACAACATCTCGTCTGATTGCTGTGTGCGGCTGGCTGCGCTTGTAGCCAGAGTCATTCCCCACAGGCTCATCGTCAACAGTATCACGATCCGGGGTGTGCTAAGCGTTAAATGAGCTTTAACCATATGTCCACACAGACTGTCGTCGCTATAGAACTAGTATTTACAGAATTTGGAAAAAATTCACGCGCTTTAGCTTCTTTATTGTGTTTTTAGCATTAAAATAATTATTGAGGGCATTATTCCCTTTTTTCATAATTCATAATGAGGACGTTGTATGGCAACGCGAAATTCGGGTGGTCGCCTTGCGCTTTTCATTGCGCTTGGTGCTATTTTACTGTGCCTGGGCGGGCTTCCAACTGCCGCACAGGATAACATACTTATAGTGGAACAGACGGCTGAGGCCGAGCAGCCTCCAGTCGTTCTGGAAACGCCAACCGACGTACCAGTTCTGACCGCTGTTCCGTTCGAAAATACGCCGATTGCGGAAATAACAACGGAACCCACAACGGAAGTGCTGCCGACAGCAGAGGTAACGGCTGAGCCAACGCTTGCGCCGCTGCCCCTGCCGCCGGAACCGGCGCTGCTGCTGGCCTATCAGGACAGTTTTGTCGACGCGCTGGCAGGTGCCTGGGCGCTCAAAGCGGGCTGGTCAGTGATTCCGCGTGATGCCGATTATACGCTGCGCGGCACCGGAAGCGAATTCGCGGAACTGGTGCTGTACGAAAACCTTTTTGACCTCGCTGTTCAGGCGCGCGTTTTCATTCGCAGCGGCGGGGTGCAGTTGACGAATCGCTACATCCCCGGCGCAGGCGGCTATACCGCCGAACTGAGTGCTGACGGTAATCTGACGCTGTATCGTGGTGCAGAAATGCTGGGTTCAGCAGTCCTCGCCCCGACAGCCGACGGACAGTATCACACACTGCGCTTGTCAACCCTCGGCGGCGTGATTCGCGTGGCGGTGGATGGCCTGGAAGTGATCGCTGTGCAGGACACGGTTGTGCTGCCGCCCGGCAGTGTTGCTTTTGCCAGCCGTGAAGGCGCAGATTTCCTGGTGGATGATGTGGAAGTGTGGACACCCGCCGATCAACCGCTGCCTGTGCCGCTGATGATCGTGCCAGTCGCACCGCTTCCCACTGCTGAAGCAACACTCGCGCCGGAAGCAACCGTTGAATCCACCCCGGAGCCAATGGGCGGCGGGGCGGGTGATGTGGGCGCGATGGCGGAGATGGTGTTTACTGTCACTACGATGGAAGATGTCAATGATGGCATCTGCGATGCAACCTGTACCCTACGTGAGGCTATTGCTGCGGCTAATCTGAACGCAGGCTTCACAGATACCATCCAATTTAATATTCCGGGTATAGCCTCACCGTTCACGATTTTTCCGCTCGGTTGTAAATTGCCCGACATCATTGACCCAATTATCATTGATGGCTACTCGCAGCCGGGTGCTTCTCCAGCGTCGGGCGGGACAGCCGCAGTCATCAAGATTGAAATTGCCGGTAACACAGCGCAGGGTCAAGGAGGCTGTCCAGCAAGTCCCAATGGCTTGACTATTCTGGCCGGAGGCAGCGGCAGTATCATTCGCGGTGTGGCCATCACTCGTTTCAAAAATCATGGCATCATGATCGATAACGCGGATAATGTCATCATTCAGGGTAACTTCCTCGGCCTGGAAGTGGAAGGTTCGGGTGATTACGGCAACCTTGATGGTATTCACATCAAAGGTGCCGACAATACACTTGTTGGCGGTTCTATCGCGGCTGACCGTAACATCATTTCCGGTAATAAAAACGATGGTATCGAGGTT
Source organism: uncultured Anaerolineaceae bacterium (assembly GCA_964447795.1). Lineage (GTDB taxonomy): Bacteria > Chloroflexota > Anaerolineae > Aggregatilineales > Phototrophicaceae > CFX2. Next base: position 10,493 of record CAYUTY010000122.1, read on the forward strand.
GAAGCTGCTTCGGTTGGGACAATTATTTCAGGCAACTACATTGGCACCGATAAAAGTGGTTCGATTGCTGAACCCAACGTCGCTAATGGTATTTTGCTAAATGAAGTGCCTGCGACCATTGGTGGTTTGACGGCAGGCCATCGCAATATCATTAGCGGCAATGGCAGCGATGGTATTGAAGTCAGTGGGCCGGGTGCTAATGGCTTCACAGCTATTCAGGGGAACTACATTGGTCTGGGCGTAACCGGCACAATTCGTGTGCCGAATGTTGCTGACGGTATCCTGGTCGCTGGAGCAGGTAACTTTACCATAGGTGGCGCGGGTATCGATGCCAGCGGCAATTGCATCGGGCCATGCAACGTCATCAGTGGTAACGGCAGCGATGGTATCGAAATTGCTGCCAAGGGCGGCTTATTCAGCGGTAACAATATCATTCAGGGCAACATCATTGGCTTACAGGCTAATGGTAACAGCCTGCTGACAACTGCTGGCATCACCGGTAATGTCGCCAGCGGCATTCGACTCAATGGCATTGGGCTGGCGTTGATTGGCACCAATGGTGATGGCACAACTGACTCTGCGGAACGCAATATCATTTCCGGTAATCAGGGTGGGGTGACTCCGGTTGCGCCTGGTATCATGATCCTCGGTACAACGGCCATCAATAACCGGGTTTTTGGTAATTATATCGGCACGGATTCGCTGGGTACACTGGCGCGCCCGAATGCGCTGGGTGGTATTCAGCTTCAGTCACCCAACGCTTATATTGGTGGTGGTCAGGCGTCACTGGGTAATCAGTATCGCAATGTCATCTCAGGTAATAATGGTTATGGCATTGAGATCAGTGCAAGTGGTGCAACAAGCAACCGCATTCGTGGCAATTACATCGGCACAACAGCCAATGGTATGAGCGCCCTGCCCAACGTGGGAGATGGGGTTCGTATCATCAATACAAGAAACAACTTCATTGGCGATGATACTTCGGTGCTGGCTCGCAATGTCATTAGTGGCAACGGCGGTGATGGCATTGAAATCAGCGGGGTTGAGGGCGAAGGTAATCGCATCCAGACCAATTATATCGGCGTCAACCAGAATAACACTGCTGCCCTTGGCAATGGAAATATCGGCGTGCGAATCACCAATGGTGCGAAGCGTAACCAGATTGGCCTCGACCACGACGACGACCCGAATACGCAGGTATGGAACAATGTTATTGCCAACAACGGTCAGGCGGGTGTTGCCATCGAAGCGACGGCTGGCACTGGTAACTCAATTATGAATAATGTCGTCGTTGGGAATGGCGGCCTGGGCATTGATCTTGGCGCAACTGGCGTAACACTGAATGATGTCGATGATGCTGACAGCGGCGCGAACAACCTGCAAAATTACCCCGTGCTGACCAGTGGCATGCGGGCAGGTGTCAATGTTACCATCCAGGCGACACTGGACAGCATTCCCAATCGTGAATTTCGCATTGACTTCTTCGCCAATGTGACCTGTGATGTTTCTGGTTTTGGTGAAGGGCCAGAATACCTGGCATCAGAAGTTGTGGTATCGGATGTGAATGGTCTGGCGACCATCAGTAAGGTCATTCCAGACAGCGAATTTCCGGTAGGTGCAAACTTCTTCACCATGACTGCGACGGATTTCAATGATGACATCGTTGGGCAGTTCCCCGAATACAGCACCTCGGAATTTTCGAAGTGCATTGACCGCAACAACAACCCGCCCAGCATTTCTGACATCCCCGATCAGACCACACGCGGCATCGTGCCAGTATCAAACATTCCCTTCACCGTTGGTGATACGGAAACGGCGGCGGCCAGCCTGACGATTTCAGTGCTGTCGTCGGACACGACGTTAGTGCCAAGCGGAAATATCACCGTTGGCGGCTCTGGCGCGAATCGCACCATCAGCCTGTTCGCCGCACCCGGAACCACACCCAACACCGGCCAGCCGAATAAAACGGCCATCATCACTGTGCGCGTGCTGGACGCGGGCGGCTCGTTCAACGAAGACAGCTTCGTCTTCACTGTGACGCCCAACGCTGCGCCAACCTTAACGCCGACAACCGGTATTGCCAATCAGACAACACCTTTTATGACGCCGAAAGGCCCACTCGCTCTGACAGTAGGCGATCCAGATGATGGCGCAGACATCCTGACGCTGACGGCGCTGTCCGATAATCTGCCCCTGGTTCCAATTGAGAACATTGTCTTTGGCGGGAGCGGTGCCAATCGCACCGTGACGATTACGCCAGCGGCAGGACAGACGGGTGTCGCCAATCTCACCATCAGGATTTCCGACGGCGATAAGGTTACGCTGGATACCTTCAGCTTGACGGTCAGCGCCAACACCGTGCCGACTATAACGGCGATTGCAAGCCCACAGCTAAGTGTGACCAATACGGCCAAATCGTTTGCAGTGACGCTCGCTGATGCACAAACACCTGTCGATAATTTGACACTTTCTGGTACATCGGTCAACACGGCGCTTATCCCCGATGTCAACATCACCTTTAGCGGCACAGGCGCGACTCGGACTGTTACCTTGACGCCCCTGACGGGACAAGTCGGTTCTTCTTTAATCAGAATCACGGTGTCTGATGGTTATATGACAGCTTTCCGTGAGTTTACTTTCACGGTTAATGCCAATGTCGCGCCGACCTTCAGCAATATTGTCGTTCAGACCACGACAATAGCGACACCTAAGAGCGTGAATTTCACGGTGGGTGATAGCTTTACACCTGTTGCAAGCCTGGTTGTCACCGCATCATCCAGCAATACTACACTGCTGCCGAATGCCAACATCATTCTGAGTGGCACAACCGCTACTCGTACCATCAATATGACCCCCGCAAATGGTCAGGCTGGCACAACCACTGTCACCGTCACCGTGTCGGATGGCGATCTGACGAGCAGCGATCAGTTTGTGCTGCCCGTCAACCCCGGCCCGAACTCGCCGCCAACCATCAGTGACATTCCAGCACAGT
>CAYUTY010000123.1:0-13456 GCA_964447795.1 uncultured Anaerolineaceae bacterium
GCCGACCAACACCGCTACCGACACGCCGACGGCCACACTAACACCGACAGCCACGCCGACCAACACCGCTACTGACACGCCAACGGCCACAGCCACGCCGACTTCAACGCCGACGCCGACGCCGACGGAAACCTCCAGCCCAACGCCGACGCTGACGCCAACCCCGCGTGGCTGCCCTGGTGCGCTCCCTTCGCTGCTGGCGCCAGGCATGGGCGGCTTTGTCCGGGCGGATGACCCAACGCCGGTCAATGTGCGGGAAGCGCCAGCCCGCAGCGCCCGCGAAATTGACGAGCTGCCGCCCAATGCCAGTTTCACCGTGCTGGAAGGGCCGGAATGCAACAATGGTCTTGCCTGGTTCCGGGTTGGTTATGCCGGTGGCACGCGCGAAGGATGGATTGCTGAAGGGACGGACACCTACTTTGTTTCGCCGGTCAATAATCCGCCGCCCTCTGACCGTCCGCCGACGAGCGACATCAGCGGCGATTTCCTGCTGCGGAACTGTGTGGCGCTGGTGGAGGATGATTTCATTGGCGGGGTTTCGTCTTATGACTGGTTCCAGGATGAGCGGGCGGGGATACGTTCGACCGAACACATCGTGGATGATTTTTACGAATTACGGCTGAACTTCATTGAAAGGGGCGCGGACGACGGCGTGACCTGGGGCAGCCTGCGCGGCTATACCTTCCGCGATGGGCGGGTGGAGGCGGTAGTCAGCGCGGATAATTTTGAACCTGAGGATGAAACCCGCCTCGGTATCTGGCTGCGCTATCAGGATGATCGCAATTATCTGGCGTTCATGATAAAAAGCGACGGCACGTACTACATCGGGCGCTACCAGAGCGGCTACCGTGACCTGGCTGCCTGGACGACGGTGAAGGCCATCAACACGGGCGACGATGCCGTCAATACGCTGCGGGTGGAAATCCGCGACAACACCTTTGAGTTCTTCGTCAACGGTGTGCCGCTGACACGGGTTAATGACAGCACCTGGCCGGACGGGCGCTTCGTCTTTTTCGGGGCATCGGCAGTCGCGCCGACGACCTTCCACCTGGATTTGATGCGGATTTGCCGGTAGCGGCGTTACTTTGAGTGTCGCATTGTTATGGCACTGATGACATCAGCTCGAATGGCGGCGGCGGCGGCAGTGACGATACTTTCTTTTTTCGATGTTCTGCCGCCACTGGGCATTTTAAACAGCGGACGGAGCGCGAACAGGCAGAACGTGTTTCATAACGAGCAGTTTAGCATAGAAATGAGGGGATAGGTGAAACATTTGTCATGACATTTGTTTCGATTTTGAGGGAAGATTTGTGACAAAAATAGCCGCAAAGTGGGTGATGCAGGTATCAATGGACACGTGAGAGGTTTTGGTGTATCAGGTTGAGGGCGGCTACTAGACTGCTGAAGAGCTGAGTCTGCATAGATAAGACAATTAAAGGGGAAGATAATGACTAAAATATTTATTAGTTATATTTTTCAAGAAGCATTAGAAGAAACTGATATACTTGAAAGTAACCTCAGAAAAATTGGGTATGAAGTACAAACTCTTGACTTATATATGCGTAACAATGGTGAAGCAGCCAAAATCGCACTTCAAAGAGCAATTGGTTTTTCAGATTTCGTCATTATTTTAGTAACCTCAAGCGCTTTCGATTCAACAACAATCGCTCAAACAATTGAATATGCCGAACAACTTAGAAAGCCCATTCTTCCTATTGTGATCGGCAAAGTACAATTACCTGAAAGACTAAGTCATTTACAGTTTTTAGATATGAATCAATATAATGAAAAAGATGTTATATTCAAAATTAGCAAGATAATCCCTGGTCAATTATCAAAATCTAGGCTATTTACTCGAGTAAACGCTTTATGGGGCATAATAGTCGTTTTCCTAAGTTTATTATTTGCATTCTTCGCTTTATTGAGTGAACTAGATAGACGTATATTTTTCTGCAACTTAACGAACAATTCACTCCCATCATGCCAATTTACGTCGGATGTTGTGCCTCTTTCAGACATCACTGCGACCCTAAACGCGATACTGACGGATTTTATTACGCAAACGGCGGTGGCGCAGGCTTTGGTACCCAGTGATATTCCCCCACCGTCACCTACCTCAACCCCTACCGATGACTTGACCGCTACGGTGCAGGCGCAAATGACGCTCGACGCCCAGGCCACCGCCCACTCGCCCACCAACACGCCCCAACCAACAGAAACATCCGTTCCTTCCCCAACAATCGATGTTGGCGCAACTCGCACAGCCACAGCGGAAATCGCAATCGCCGCAACCCAGGCACGACTGGATGCGATTGCCACTATTCGTGTGGAAAATGCAACAGCATTTGCCAACATTCATGCCACTGAAACTCAACAAGGATTTGCAAATTTAACACTGACAGCAAGTGCCGCTGAAAATGCCGCCATTTTTGCGACCTTCGTTGCAGGTCGGCACACTGCTACCGCTTGGGCAGTTGAGACTCAAGAACGTGCTAACGATCAGGCAGCTACACAAAACGTTTTAGATACCCGTGCGACTTCGACGGCGATTTCCGCCCAGAGCGCGGCAGCGTTTGCCACCCTTCAGGCACAGAGAGGAACAGAAACAGCAATAGCTATTGAAACAGTGGCAGCGGCAACACAAGCACGTTTGGATTCGGTGGCGATGCTTTTGACGCAAAATGCTGCAATCTTCGCTACAGCGCGTGCAGATGGGCCCTCTGGCACAGCGGCAGCAGCAACACAGGAAAAGTTGAATAAAATAACAATAATTTTAACGCAGAATGCTCAATTATTCGTTACATCGCGTGCAGACCGATTAACTGCAACCGCTGAGGCGGTACAGGGAATAAGTAGAGGAGCAGAACTTACTGCTACACAGTCGGCGCGCCAAACGCAGGAGGCTGAAGCTATAATTTACGAGATTGAGTTACCGGCTTATATATATTGGAAAGATACAGGTATAGTTGTTCAAGAAGGTCAACAAATAAGTATCAGCTACATTAGTGGCACTTGGGGCCCATGTGCTGAATGCTTTTTTATTGGCAATGGTTCAGGAGCTATAGAGAGATCAAATGGGGTAGATGCACCGTATGGAAGTTTGATAGGTCGTATTGGTTTGACTGGGGAAACTTTTCTGATTGGAAATTTTCGACGGTTTAGGAGCGAGGTGAGGGGTACACTTTATTTGTCAATAAATGACATTGCTGGGACTTTTAATGATAATCGAGGCTCCATTATAATAATTGTTAAGGTAACGGAATAGAAATTTAGATGTTACAAATGAGATTGCATAACTTTAATTATAACACCCTTACTCACCAACCAGGCTTCTTCCCCATGCCGACATACCCCTAAACGGCGGATGTGATCGTCATCGGCGTAACTTAATGTGAGGGAATGCTATTTCGCTGTAAAATGAAGAAAGAGTAATTTTCACCGCACTCGTAATTTGTTCGAGATGCAGAGTGAGAAAAGTGATTCCACTGGTCTTTTACCTTTACTGGTGGGTGACAAGCGCCTATTCCATCAACCCACATTGAGCACGAATTCATGTCTCACATTTTTATCAGCTACAGCAAGCAAAATATCGACTTTGCCCGCCACCTGCGAAGTCTGCTTCAGGCTGAAGGTTTCGCGGTCTGGATGGATGAATCACGGTTGGTGCCGAGCGAAAAATGGTGGCCGACGATTGAGCAGAACATCCTCACCTGTACGGCATTTATCATTATTATGTCGCCGGAATCACGGGCGTCGATCTGGGTTGAGCGCGAAATCCTGCTGGCTGAGGAAGAGAAAAAACCGATATTCCCGGTACTGTATGCTGACAGGCGCTGGTCGAGGTTAGCGGAAATTCAATATGAGGATATGAGCGCAGACCCAGCAGGTGGCCTTTCGGTACGCTTCGTTGAGGGTTTAAAACGCTATGTTCCGACCAACCATGCAGCAGCACCACCGCCATTACCTGGTGAGCTGGTCAGCGATACAAAACCACCCTTTGAGCTGATAGCCCCACCCCGGAAATTTCCGCTGCTGGCGGCGCTGCTGAGCGCTGCCGGTGGGTTCGTGCTGCTGGCGCTGGTGATGGTGCTGTCACGCGGAGGGGGTGGTCTGCCGGACATCACGGCGACGCTCAACGCGATTCTGGCGGATTTCAGCACCCAGACGGCTGTCGCACAGGCGATGCTGCCAAGCGATACCCCGCCGCCGGCCACATCTACTCCCACTGATGACCTGACCAGTACGGCGCAGGCGCAGATGACGCTTGATGCCCAGGCCACCGCCCGCGCACCGACCAACACACCGCAGCCAAGCGAAACGCCCATTCCGACAGCTACAGTGGATGTGGGGGCAACCCGCACCGCTACCGCCGCCGTGGCAGCAGCAGCGACACAGGCGCGGCTGGATGCGCTGGCAACCATTCGCGTGGAAAATGCCGCCATTTTTGCTACCCAGGCGCAAGAAGCCAATGTGAACTTAACGCTGACAGGCGCTGCTGCCGTTCATAGTACGGCTGTTTTTGCCACGCTTCAGGCACAGCAGCTTGCAGAAACGGCTGCCAGTCCCATTATTTTTGCCGACAATTTCACTCAGAACAGGGTTCAAGCTGTCACGGGTTCAGATGCCTTCACGAGCGAATATGTCGAGTTAGGCAAGCTGCATCTGGGGGTGCGGCGGGCTGGTCATTACACCCTTTATTCGTTCACAGGCGTCAGTGAGAATAATTTTTACGCGGCGGCAAAAGTGCGGGTATCTGAGCAATCCAGAGAAGGCTGCGTTGGTTATTATGTTGGCAGCATCGGCGCTGATTTATATTATCTGGTGATGCTTTGCCGGGACGATTTTCAGTTTTTCGCGCGGCTCACCAAGTATCAAAATGGTCAGTTTACCATGATTGTTAATCGCAATTTGTTGTCCGGCTGGACTGAAAACGCCGAATTTGAATTAGGGCTGGAAGCAGAGGGCGGTGTCTACAAACTTGAGCTGAATGGGGAGGTTATTGCGACGACCGTGTTTAATCCTGTCCGCCACCAACTGGGCTTTGTTGTCAGTAACGAATGCTGTGACAGCGATGTGATGGCGGCTAAGATTGACGAGGTTGTGGTGAGAAATGAAAAATGATCCCAGTGATTTCGGATACAGCAGTTTCGCCAGCTTAATGTGAGCCAATCCTGTTTCGCTGTAAAATAAAGGAAGAATAATTTTTCCCACACTCGGAAGGTGTTCCGGGGCGCAGAACGAGAAAAGTGATGCCGCAGGTTTTTATCTCCTACCGCCGCGTGCCGAGCGCGATGCTGGCGCAGCTTTTAGCAAAAGAACTCAAACAACGCGGTATTGATGTCTACCTCGATGTGCGACAGACCGATGGCGCTGGCCCATTCCCCGACCGGCTGCTGCACGCGATTGATGCCTGTGATGTCTTTGTCTGTCTGGTGGCTAATGGCACCTTTGACTCGGACTGGGTGCGGCGTGAAATCGAACACGCCCGCAACACCGGCAAGCGCATGATTCCGGTTTTTCAGGAGAGTTATCAATCGCTGGCCGAATACCCAACGGCGGCGATTGCCGACCTGCTTGGCTACGATGGCGTCCATATTTTCGATATCAAAAATGTGCTGATTGACCAGTCGATTGAAGCGCTGGCGCGGATGGTTGACCGGACGGAAAAGCCAGTGCGGAAATTTCCGCTGGTGGCGGCGCTGCTGAGCGCTGCCGGTGGGTTCGTGCTGCTGGCGCTGGTGATGGTGCTGTCACGCGGAGGGGGTGGTCTGCCGGACATCACGGCGACGCTCAACGCGATTCTGGCGGATTTCAGCACCCAGACGGCTGTCGCACAGGCGATGCTGCCAAGCGATACCCCGCCGCCGGCCACATCTACTCCCACTGATGACCTGACCAGTACGGCGCAGGCGCAGATGACGCTTGATGCCCAGGCCACCGCCCGCGCACCGACCAACACACCGCAGCCAAGCGAAACGCCCATTCCGACAGCTACAGTGGATGTGGGGGCAACCCGCACCGCTACCGCCGCCGTGGCAGCAGCAGCGACACAGGCGCGGCTGGATGCGCTGGCAACCATTCGCGTGGAAAATGCCGCCGCTTTCGCCACCGCCCGCGCCATGCAGACGCAGGAAGCCAGTGTGAACTCCACGCATACACAGGTTGCTGCTGTTTTTGCGACTTTCAGAGCTGCCCGGCGCACAGCAACCGCCTGGGCTGATGAAACCCAGGCTCGCGCCACGTCGCAGGCGGCCCGCCTTACAACGGAGGCCATCGTGAACGCGCGGGCTACGGCTACCGCTGCTGCGGCGGTTTTTGCCACCTTTCAGGCGGAGCGTCTGACTGAAACTGCTGCCTCTCCCATCATCTTCAGCGATGACTTCAGCGTTAACTTTAATGAGGGGAGCGGGGGCGATCCTGATCCCTTCGTTAACTCGCGTATCGGCCTGGGCCAGCTTAGAATGCAGGTGCGGCAGGCGGGTCACTGGCTGGTACATCCTTTTGAAAATGTGAGTGTCAGGGATTTTTATGCAACCGCTACCGTGCGCGTGGCTGAACTGCCAAATGTTGGCTGTGTCGGCTATTACATGGGCAGCCTGGGCGGTGGTTCCTATTACATGATTGTCGTGTGCAAGAATGACCGGCAGTTTGTCACCCGCGTCTACCGCTATTCGCAAAGCGGATTCACGGCGCTTTTCAGCCAGGTCACGACCCGCGAAATACCGCTAGAGCGATTCCAACTGAGTCTGGAAGCAGTAAATGGCATTTACAGGCTGAGTCTGGATGGTGTCGAAATTTACACTGTCGCTCTTAATCCAACTGGGAGCGACCTGGGTTTTGTGGTCATCAATGACTGCTGTGGCAGCGGCGTCCTCACGGTTTATTTTGCCGATGTGCTGGTGAAAAGGGAAAAATGACCTCGCGTTTTCTGACCAACCCTTCCCCAACAGCCATGCCGACAGCGGCGGATGTGATCGTGATTGGCGGCGGGCCTGCGGGGGCGGCGGCGCTGTGGGCCATCGAACGGGCAGCACCCGGCACGCGAACGGTGCTGATTGAGCAGAATGGACAGCTCGCGGGGGGATCGTCGCTGGCCTCGCTGGAGAACTTCCGCACCTGCTGGGCCGCGCCTGCGCTGCACCGTATGATGTCGCGCAGTCTGGATGTGTTCCAGCGGGCTGATGAATTTTTCGGCGATGGCGGGCGAGCGGCGCTGGGCATCAAACAGCAGGGCTATTTGTTCCTGGCGTTCGACGAAGCCGGGGCGCGAACGCTGCGCGAGGATGTAGCTCATCTGCACACCTGCGGCCTGACTCATGTGGAATATCTGGATGCCGCCGAAGTCGCTTATCGTCATGCCTGGCTGGGCGAACGAGTCCTGGCCGCGAAATTCGACCCACAGGCCGGTTGGCTCGACTCGAACGCGCTGGTGTATCAGTTTGTCCGCGCCGCGCCGCACGCCACTATTTTGCTGGGCGTGCAGGATACGCGGATTCGGGTTGGCGGTGGGCGCGTGATCGGTGTTTCTACAGCAAATGGTGAGATTGATGCGCCGAACGTGGTGATCGCCGCCGGGGCGGGTTCACGGGCGCTGGGGCAGACGGCAGGCATCGAGATTCCGATTGTGCTGCGCCCGCGCCAGAGCTTCACCACCGGGGCGCGCCATGCTGCTTTCCCGGAAGACTCGCCCTGTGTCATCAGCGCCGCGCCTTTTCCGCATGTGCGCCCGGAAGCGCGGTCAGGCGCGATTTTCGGCTGGGAATACCGGTGGGTGCGAAAACCCCTCCCCCCAGCCCCCTCCCCGTTCACGGAGAGGGGGAGAGGAGACGGGCTGATCGACCCGGCCTGGCCGGTGGAACAGTTTCGTGATCCGCGTTTCCCGTCGCTGACGCTGGCGCTGCTGGCGCGGCAGTTCGGCCACCGCGACGGTGAAGGTTTTGCCGACTCCTGCTATATGCGCGGCATCGCCCATCGCGCCGGGTATTATGTCTACCGCGACAATGCCTATACTACGGCTGACGACGGCACACGGCGTCCCTACGACAGCCAGCGGGCCATCATCGACGCATGGCCGGGACTCGACGGCCTGTTTTTATCCGTCGGGCATGTTGGACACGGTATCATGTCGGCTCCGGCGGCGGGTGAAATTTTAGCATCTAAAGTGCTGCATCAACCCCTGCCCGACGCGACATTTGCTGATTTCGGCCTGGATGTTCCCTGGGTGGAGCATGACGCAGGCGGCCTGTCAGCGAACAATCAGGATTAATCCTACCGCAGATGATAGGGGACGATACACAGATCGTCCCCTACGGATAGACCCTAGTCGCCTGAGTCTGGTGAGCGGGTAAAAATTTAATCCCCCGCCGCAGCTACCGTCACTGGCGACTGATCGACCACATTCTCTGTCTCACGCCAGTTAACCGAGGGCATAATCTGGCGCTGGTCAACGCGGTCACGGTGCTGAATCGCCAGCTTAATCATGCGCTCGATTTCGGCATCGTCCAGCAGGTGCGGCTCCAGGCCGAGGTCGAGCAGATGGGTGTGTACCGGATTATAGTAGTGCTGTTCCAGTTCCACACGTGGGTTGGAGACGGTGTTGACCTGCACATTTAAGCCGATGCTGCTGCCGACGCGCTGTACCTTGTCCGCCAGATCGTTGACGGAGAAGGACTCGGTGATCTGGTTGAAGACGCGGTATTCGCCCGCCGCTGGCTGCGATTCAATCGCTAGTTCGATGCAGCGCACGGTGTCCTTGATGTTGATGGTGCCGCGCGTCTGCCCGCCTTTGCCATAGACGGTCAGCGGGTGGCCGACTGCCGCCTGAATGCAGAAGCGGTTGAGGGCAGTTCCATAGACCTGATCGTAGTCGAAGCGGGTCGCCAGGTCGTCATCGAGGGCTGTCTCGTAGGTATCGACGCCGTAGACCACGCCCTGATTCAAATCGGTCGAGCGCAAACCCCAGACGCGGCAACAGAACATGATATTGTGCGAATCGTGGACTTTGCTCAGGTGATAGAAGGAACCGGGCTGCTTGGGGAAGGGCAGGGTATCCTTGCGCCCCTTGTGGGTGATTTCGATGAATCCTTCTTCGATGTCGATATTGGGCGTACCGTATTCGCCCATTGTGCCGAGCTTAACCAGATGGCAGGACGGCACATAATCCTTGATGGCATAGAGCAGGTTGAGCGTGCCGATGACGTTGGTGTACTGGGTGTAGACGGCGTGTTCGCGGTCAATCATCGAGAAGGGGGCGGCCCGCTGTTCGGCGAAATGCACGATGGCTTCTGGCAGAAATTCCTGAATCGCCCGCGAGAGCGAGTCGTAATCGGTCATATCGCCGTAGTAGTTGCTGATGGTTTTGCCGGTCAGCGTCCGCCAGCGTTCGATACGGCGCTGCATGGTGTGGATGGGGACGAGGCTGTCGATGCCGTGTTTCAGGTCGAACTGCCGCCGCGCCAGGTTATCAAAGGTGGCGACTTCGTGGCCTTTTTGTGACAGGTAGAGTGCCTGCGGCCAGCCGAGATAACCGTCGCCGCCCAGGATTAAAATTCGCATATTGATCTCCCTCTCCGATGAGTAAACCCACCTAGCATAACAGCCCATCGCAGCCGGAGATACGCCCGTAACACGAAATTTAATATTCCCTAAGCTTGAATAATTCGGGGAGGGAGGATGCGGGCTGGCAGCGTTGCCGCCTGCATCGGCCTCATGCTACAATCGACAGCAAATGAATGGAGCGATGACCATGATGACCGTCCATGATCTACTGGATCAGGCGAAGGCGCTCAGCCCGGCGGAACGGAAAGAACTGACAAAACTGCTGATTGATACGCTGGACGCGCCAGCGGAAATACCATCATCAGAGCAAGTTGAATCAACCGGACACTGGGGACAGAATTTGCTGCGGCTTCTGGATGAAATTGGGCCAATTGATTTAATCTACCCGGAAATAGAAGACCCGGTAGAGTGGGTGAAGCAAATTCGGCGGGATCAACAACAAAAACGGCTTGGTGACTTAGGCGAGGACTCATGATCGCTGGGATCGTGGATACCACCGTGATTGTACATCTGTATCGACGTTATGAACCCGCGCTGGTATGGTACGGCTCACTTACTGAACCGCTTGGTGTCACCTCGATTAGCTGGATGGAAGTCATATATGGCGCTGGTAGTAAGGCTAAACAGGCTGCCAGTAAAATACTTCTCAGCCAGTTTGACTTGACTCATCTGAGCGCCGCCGATCAGGATTGGGCCATGCGCCAAATGGAAGCTTATCGCCTGAGTCATGGTATAACAACGAACGACTGCCTGATCGCCGCTGTCGCCCACCGGCTGCGCCTGCCGCTGTATACGCACAACCTGAAAGATATGACTCCCATGCTCGGTGGTCTCGCCGTGAAGCCTTATGGCTGACCATATACTTTGCAAACGGATTCGGCATCGCTCTGAATAAACGGAAAATTCAGCGTTCGCCATGCAGCCTCGCCATCATTCCCACTCAATATAGAGCAGATCACCCACCTCGCACTCGAAATATTTGCAGAAGCCCTCCAGCACTGGCACATCAATTTTCATGACATCATTGTTAAGCCAGCGAGCAACCGTATGGTCATTGACACCCACAGTCTGAGCGATTTCTTTATTGCGGATGCGGCGACCCTCGCGTTTTTCTTTTTCAGCAAGCAGGATGAGAAACCTGTTGCGTAGTCTCATATCAGACCTTTAGTGAGCCGAATTTCGGCCTCATCAATAGAATTATAAATTTGTAATCTTGTTGACCGTCATTGTCATTTGGTGTACATTTATTGCACCGTGATAACAAAGGAAAATTCAATGTCTAACCTGACTCTACCGCATTTCGATACTTCTTCTGAAAGTGAGTTGCCTTTACCCCTTATTGTCGCTCAAAAATGGAATTTTACGCTAACTTATATCGACCTTGAAGGGATCCGTTGGTATGCCTTGCAGGATTGGGTGCGTGGCATCACCGGAGAAGAAGATGTTCGCAAAATTATCAGCAAAATGAAAAATCAGACGTCTACTTCAAGTAGACATCTGCCCTATCTTGCGGATGATGGGAAAACCTATGAGCGCGAATACACCGATGATAAAGGACTGTACCTGACCGCTCAATATCTCCGTAGCACGAAAAAACGCGCCATATTGGACGAAATCAAGAAATATCTCGCAGCCTCCGGCGCTTTTGTAGACCTGATACGTCGTGAACCTGAAACTGTCGTGACCTCCGGCGCGATTGACCCCGATCAGGCGATTGACGCGGCGATTAAAGCCTATCGCGCTCAGGGCAAGGATGATCGCTGGATTCAAGCGCGTATTGAAGGGAAAATTAAACGGAACCGGTTTACTGCTGCGTTGAGTGCTGCTGTCGCTGATGTTCTCACGCCACGTCATTATGCAATGGCAACCGATGACATCTATAAAGGTTTGTGGGGGCGCACTGCTGCTTACCTCAAGGGGGAGCTGGGTCTGCCCAAAAACGCCAATCTGCGCGATCATCAGCCGATGCTGGCGCTGCATTATCAGGGGATTGCTGAAGAAGTCAGCGCACAAAAACTGGGCACGCGGCAGGAACTTTCGTGGGAGGAAGCCCGCGACATTGTGAAGATGGTTGCCGGATTCATTGGCAGACAGGCAGCGGAAACCAGTCAACTCTTGCAGATGGACATCGCCATTGGCAAGCCGCTGCTGGGCGATTAGCAAACTTGTCTGAAATCAGAGGGCATGATGCATCATGCCCCTACAAACGCTCTACAACCGACAATAGAGTCACGTTATTTTTTCATTCGTTTTCACCCGCACGCGCCTAAAAATTCCGCCCAATCGAGGCCAAGCACCTGATCGCCGAGCATGACGCGCAGCGTGCCGTCGGCGTCGAGCGAGTGCCAGATCGGGGAGCGGCCATCGCCGTAAATGCGGGTGGTGCTGCACAGGCCGCCATCCAGCCGGGCAGCGATGATGCTGCCGCGATTGGTCGTCAGCAGCAGCAGATCGCCATAACGCGCCAGACTGGCCGCGCCGGAGACATCCGCCAGCTCCGCATTCCACAACACCGCGCCGCTCAGGTCATAGGCGGAAAGCAGCGCTGTCGAATCGGCTAACTGATGGAGCGTGAAAATGCGGCCATCACCGGCGTCGAGGGCCGCGCCCGTTTCACCGGGGGATGGGGCAGTTTCCAGCGCCAGCGCCCAGGTTCCGGTGGCATCGACGCGCCACAGTCCGCCCTGGGTATAGGCCAGCAAGCCGCCGCCGACAGCCGGTGAGAGCGAGGCCGGGCCAAGCAACTGCGCCCGATCCAGCAGCGCCCCGTCGTAAGCGATGGTCAGGATTTCGTCAGCCGTGGTGATGAGGCCGATGACGGTTGGCGCGGCGAAATGCGCTTTGAGCGGCGGCACATCGCCCAGCCGCCAGAGGATGGTTTCACGATCAGCGGCGAGGGCGACGAGGGTATTGTCGGGCGTGTGCAGCAGCAGGGCATCACCGGCTGGCATGGGAGTGCCGTCGAGAGCGAAACCGAGTTCACGCCGTTCGCCCAGTGTGCCATCGGTGTTGATGAACTGCATCAGCCCGTCGGGGTAAATCAGCAGCGGCAGCCCGTCGGCGCTGGTAAGGCCGAGGGCGGGACGATCCAGGCTGATGCGCCACAGCACGCGGCCATCAGGCGTGGCAAAGCGCAGGCGAGTCGCGTCCAGCAGCAGCATCCCCTGACCAGCAATATCGAGCGGCGGAACCAGCAGCCTGCCGGGGGTTTCGACATGCCAGCGGTGCGCCGGAGACAGCCACGTCCCCCAGTTGACGACGAACTGCGACGGCACGCGCCAGCCGAGCGCGGTGGGAATGTCCGCTGTGTAGCCGGGGCCAGGGACATCGGGCTGATTGGTGCGAATCTCGAAATGGAGATGGGGCGCGGGGCGGGCGTTGCCTACCGCGCCGACGACATCCCCGGCTTTGACGCAGGTATAACGCGCCGGAAAGGGGTAGCTGTCGCTTTGCATCATGTGTCCGTACTGGCTGTAGGCGATGCTGCCATCGGGGAAGCTGTGTTCGATGATGACGACGCCGCCATCGCGCCCCCAGCCTGTCGGGGCGGAATAGGTGACGCGACCATTGGCAATCGCCCGTACCGGCTGGCCGAGTCCGCCGCCGCGCCCGGCGGTGTAATCCTCGCCGGTGTGGTAACGCCCCTGATGGCGCGGGCTGGGGACGCCGAAATCCTGGGCGATCTGGAAGACGGAGCGGTCAACCGGAAAGCTGACCGCGCTGACAAGGCCGCACTGATCCTGGGCAGCGGTGTGCGTCGTAAAAAGCATGATGGGCAGCAAAATGAACAGGAATTTCTGCATGAAGTCCGCCTGAAGTCTTATTCGCAAATCCGATATTACCTTTATCGAAAAAACGCCGTAAAACCCCAACCTTTAGGTTTGGGGATATAAGGCGC
>CAYUTY010000124.1:0-13401 GCA_964447795.1 uncultured Anaerolineaceae bacterium
CACTGCCACTAAAGTGGCGTGGCTTTCTCGCGGGCTAAAGCCCTAAAAGGTAAAATTTGCAATTCTCATAAGTACACTTAAAATATAAGTACACTTAAAATACAGGAATACTGAAATGACTGAAATTACTCCGGCGATTGATGGAGACAATATTCGCAAAGCATGGCATGAAGGTGGATGGTATTACGCTATTATCGATATTATCGCTGAACTTTTGAGTGCAGACAGAAAACGCGCCCAGAATTACTATCATGTGCTGAAAGGGCGTCTCAAAAAAGAAGGCAATGAGTCTCTTACAAAATGTAAGAGACTGAAGTTAATTTCTTCCGACGGTAAACATTATTTGACCGATGTAATGAATACAGAGCAGGTATTAAGATTAGTGCAATCTGTGCCCTCGCCAAAAGCTGAACCGCTGAAAAATTGGTTAGCCCAAATCGGCGCAGAGCGACTTGAAGAAACTGAAGACCCTGAATTGGGTTTGTTCAGATCACTTGATCGCACTGTAGATGAATACAGGCGTATTGGAAAACCAGATAGCTGGATTGTTGTTCGAGTTGAAGGTATTGTTACAAGAAAACGATTTGTGGAAGCGCTTAAAAATGCCGTACTGGATGCACCGCCATCTATGTATGCTCAGACAACAGACAAACTTTATAAAGGATTATGGGATAGAACAACGGCACAGCTTCGACGTGATTTAACCATAACGCCCAAAGAAAACCCGCGTGATCATTTTGGTAAATATGCTCTCATTTACACCCGGTTAGCAGAAGAATTATCAACCGAACGCCTGCAAAATATGGATACTGTGACTTTGAGCGTTGCTCTCGACATTATTTGGGAAGTTGCACGATTGTTCAGCAAGCAAGCCAAAGAATTGAGTGAAGCCGTAGGATATGACTTGGTTACAGAGACACCTCTCTTGCCAAAACGCAAATCATAAAGCATGAAACTGGTCGATCTACCCTATATCCAACCCGGCGCGGAACCTTTTTTCGCGCTTGGTGAAAAAACGGGATGCCTCATCCTGCATGGGTTCACGGCGTCTCCGGCGGAAGTGCGCTGGCTGGCGGGGCATGTGGCTGGCGAGGGGCATACGGTTTACGCGCCGCGCCTGCCGGGTCATGGGACGAATTACCGCGATCTGAGCCGCACGCGCTGGACAGACTGGTACGCCGGGGCGCTGGACGGCTACCACCTGCTGCGCGGGTGCTGTGAGCGGGTGTTTGTGGTGGGTCATTCGATGGGCGGCCTGCTGGCGCTGCTGCTGGCGGCGAATGTGGCGGTGGATGGAGCGGCGGCGATGGCAGCGCCGGTCATGCTGCGCGGGCGCTCGCTCGATTACGCTCAATGGCTCAAATATATTTTGCCGTATACCGACCAGACTGACCGGGGCGATTTGCCGGAACGGATACGGGCGGAGCAAGCGCGGCGGGGTGAAGCCATCGTGGGACGGGTGCGCTATGATCGCTGGTCAACGGCGGCGGTGGCGGAACTGGTGAGGCTGGCGCATGTGACACGCGCCAGCCTGCCAGCGGCAGCCGTGCCGCTGCTGCTGATTTATTCAAGCGATGACCGGACGGTTCCGCTGGAAAATCTGAGTCTGATTGCCGGGGCTGTGACAAGCGCGGTTGTTGAGCAGCATACCCTGAGCGGCAGCGACCACATTCTGCCGCAGGACAGCCAGCGCGAGGCGGTGTTTCAACTAGTGGCAGATTTCGTCAAGCGATTTGCCGCACCCTCACGTTCGCTAAAGTCGCTCACAGCCCTCCCCGCAAGCGAGGAGGGGCGCAGCGGCACATCAGGTTTCCAGTAGTTTGTAGGCGTTGGCGGCATAGTCGCGGGCGCTGCCGCTGACAGGCAACTGCACCACGCCGTCGGTCGTGGCTTTGAGACGATCCTGCTGGATGCGGTCTTTGATACGCGCCAGATCACGATTGCCACCGTCGATGCTGAGGGCATCATCCACCAGCAGCTCGGCGATGTCGAGATGGCGGCGGCTTTCCACCAGCAGGCGGGCGAGGTCTAAAACATTGCTGGCGATGTTATCGCGGTCATTGGACTGATAGGCGAGATGGAGCGCCTGGCGGTAACGGGTAACGGCCTGCCCAAGCTGGTTGGCCTGCACCGAGGCGTAACCGAGATTGCTCAGTTCCAGCCCTTCTTCTTCCTTATCGCTGACTTCGCGGGCGATGTAGAGGGCGGAGTTGTGGAAGTTAATGGCTTCTTCCCAGCGGCCCAGCTCGCCATAAGCCGCGCCGAGTCCACCGAGGACGCGACCTTCATAAGCACGTTTGCCCTGCGTGCGAAACAATTTGAGCGCCTGTTCCCAGGTTTCGGAGGCGGTATCGGCATCATTATTATCAAGCTGAGCGTAACCGAGTTTGAATAAAATCAGCGCTTCATTCTGTTCGTCGCCTTCAGTACGGGCTATTTCCAGCGCGTCACTGAAAGCGCGGACGGCCTCGGCGCTTTCGCCAAGCTGCTGACGGGCATCGCCCAAGGCCACCAGCAGGAACATTTTAGTGTCGGGGTCGCCCATTTCCTCGGCAAGTTTGATGCCGCGTGTGGCGTGGAGGACGGCGGCACTGGAATTCTCGGTCTTCGCCATGAGGGTCGCCAGCTTGTCGAGGATGTTGAGCATCCCTTCCTGATCGTCAAGCTGTTCGTAGCCGGTCAGGGCTTCGCTGTAGCTGGTGATGGCTTCATTTTCCATGCCGCGCCTGACCTGCGTATCGCCAATCTGGACATGCAGTTCCACTTCGCGGATGGGGTTATCTTCAGCTTTGGCTTCGCGCAGGGCGGTTTGCAGCCGGGTGATTTCGTCACTTACGGGCGCGGCGCTAAGGCCGGGCTGGCTGACAGCGATGGCGGCGGAATCCTCGATTTCATCGTCTTCGTCAAGATCATCTTCAAGGTCGAGCAGCGATTCCGGCTCATCATCCTCATAGTATTCTTCGTCGGAATCGGTGAATTCTTCGTCGTCGAATTCGTCATCGTCAAACTCGCCATCATCCTCAAAGTCCTCATCATCAGCGGCAGGCAGCGCATCTTCGGGCCGCGCTGGTGTGGGATAGGCTGGGAAAGCGGTAGTAAAGCTGCTGGCGAACTGGCGCAGATTGAGCAGCTCGTAAACGTAGCCGCGCTCGTTGACAAAATCACCGGCCTGCATGAGGCTGACAACCAGTTGATTCGCCAGGTCGCGGTCGCCCTTGTCGGCACTCCAGCGGGCGACGGCCATGATCTGATCCATCTCCGCCGCCAGTTTATCGTGGGCGGCAGGGCTGTCGGCGCTGTATTTCTGGGCATAAGCGAGGACGGTATCGCGCACTTTGGTTTGCAGGGTTTCGAGACGGCCAGAGCCACGCAGCCAGGTTTCCGCAAAGGCGTGGGTGATTTCGTGCAACTGGTAGTAGCTGGCGTCATAGCGTTCGGATTTTTCGACCAGATTGGCCTGATCGAGCAGAGTCATGACCTGCTGGACGGTTTCCAGCGGCGCACCGCTCAACATGCTCAGGAGTTCAGTCGATGCGCCGCCGGTGAAGGTTGCGCCGAGGACGAGCATGATGCCCTGCAAGGCGTTATTGAGCGCCCGGAAACCAATGGTGAGGGCGAGCAACTGGGGCGTAGCACCGGCGCTGGTGGGAATTTGCTCAAAGGCGGTGAGGTAATCCGCCGGTGATTGGCGGGCGGTACGCATGGTACCACCGGCAACGGTCAGGGCGAAGGGAATATAGTCGAGGATGCTGGCGAGTTCGTCCAGATCATCTTCGGCCTCCCCCTCAGCCAGCGCGGCGGCCTGGCGCAGCATGGCAATCGACGGCGCGGGGTCAAGCTGTTTGAGTTCGAGCGCGGGCCAGCCGGGTAGCGCATCCCTGGACACAATCATGACCGGCAGACCGGCAGCACAGCGGCTGACGAAACTGGTAGTAGCCTGAGTATTATGTTTGCCATCCAGCACGACCAGCGGTTTGCTGGCGGTCAGGGTGCTGGCAACCGCGCCAACCATGCCCAGCGGATTATCGCTGCCCATGATTTCCGGCACGTTGTAGGCCCGTCCCACACGGGTTATCAGTTCCTCTAAGGGGCTGTCGTTGACATTGAGCCAGAGCGCCCCACCCGGCAGTTCGGTGTAGGCGCTGGCGAGCGCCCCGGCCAGCGCCGTTTTGCCAATGCCCGATGCTCCATAAATGAGAATCGGTTTATTGGTTTTCAGGACGCTGTAAACCTGCGCCAGGAGGGCATCTCGCCCGCTGAGTTTGGCAGGCAGCGTGATCGGGAGGGAACCGGCTGTGTGAGCCGGGGCTTCATGGTAGGTCAAGTCGGCCATCGCTCTGTCGCCTTATTGGGTGTTTTTGCCGCGCATTATCACCTGGATTCTACCGGAGTATAGCATCAACGCGGCGATTGCGAAATTGAGGGGGAGAAAATGCCTAATCAATTTCCAGTTCCGCCATCGTCGTTTCGATGATTTCCACTGCCTGGGCAAAGACATCGGCGTCGAAGGCCAGCCGCGCCCCTGCCGCTGCAAAGAGGTCAGGGAGCGACACTGTCCCGCCCAGCGCCAGCGCTGTCCGGTAGCGTTGGAGTGCTGCTGATAAGTCAGCGCGGGCGTTAGCCCAGATTTGTACAGCGCCCAACTGCGCCAGCCCGTAGTCGATGTAATAAAAGGGCGACTGGAAGATGTGGAGTTTGCGCTGCCAGCCGGTTCGCAGGGCATCGTCCAGCCCGCTCCAATCCTCATCGCCCATGAAACGCGCCCATAAATCCGCCCAGGCTGCGTCACAATTGGCGGGGTCAGCGGCCAAGCTGGGGTAGCTGTGCGCCCAATGCTGGAAGGCATCGACGACGGCGATATAAGGCCAGAAGCGCAGCATGTTTTCCAGATGTTCGACGCGGGCGCGAGCGGCCTGCTGCGGGTTATAAAATCCGGCTTGCGCCAGGTAAGGTGCGGCCAGCAGTTCCATCGTTATGGCCGCGACTTCGTGAAATTCAGTGCCGATTTCAAGCTGATCGTGATAGGGGAGATGGGTTGACTCGAAGCTGTGGAAGGCGTGACCGAGTTCATGGAAAAGAGTCATCACATCCTCATGTGTGCCGACGACATTCATGAACAGAAAAGGGCGTTTTTGCAGCGGGTAGGTGGCGCAGTAGGAACTGGGCATCTTGCCGGGGCGGTTGGCGAGGTCGAGCAGATTTTCGCGCTGCATGATGGCGAAATAATCAGCCAGCGCCGGGTCAAGCCGCGCGAGCAGAGCGGCGGTTCTGGTTTCCAGTTCTTCCAGCGAGGTGAAGGGGCGCGGCGGCGAATCTGCGAAGGCCACTTCGACATCCCAGGGGCGCAGCGAGTCCAGGCCCAGGCGGGCTTTGCGGCGCTGGTGAACCCGCTCCACCGCCGGAACGACGACAGTTTCTACCGAACGGTGAAAGGTGGCGCAGTCATCGGGCGTGTAGTCCAGCCGGAGCATTTGCTGCCAGCGGTAATCGCGGTAGTTGGGCAGGCCAGCATTGAGGGCGATGTGTTGGCGTAAAGCGAGCAAGCGCACCCACAGATCGTTGAGGGATTCGCGGTCTTTGAGCGAACGTTCCATGCCTAAGCGCCAGGCTTTTTCGCGGATGGCGCGGTCAGGGCTGGTGTATTCCATGCCAAGCTGCACCAGCGTGATTTCTTCCCCGTTCCAGTGAACGGTTTGTGCAGCACGAATCTGGTCGTACTCCCCGCTGAGGCGTTGTTCCTCAGTCAGCAGCGGCAGATTCGACTGGCGAAAGAGGGAGACTTCGGCATTCAGATTACGCAGCGGCGCGGCGAACTGGCGCGGAGTCAGACCGCTGGCGAGCAGTTTGACGCGCAGATGGTATTCGGCGGCCTGGGCGGGTTCCTGCACAGCAGAGAGAAAATGAAGAAAGCGGGCTTCAGCTTCCGCATCGCGAGTATCCTGGGTTGTGGCTACCCACAGCGACCAGTAACTTTCGTCCAGCAGTTTGCCGAGGGCGGCGTAATCGGCCATCCAGCGATCCAGCGTTTCGGTGTTCAGTGGTCGGGTTTGCAGATCGGCAAAATAGGGTTCGAGCTGCGGCCAGTCGAGCGCGAGAAAATCGGCTGTGGCGGCGGGTAGTGTGTCAAACATGGGTATCCCCCTGCTGGATAAAGGGTAGATTTTATCGCCAGGTTGTCGAGAACGCCGGGAAATGCGGTATGCTTCGGTGAATTTGCACCGTCAGGAATATCCAGAGATGTCAGGCCTTATGCTTAATACACGCAGTAAAAAAATCGCGGCTGCCCTCATAGCCGCTGTAGTCCTGGTTGGGCTGATCGTGGCTGTTTTGTGGGCGACCAATACGCTGGGATGGCGGCGCTGGCGTATTCAGGAAGCAGCGGCTTTCACCGGGGCGGCAGTGCCAGCGGACGCGATGGATGTGCAGTTTGCTACGCAGGACGAACAAGCGCGGATTGTGTGGCTGCACTTCACCTTATCGGATGAGCAAGGATTGGCTGACTATCTGGCAGCGATGGGCATTGAGAGCGGCCTGCGCGAGGGATTTACGCCATTTCCAGGGCCGAATCCGGTGGAAGCACCGCTGGAATGGTGGACGCCGTACAGCGCAGCCGTTTACAGGGGGGTATATATCAACCGGGGCGACAAAATCATCGAAGTGCTGGCAGACGATTCTGCGCCGGGGATGACAGTGGTATACGTGCGGGCGTATGCGCTGTGATTGTTTAGCGCACCGTCATGCGGCTGCCGCTCGGCGTCTTCTCGACGACGACATGAACCGGGAACGAGTCGCGCAGGTCGTCGATATGGGTGATGACCAGAATCAGATCGAAATCTTCCTGAATAGCGGTGATGGCCTCGACCAGTTTGTTGCGTCCGTCCTCATCCTGTGTGCCAAAGCCTTCGTCAATGAACAGCGTCCGCAGGTGCG
This sequence comes from uncultured Anaerolineaceae bacterium, assembly GCA_964447795.1. Taxonomy (GTDB): domain Bacteria; phylum Chloroflexota; class Anaerolineae; order Aggregatilineales; family Phototrophicaceae; genus CFX2. Next base: position 6,931 of record CAYUTY010000124.1, read on the forward strand.
CCCCGGCGCGGCGGGCCAACAACTGTGACAGGGCGACGCGAATGGCGAAGTCAACGCGGAAAGCTTCGCCGCCGCTGTAGAGTTCATAACTGCGCGTCCCCAGCTCATCGGCGATCTGAATATCGAGCGTCTCGATGACGCCTTCACCGCTGGCTTTCTCTTTCTGAGTGCTGAAGATGACACTCATGCGCCCGTCGGTCATGCGGTTAAGCAGACGATTGGCCCCAGCTTCCAGTTCGGGGATGACGGCTTCGATCATCATGGCAGGGACGCCGTTTTTGCCGAAGGCGGCGCGGAGTTCTTCGTACAACACCTTTTCATGGCGCTTCTGTTCACGGCGAGTTTCCAGGTCGCTTTTGCGGATGCGCTGCTTATCGAGGGCGTCAATTTCCTGCTGGGCGTTAAGCAGGCGCTGGTACTGGGTGCGCTCGAAAACGCGCAGCCGGTTGACTTCTTCGCGGCGGTGTTTTTCTTCTTCCACCAGCAGATTCAGGCGTTCAATTTCCAGCTTTTGCGCGTCAATTTTGCGGGCGTCGTCGGCGATGGCATTGTGTGTTTTTTCACGACGGAGGCGCGTGCCTTCGAGGGCAACGCCGAGGTCAGGCAGCGCATTCAGCGCCAGTTCGAGCGCTTTCTGGCGCACTTCATATTCGCGGTACTGGTCAAGCTGCTGGCGGGCGCTGTCGTGGGTGGAACGGTCATAGCCGACGCTGGCCCGCTGTTCATCCAGCAGGCGGAGCTGCTCCCGGATTTCTTCGGCATAGGTTTCGCCGTCGAGCATGACGCGCACAATGTCCAGCCGCGTCTGGTCTTCGGCAAGGCGGGCGCGAGCGGAGTCAGCGGCGTCGATCTGCGCCTGAAGCACCCCGGCACGTTCCAGCAGCGGCGTCATGCGCTTGAGTTCGCCATCAAAGGTGCTGACCTGCAGACGAAACGAATCGCGCTCCAGGCCAATGGCTTTGATGCGATCCTGGGTGGCTGTCCAGTCGGTACGGCGGGCGGTCAGATCGGCGTCCAGTTCTTCAATTAACTGCGCCCGGTGATTTTCGTCAAGCGGCTGCCCACAAAGTGGACAAAGCGGGTCGGTGGTGGCGCGGAGGCGTTCCAGCCGGTCACGCACGGCCTGGCCTTCAGCCTTTTCAATGTCGAGCCTGCCCTTGAGTTCGGCGCGTTCGGCGTCGAGCGCATGTACCTGATCGTCGGCTTCGGCGCGGCTGTTTTCCACCGTCTGAAGCGTCAGCACTTCAGCCTGAACGACACTGAGTTCATCGGGGTCGGCCAGTTCAAGGGCGCGTTCCAGTTCCACGATGCGGGCTTCATAGCCAGCGGCCTCATTTTCGAGTTCGGCACGGGCATCACGCAGGCGGTTTTCGAGTTCATAACGCTGCTGGTCGAAACTGGTGAGTTCCAGCAGCTTGCCGCCGAGGGTCGAGTCGGCTTCACGGGCGGATTGCAGAGCGGCATAACCGGCTTCGATTTCCTGCTGTGACTGGATAGTGGCCTGGAATTCTTCAATGCGTTTTTCCAGCCGGATGATCTCTTTCGAGATTTCTTCCAGATTTCGTTCCTGCTCGCGTTTGTAGCGTTCGATTTCCGCCAGATTCTGCTGGGCGTTCTCCTGCTTGACGGACGAGCCTTCGACTTCGGCGAGGCGAGTTTCGGCAGCGGTCAGGGCAACCTGTGCCTCCTGCTGCGCCGCTCGCGCTTCGGCCAGGATTTCGCGCAGGCGCGGTTCTTTCGCCAGCTCAAACTCGATTTCCCGAAGCTGAACTTCCGTTACCTGTAAAGTGTTGTCGATGGCACGCAGGTATTCCTTAGCGGCATCTTCGTAAACCGCCCACTGGTCGAGGCCGAGGATGTCCGAGAGAATCTGTTTGCGCTGGGCGGGCATTTTGGTGGTGAAGGCATCGGCCTTGCCCTGCTGCAAAAAGGCGGAATGGACAAAGGTTTCATAATCCAGCCGGAGGAGACGGTTGATTTTGTTCTGCGTCTCCTTGATGGAGGGTTCGCTCAGGGTGTTGGGCTGGCCGTCGAGCAGGGCGAACAAATCAAGCGTACTTGTCCCACGATTGCGCCGCGTGCGCCGCCGGATGACGCGGTAAAATGTGCCTTCCTGCTCAAAATCAAGCTGAACGTGCATATCGGTCTGGCCCATGTGTACCAGATCGTCATCGCGTTTGGCACGCGCCCGTCCCCACAAGGCCCAGGTGATGGCATCCAGCAGGGAAGATTTTCCCGCGCCGTTTGCCCCGGTCAGACAGGCGAGATGAATGCCCTCAAAACGCAGCGGGTCGGGGGAGCGGTAGGCGATAAAATTTTTGACTTCCAGTCGGACAGGAATCATAGCTTCGGCTCATCAATGGCAGGTTTAGAACATGCGTGAGTCTAACGTTTTGTCGCTTCAGAGTCCAGTTGGGTTATCAAAACGCTGCGCCAGGGAGCGGGCAAATTGCGTATAATAGGGGTGAAGTACAAAGGGGTTTTACATGTCCATCATCCGTAACATTCTGATTGCCGCCGCGCTGGTTGTCATCGCGGTCATGGCGCTCAATTTCATCTCAGCGATTGTGCCAATTGTGGTAACAGCCATCGCCGCTTTTATTCTGGGTCGCCTGTCGGTGCATTTCGATCTGCTGGAAGTCGTCCGCAAACTGCGCGCCCCGGCACAGGCTGCTGCCGCAGGGGCAGCAACGGTGGCCGCAGCAGCGCCTAAAGCTGCCGCCAAACCCGCGCCCGCAAAAGCGACCAAAGCCGTCGAGATTCCGGCGGAAAAAGCTGCCGCAAAAAATGACGTTCCGGCGGCGCTGCTCGACCCGAATTTCGAGGTTAAAACATCGGCGCAGATTGAAGCGGAAGCCCGCCTGCGCGAAAAAGAAGCGATGGAACGCGCCAAAAGTGACAATGCAGATGCAGTGCAGGCCGCGCTGGAAGAACGCCGCAAACGGCTGTTAGGCGGAGATCAGTAAGTTTGCAATTATGAGTAGATGGGTGTAATATAGATGGCGAATACTTAACGTTCGTTATCAACTGCGACAGCCTCCCCTGCTGTGACGGGTTGGGGGAAGGGATGTGTGCTAAAGGCAGTCATCAACAAACTGATCGTCAAACGGCTGATTAATGAGGTGGTCAATACCGGCCACCTCTACCTCGTTGAAGAATTCATCGCGCCTGATTACATCGACCATAATGCCGCCCCCGGCGAACCACAGGGCATCGAGGGTTACAAGCACTATCTGAGTGCGCTTTGGGCTGCCTACAGCAGCTTCCGCGTCACGATTAACTTCCAGCTCGCAGAAGGCGATTTTGTCATGACACGGGTGACAGTACAGGGCGTGCATCATGGTGAGTTTCTCGGTTTGCCAGCCAGCGGCAAACTCATCAGCATAACCGGGATCAATATTGACCGTCTGACGAACGGCATGATCGTCGAACACTGGGGCGAAGCTGATAGGCTGGGGGCATTATTGCAGATCGGCGCGCAGATTTCCCCGGCAGAAACAAGCAGGTAACACGCCAGCGGGATTTTCGCTTATAATTAACGGCGTCACCTACATGACGATCAGGATTAAATGACATGTCGCTGCGAACGAAGACCCTGCTGATTATTGGTCTGGTACTGCTCGGCCTGCTCCTCGCCATGTTTTTCATCGCCCAGAATGTACTGCTCACCAGCTTTGCCCAACTGGAAGACCAGGCCATGCGCCAGAACATCCAGCGGGCAGGAAACGCCCTCGACGACGAACTGAACCGCCTCAGCCGCGCTAATCGTGACTGGTCACAGTGGGACGATACCTACCAGTTCATTGAAGACACTCATGAGGATTTCATCGTCGCCAATATGGATGATGTGTTTCTGATTAATCTCGGTCTGAATCTGATGGTGTTCGTCAACAGTGCTGGTGAGATTGTTTACAGCAAAGCAATTGATCTGGAAGCAGGGGCAGAAACCGCACTGCCGGAAGGATTGAATACTTATTTTCCGCCAGGCAGCCCTCTCTTCATCCATCCATCCAATGACAGCACCGTCACAGGACTGGTGCTGCTGCCCGAAGGCCCGCTGCTGGTGGCTTCCCGTCCTATCATTGACACAGCGGGGACTGCCGAACCGCGCGGTTCGCTGATATTTGGGCGATTTCTGGATGCCGCGCAAATCGAGACATTTTCCAACAGCCTGCGCCTACCGATTCAGATGGCGCTGGTGGATGACGTGGGACTGCCGGATGATTTCCGCGCTGCCTTAAATGAACTCACGCTGGATGCGCCTGTTGAGGTGAAGGCGCTGAACGCGGATGATGTGGCGGCTTATGCGCTGGTGGATGATGTGAACGGCGAAGCGGCACTGCTGCTGCGCGTCGCCCAACCGCGCGACATTTACGCGCAGGGACAGTCTACGCTGTCATTTCTGGTGCTGCTGCTGCTGGTGGCCGGGCTGGTGTTTGCGGCTGGAATCATCATGCTGCTGGAAAGGGCTGTCCTGCGCCCGCTCACCCGACTGGGTGAAAGTGTCAGCAGTGTCACCCGCAGCGGCGATATTTCGGCGCGGGTGATCGTCCCCGGTGTCGGCGGCGAACTGGCGTCGCTGGGGCGGGATATTAACCGGATGCTGGATGCACTGGAACAGACACAGCGCCACGCCAACGAAAGCAGCTACCGCCTGAGCGCGATTGTGCAGAGTGCGCCGATCATGCTGTGGGCGGTGGATGAAAAGGGCGTTTTTACGCTGCTGGAAGGCAAAGGGCTGAATATTCTGAAAATTGATGGCCGAGCGGCAGTTGGGAAAAAAGCGGCGGAGGTCTTCAAAAATGTGCCGCAAATCTGGGACGAGATGCGCCGCGCCCAAAGCGGGCAGACCATTGAGTCGCTGGTGCCGGTGGCCGAATACACGTTTGACACCCGATACACGCCGCTGCGGGATGCTGAGGGTAAAATCGTCGGCGTGATTGGTGTGGCGACGGACATCACCGAGCGCATCATGGCGGAACGGGCGCTGACCGATGCTTATGAAGACCTGAACAGCAAACATCAACACCTGGAGCGGGTGCAGGAATTTTTTCGCTCAACACTCAATCTGCTGACGGATTCAGTGAAGCGGGATGCACCCCGGCAGGAAATCATCGACTATCTTTCGTATGTGGGAACGCAGGTCGAGCGTTTGTAGCGCGGTTTGCACATGCGCCAAAATGCACAAACCTTTCATGCGACAGTCAGGCCGGTTGTGCTATACTTTTTGTCACAATCGGCGCGCATTTTGCATTGCACAAACAGGGCGTGAAGCCAATGAGTAATTCTCCCGTGAGCCTGGCGAAGATTACATGGAAGCATCCGCAAACGGGCGTGGTGCAGGAATTTGTGTTGACGGAGGGTGCGACTGCCACCATCGGGCGGCAGGCCGGGAATGATATTTGCATCCCGGAGCAGCATGTCTCGCGCCAGCACGCCGTCATCAATTACCGTGATGGCATTTTCATGATAACCGATCTGGGCAGCGCCAACGGCACTTTCGTTAATGACCGCCAGCTTACCGAGCCATTCCCGCTGGCGTCGGGCGATGAAGTCCGGCTGTATGTGCCAATGCTGAAGTTCTCGGCAACTGTCTCCGAAGAAGACCAGCGCAACGCCGAAGAACACGGCACACTCATCACAGCCACCATCAACACCGGCAAGGGCAAGCTCATCATCACTAACGGGCCGCAGGAAGGCAACACGATTCCGCTGCTGCTCAATAAGGTGACGATTGGCCGCGCCACCAGCAAAGCCGACTGGGAGATTGGCCTGCAAGACCCATCGGTGTCACGCCCACATGCGCGGCTGGAAATGATGGACGGCAACTGGCTGATTTTCGACCTGGGCAGCGCCAACGGCACGCTGGTCAATAATTCGGCCCTGAGCGAAAAGGGGCGGGCGCTGCGCGATGGCGACATCCTGACGCTGGGGGCGACCTTTATGCTGTTCCGGGCCGGGTGAGAGCAACATTCCTATACACGATAACAGAGGCGTTAAAACGAGCATGGATTTTCTGAAGAAATTGTTTGGCGGCGGGGGCAGTGATAACGATGGGGCTGACCGCACCGGATTGTATTTTTATGTGCGCCCGAAAGGCTGTCAGGAAGTCATCCGCGTGCGGATCGACGCTAACAATGACCTGAGCCTGGCTGATGACAACAGCACCTACTACGTCCGTAAAGTTGTGCGCGGCACTACTTACAAATGCACCCGCGAGGCGGAACTGGAATTGTTCTTCGACGCGGGACGCCGCCTGAGCAACACACAGGTGACGAGCGGTGATCTGGTGGCAAAGGACGACTACGAAGAATGGGTGCGCTTTATCGAAAAAACGCCGTAAAACCCCAACCTTTAGGTTAGGGGATATAAGGCGCGGTTCTGGTTGTATAGCGAAGGATGGTTGGCTATAATGAGAATGCTGGTCGCGGAAGAGCAATTCCCACCAGCCCTCCAACCGCATGGGGATCA
>CAYUTY010000125.1:0-12528 GCA_964447795.1 uncultured Anaerolineaceae bacterium
GCTGTTAATATTTCCACCCGCTGAAGCGATTAGGTTGCCATCCGGGCTGAAGCTAACGCTCAATATACTGTCTTCGTGGCCGGCAAGTATCTTACCCAGGGCTGGCGCAGGTTGAGTGTTCCAGCTTATCAGCTTGCTATCTGCCCCAGCAGATATGATTTGTTGTCTGTTCTGTGAGAAAGTTGCACTCCATACGGCGTCTGTATGACCAGTTAGCGCATCGCCAATGCGTTCACCGCTGGCCGCATCCCATAGATAGAGGGTTTGGTCGCTGCTGGCAGTAGCAAACAATCTGCCGTCCGGGCTAAAGGTGATGCTACGCACCCAATCATGGTGACCGGTTGGTAATTGAGCCAGTGCCTCACCGCTTTCAACATCCCAGAAAATTACTCTGGCATCCGCACCGGTAGAAGCCAGCAGCTTACTCATTGGGTTAAAAGCCAGGCTTAATACCCAGTTAGTATGACCTTCCAGTGGCTCGCCAACTGCCTGTCGAGTTGTTACATCCCATCGGTGAATACGACTATCTCCACCGCCGGAGACCAGCATTTTTCCGTCAGGACTGAAAGCCAGCGCAAAGACCGTATCTTCAATGCCTGTGACCTGGTCTCCAATTGGTTCACCAATCGCAGCATCCCACAGTGTGATTACTGAATCATCACCACCAGAGGCCAGCAGAGAGGCGTCCGGGCTGACCGCCACACTCCAAACAGCAGCATTGCCTTTTATGGGTTTGCCTATAGGTTTACCTGTTGCCGGATCCCTAAGACGTACCGTACCATCAGAACTGCCAGAAGCGATCAGGCTTCCATCTGGCATAAATACAACCGCATTTACCCGGTCGCTATGTCCGCTCAGGACAGTATGTTCTCCTGTGGTGACATCCCATCGAATGAGGGTGCCATCGGCACCACCCGCGACGATGGCTTTGCCATCCGGGCTGACCGCGACGGTACGCAGCGGATTGCTTGCACCCGGCCAATACTGAGAGATGTAGGGATGCGCCTGAAGTTGAGACAACAGACTGTTTCGGGCTTCAAATGTATTGGCTGCCTGGAGTGCCTCTAAACTCAGGAGCAGCCCCAGATCAGTCTGCCTAACACCTGTCAGCGCGGTCACAGCCAGTTCGCGTGAACGGGAAATGCTGGCCTGAACATCAGCACGGTTACTTTCGGCTTCTGCTGCCTGCTGCCGGTCAATGGCGAACAAGGCTAATACCAGCGCAGCGGCAGAAAAAATGATCAGTCCGACCACAAATGCGCGTAACCGGCGTGTTACCCTCTGACGAGCACTGATGCTGGCATTCAGATAATTGACCTGTTCTGGATCGAGTGGAAAGGTTTGCGTCTGTTTTAAGCTTTCAAATTGTACCAATTGTGCGCCGCGTGCCAGATAGCTCGGATCACGTTTGGTGTCGAGCCAGTCGCGGGTTGCTGTTGAAAGGCGCTGATGTAGTCGGAGTTCGTCCCTGCTCTCGTCCAGCCAATCGCGCAGGCGCTTCCAGACTCGGATGAGCGCTTCATGGGCAATTTCGACGGTTGGGATGCGTGTAGCAGGGTCATGATCGGTTGTCAACAGCCGTTGTCTGGAAAACTGGTCAATTACGGACTGTAGGGTTTTGGCATCACTTGCATTTTGCCAGAGGTCAGGTTGCAGCGCACGCCGTTTGGTATCTTCAGCATTATCCCCTGGTGTAACCAGGTTCAGGAATAGCTGGCGAGCTGCTGCTTTGCCCTTCTCATCAAGTGCTTCGTAGATTTCATCTGCACGTCGTGCCAGCGCTCCTAATGCCCCGCCGCTTTTCTGGTAGCCAGCATTAGTCAGTTGGTAGCCTTCACGCTGTTCAAATAATTCGGTCAGAGCGAATTGCAGGAGCGGCAGACCGCCTGGTTGTTGGTTGATGTCCGCGATGATACCTGCGACCAGACCAGCTTCAAATCGCATTCCAACCCGATCTGCCGGGCCGAGGATAGCCTGTTCCATTTCAGAGGCAGAAAGGGGAAGGATAATTTCAGTACGTCGCCGTATAAGGTCGCCGAATTCCGGATAGAGCAGGGGGCGATCATAAAAATCAGCTCGCAGCGTAATGATAACACGCACGCGACTCTCTTCGGCTGTTATCGCCGTTAACAGGTTTTTGAGGAATAATGCACGTTCTGCCTCGTCCTGTGTGAGCGTAAAAAGTTCTTCAAACTGGTCAATTATCAACAGTAAATCGTCATCGCCTTCTGGAAGCAGTTGGTTAACAGCTTCTAACAAGCCTCGTTCCCCCGCACGAAGCTGCTGAGTCAAATGCTCTGGTGTGATTCTGGCAGACCCCAAAATTGCCGCTTCCAGTGCGGTGAAGGGGTGGGTGCCTGGTGTCATCTGTTCAACGAACCAGTCCTTTGATCCCTGTACGATACCCTGTTGGAGTGCGGGGAGTAATCCCGCTTTTACAACGCTCGATTTGCCACTCCCGCTTGGGCCAACGACGGCAAGGAAACGAGCGCCTGCTTCTGTTTCCATGAGACGCTGCGCCAGTCGTTCGACCAGCTTGCTCCGTCCAAAGAAGTCCTGAGCATCATTTTCTTCAAATGGTCGCAGTCCTTTGTAAGGGTTCTGAGGTTCGAGTGGCATGTCTAATGGAAGCGTTTGCCCAGCCGCCGAAAACATGGCACGCGGGCCGGAAGGTGCTGGCATCGGTTGGACGACTAGACTAGGGGAATCAACGGCGCGGCGGAAATCTGCCGCCAGCGAGAGTGCATCTGTATGGCGGTCGCGCGGCATTTTTGCCGTCGCTCTCCAGATTACCATGTTGAGAGCGATAGGAAGATCAGACCGGATGGTTTGCAGGGGAGGCAGGTTTTCCCTGAGCTGCTTACGTATGACGGTCGTAGTGCTGGGGTCAACAAATGGTGTGCGACCTGTTAGCAGCATATAGAGAACGATACCCAGGCTGTAAATATCCGTCTGAGCGGAAACCAAATCACCTGTGACCTGTTCTGGTGAGATATAAGCCGGAGATCCAAAACGATCTTCCTCAGCATTAATTGTAGGATCCGTTGTCAGATTCTTGGCGATGCCAAAATCACCAAGATAAGCATTATTGTACTCATCCAGCATGATATTAGCCGGTTTGATGTCGCGGTGGATGATGCCATTCAGGTGCGCCAGAGCGAGGGCGGATGCAATCTGATCAAGCAGTTTTCCAGCGGCTTTTACATCCCAGGCACCGTTACGATCAATCGAGTCCTGTAAACTGCCGCCCCGCAATAACCGCATCACCAGGCAGGCACTATCCGGTTCACGCCAGTAGTCAAATAGTGGGACAATGTGGATATGTTCCAACCTGGCGACGACTTGTGCTTCAATCTCGAATCGTCTGATAAAATTTGGATGATTGGCATATTCAGGTAGTATCACTTTGATCGCAACTTCACGATCTACGGATGCCTGATACGCCCGGTAGACTGCGCCAAAACCCCCTCTGCCCAGCAATTGTCGCAGTTCGTAGCCCTTTAAAATCCTGCCAGTCAAGTCATTGAAGTCAGCCGACATGATTATTCGTCAACAACCAGCGTGAAGGGGCTGTTCAGTAAGATTTTGAGCGGTTCTGTGAGCTTATCGATATAAGTCTTTTGAAAGTCCTCTGCTCGGAAAGGCGCAAGATCATCCACTAGAGCAGCAGCCAGTGTTGACTGAGGAGTTTTTGGCTCTGTGCCGTTTCCTTCAGATTTTGTTGCTTTGCTGGTGTCTGAGGTTGTCCCTGTATCTGAGATAGCATTTGTAATCTGCTGCTTTTGCCAGCGTACATACTTGGTCTTGAGCAGGTTTACAGATTCATTTGCGCCGCTCAATTTGATATTTACTATCTCGTCTTCACCCTCAACAGTCAAGGACTGCAGGTGGATTGTTTCAGGTTTGCGCTCCAGTACCTCATCACATATTTTTTGGATATCGGCTACAGCATTGAGGAATGGCACTATCTTGTCTGATAGTGTGGTAAACGTAATTTTGGCTTCATCATCTTTTTTACCAGCCTGTTTAATTCTGAACGATGCATAAGCAGGTCGCTCGGTTTCCTCAGCATTGAAATAGACATACATTGCCAGTTGACCTAAGCGGACAAGATCGCCATTTTTTAGTGCCTGCGGGGTATTGGCAGCGAGCTTAACCTCATTCACCCAGGTGCCGTTGGTGCTGCCAAGATCCTGTAACAGATATACATCATCAGGTCGACTAATGGTTGCGTGAGGCCGAGAGACGCCCAACAGTGCTGCATTGTAAGCGGACAAATCAACTGACGGTGCGGTATCGCCAGGGCTGTAACGCCCTAGGATAACTTTGCTGCTGCCCCGGATAAGAATTGGCTGATCCTGCCCCAGCACAACCAGAGCTATAATGTCGGCGTAAAGTGAAGTCAGTTGGAGGATGTGATCGGGTGGTTGTACTTTAAGGGGTTGCTCTGGGATATGCCCTGTTGTGCGAACGGTCATGACGCCGACCAGTGCTGTGCCGCAGTAGGCACAGATAGAGGCAGTTTCAGGGTTTTCTCTCTTGCAGGACGGGCAGAATTTCACGTTGGTTGTATACATTATACTTACCATATCAATGATAAATTAAAATTTACATTCTTTGTATTGATCCAATCATACAACAGGCTTCGCCTCGTCGCTAGAATACTGCACAATAATCAAACGGCTTTCAAATATTCAGAACGTTCATTTCAAGCATTGACAGCCTCTCTGCTGACTGTTATACTCTTTTTTGTTGATTGGGGGTGTGGTGTAGCGGCCTAACATATTGCCCTGTCAAGGCAAAGATCGCGGGTTCAAATCCCGTCACTCCCGCACTGACTAAATGTTTCGAGAGATGGAATTCCTCTCTCAGACAAGGCGAAGCGAACGGCATCAAAGATTTTTCTTGATGCCGTTTTGTTTTCCTAAGTACCACTGCAAAGTCTCCATGTAATACCACAGCAATGCTTTCATCGTCTCGGTTTGGAGATGCTTCAGTTTCAACCCGGCTTCGAACTTCATGCTCAATGATGTGCTGATCGCCTCACAGAGTAGCGAACGGGATGCGCTTCTCGACCTGCTCAAAGGAAAAGACGACCAACCGCTTTACCACAATAAAGTCGAAGCGGCTTGACGCAGCGATTTTCGGCACAGATGCCGCGGTTGTCGATAATGTATTTGTCTCGGACGCCGCCAGCCGTACATTGGACACCTCCGGCGGTTCGATTATTCGCGCCTATGCGGAGGCTTTCTTCGACAAGTACCTCAAAGGTGAATCTGCGCTGCTGCCGGACGACACCGCCACTGCACTGCCCTGTGCCGTTCGGGAAATTGTCACAGTGCTAGTGAAACGGTCAACATCACAATTACCAGGCTAAGCTGAATCTATGACGATCACTGCCCGGTTGGTTGAGTGTTTGTCACCTGCCCAAAGGAAAGCCTGACCTATACCTACGACGGACGCGCCAATCTGGCGACGATCAGCATCACCAGCTAGGGCTACGACCGCGATGTACTGGTCTTATGATAAGTCATTTCTCCACAGATCATTGGCAGATGTGTTCAAAGGCACCCAATCGCCAAGCTGTTTGTCTGCTCCCCAGACTACGGGGATTGCAGCGCCTTGACGGACAAATACTGGAATGCGATTGAGTGGTACATCTACTTCAATCGTATTTTCACCCTCGTATTCTGTTTTATCCCATAAACTACACCAGCGCCCGGCTGGCAGATAAATCGGATAGCGTATCACATCCGGATTGACAACCGGGGAGACCAGCAGGTCACGCCCGAAAAAGTATTGGTAATCGGAAGCGATAGGGTCATATAGTTTAAGGGCTCGCATCATGGGTTCGCCTGTAGCGGCACTGTGCTGGGCTTCCTGCCAGATGTAAGGCAGCAGATTATGTCGCACATTGACAAAAAAACGGAAGCTATCGATTACGCGAAGGTCACCGCTGTGTTCCTGAATATTCCAGGGGGTGCGATCGTTGTTGGGTTCACGGTGCTGGTTGAATTCCGAATGATACTGCATGACTGGGCAGAAAGCAGCCATGGCCGCTCCACGCAGGTACAGCTCGGCGGAAGGTAGTTCGCCACTGAAGCCGCCTAAATCCCATCCCCAGAAGGATATACCGGAAATAGCGGCTGATAGTCCGGCCAGAATCGAGTGTCGGAAAGCATCCCAGGTGGAATTTTCGTCGCCCGCCCAGTGCAGTGGTGCGCGCTGTGAACCAGTGAAGCCAGCCCGGCTGAAGGTGATCGCCTCCCGTCGCTGGCTGGCAAACTGATAATAGGCTTCAGTGTAATGACGGGGATATTCGTTCCAGAGTTCGTCACCCTGGCGGTCATCGCCGAAATAGGTGTCCGTGCCCCACAGATGTTCGCCGCCGTCAGTTTTGAAGCCGTCGATGCCTACTTCATCCAGCAGATAGGCGCGTTTGTTAAACCACCAATCACGCGCAGTCGGGTTAGTGACATCCCAGAGATAACTGCCGCGAAACCAGAATGGCCGCACTTTATGAAGGGTGCCGTCAGCATCGCGCACGCCATAACCTTTGTCTTCAAAATGGGCGCGGTCAGCCTCATGCTGCGGATGCGGCGCTTCCAGAGCTTTGACAACCGGAATTTGCCACAGCAGTACTTTGACATCATGGCTGTGAAGCCAGCTCACCATGCCTTTAGGGTCTGTCCATTTCCCCTGTGGCGGGAAGGTGAAATCATTGTAGTGAAAGCCTTCACTGCCAGGGCGCGAGGTATACTGTGCGTCGTTCCAGATGTAAAAAGTGGCCTCGTCGCTCCAGGCTTCGATGACGAGAACGGATGGTGTGATGCCATGTTCGAGTGAGGCTTTGACCTCCTTTTCGACGCGTGCCTGCGAATTCCACTCATTGCCGCTCATCCATAGGCCGAATGTCCAGGATGGAGGTAATATGACCGGCCCGGTCTGGCGGGCAAACTGGCTGATAATGCTGATTGGGTCGGCATCCTGAAACCAGTGCAGCGTTAAGCTCTCATCGCTGCCGATGTCGGCTTCCAGTGTCCATATATCCGGGCTGGCAGCGGCTAAATCGAACTGCATCCAACGGCTGCTTTCCACCCATAGGCCGAATCCGGCGGACGAGAGTAAAAACGGGATCGGCATGTAGGTGCGTTTGCCCTGATTCTTGTACTGCTCATAACAGCGTATATCGAGAACATTGCCGCGTTGGGCGAGGGCGTTGAAACGTTCCCCCAGACCGAAAAATTGCTCGTGATGCTGGCAGGCGAATGTGATGCGAACGCGACGCGCTGTTTCGCCATCGGTCAGCCATTCGAGCGCAACGATTTCTGGAAGGCCGGGCAGTGTTTCGCCCATCGCGTCGCTCTGCGTGACGCGCATAATACTATCATCCAACGCCCATCCGCCACCATGCGACCAGATTTCACCCTTCAATGTATAAGTTTCGCCGCGCTGCCCATCGGCTTCAATCCAGTAGGTGAGATGCTGTCCCGCTGGCGGGGCGGTAAACTTCGCCTCCCAGACATCCTGCTCGACGCGCACCAGACGTTCGAGAAATTCCGCGCCAACCCCTTCTTCCTGTCTGGCTTGCCAATCAGTCTGGCGGACAGCGTCATTCGGCGGCATAGCTTCGCCAGCATTCTGTTGATTAACGACCACCTGCTTCGCCAGACCGGGCGGACGGATGACAATGCCGACTGTGAATGATTCCCCGGCGAGCGGCTGACGGGGGAAACGTTCCTCCGGGAGCTGCTCGTAAGGATGCTGCTGTCCGTAAGGGGTGTGAATAATCTGCATTATGGTTCAACTTCTTTCAAACGTTTTTCAAGGATCAGGTACATAGCGTGCGACCACAGGAGCGGGCAGGCCGATGTGCCCCAGCGGGTTTCCCATTGAGGGATGTAATTGGCATCCAGCGGATGATCGGCAACCTGTTCAGGCATTTCGCCGTTAGGCTTAGTGCGGGACTGTATCCAGGTGAATAAACGGCGTGCTTCTTGCAGCCGGTTTAGTTCAATGTAAACCCAAGCGAGCCACGCGGTCAGCAGCAGCCATTCCCCACCGCCATAATAGGTATCTGCCGCGTAACGATACACACCGCCGTCGGGGTAGAGAATGTCTCGTTCAATTTTTGCCAGAGTCGCCTGAAAAACAGAATCATGAAGACCGACAAGGCCGTAAGGCATGGCTGTCCAGAGCAGACTGGAATCTACCGCGTCATTGCCGATGAATTTTACGAAATGTTCATCTCTGGCGATGCAGTTTTCCATTACAAAATCGCGGATGATTTCTGGCAGGCCAGCAGGGACAATTTCTGAATCAAAAGAGTGGACAGCAGTTAGCCCGCCGTAAATGGCAGCCAGAGTCGCTGTGTGAATCTGCTGGCGGTGTTCTTCCCAGCAGTCATAATTGGGGGACGGCCACAAAGCGGCCAGATAACGCACCAGCATGGCAACCGCTGGACGCACCTCGCCCCAAAGAGGTGCCGATGGGTCGCCGCAGTGCTGGCACAACCCCCAAAGCCACGCCCCATAACCATCCAGTTGAAAATCCGGCCACGCTTCACCGCCGAGACTGCCATCCAGCTCAAAGCGCGTTGGCAGATAATCATTTTCCTGAAGCGGCAGCCCACTAGCAATTTTCTCCAGCAGGGCTTCGACTTTTGGCTGATAGGTAATTAATGTGCGCCCCGCCCAACGGTGGAAGGCAGCGGCGCTGTCTCGCTGCTCGGCGGCATCCATGCCGGCGGCAATCCATGCGCCGTCGCGCAGCCAGGAGTACCCGTACTGCGAAAAACTAGCGCAAGCGGCATACGCACCGTTGGTCGACTGTCCGGCGCGAATGATGTCGATACTGGTTTGATGCAGGTCAATCATGGAAGTCTTATCCAGGATAGAGCTTAGGCAATAGGTGTTTGTGCAGGGGCATGATACATCCATGCCCCTGCCACTCGCTCGACTACTCTAACAGGGCATCGATTTCGATCTTGGCCTGATCAAGTGCTTCCTGTGCGCTGATTTCACCATCGACTACGCGGGTGAGCAGGGCGTTGACGGTATCCTGCATTTCGTTCTGGCGCACAATGACTGGTGGCGTCACCGGGCTTTCCAGTGCCTCAAAGACGGCAGCACGGTTAGCAGGCGGGGTCTGCGACAGATAGGCTTCGAAGTATTCGGGCTGGTTGAGGGCAGGGAGTTCCCACGCACTCTCAACGCGGACATTGGCGGCAACTTCGCTGGCAGCCAGGAATTCGGCGAATTTGGCAGCGGCTTCCGGTTGTTCGGTGGTTGCGGAGACGGCGACACCGTTGGCGAAGAAGTGGTGGGCGTGCTGGTTCAGCATCGGCTCAAGCTGCACATCCCAGTTGAAACCGGCATCGGCAAATGCGCCGAACATCCAGATACCTGTGACCAGCATACCCAGTTTGCCGCTCAGAAATAGTTCCGAGTCCGACACACCGGAGAGTTCGGCGGCGGTGGGCATGAGATCATCGTTCATGAAGCTGACCATCTGCTCCAGGGTGGCGACACAGGCGGGTGAATTTATGGTTGATTCGGTCTTGTCTTCATTGAGGAAGGCACATTCGCCATTCTGACCGGCTTTTTTGTAGAATTCCCAGAATTGTACTGGAGAGAAGAGACCCCAGGTGTCATCGCCGAGGGTTCGGATGGCCTGTGCGGCCGCGACTGCATCGTCCCATGTCCACTCAGCAGTAGGGTATTCAACGTTTGCTGCATCGAACAGATCGGCATTGTAGAACATCAGCACGGTGGAGAAGGTAGCGGGTAGCGCATACTGTGCGCCTTCGTACTGGAAGGCTTCCAGTGCGCGGGGGTAGAAGGGTGCTTCGGCGCTGACAAGGCTGGACAAATCGAGCAGCGTGTCATTGGCGGCGTAGGTGACGAAGCTTTCGTAGTTCAGCTCGAATACATCGGGTGCATCACCGCTGGCGACACCAGCCTGAAGTAGGGTGAAATAGTCGGCGAACGGTGCAGTTTCGACAACCACTTCAATGCCGGGGTTTTCTGCCTGGAAAGCCTGTACAATGGTGTCGAGGTCTTCCAGATGGTCTGGCGCAGCCGAGAAGGTGAAATAGCGGATGGAGGTGGTGTCCTGCGCGGCGGTGGGGGTGAGTGCCAGCGCCAGCACCAGTATAACAACCATCAAAAGTATTTTACGTAACATCCCAACAGTCCTTTCTAAATCGTTTATCGAAAAACAAGCGCATTTCGTCGCTTGACGAAACCTAACCTTTGATACCGCTGGAGATCACCCCACGCACAAACCAGCGCTGTGCGAACATGTAGGCAATCAGAATCGGTAGTACCGTAATTACTGCCCCGGCCATGACCATGTTCCATTCGGTCAGTGCGCGCGGCCCAGCCTGGAGGGTTGCCAGGGCAACCGGCAGTGTGACGACCGCTTCCTGTCGGGCGACAAACAAGGGCCACAAATAGGCGTTCCACAAGCCCATGAAACTGAAAACTGCCAGAGTCGCCAGCGCTGGGCCGGAGAGCGGCAGCACAATCCGCCAGAATATCGTGAAGTAATTAGCGCCGTCTACGAAGGCTGCTTCCTCAAAATCCTTTGGTAAACCGAGGAACGACTGGCGCAGCAGGAATGTGCCGAAGGCGCTGAATAAACCTGGCACGATTAACGCGGTGTAGGTGTTCATCCAGCCGAGTGATCGCACGAGGATGAACTGCGGGATAACCAGCACCACCGATGGGATCATCATGGTCGCCAGATAGAGTACAAAAACCATATTGCGCCCGTGCCACTGCATCCGGGCAAAGGCAAAAGCGCCCATTGCTGACACGATGATCTGCCCGGCAGTGCCGACAACCGCCACAAACAGGCTGTTGAAAAAGGTGCGCGCCAGGTCAATGCGCTCGGCCAGACGGCTGTAGCTTTCCAGCGTGAGCGGGTTGGGGATGAGCTGCGGCGGCGTTTGCAGGATATATTCCTGTGCTTTGAGTGAAGTGCTCAGCATAAAAGCGAAGGGCAGCACCATCACAATCACCAGCATCAACATCGCAGCATAGATGGCGATACGACGGGGGAGACGATTGTCCCGCAGCACGGAAACCGGCTCGTTAACCCGCAGGGCGGGCAGGGCATCACTCGACCTCATAATACACCCATCGTTTTTGCAGCCGAAGCTGAAGGAACGTAATGATAAAAATCAGGAAAAACAGCACCCATGACATAGCCGAGGCGTAGCCCATACGGTTGTAGGTGAAGGCATTTTTAACGACTTCGGTGACAATGACTTCCACCTGCCGGTCGGCGGCACTGTCGCGCATAGGCATCAGCCACACCTGGTCGAAAATCTGAAAGTAGTTGATGACGAGTGTGATTCCGACGAAGAACATGGTCGGCGTGAGCATAGGGAGGGTGATGTACCGCAGACTGTGCCACCGTCCTGCACCATCGATACGGGCGGCTTCGTAGTAGGTTTCGGAAATGCTTTGCAGGCCGCCGAGGTAGAGCAGGGCAATGTAGCCGATATCCTTCCATATGCTGGTGATGACCATCGCGTAGAGCGCAGTTTGTGGCTCAAATAACCAGGCTGGGCCCTTGATGCCGAGAGAGAGGAGCAGTGGGTTGACCAATCCATAGGTCGGATTAAAAATCCATTTCCATATGAGCGATACAACAACCCATGAGGCGACAACCGGGAGAAACGTGGATGTGCGAACGATCATCATGCCGCGCATTTTCTGGTTCAGGAACAGCGCCAGTCCCAATCCGATGACGAATACCGATGGGACGTAGAGCAGAATGAAATTCAGCGTATAACGCAGTGCCCGCCAGAAATCCTGATCGTTGAGGAGTTCCTGAAAGTTGGACAAACCCGAAAATTCGGGCGGCGACAGCAAATTCCAGTCATTAAATGCCAGCCAGAATGAAGAAATGATCGGATAGACAGTAAAAATCAGCAGCCCGATCAAGCTTGGTGCGAGGAATAGTGCCACCCATTTCCATTTGTTGAGTCCTCGATTACCGGCTATCATCACATCAACATCTTTCATTCAGTGAAATAACTTTGTGAAAAAAATTACTCGCTGGCCTGGGCTTCAATCAGCGGTGACTCAAATACTTTGCCGATAACAAGGCTGGCCGCGCCACGTGCCCAGGCGTAGTCATCTGCCGGTTCGACAACGACTTCCACATCATCCAGCAGACCGTTGAATGTATAGCGCTTCATCGCGGCGAACATCGGTTGCAAACGGTACTCCCCGGCCAGCATACCCTCACCGCTGATGATAATCAGGGGAGGGCAAAGAATATTGATGATGGTCGCTAATCCTGCCCCCAGGTGCTCGCCACTGGTTGCCAGTGCTTGCTGAGCCACAGAATCTCCTGCATCTGCTAACGCAATTACATCAGCCAGCGTTGTGCTGGATACATCATTGTCAAATACAGTTCGTATCACTGCTGGATCAGAAGCTATGCTTTCCAGACTACTCGCTTCTGTTTCAGCCGTGTGGAGGTTCATAATAATGTGTCCAAGTTCGCCAGCAC
>CAYUTY010000126.1:0-12432 GCA_964447795.1 uncultured Anaerolineaceae bacterium
CATATTGTCCGGGGGGGTAAATACTGAGAATCTGGTTCTGCACCCCAATTATATTGCGTGCACTGCCCATATTGGCACTGCGTAACATCGCATCCGCCAACCCAAACTCAAACACCGTATCCACACCATCCGGCACATACAGTTTCATCAGATTGCCGCTGCCACCAAACACTTCGCCAACAGTTAGCGCATCCGGCTTAAGCGAGTCAATGTAATCATTCCACTTTACCAGCCAATCAAAAGTCGGCTGGGTGCTTTCCTGTTTACGATCTTCCTCAATCAGATGTTTGATTGCATCCAGCCGAAAACCATCCACTCCCATATCGATCAGCCAGAAGTTTGCCACATCATATACTGCTTGTGTCACAGCCGGATTCCGCAGATTCAGATCAGGCATCCCGTCCCAGAAGATACCATAATAGTAACGTCCACCCGCCTGGTGCCATACCGGTTGCCCCCAGGGGCCAGCATAACCGGGATTAGTCGCTGACCAGCGATACCACGAATCGCGAGCCGAACCCGGCTGAATCGAATCCTGAAACCAGGGATGTTCGCGTGAAGTGTGATTGAGCATCAAATCGACGATCACCGCAATTCCGCGCTGATGGGCTTCGGCGATCAACTGTTTGAAATCTTCGTTTGTGCCGTAATCTTCCTCAATCGTCATATAGTCAATCACATCGTAACCGTGATAGGTGGGGGATTGCATGATCGGCATCAGCCAGATTCCGGTAATGCCCAGGTCAGTATTAGTATCGGGATCACCATCATTCAGGTAATCCAGCTTACTGATAAGGCCCTGCAAATCGCCAATACCATCGCCATCACTGTCCTGAAAACTCCGCACAAAAATTTCGTAAAATACCCGATCATTCCACCAGGGCATCTCTTCAGTCCCGGATGTATCCTGTGCCGCAGCGGGCGCAATCATCAATAACACCACAACCACCATCAACAACTTTTTTGCCATATTACACATCCTCAACCAGTTCAATTAAAAAGGCGTCCATTTGAACGCCCTGATAGTTTTATCGAATTGCCCGTGATTTGCCTATAGCTCTGGCGCGATTCTCATCTCCGGCACCATTGCACGGTGACGTTCTACCAATGAGCGCAGATGATAAATCAGCAGATCAACCTCTTCTCGTGTGCTGTGTTTACCCAGCACAAAACGCATCTGCCCCATCAGCCGGTCAGGGTCAATGTTCATCGCCACCAGCACATGACTCGGCTCCTGCTGCCCGGTGGTGCAGGCGCTGCCACCGCTCGCGCCGATTCCAATTTCGCTCAAATCCAGCAAAATCGAGTCACCATTTAACCCCTTCATCGTAAAACTGGAATGACCAGCCAGCCGCTCGGTTGGGTGGCCTGTCAACTCCGCTTCAGGGATAGTTTCAAGAATGCCGCTAATCATCTGTTCCCGCAGTGGCAGCAGATGCGCTGTAGTATCCACCCTTTCGGCTTCCGCCAAGCGCAGGGCTTCGGCCATACCCGCAATCAGCGCCACTGGCTCTGTGCCACCACGCCGGTGATTTTGCTGTGTCCCACCGACAATTTGCGGTGCCAGCGCCAGCGCTCGGCGAATATACAACACACCAATGCCCTTTGGCCCATAAAACTTATGCGCGGAAATGCTCATCGCATCGACATTCAGCGCCTTCACATCTAATGGTAATAATCCCGGCGCTTGCACTGCATCCACATGAAATGGTATCCGCCGATTTTTCAGTTCTGCGCCAATCGCCGCGATTGGATTGATACTGCCGACTTCATTATTGGCGTAAATGATGCTCACAAGAATGGTCTCATCCCGCAGTGCTGCGATCACCTGCGCTGGCGTCACCTGCCCATACTGGTCAACAGGCAAAAAGGTGACCTCAAAACCTTCGTCCGCAAGCTGTTTCGCCACATCCAGCACGGCATGATGCTCAACGGCTGTAGTGATGATATGATTGCCCCGCCCCCGCGCCCGCATCCCATAGGCCACACCGCGCAGTGCCAGATTATCACTCTCTGTACCACCGCTGGTAAAAATGATTTCCGCCGGATCGCAGTTTAATACTGTCGCTATTTTTCCCCGCGCTTCCGCCACCGCTGCTTTGGCTGCCTTACCCGCCTGATGCAGGCTGGACGGGTTGCCAAACAGGGTCGTCCAGAAAGGCATCATCGTTTCCACTACACGCGGGTCAGTCGGCGTAGTCGCGCTGTGATCGAGGTAGACAAATTTCTGTCCCATATAAATCTCCTCACCGCCCCATACGGCTGGGTGACATTTCCGTCAGCAGGGCATCCGGCGGCGAATCAGCGCGATAGTGCGCCCCCCGGCTCACCTGATTGCGCTGCGCCGAGAATGTCACAATCCGCGCCACCTGCACCGCATTTCGCAGGCCGATCAGCGCGTCATTCAATCGCTGACTGCGATAAAAATCTTCAATTTCATGCCACAGGTGGCGCAGTTCGCGTTCCGCACGCGCCAGCCGTTCGTCTGTACGAATCAGGCCCACATAATGCCACATCATATTTTTAATCGTCATCATATCAACTTCGATCAATGCCGGGTCAGGCTCGGCATCACCCCGATATACCCATCCTGGCACACGCGCATCATCCACAGGATTACGAGGATGTTCCAGTATGTCGCGGGCAGCACGATCACCCCAGACCAGCCCTTCCAGCAGGCTGGTGCTTGCCAGTCGATTCGCGCCGTGCAAGCCGGTGCAGCTTACCTCACCCACCGCGTACAGATCGGTCAATGTCGTTTGTCCCCACTCATCGACCAGCACACCACCACAGAAATAATGTGCTGCTGGGACAACCGGAATCAAATCCTTCGTCGCATCAATACCGTACACGGCGCACGTTTCAACCATCTGCGGGAAATGTTTACGGATGAATTCAGCCGGACGTTTGCTGGCGATATCGAGGTAAACATGCTCATATCCATTTTCCAGCATTTCCATATGGATGGCACGCGCCACCACATCGCGTGGTGCTAAATCCTTCCACTCTGGCGCATAATGCTCCATAAAGGGCTGGCCGTCTGGCGTCAGCAGCACACCACCCTCGCCGCGCACAGCCTCGCTGATAAGCAGGTTTGGTGCGCCGCGCACGCTCAGCGTCGTCGGGTGAAACTGAATGTATTCGGCGTTGACGACTCGCGCCCCCGCCCGCCACGCCATCGCCAGGCCGTCACCACGCGCCCCGCGCGGATTGCTCGTATTGCGGAAAATCTGTCCTAATCCACCTGTCGCCAGCACGGTATGCCCCGCTAGAATGCGGATGATTTCTGTAGTATCACGGTTAAGCACATATGCACCATGACAGGTGATGGGGTCGTATACCGCCACCGGATCAAGCGCATGATGGGGAAAGGTAATGAGATCAACCGCAGTATGATGTGGCAGCAGCGTTACATTCGGGCGTTTTTCCAGCGTCTTCAGCATCCCGTTGACAATCGCCGCACCGGTTTTGTCGCCAACATGGACAATACGGCGGCGGCTGTGCGCCCCTTCCAGCCCATATACCAGTTCGCCCCGCTCATCCTTATCGAAATGAACACCACAGCGCTCAATCAGCACTGAACGCACCAAATCTGGCCCTTCATCGGCCAGAGTTCGTGCTGCCTGCGGCGAACTCACCCCATCACCTGCTTGCAGAATATCCTGCACCAGCAGTTCCGGCGAGTCATCAAGGGCGCGGGTGACAATGCCGCCCTGCGCCCAACTGGAGTTATTGTCCTCTGGCTCTGCGGCACGGGTGATGATAGTGACATGATGCTGAGGATCATCACTCAGACGAAGCGCAGTCGCCGCCCCCGCGATGCCACAGCCGATGATGAGCGTGTTGGTGCGTATATCATCCATGAAAGCTACCTGGGTATAGCAAGCATCCGGTCAAGAGCTAATTTGGCGTTATGCTTGATGGCATCCGGCACAATAATCTGGTTGATAACGCGCCCTTCGACCAGATTTTCCAGCACGTTCGCCAGATCAAGCGGGCTGATGCGATACATGGTGCTGCACAAACACGAGAAGGGTGACAGCAGTTCCACCATTTTGTCCGTGTGTTTACTCTTTAGCCGGTGAACGAGATGATTTTCCGTCCCGACTGCCCACTTGCTGCCCGGTTCTGCCTTCTCAATCTTGTCGATGATGTAGGAAGTCGAACCGACAAAATCGGCTTTATCGACCACGTCCATCGCGCATTCGGGATGCACGATAACATTCACATCCGGGTGATGCTTGCGCCACAGATCAACATGTTCGGGCCGGAACTGCTGATGCACACTGCAATGCCCACGCCACAGGATGATGCGCGCGTTGCGGATTTGTTCATCGGTCAGCCCACCATAGGGCTTGAAGGGATTCCACAAGACCATTTCTTCCAGCGGGATTCCCATCTGCTTGCCAGTGTTCCGACCAAGATGCTGATCGGGAAAGAAAAACACTTTCTCCCGTTGAGCTAAAGCCCAGTCCAGCACGCCACGTGCATTCGATGAGGTGCAGACTGCTCCTCCATTTTCGCCGACAAAGGCCTTCAAATCCGCCGCACTGTTCATATAGGTAATCGGCATGACGTGCTGCGCCGGGTCTCCCATCAGCACCTCTTCCAGCTCTGCCCAGGCCGTTGAAACCTGTTGCAGGTTCGCCATATCAGCCATGCTGCATCCGGCCTGCATATTCGGCAGAATCACAACCTGATCGGGCCGCCCCAGTACCACTGCACTTTCCGCCATGAAATGCACACCAGCGAAAACAATGTACTTGGCACTGACGTTCGCGCCTTCTTTGCTCAGTTGATAGCTGTCACCATCGAAATCGGCGAAACGAATCACCTCATCACGCTGGTAATGATGCCCCAGGATAACCACATCATCCCCCAGC
Organism: uncultured Anaerolineaceae bacterium; assembly: GCA_964447795.1. Taxonomy (GTDB): domain Bacteria; phylum Chloroflexota; class Anaerolineae; order Aggregatilineales; family Phototrophicaceae; genus CFX2. Next base: position 4,884 of record CAYUTY010000126.1, read on the forward strand.
AGCGCTTTTGCCCGAATGATGCGCTCAACTGCTGCTTCTTCCTGCTCCACCAGTGTTTCGTCATGCGCTGCCAGCTCAACCGGCATCGCTGTCATGTCAACCATCTCGCTACTCCTCAATATACCCACTTTATAAACGGGTAATTCGCATGGACAAATCAAGTGCAGGGGCGGAATGAGTCAGCGCCCCAACACTGATAAAATCCACACCTGTTGCGGCCACTTCCGCGACACGCTCAAGACTCATGTTGCCCGACGCTTCCAGCGGAACGCGCCCAGCCGTCCATTCAACTGCCGCCCGCATCTCATCATTGCTCATGTTATCAAGCAGAATGCGGGCAACACCTAGTTCCACTGCCTCGCGCAGTTCGGCCAGATTTTTCACTTCCACTTCAATTGCCAGACCATGCGCTTCGGGCAGTTTCCGAATAGCCTGTACAGCCGCCGTAATACCACCAGCGCCATCGATATGGTTATCCTTTACCATCACCATATCGTATAAACCAAAGCGGTGATTCTGTCCGCCTCCCATTCGCACGGCATATTTCTCCAGCGAACGCCAGCCAGGTGTGGTTTTCCGTGTGTCCAGTATAACTGTCTTTGCGCCCTTCAAAGCCCCCACAAACTGATGGGTCAGGGTGGCGATACCGCTCAAATGCTGCAAAAAATTGAGCGCTACCCGCTCACCGGTTAGGATGCTTTCACCCGCGCCTTCAACTTCACAGATGACCGTGCCAGGCCTTACCGCGTCGCCATCCTGCACACACAATTGAACCTGTATGGTCGGGGCAATCTGCTGATACACCGCCGCAACCAATGGCAGCCCGGCAATCACGCCTTCGGCCTTAGCAGTAATGCGCCCACGTATGCGCGTCCCGGCAGGGATTGTGGCACGCGACGTGACATCGCCGCGATCACCTAAATCTTCTGCGAGTGCATTTTCAATGAGATTGCTTGCCGTTGTCCAGTCAAATTCATGGGTCATAAAGCTAATTGTAACGCTTTCGCATAAGGATTAAATAAACATTGAATAATGATTAAATATGACCCGGAAATGCTGTACACACAGACGGTGTGTACAGCAGGCTCTATTCTAATTGACGAAGATGTGGCGGGGTTTATTACGTGAGCGCTTCGAGCGGCTGTGGGCGATGTCCAAATCCCACCTTTGGGCCGCCGGAATGTGCCGCCCAGCGCACACCATTAGTAATGACACGCATTACTTCCGGCTGATAATAGGTTGGAAAGGTTTCATGGCCGGGACGGAAGTAAAATATCTTCCCCTGCCCACGATAGTAGCAGCAACCGCTGCGGAAAACTTCTCCACCCTGGAACCAGCTCAACAGCACCAGTTCATCTGGTGTGGGAATATCGAAGAACTCCCCATACATTTCTTCATGTGGGATTTCAAAATATTCACCCAGTCCCTCTGCGATCGGATGACCGGGCGAAACCACCCAGATGCGTTCGCGCTCATTTGCCTCACGCCATTTCAGGTCGCAGGTTGTCCCCATCAGCCGCTTAAAAATTTTGGAGAAGTGGCCGGAATGCAGCACCACCAAACCCATGCCTTCCAGTACCCGCTTATGAACACGCTCGACAATCTTGTCGTCCACTTTTTCATGTGCCATGTGACCCCACCAGGTCAGGACATCGGTCTCGGCCAGTACGGCTTCTGTCAGGCCATGTTCCGGTTCATCCAGTGTCGCCGTCTGCACTGTCAAACCCTGTTCGCGCAGATGTTTGGCAATGACAGTATGCATTCCCTCCGGGTAAACCTGACGCACTTCTTCGTGCGTTTTTTCATGAACGCCCTCATTCCAGACGGTAACGCGCAGTGATGCCATAATTTTGTTTCTCCTTCTCAATTAAACGCAGCGAACCGGCGCTCCATTTTGCGCCGCCGATGCTTTGATCGCGTCCCATAACAATGCCATTCGCAAACCAGTTTCCGCCGGGGAGGGGTTCGGCATATCTCCGGCACGCACCGCCAGAAACTGTTCCCAAACGCCCAGCGAGGGCGGCAGCCTGACCGTACTGACTCGCCCGCTTTTTACGCGCAGTACCATGAGCAGCTCGCACCAGATGCCGGTATACACCGTCCCGGCAGTGCAGAATACGCGAATATCCGATCCCGTAAATGCTGAATCGCCGCAACCGTTGAGCGTCACCAGTGCGCCAGACGCCAGCTTGCCAATCGCTACCGAGAGTATATCAACCGGGCGGCCACGATTATCCATCCAGGCCGACACTTCGACAAAATCTTCCCCGGCCAGATCGGTGACAGTATTCAGGAGATGAGCGCCGGTATCAAACAGAAATCCACCGCCAGAAAGCTCTGGCTGCTGCCGCCACGCGCCCACGGTCAGCGCATTCCAGTTCTGCCACACCATACCATTAATATTGAGAATTGACCCAAATTCGCCCGAACGCAGCATATTGACTGCTGTCCGAATCTGCGGCGACAAACTGCCGGGGAAGGCCACCACCAGCAAACCGCCACATCGATCGCGCGTCTCAATCAGGCTGCGTGCTTCGGCGGCATTCATCACCATTGGCTTTTCCAGCAGCACATCCAGACCAGCTTCCAGACAGGCTTGCGTCTGGTCATGGTGATAAACATGCGGGGTTACAATCAGAACAGCATCAAGCCGGTCACGAAAATCGCTCAAAAAGCGCGACCAGTCAGGTTGGTTCGGCGGCAGTTCCAGTCCTGCTTCCTGAAAAATTTTTTCTGTCGCGGCTGCTGCTTCCGCTGCTGGTTCGCAGATAGCCGTAATGCGGGTAGTGGCCTGCTGTTGCAGCATGGTCTGAATATGGTAACGCGCCATACCACCACAGCCGACAATACCCACCCGAACGGGATGATCGGTGTTCATTACAAAAAATACTCCAGTGTTTTGAAAGAAAGTTATGAAATCCCTTTTTTACAGAGCAGTGGTGAAAGCCCAAAGGGGATTGTACCGCAAATAATTGAGGAGATGCAGTCCACTACAGAACCAGTTTATCGCATAAAATGTAGTAATAAGGTGATGAGCAAACAGCCCATCATGCTTTATTCCTCAACCTCCCCGCCCAGTGACACACCGCCGGACGGGGATTTGGTTTTACGGAATAAACCTAAACAGCAGCAGCCTCACGCATCAGATAAATATAGCCATCTTCCAGGCTGGGTTCGATGAGCGCTGCATCATACTGCGGCGCAGGATCGCCCAGCACCCGGTACTGGACGCCATTGTGCATTTGCAGTGTTGACACCACCGACAAACCACCATTCGGGCGTTCCCCAGCCGTTGTAATCGTCCACACATGCCCCCGTGCACGGGTAATCAACTCCCCCGGTGCGCCCCGGAATACGACCTGTCCCTTATTGATAACGGCCAGATCATTACAACTATGGCTGATATCCTCAACAATGTGCGTAGACAGAATCACGGTGCAGCGGCTCGCCATATCAGACAGCAGATTGCGGAAACGAACCCGCTCCTCCGGGTCAAGCCCCACCGTTGGCTCATCGACGATAATGAGTCGTGGGCTTCCCAGTAAGGCCTGCGCGATGCCAACCCGCCGCTTCATGCCGCCAGAATAAGCCTTTAAACGCCGGTCAGCCACATCCGACAGGCGCACCTGTTCCAGCAACTCATCAATCTGCCGCCTGCGTACCCCGCTGTCGGTTATCCCCTTCAGGATGGCGATATAATCCAGAAATTCACGACCGCTCAGATTAGGATACAGACCAAGCTCCTGCGGTAGATAGCCTAATGCTGCTTTTGCCGCCTGTTTCCCTTCTGAAGTCAGCATATTATGCCCGAAAACACTTACGCTGCCGCTGCTGGGACGCAGCAAACCGGCCAGAATCCGCATCAGCGTCGTTTTCCCTGCGCCATTCGGCCCCACCAGCCCGAACATACCATGACCGATATTCAGATCAATCCCTTGCAGCGCCTGAACCTTACCCTTGTATGTTTTCGTCAGTTGTTTGATGTCGATCATCGCTGTATCCCCTTGCTTTGTGGCCTTTTACGAGCAGCAGTCTACGAAAGTTCACGCCATTTCATCCAACGGCGCATGACCAGCCATATCAGCCCCAGTTCCACTATGCCAGCCACGATTGTCAGCAGCACCGCATCGGGCGTTGTCATCATCGCCGGGACAACTGTCTCACCAACAATTCCCTGTCGAACATTAAAAAGATAGTAGGTCAGGAGAGCGCCGCGTGTCGGGCTGACAATACCCTGCCAGTTGCCGCCTTGAAAGCTGCCATTTAACAGAAAAGCGCTAATAAAAAGAAACAGGATGACGACCGTTATCCCACGCCGTCGATTCGGTTGTCCGGCGCCAATCAGCACACCCAGGCCGCCATTCAGAATGGATACCCACGCCACACCAATGAGCCACATTTCAAGATAGGCCAGCAAATCATACGCACCGGCGAATAACCACCAGATCAGGCTGCTGGCGATCATGATAACAATCATCCCCGCCAGCACTGCTGCCCAGGTTCCCAACAATTTACCTGTCAGATAAATCCCACCGGATAACGGCATACTGTCCAGCAGATCACGCACCCCATATTGGCGATCAAGCGGAATAGTATCCGCGATGATGACCGGCAAAATGAAGGCCAGGCTGACTCCCATCGGCGCCCAGGTCGAGAAGATAATCGTCGCTGAAACAGCCTGTTGCCTTACTGCCGGGTCTAACCCATCCGCCATACTCAGGCTGCTGCCCAGCACAGCGATATTGAACACCAGCATCACCAGCATTCCCAGCGTGACAGCCAGCAGCGCCCGCCGCCGCCAGTGCATCCGAAACTCGTAACTGGTTATGCCCCGCAGTTGGGCTATTGCCATTCGATTCATACGGCCTCCTAAACTCGGCTTTCGCGCCAGCGTGTCCACATCACAAAAAATGCCCCCAACGCCACCATCTCCACCAGACCTGCCGCCAGTGTCAGCGGAATTGCCAGCATCACATCACCTTGCACCGTCACTGAAGGCATTAAATAGCGAAGAATTGCCGGACGAGCCGGGTTAATAATGTCCCAGCCGGTCATCGCCGCTCCTTCGATACCGCTGTTAACGCTGCTCGTGAACGACAGGAAACACAGCACCGCCACCACCGCGCCGATCAAGGCTGCCCGCCGCCGCGTTGGCTGTCCCGCCGCTGCCAGCAGGCATAAACCGGGATTGAGCAGCGCTAACGGTAGTGCTGCCACCACCCACATGCGGAAATATGCAGGCACATCAAATGCGCCTAACACCCCCCCAGGCAACAAATCCCACAACGATCATCACCACCACCAGACCAGCGAGCTGGCTGACAAACAACCCTGCCAGTTTGCCCATCAGATAAATTTCGCGCCGCAGCGGCAGCGTTTGCATCAGCTCATAGACCCCAAACTGCCGGTCAACTGGCACGGCTTCGGCTGCAATCGGCGTGAACAGGGCAATCATCATGAAATAAATGAGTAGTCCAAAAAATGGCACGATGTCCACTTCACCGGCAAAAGCGCCCATCTCGCGGGACACGCGCTGAATTTCCAGCCCGCCAATCAGCAGCGCCGCCACACAAATGCTCGCCATACTTAATGCCGCCACCACCATCACCCGCCGCCGCCAGTGCATTCGAAACTCATACACTGTCATCGCTGCAATTTGCCTCAGTATAATCATGCATGGCTTCCTTTATCCTTACCTTGCTCACTTCGACTTTGCCCAAGCAGCACACGCTCCTCATCACGCAGCATCCGAATACTCAGCATGAGAAAGGCAATCCCAACTGCCCCCACCACCAGTCGGTTCAACCAGTAATCACTCATCATTAAATCATTCGGCTGCAGATAAACATGAAACGGCCAAATGAACGGCTGAACCAGGCTCAACGGCCAGAAAGTCGGCTGGCCCGGCAGCAGCGCCCCGCCCATGAACCCAAAAACAAACCACACCAGCCCCGCCGCCGCCGCCCCAAAAGCAGGCTGTCGAGAACGCAGCGTTGTGAAGGCTCCCAACCCGCTGAAAAACAGCATCGGTGACAGCCACCGCACCAATGCGATCATCACATCCTGATTGGGTTCAATGACCAGGCTCACCACTGTGCCAATCGTTGCCAGAACGGCATATAGCACAAGCAGTACAATCGTTCGCTCCAAAAGCAGCCATGCTGCCGGGCGCGGCGCTGCCAGCAGCACTTCCAGACCCGATTCATCATCCGGCGAAAAAAGGAATGCGGCCTGAATGCCGACAACCAGCGGCACAACTCCAGCCACCGCGTGCAGTACCCCGGCGATAGGCATTCTGTCCGCCTCATTTGGCGCTAGCAGAAGAAATGCAGTACCAACCACGCTCCCAAGCATCCCATACCAGCCCACCAGCCTTAAGCTCATCCGCCACGCCGCCTGTTTGCGCCGTCGAGTCCCGCGCAAGGTGAGCTGTCCACAACCCCATAATGCCACCGCGCCCAAAACAACTGCCGCGAAACGAGCCGCCGGACGAGCCGCCGCCGCGCTGATAGCGAACGGTTCCGGCTTAAGTTCACTTAAACAGGCGGTATCAAGTGGCTCCTGCGGTACGTGAACAAAAGCGGTTGTAATGGCGCTAACACATGCCTTATTCAACAAGGTCAGGGCATGGGATGCACCCGCTATGCGTAAAATCTGACTCTGCGAAAGTGTAGCCGCCGCCTGTTCCGCCCACAAAATCGGCGTCAGATGGTCATGTTCACCAGCCAGAATCAGCACTGGAATCGCGCTATTCGCCGGAGTTTTATCCTGTTCGGACAACTCGCCCCACTGCTGGCAAATACTGCTGAACACCCCATCACCAAATTGCCCTATACGACGAAAAAGCGCTCGCCTATCGCCATAATCAGCCGGGGATGAGGCAGATGAATGATCATCAGCGCACGCGACAGAATATTGCGCAGCAGGACTGCTCAAATCCGCCTGGCTCAAATCGACAGGCGTAAACAGCAGGCTCTTCAGCATTCGGTAATCTTCATCGCGCACGTCATAAATCAAACCCGGAATTTGTGCCAGCGCCATCGGATTTCCCATCATCTGAAAAACCATTTGCGCCAGTTGATCGCCATTGATAGTCAGCGTCGTATCGGCTTTAACTGCTGTCCCGGATGCCGATAGTTGAATCGGTTCCCGATTGAGTCTTTCGACAATAGCGAAAAAGGTTCCTTCCAGATCAGGGTAAGCCACGCTGCATAGGCCGTCTCCTGCACAGGTGACAAAAAGCCGGTCAAATGCCGCCGCTGTGTTGCCTGGTTCTTCGCCAACAGGATCAACATCTATTGGCAAAGTCGAGTCCAGAATTACGCTGCGAATGCCATCTGGATAGTCGCGCATCACGGTCAGCGCCAGCCGTGTACCATAGGAAATGCCATACAGATTGATGGCCTTGTATTTAAGTGTTTCCCGCACCGCCGCCACATCTCCAGCATTTTGCGCCGTCGTGTAATCCGCCAGGTTAATCCCTTCACTCATCAAGCGATCACGACACACAAATAACGACTCACCCAGTGCCTTCCACCCTTCAGCTATA
>CAYUTY010000127.1:0-12157 GCA_964447795.1 uncultured Anaerolineaceae bacterium
TTCATGCTCTTTGGAGATGGTGGGGCGCAGGCGCGCTTCACAGGTGGCTCTCTGGCTGTAGCCGATGTACAACCGCCCGATGGCACAGGCTGGCAAATCGTCGGGACACCTGTTCCGTCACCACTGCCCGGCGAGTCCATCGGACGGGACGCTATCAGCACCGATACGGATCGCTCAAGCGACTGGTACGCACTGTCATCATCGCTGGGTGAGGCCAATCCGCTGCTGCCGCCGCCTTCTAATGACGAATATCGCAGCGCCATCGTCATCAATCAGCGGCCTTTCCGCGACTCATTCAATCTGCTCGGCGCGACCAATGTGCTGGATCCGATCGCTGCACCCGGCGAACTCGAACCCGAAGCCTCATGCGGCCTCGGTGTGACGCGCACGGTCTGGTACAGCTTTACATCAGATGCGGCGACGACGCTGCGCCTGCAAACCGACGGTTCAGACTTCGAGACGGTGCTTTCCGTCTGGACAGAAACCAATGGCGACTTCGCCGAAGTATTGTGCAGCCTCGATAATGGCACGACGCCACGCCCGCGTCTGACTCTGAGTGCGGCGGCGGGTGTCACCTACTATATCCAGGTTGGCGGTAATCTCAACGGCGGTGGAACGTTTGTCTTCTCCGTCGATGCGCCGGAAAACGACGACTTTGACGATGCGCTGGCCGTTACGGCACTGCCTTTTGCCGACGCGCAGAACACCACTGCCGCCAGCCATCTTGCCAGCGACCCGCAGCCTGCCTGCGTCAATGAGCCGGTTGGCCGCAGCGTCTGGTACAGCTTCACCGCCGCCAGCGATGCGCCGCTGCGTTTGTTCACGGGCGATCCGCTCGGTGCGGAAATCGGCAGCGATTTCGATACGGTGATTTCGGTGTGGGTGGGCGAACGCGACACGCTGACACAGGCCGCGTGCAATGACGATGATGCCACCGAGACAACCTCTGATCTGATTTTCACGCCTGTTGCCGGGACGACTTACCATGTGATGGTCGCCGGGGCAAAGGATGGCGGCGGTCAGCTTCGTTTCTATATGAGCGAAGTCGAAGCGCCAGACAATGACACACCGGAAACTGCCCATGAAGTCACGGCGGACGGCGACAACACCTTCAGCATCGACGGCCAGCCCTCGCCCTTCGTTCAGGACACAACAGGCGCGACGGATGCCGCTGGCGAACCCATCCCCACCTGCGGCCTGAATGTCGGCGCTGCCGTCTGGTTCCGCTACGAAGCGTTAACCGACGATACGGTCATCTTCCAGACCTTCGGCAGCGACTATGATACTTCCATGTCGCTCTACATTGAGGAAGCCGGTAGGCTGGTGGAACAGCCCTGCGGCGAGGACTACGACGATGCGGGTGTCAACACTGGCTCGCGTATTCTGCTGGAAACGCCGGCGGTCGCCACAGTCTACTATGTGGCAGTTGGCGGCTACTTCGGCGAAACCGGTGTGCTTCAGCTAACTGTGTTCACGCCCCAGGTTGAGCCGCCAGCGAATGATCCACAGGCCAATCCACAGCCGATCAGCAGCATCCCCTTCGCCTTCGCCCAGGATACCACTGGCGCGACAAAGGAGGGTGCGAATGAACCCGTTCCTACCTGTGGTGATGGCAGCCATATTGACCATACCGTCTGGTTCAACTACACAGCGGAGGCCAATCGCCGTCTGGTTTTCACCACCGCCCTGTCTGACTATGATACAGTGATGACGATCTGGATTGTGGCGAACGGCCAACTGGTGCAGATCGCCTGCAATGATGATGCCAATGACACGCTGCAATCGGAACTCATCCTGAATACAGGTGAGGCCAATACCTTCCTGGTGCAGATTGGCGGTTACAAGGGTGATCGTGGCAACCTGCGCTTCGGCGTCGGCGAAGGCGAAATCACAACACCGACAGTGGCAATTGATGCCGACACGGTAACGGTGGCCGAAGGCCAGACGGCGGCCAACAGCGGCACGTTCAGCGCTCCGGCAGGCGAGACAGTCACGCTGGTCGCTTCTATCGGCCAGGTCACGCCGAATCCGAATGGCACTTTCACCTGGGCATATCTGACCAGCGATGGCCCGGCGCAGTCCGGCGTCGTCACCATCACGGCGATTTCGGCTGGCGGTGGGCAGGCCAGTGCGTTCTTCACACTCAATGTGACCAATGTCGCGCCGACGGCAACTTTCTTCGCCGCCTCGTATCGTGTCAATCAGGCCACTCTGACCTTCATTGACCCGTTTGATCCAGGCGCGGCAGATACGGCGGCGGGTTTTGCCTACTCTTATGACTGCGATGGCGACGGCCTGTACGAAGCAGCAAATATCGCCGCCACTGCCTATACCTGCCAGTACACATCAGCCGCGCAGGTGACGGTTGGCGGGCGCATCGCCGATAAGGATGGCGGCTTCACCGATTACCGCGTGACGGTTACTCCCAATGGCAAGCCGCTGCTCATCACACCGTTTACACGTGGGGAATGCCCGGCTGGCCCGTCCAGCGACATCATTCGCATCACCAATATTGGCTTCCGTTCGCTGAAAGGCCAGGTTTTCGCGGAGTATCAGATTCGCAACCGCCGCCAGCTCGTCCCCGGCACGTTTACCAGTGTCAATCATGCTGGCCCGGCGGACTATGAACTGACGCTCACTTACCCGCCGGTTTCTGAGTGGCCGGTTTTCACCAACACCTCCACCGGCCAGCGCGTTGCCCTGATTATCGTCACGGTGCAGCTTGAAGTGCTGGATGCGAGTGGCAATTTCATCCGTACCCCGGATGGCAGCGTGCTGACACTCGGCCCCGGACAGGATTGGAGCATCTACTGCTTCCTGCCGAAGAACGCGCTGTCAGTCTCGGCCAATCAGCTTGCCCTGAACGTGCCGGAAGGCACAACAGCAGCCAACAGCGGCACAATCAGCGACAAAAACGCGCAGCTTTCGGCCTCGCTGGGTGAAGTGGTCAACAATGGCGACGGCACATGGGCGTGGAGCATGGCGGCTGAAGATGGCCCGCAGCCCGCGCAGCAGGTGAAGATTACGGCACAGGCCGCTGGCAAGAGCGCTGAAGCCACTTTCAGCCTGACGGTCAACAATGTGCCGCCGCCCGCCAGTTTTGGCGCGGGCGTGGGGGCGCTGAATGTGGGCGAGACAGCGACGGTCAGCTTCAGCGATCAGGCCGCCCCCGGCCCGCTGGATAGCGCCGCTGGTTTCACCTACTCCTATGACTGCGATGGCGATGGGGTTTACGAGCTGGAAAGCAGCACCTCTGACAGTTTCGCCTGCCCCTATGACGGGCCGGGCATCTATCAGGTCAAGGCCAGCATCGCTGATAAAGACGGCGGCGCGACGGGCTACTCAACCAGCCTGACCGTCACCGGTGAAGAAGCGCCACCGCCACCTGCCGCGCCCATGCTGACGGTGATGACACCCGGCGTAATACAATGGGAATTGGCGGGCAGCACAGCCTCCAATTCTGGCACGGTCAGCGACCCGGCTGCCGTGATGACCGCCTCGGAAGGCACACTCGTCAACAATGGAGATGGCACCTGGCACTGGAGCGGCCCGGCTGAAGACGGCCCAGCGGATTCGGCGGATGTCATCATCACGGCGACCAATGCGGGCGGCTCCACCAGTCTGATCTTTACCGTGATGATCGATAACAGCCCGCCTGTTGCCACTTTCAGCAATATGAGTGGCGCGGTCACAGAAGGCGGCAGCGCGATACTGGCGCTGACTAACGCGCAGGATCACAGCGCTGTCGATATGGCGGCAGGGTTCCTCTACTCGTTCGACTGCGCCGGTGATGGCAGCTTCGAGATTGCGAACAGCCTGACTCCGGCTTATCCCTGCGCTTATGCGGCGGCGGGGTCGTTTACAGCCATAGGACGTATCGCCGACAAAGACGGTATGTTCTCAACCTACAGCTTGTCTGTAACGGTCAATCCTGCCCCAACGCCGACACCGACACCCACCCCGACGCCTACACCACTGCCGAACACCCCGCCTGTTGCCAATCCTGATACGGCGAGTGTCGAAGCCGGGAACAGCATGGCGGTTAATGTCCTGCTCAATGACTACGATGCTGATGGCGACCCGCTGGCGGTCATCAGCTTCACCCAGGGCTTGACCGGCGCTGTCTCGCTCAACCCGGATGGCACGCTGACGTATGCGGCGGACAATAACTACAGCGGTGCGGATACTTTCAGCTACACCATCAGCGATGGGCGCGGCGGCACAGCCAGCGCAGCGGTGGTTATCAGCGTGACGCCGGTTCCCCCGCCTGTGTTAACGGCACCGGCTACACGTGGTTACTGCCCGGCGGAAGCGGCGACGGATACACTGACCGTGACCGGCCTCCGCAATCGCCAGTTGCGCGGTCAAATCACGCTGTCCTATGTGGCTGAAGCTGGCGTGGTTATTCCGGTTGCGGGTGGCAGCTACCCGGTCAATCACAGCGGGCCAGCGGACTTCAGCCTGACGATCAGCTATCCGGCGACAGCCGACTGGCAGACGAATGCCATTCTGGTCGATGTCCAGCTTGAGGTTTACGGCGCGGACGGCCAGCCAGTCATCAACCCCGATGGCAGCGTGCTGACGCTCGGCCCCGGCCAGAACTGGAGCATCTTCTGCCGTGACCTCGGCGGCTAAAATCAAAAATGGGGCAGGGTCTACCCGACCTTGCCCCACCTTTTCCTGCTTAATTTTGCACTTTTGGAGGTAGTTTTAAAAAGGGGCTGCTCCTATGCCAGACTATGATCCTAACAATCCATTGGACATGGAACGCATACGCCGCATTATAGGTGAACGCTTTACCCAGACTACACAACAGCGCTCTAACCAGGATAGACCTGATCGCATTCCCCGTTGGATCCCATTCACTATCCTCATCGTACTCGTACTCATTTATAGCAAAGTTGATCTGCTCGCCCTGTTTGGGGGAGCTTTACACTGTACGATACGGCTGATTGGCTTTGGCTTACTTGGCTATGCCATTTATCTGATGGTATTCAGGCGCAAAAAAGAGTAACGTGTTTCGCCATCACAAAAGGCTGCGCCAGATGCGGCATCATCTCCTGAACACTTCAAGCCGCTAAACTATAGGGTAGATGTGTTTATTTCATGCTGCATCTGGCACAGCATCGACTCACTATAACTTCCAGAATCCCTGAAAAGCCTGCTTACAAAATTCAAAGATGGCGCTTGCACGATATTTACATGAGCGCGATATGGTGTAAACAAGCTGTTTAAGCAGCTCCGATAACAGATGGAGGAGTATAGATCATGGCGAGAACAATTTTAGCCCTTTATGATACGCAGGAAGCGGCTGAACGCGCGGTGAACGAACTGAAAAGCGCGGGCTTTGACCGGGGTGATATCGGTTTTGCCGCCCGTGACTGGAGTGATCGCACGGTTCAGGAAGATGTTACCGGTGAAGAAGGCGCGGGTGTCGGCGCAGTGTTTGGCGGTCTGGCCGGGCTTGTTCTGGGTCTGACGGCGATTGTCATCCCCGGCATTGGCCCGGTGATCGCGGCTGGCCCGCTGGCGGCAGCGCTGGGTGGTGCAACTGGCGCGGCGATTGGCGCGGTGGCTGGTGGCATCACTGGCGGCCTGGTGGCTTCGCTGGTGGATATGGGCGTGCCGGAAGAACATGCAACCTACTACGCCGAATCAGTGCGGCGCGGCAGTAATCTGGTGAGCGTAACTGTCCACAATGAGATGCGCGTGAATGAAGCGGAAACCATCCTCCGCCGTCATCACCCCTTCAATGTGGAACAGCGGGCGACCCAGTGGCGTGAGAAGGGTTGGAGTGGGTTTGATGCGATGGCTGACCCCTATACTGCCCCGGATCGCGTTGACACGAACGACGTGTATGAAGAAGAGGGCGTGGTACGGCAGTATCCGATGGATCGCCGCTAAACAGGCCAGTATCATGATCTCAGGCTGAGTATAGACAGTCCCGTCCTTTCGCAAATAAGTGTGAAAGGCGAGGTGTGAAACCTCAGTCAGGATTGATGGATTTCCCCGCTCCGGGTAGTAGACAGAGCGGGGTTTTTTATTCAGCGCCGCAGCCAGCGTGCCACTATTAACGGCGCGAGCATCAAAGCGGCGTTGCTGCGTGGGTCAGGCAGGACAGGGGCAGCCGGACTCTGCGTTGCCAGCGGCGCGGGAATGAAAATCAGCACGAAAGCGATCATGGCAGCAATCGCCACCATCCGCCGCCGGTTATCCAGCGGGGTAATCATATCGAGCGGCGTGGCATAAACGCGCCCAAAAAATAAGAGCAGCAGCACCCAGATGAACCAGGTGTCGGCCACAAACACCAGCGCCACCATCACGCCCAGCAGCGGATAGTAGAGGCGGCGCGCCCGTTCCCCAATCAGCGCGTAGAGGACGTGACCGCCGTCAAGCTGGCCGATGGGAATCAGGTTGAGCGCCGTCACCAGCAGGCCCGTCCAGCCTGCCCAGGCCATCTGGTCACAGTTGATGCAGACATCCATTGCGCCATCAGGATAAAATTTGCCGAAGGTGATGATTTTGGCGGTTGCGAAGAAGATTGAATCACCCTCATAAAAACCACCACCGCCGACCGGAATCAGCCGCGTCTGCGACAGGCCGATCAGCAAAATCGGCACCGCGAAAACCAACCCGGCCAGCGGCCCCGCCGCGCCCACATCCAGCAGCACTTTGCGGTTTCGCATCGGCTGGCGCAGTTGGATGAAGGCGCCCATCGTCCCAAACAGGCTGATGATTGGCAGTGGGATGAAATAGGGCAGCGTTACCGCCAGGTTATGCCTGCGGGCGGCGAAATAATGGCCGAGTTCGTGCGCCCCCAGAATCAGCAGAATGCTCAGGGCATAAGGCAGGCCGCGCGGCAGTTCAAGCAGTTGTCGTTGGTATAATTCACGCGCCAGCGGCAGGTTGGTATCGGCGATCTGGTTGATCGCCAGGTCTGTCCCCACCAGCAGCACACTGAACAGTGTGGCGATGAACAGCAGCAGATTGGGCCACCAGGGACGCGGCTGCGGATTGAGCCTGCCGGTGATGATGTGGACGGTGTGTTTGATAGCAGGGTTATCGCTTTTGGCCTCGCGGAAGACCGCCAGATGGTTGGTGGGGGCCAGCAGTTGATCGAGCTTCTCGTAAGCTTCCTCAGAGTCCAGCAGCAGCGCCCCCTCGAAAGTAGCGACAAGGTGGCTGCCCATGCCGCCGATAATCTGCGAATTGACCGGGTCTTCATCCTCAGTCTGGAGAAAACTTTCCTGTTCGATCAGCAGAACCGCCGCCACCGCGACGCGCAGGTCGTTATGCAGTATATCGTCGCGGCTGAGCGGCGGCTGCGGAGCGCGGACAACCGGACGGTCGTGGCGGGTGGAGGCGGTTTCATTCAGCATGAGGGTTATTTGCCATTTGTGAATACATCACGGAGTGCGCCTTCGGCCTCCGGATAATGAAACTGGAAGCCGCTCTCCTGCAAGCGCTTTGGCACGACACGCTGACCTTTCAGCAGCAGCGTATCGCCGAGTTCGCCAAAGGCGATTTTGAAGGGCAGACCGGGCGTTGGCAGCCACACTGGGCGCGAGAGAGCGCGGCCCATCGCTTTGGTGAAAGCGGCGTTTGGCAGCGGTTCCGGCGCGGACAGATTATAGGCCCCGCGAGCATCGCTGTTGTCGATCAGATAGCGAATCGCTCTGATATGATCGTCAATGTGAATCCAGGGGAGCTGCTGTTTGCCGCTGCCGATAGGCCCACCGGCGAACAATTTGACGGGCAGCGACATGAGCGGCAGGACACCGCCTTTGCTGCTGAGGACGATGCCGGTACGGATGACAGGGCGGCGCACGCCCAGATTTTCTACTTCGGCGGTGGAGGCTTCCCATTCCTGGCAGATGCCCGCCAGAAAATCACTGCCAGCGGGATGATCTTCAGTGATGTCCTGGTCGCCGTGCGTACCGTAGTAACCGACGGCGGAGGACTGGATCACGACGCCGGGTTTATTGGCGGCGTTTTTCACTGCTTCCGTTACGGCTTTACCGGCGTTAAGACGGCTTTCACGGATACGCTTTTTACGTTCCGGTGTCCAGCGGCTTGGCGGAAAACCTTCCCCGGCGATGCTTTCTCCGGCGAGGTTGACAATCGCGCCTGCGCCGTCCGCCAGCGAACCCCAGCCGTTAGCAGTGCGCGCATCCCACTCGGCAACCGCCACGCCGCTTGCCAGCCCGCCGGTTTTGTTTTTATTGCGGCTGAGGACAATCACCTCATGACCATCGTGAGCCAGGCTGTTGGCGAGCGCTTTGCCAATCAACCCGGTTCCGCCTGTAATAATGACTCGCATCGTAATCTGCTCCTTCTTATGTGAGCCGCCCGCCCCCGCTGGCTTATCTAAAGGTACTGTACATCCCTGATTCAGGGGAGTCAATCACTACTCATTGAGTTCACATGCATTATAGCCAATTACAAACCAAAGGCAGTACCAAAAGCCCGGTTTATATCGGGTAGCTATGGTTTATGATGCCTCCAGGAGAGTTGGGAGTAATGCATGAAACGGCGGATTATTGGAATCGCATTCGTTACCCTGCTGATGGCTGTCATGGCGGGGCAAACGGTTTACGCAGGGGGTGTGGTCGGCAGCGGAACGCCGGAAAGCTGTACCCAGACAGCCTTCAAGACTATAGCGACGACAGGGGGAACAGTAACGTTTAACTGCGGCGGGGCGCACACGATTGTGCTGACCAGCCCGCTCAATGTCACCAAAACGACGATTATTGACGGCGGCGGCCTGATTACGCTGAGCGGCGGCGGGACGACTAACGTCATTTACAATGACGCACCGCTGCTGACGCTGCGGAATTTAACCATTCGGGATGGCTTCTGGCGGATGCCCGCCTCCATCACCGGGCGGGATATTGTCGATGGTGGTGCGGGTGTGCGCGGCGAATATCGCGCCAGCCTGACGGTTGAGAACAGCACTTTCCTCAATAACCGTATTGAAAGCCTGGCAACCGACATCGGTAAAGCGGTTGACAACGGCGGCGGGGCGATCTTCAACCATACCGGCACACTCATCATTCGCAATTCGGTCTTTCGCGGCAACCACGCGCAAAACAGCGGTGGTGGCGCGGTACACGTTCTGCACAGCAATGTTGAGGTGACGGATACGGTCTTCGAGAACAACTCATCGACGATTCACGGCGGTGGGTATTATGGCGATGGCATCATCCCCGGCACGGCGGGCTGGATGCGTTTCACACGGGTGTCATTCCTCAATAATACGGCTAACGGTCAGGGCGGCGGTGCATTTGTCTATATGTACTACAACCGCGAGCCGCAAAGCAGCGCCACCTTCGATCAGGTGCGCTTCATCGGCAACCGTGTCACCACTGATGTGCGCGGATTTTCCTACGGCGGCGGTTTACGGGCTGGCAACGGCATCATTTATGTCAATAACACCACTTTCCAGGGCAATCAGGCCAACAAAGCCGGTGGTGCGATCTGGACAGGCGAAATTGGCCGCATCTATCTGACGAATGTAACCATCTCTGGCAATCGAGCGGTTGATGCCAACGCGCTGGGTGGGGGCATCCGCATTGCCAGCAGCGGGCCATTTGTGATGACCAATGTGACGATAGCGAATAATCACGCGGGCTACCGGGGCGGCGCATTGAGCGGCGGAGGCAATAATGTGACGCTGCGAAACACCATCATCGGGCGCAACACGGCGGGTAATCCGTTTGGGGAGAATATCCTCTGCGGCCAGTATTATATCAATGGTGGCGGGAATATTCAGGCGACCAATAACTATACACGGGGGAGCAATCCCCAGTGCGCGGTGGGTATCCCGATTGTTGACCCGGAACTGGAGCCGTTGGCGGATTACGGCGGCTTTGGCGAAATTCACGGCCTGCTGCCGGACAGTCCGGCGGTAGATGCGGGGGTGAACCTTAACTGTGCTGACACTGACCAGCGCGGTAAGCTGCGCCCACTGGATGGCAACCATGATGGTGAAGCAATCTGCGACAGCGGCGCGTATGAATCGGATGGGAGCGGGCCAACCAGCGGGCCGGGATTCTCGCCTTTCCGCAATGTCTACGCTTCGACTAATGTTGGGCTGACCTGGAATCGTCTGACGTGGGCGACGGGTTACGAAATCGAAGTGGATAACCAGGTGAATTTCAGCTCGGTGAATGCGCGTAAAAGTGTCAGCGGCGGGGCGACACTGGCAACCAGTATCGAAGTGCCGTCGCCGGGCATGGCCTACTACTGGCGGGTACGGGGGCGACTGCCGGACGGGACATGGGGCATCTGGAGTCCGCCGGAGCAGTTTTACGTCGAGCCAGCGGACGAGTAGGCAAGCGGCTAAAACGATCCGGGAATGATGGTGAAAATGGTGAAAATGAGAATCAAGACCTGATTCTCATTTTCAGGTTGTTTTTATTGTGATAACTGCAACGATTCTTTGGTCGCCATTTGTTCCAGGTCGGCGCGGGCGGCGGTGAAAACAGCGCGGGCTTCGTCGGGCGTTTCGGCAGCGAGCAGCGCGGCAGACACGGCGAAGGCGGTTTCTTCCGGCAGGGCGCGAACGGCGAAGGAACGGGCGGCGGGGCGTCCCCAGCGGCGGAGGACGAAGCGTTCCCAGGCGGCAAGTTCGGCTTCCGCCGAGAAGTTCCGCGTGCCGGGTTCGGCGTTGTGAACAGCCGAAAGCGCTTTGCGAGTGGTTGTGTCAGCGCTGTCATTAGTGGCGGCGGCGGCGGTGGCGGTAGTTTCAGAATCGGGATTTTCACCGCCACCGGAGGGTTGTCCAGCGCCAACAGGCAGCACACCCCAGGTAACAGGCGGCAGGTTGAAGAAGCGCCCGCGAATTTCGTTGACGGACAGCACCGGATAGGCGGCGCGGATTTCGTCGATGCGGGTTCTGGCGTCGGTGGGACGGATGTCTTCAAATTCAGCGACATAATCACCTGGCCAGAAGGGAAGCAGATCGCCGGTTATTTTCCCGGCGATACGCACCAGCTTGGGCCAGAGGGTGCGCTCGATGAACTGGCGTTCGGCGACGGTGGCGTTGGCTTCAGTGGCATTTTCCGACACCAGGCCGACGGGGATGCCAAAGGTGTTGAGAATTTCATCGCGGTGAGCCTGGCGACCCTTGAGAAAGTCCAGTTCATGATGGCTGAGGCCGAGGCTTTGCCACTCGATACCGCCGCCGCGCAGGAATGCTGTCCGCCGCTGCGGGCCGCCATAGGCGCTGCGCCACTCGCGCTTGATCCGGTCAAAATCCGAGTCTGAGACAAATTCCTTGATGGCTACCACGCCAGCCGGGACGCCATTGTTCTGGCCGAAGGTGTTGCGATTCCATTCGGCCATCGCATGATCGCCCTGCACAGCGAGGCGGGCCGTTTCCAGCGCAGAGAGGCCGTAGTAATCGTTAGCAGGATGCCAGCGGCGGAAATGTACCACTTCTTCCGGCGAGAGCGGTATGCGCTGACCGTCGATTTCGTAGACATAGCCGCCGATGTGACGTACCTCGTGGGGGACGATGCTCACCCGATCCGGGCGGAGCGGCCAGATTTCAAGCGGCACACCAGATGCCCCGCCAACAAGAAACCAGTAGGCATTACCGGTGAGTTCGAGCATCCCGATAGTCTGCTCCATCAACTCAAAACGGCTGAGGAAAGGATTGGGCGCGTCGAGCAGGTCTTCGAGCGGGTGACGTTCGACTTCGGCATGGTCTTCGCCAACGCGGCGCAGCACCCGCAGCGGGACAAGGGCGGCAGCCTCGGCGATGCGGTTGACGGCGATGTAGACCCAGGGCGACTGCTGGTAGACGCGGGACTGGGCGGCGGTTTCGGCCAGGTTCGGCCAGAGGTAGGCGTTGTGGCGGGCGACAGCCTCTATGTGTGGGCGTCCGTTCGGGTTACGCCGCGCACCTGTAAACCGCGAGAGCCAGTTGAGCATAAGGGGACTCCTTTTCATCAACCCATTACGGGCGGAACGGCTGCTCCGCCCATGCACAGGCCATCGAATACATTAAACACCTGTTCTATTTTAAGGTGGATTTCAGGAGAAAGGTGAAACATTTGTCATGACATTTGTTTCGATTTTGAGGGGAAATGGGAAGTTAAGCCAGTGTCCGAAAGTCGCCCAATTGTTCTTCCGCCTGAACAAGGGGTTTAAA
>CAYUTY010000128.1:0-12140 GCA_964447795.1 uncultured Anaerolineaceae bacterium
TGTTACGCCGGGGCATCGGCGTATACTAACCGAGAGATCGTCAGTCGTGTCCCTCAAAAGACGCGCCGTCTTGCCTGAAGTTAGAAGCCCCCACGTTTACGTGTGGGGAGTATGTCACTTCCGATTGACTCCCACCAGAATTTACCCTACAATTAAAGGGCTGTAAGGGTCAGGAAAGTCTTTAAAAGGCGAGATGACCCTTTGGGCAGATGCAAAATCCGTCATTTGGCGGATGCAGGTGCATCGAAATTTTGATTTACTACGTATAAGGTTCAGAGAGAAAGTGGAAAGGGCGGTGAAGCATGTATACACCGTTACAACTCCAGCAGCTCGCGCAGGAAAATTATGAGAACGCCATCCGCAAAGCCAACCGGCGGCGGCTGGTTTCGCTCGTACTGCGGAAGCGCAACAGCCTGCTCTCGCTGGACAAAATCGCGCGGTGCTTCAAACTGGTGGGCCAGCGCAGTCTGGGCGTGATGACGGTTGAAATTGAAAAGATCGTGGGCAGCGCCGGACGCGCTGAGGACTTTGACCCAGCCTGGATGCCGCGTCAGACAACGACAATGGCACGCTGGATGAGCATCATCAAGGCTGCTTATCTGGGTGTGATGCTGCCGCCGGTGGAACTGCGAAAAGTCGGTGAACGTTATTTCGTGGTGGACGGCCATCACCGCATCTCTGTCGCGCGGGAGATGGGGCAGCAGTATATTGATGCTCAGGTGACGGAAATGGATTTCGCCGGGCTTGACCCTTACGATTCAGCGATTATGGTACGGTAAACATCAAAAGGGCAGAGATGTTTCTCTGCCCTACAGTAAGCAGCAAATGCCTTATTCAATCGGCTCTTTGTAGATGATGTAGCGGCCAATGTCGTCACCTTTGGCCTTGCAGGTGGACAGGTCAACCTTGAATTCGCGTCCGCCGCTGACCCAGCGCAGCCCTTCCTGCAACAAGCCCTGCCCGACGTAACACACGGCCTTGTCGGTCGTCCGCCCCCAGCACATCGGGCAGCGTTCCAGCGTGTAGATGATCCGGTCATCGCCTTCTTCAAACACGTTGCTCACCTGGTCGCTGAACTGGCTGAAGATGTTCGCCATCGCTGGCACGCCTACCTTCAGCTTCGCGCTCAGCGGCAGCACCTTGAACGCCAGATCGCCCACCCCTGCCAGCGCCCCGAACCCTCGCAGCGCGTCCGCGAACAGCGTCCGTCCCACTCGCAGCGCCAGCCCTCGTCCCCCACGCGGCCCGTACATCTCTTCCAGCGCCCCGCACAACGCCGTGAAGTCGGCGAAGTCAAACACCTTCTCCAGGTTGTCAGGCGGGTAATTCCCGATCAGATTATCCAGCCCCGCCAGATGCAGCACTGCGTTCAGCCCGTTCTTGCCCATCACTTCTTCCATCGCGTCCAGAAAGATGCGCGCGAACTTGTTTGGATAGTAGTATCCGCTCTTCTCAGGTGGCATTGTATTCCTCCAGTCAGCAGGCGAAATTGCTTCAACAGGCGGGCAGCAAAGCCCGAATTTTACCGATTCGATAATTATCCAGTCTAACACAATTACGAAAGCCACGCAGGTGAAGCTTTTTATAATTAAGTCTGCATGGCTAATCTGGATTATTTGTGAAATTCGTCAATTCTTAATTCATGTTATGGACGAACAGCCTCTACACTAATGTTTACAGGAATCTCATATAGTTCATCGAAAGTCTGTGATAGAATACAGTCTGTGAAAACCGGAACAAGTGACAGGTACAGCATGAGCAGTAATGGACATGCTCCCCAACCCATCCTCTCCATCCGCAGCCTGACGCGCCATTATGACGAAGGCGGGCAAGCGCGGAGCGTGCTGGATCATGTCAATCTTGAAATCGGTGAGGGTGAGTTTTTTGTGCTGCTGGGCAAAAGCGGTAGTGGTAAGAGTACCCTGCTTAACCTCATCAGTGGTATTGACCAGCCAGATGAGGGTCAGATTCTCGTCAGCGGCCTAGACATCACCACGCTGGATGAAAAGCAGCTAACCCTGTTCCGGCGCGATCATATCGGCATTGTGTTCCAGTTTTTTAACCTCATTCCTACTCTCACGGTTCTTGAAAATATCACACTCCCCGGCGAACTGCGCGGCGATGACCGCCGAGCGGTTGAAAAACGCGGGCGGGCACTGTTAGAGCGTGTAGGTCTGGGCGAGCGGGCGGATGATTTCCCGGATAAACTGAGCGGTGGCGAACAGCAGCGGGTAGCGATTGCGCGCGCGCTGGCCGGAGAGCAAAAGCTGGTGCTGGCAGATGAACCGACTGGCAATCTGGACGAAGATACAGGACGAAATGTACTAAATCTACTGCTGGAACTCACACGTGATGTCGGGAAAACGCTGGTGATGGCAACCCATAACCCGGAAATTGTTCCCCTGGCTGACCGTGTGTGCCGCATCCATGAGGGCAAGCTGCAAATTACGCTTCAGAGTGAGCCTGCCGTTAGCGTGATGCAAGGTAATAGGGCATAATAGACATTAGTTATTGCTGATCGTGTAACGCATTATTCAATGGAAAGGTATCAGCAAATGGCGGACCCGGATCCCAAAATCATCAAGCAGCTCCTCGCCGAACTGCGCGGCTTCGATAAGGAAAAACGGCGCACCGCCGTCATGAAGCTGGGCATGGTCGGGGGTGATGACGCGATAAGAGCGCTCATCATGACTGTCCGCAACGACCACGAAGACCTCATCGCGCGGGGTCGAGCCGCCCTCATGCTGGGCAAACTCCGCGATGTCCGCGCTGTAGACTCCCTCATTCAGGCGCTTGACGCCCCCGGTTACAAAACACCCGTATACGCCGCCGAAGCACTGGGTAAAATTGGTGATCCACGCGCCATCCAGCCGCTTTTGAATGTGCTGAACTCGGGTAACCGCAGCCTGCAATCCTCCGCACAGGAAGCGTTGAAACGGCTGGGACATAGCCTCGAACTCGAACCGATGGAGTAATGCTTCAGCGGCTTCTAACGGCCAGTATCCGGTAGCAAGTTGCTTCGGGATGCTGGCCTTTTTTATTGGCCGGGTTCGACCACCGGCTGAATGACATCGCGGGTACATGTCCAGTTGATATACAGCCCGCCGATGTAGACCTTATAGTCATAGGCGCGTTGCGCGTCTGGCATAATTTCCAGACCATCTTCCGTCACCCGCAGCACCCGCATCAGATCACCAATAGGGTTGCCTTTGGTCGCGCCGGTATAGTCGATGATGTGGTTGTAATTGCGCGGGGTGGTGGTTTCATCCAGCAGAATAGTCTCGAAACCTTCCAGCTCCAGCCTGTCCGCCGCGATATTATCCAGCACCGCTACCCCGCTGGCATTCACCAGGGCTACCGTTGGGCGGCCTGCTGTGGCGCGGTGCGGCGTCGGCGGCAGGACGACACTTTGCATCAGCTCGATAATGGCCTCGCGCTGCGGCATCAATACCGACTGTCCGGCGGGAGAAATCGCATTTTTCACCTCACGCTTTTGCCGAAAAGTGTAATATTCAATGTCGGATGTTTCCAGCGTCAGCGCCAGCGGAGCCATACCGATCACATCAGCCAGCGTCAGATCAGTTTGCACGGTTTCCGTCACCTGCCCCCACAGCGTCGGCAGATTTTCCAGCACACCCTGCGCCCGGATCGCCCGCCACAGCGCCCGCAGCACATCCTGCTGCCTGCGCCCCCGGTCAAGGTCGCTGCTGGTGCGGCGGCTGCGGACGTACCATAAGGCGGTTTCGGAATCCAGGTGGTGCAGGCCGATGGGCAGGGTGAACATTTCCCAGTTAGATTCAACCTGTTTATCCAGTTCGGGCGATTTCAGCTTCCAGTCCTGAATGATGCAATCGACGGTGATATCGATGCCCCCTACCGAGTCGATCACCCGAAGAAAACCGGTGAAATCGACGCGGGCATAATAATCAATGCTGAGGCCGAGGTTATAGCGAACCGTCTCTTTCAGCAGGCCGACACCGCCGCCGGGAATTTCGCGTGTTTCGCCGTAAAAATAGGCCGTGTTGATTTTGTTCATGCCCACGCCCGGCTCATAAACATACAAATCGCGCGGAATCGAGACAATGGACACCGCGCCGACGGTGCGGTTGACGGAGACAACCATCAGCGAATCGGTCAGGCCGGGGTTGTTGGGGTTATTGGTAGCTGCCCCCAGCAGCAGGATGTTCACAATGTCCTGATCGCCTTCGTCAACCGCAGGCATCGCGTCGGGGATGGCTGCTTCAGTGGCTTCGGCGATGGGGGTAGCGTTGTCCTGCGCGGCGGCAGGCAGGGTAAACAGGCAGGTCAGGAGCAGGGGTAGAATCCAGCGGCGCATCATCGTTCCTCAGCAGGCAGTGTGTGTTATATGAAGTGTAGCGCCGAACAGCGAACGTGAAGTGCGCGAAATGGATACGGGGAGACTACGAATAGCCTATGCTGGCGTGAAATCTGTACAAGTCCAGCCGACTTCCAGACGGGCGAAATTGTTCCAGCCAAAGCGATTATAGAAGCGGCCTGCGCCGTTGGCCTCGTCTTCTGCCGTGACCGTCAGCGCAATCCGGTCACAAGCGGCCAGCCGCAGCCATTCCACCGCATGTTGCACCAGCCACGCGCCCACGCCGTTATCCCGCCAGGCTTCATCGACGTACATTTCCCCCATTTCTGCCCAGCCGCGCAGGAGGGGGCGTTCGTCGCCCTCGGTCAAATTTGGCTGCACATCGCACCAGCCGATTTCCTGCCCATCCAGCATCCCGATGAAACCGACTCCCCGATCATGATGCAGGATGCGGCGCAGGGTCATACCGGGAATGGGTGGAACGCCGGGGAGGGGGACATCCCGCAGCCAACCGCCAAATATGGACTCGCGTCGTCCTTCGGTGGCGGTAAATCCGGCAGACTCGAATATTTCCTGAACATGCGGCCAGCAGTCCGGTATACCACTGCACAGCGGCATAGGCAGAGAGTTGTCCCAGCCGGACAGCCGGGCGGCCTGCCATGCGACAGCCTGTTCGCGGGCGGCAGTCATTAATGGCGCGGCAGCCTGCCCCTCATCGGGCCAGAACAGCAGCCAGCCTATATCGACTGCATGGTGGTAGAAATCGCTGACAGCCGGTTCCGCCCCATAACGCAGCAGGTGTGTCGCGCCAATGACACGCCCGCGCTGAACCGCACACAGTGTTTTACGCTCAATGACCCAGGGATCAATCACGTACTCGCCGGGATTACGCTGTAAATATTTCATCAGGTAATCGGGTCCCAGTCCCCAACCGGGAACCATCGCGCTCAAATGGAGGTTGATGAGGTCGATAACCTGTTCCAGATGTTCTGCGGTAAAAAGCTCGATCTGCATGATGCCTCTACGAAAACAGTTGTAATAGCTGCTCGCCGCGCCGCGTCAGACGGTAAAAAACGCGCTTGCCGGAGCGATGTGCCTCGGTCAAACCGGCATCGCTCAAACGGCTGAGATGCTGCGAAGCAGCGCCAGCGGTAATCTCCAAACGGTGTGCGATTTCGCCCGTCGTCAGCGGAGTCGCCAGCGCTTGCAGGACACGCGCCCGCCCCGCACCGAGCGCGATTTCCAGCGCGGCTTCGTTCTGGTCTTTAGGCGGCTCGTACCACAACCCCGTCCCACGCGGGCGATACGAGACCATCGGCTGCCATGCCGGGTTGACCTGCCACATGAAGGAGCGGATGAACATCGAAGGCACGACCTGCAAACCCTGCCCTTCTAACCGGTGATGTTTGTGGAAAATCGGCGGCTTATGCAGGGCTGCGTGCAGCAGGCAGTTATTTTCAAACTGCACTTCCGGGCTGATGTCGTTGAGCAGCGCGACCGTGCCTTCCAGCGCAAGCTGCCGCCCGCGATAGAGCAAATCGCCCTCCAGCGCGGAGGTGATGCGCGGCCAGTGATGCGCCAACACCCGCGACCAGTACAGGCGCATATCCTCGATCAGACACTCCAGCATTTCATAGGGATAGGCCATGAATTGCAGCAGCATTTCATCTTCGCCGTGCAGGTCGATCAAAAGTTGAATATCCCGGCGGATGGTTTCGGCATCCACCTGTCGCATTTGTGCGAATTCAGCTTCGATGTCGCGCATGGTCGTCAGCGGCGTCGGCGTCATAAAATCCGGCACATAGCGTCCCGCCAGCGCCTGCAAGTAAGGAAGCTCGACATCCGCCAGCGCCTGTTTGGCTTCATCGACCCAGTGGCGATAATGCCCGTACATCTCCGGCTTATGCAGCAGACGATAACTGCAACCCAATTCCAGCAGCGGGCTATAACCAAAGCGAATTTTCGTCAGGTCGAGCGGTGTCAATTCAATCGTCAGCATCAGGCCTCAAACCTCTAGGAAAACAGTTGTAATAGCTGCTCCCCACGCCGCGTGAGATGATAATAGACCCGTTTACCGGAGCGGTGTGGCTCAACCAGACCGGCATCGTTCAGGCGGCTGAGATGCTGCGAAGCGGCCCCGGCGGTAATCTCTAACTGAAGCGCAATTTCGCCAGTGGTGACCGGTGTTGTCAGGCTTTGCAGCACCCGCGCCCGCCCTGCCCCCAGCGCGATTTCCAGCGCGTCGTCATTGGTTGCAGGCTGCGCCTCCCACCATAATCCTGTCCCACGCGGCCTGTAAATCACCATCGGCTGCCATTCCGGGACAACCTGCCAGGTGAAATGATTGGCAAAAATAGCGGGAACAAGCTGCAAACCCTGCCCCTCCAGCACATGATTCTGGTGATAACGGGATGGTTTGTGGCGGGCGGCATATTCCAGCCGTGTGCCGTTGAAATAGACATCGTCGGGAAACAGGTTGTTGAAAAGCGCCCCGGAGCCTTCCAGCGCAAGCTGCCGCGCCCGGTACAGCACATCGCCTTCCAGTACCGAGGTCATGCGCGACCAGTGATGCGCCAGTGTGCGCGACCAGTACAGGCGCAGGTCTTCGATCAGACATTCCAGCATCTCGCGCGGGTAAATCAAAAACTGCTTGAGTATCTCTGTTTCCTCGTTGGTATCGATGAGCTGCTGAATGTTTTTGCGGATAAGCTCGTTTGGTACCTCACGCATCAGCCTGAGTTCATCTTCAAGGTTATGAATGGCAGTAGTCGGCGTCGGCGTCAGAAAATCCGGTATATACGAATTGCAGTCTGCCAGTGCTTGCAGGTAGGGCAGTTCGACGCCTGCCAGCGCGTTTTTGGCTGCTTCCGTCCAGCGGCCATAAGGCAATCCATATTTAGGGCGTACCAGACAGCGATAGCTCAAGACCAGTTCAGTGAGCGGACTGTATCCAAAACGCAGGTTTGCCAGGTCAAGCGGGGTCAGTTCAATCGTCAGCATCGGCTCCACACCAGCACATTGCTTCTTATTGACCCATTATAAGCCTGAACACCCGTTCCAGTCTATCAGTTTAGCAAAAACTAAATCAATTCGTTTGCGGAATGGCCTGGGGTATGGTGTATCTGTCTGACGAGATGGGAGGATGACACCATGAAAGATTACCGTGATCTGGATGTACATCTGCGGCGGCAGCGCCAGCTTATACAGGAACGCGAGCATGAACGGCTGGTGCGCGAGGCTTTGAAAGCCCAACCGCGTAAACGGCGTAATTTCAGCGGGATTTTCCGCTTTGCCATCATCGGGCGTTTGTTCCAGGCGGGGAAACCCGCCGAGCGCAAACCCGTCACCCGCGTCAAGCCGCTGCCCAGCAGCCGCTAAACCCGCGCGTTCACCGGACGCAAACGAACCTCCATAATCCGGTTACAGCAGGGGCGCAACCACACTGCGTCTCTGCAATTTCACTACCGCTCTATGCCTTCGTGTCCTGCTGTCTTTGTGTTATGCTTTGCCACTGTGCTTTTGAATATTCAGTGGTGAAATTTGGATTCTTTACTTGTCGATCTGCCCAAAATTGCCAGCATTTTCGCGCTGGCGTTTTTCTCCTTCTGGCCCGCGATTCCGGCGGGGCTGGCGCTCGGTTTGAGTCCGCTGGCGGTCATCCTGACGACGACGCTCAGTTATGCCTGTGGCGCGGCGCTGGTGGCGCTGTTCGGCGGGCGAATTCGTGATTGGGTGATAAATCGCTTCGGCAAACGCGGCGAGTCCGCTACAGAGGGACGCCTGCGCCAGATTTGGGAGCGCTTCGGCGTGATTGGCCTGGGGCTGGCCGCGCCAATGACCATTGGCGCACAGATCGGCGCAGCGTTAGGGCTGGCGCTCAATGCTCACCCACGCCGTTTGTTTCTGGCGCTGGCTTTCGGTGCATTAGCCTGGAGCATCGCCCTGACCGCGCTGGGCAGCCTCGGCGTCCTCGGCGTACAGTCCCTCGGTTGATGTTTATGAAACTTCCACGCTGGCTGATCATCATTTCAGGATTGAGTGGGCTGCTGGCGCTGCTGCTGGCGTTGGATGTGCTGCCGTTTTTGCGCGGCGATTTTGGCTGGCGCTGGCCGTTCGAGTTAGTGGAATTTGGGCGGCTGATTCCGCTGCTGATGGCGCTGGTCGTTTACATCGCCGGGGCGGGGTGGCTTTTGCAGCTTCGCTCCCCCTCTCTGCTGGCGAGGGGTGGAGTGATCCTCTGGGCCATGACCGGCGTGATGGTGCTGACTCTGGTGGTGGTCAACCTGCGTTCGGAAAATGTCGCGGCGGAACTCTTCGCCCGCACCGCCTCCACGCTGACAACCGGCGTTCATCGTGCCGGGGCATCGATTCCGCTGGACAGCCCGGACTGGCGCGACTGGCCGACGGTGATTGAAACGCGGGATGATTTGGGCGCACATGTGGTCAACGGGCCGCCGGGCCTGCCGCTGTTTTACAGCGCCCTCAGCCGCCTGCTCGATGCGATTCCGGCGGTCAGCGAGCCGTTGTATATGAATCTGCTGCCGTACCAATGTCATAACTATAACTTGTTGAGCGATACGGCGGGCGAGTGGGCAGCGGCCTGGTTTGGCGTGCTGATGCCGTTGTGGGCGGCGCTGGCTGTGCCGTTCCTGTATCTGGCGGCGAGGCTGCTCCCCGGTGCGAAAAACTTCAGGCGGGAAATCACGCTCTGGTATCCGCTGATTCCGGCGCTGCTGCTGTTCGCCGGGACGTGGTATACGTTTTACCCGGCATTCACGCTGGCCTCGTTCTGGCTGCTGTTGAGCGGCATCGAACGGCGTTCGCCAATGCGGCTGATTCTGGCGGGCTTGGTAATGGGCGTGGCGCTGTTTATGGCTTATGCCCTTGTGCCGGTGCTGCTCTTTTTCGGCCTGTATACCCTCGGATGCTGGTGGTTCAGCCGCAATCAGTCAACGACGCGCTTTAACCCGATTACCGTCGGCCTGTGGTTCGGCGTCGGGCTGGCGCTGCCGTGGCTGATCTATACGCTGTGGAGCGGCGAAACACCCTTCACCCTGCTGTCGGCCTCGCTTAATGCCCATCTGGAACTGGAACGACCCTATTTGCCCTGGGTATTCTTACACTTCTGGGACTGGATGCTGCTCAACGGATTCACGCTGATGCTGGTCTGGCTTGCGGGTGTTTTCCTGTGGCGGCGCAGGGATGGGCGTATGCCTGTTGTCGGGATAACCCTGCTGCTGGCGATGGTCATCCTGTGCATCAGCGGGACGGCACGTGGCGAAACCGGGCGCGTCTGGCTGGCTTTCACACCATTTGTGCTGCTGGCAGTGGGTGAAACGCTGAGCCGCTTCGCTCCATCACGGCAGCCGGATGACTTGCTCGATAATGGAAATCGACGCTGGCTGACGCTGGCGGCGGTGAACAGTTTGCTGCTGCTGGTAATCGCTGGAACGATGGATGTGATTGGAACGGATTTCAGCGCGCCGCCTGATCCGCCCGCGCCGGAGTCGCCCGGCAGCATTCTGGCACAATTTACGGATACGAAGGGGGGCAGTTTTAGTCTCACAGGCTGGCAAGCTGATCCGGTAGACGAAACGATTACCCTGCGGCTGAACTGGAATGGGGAAACCCGCCCATCGCACCCATACTGGTTCGGGGCGGTGCTGGTCGCGCCGGATGGAACGGCCTACGACGCGGGTGTGTGGCAGCCGGGGCAGGGCGAACCGATCCCGGCAGGCAGCACCGATGCCCCACGCGGTACTTATCCCACAACCTGCTGGGCAGAAGACCAGAATATAGGAGATACCGTGAGGCTGGCGCTCCCGGCGGATGCTCCAGCAGGAGACTGGTGGGTGAGCCTGTCGGCTTATGGCGACCCTGCCGCGCCTGATGGCCGTTTGACGGTGACGCTGCCCGACGGCACAGAGGACACCCAGATTGGCCTCGGCCCGCTCGCATACAACATTCAAATTTCCACTGCGTATAATACACAGGGGAGCGTTGTAAAAGCGCCCTCATCGTTCGTCAAGGGAGGCGTTTACCGTGAATAACTTTTTCCGCGCTATTCTCGATCAGATTCTACTGACGTGGAAGCTCGTCCGTGACCCGCGCGTACCGCTGTGGCAAAAGGCTATACCTTTTCTCGGCCTCGTTTACGTGGTGTCGCCGCTGGACATCATCCCTGATTTTCTGATTGGCCTCGGCCAACTGGATGACCTGGGTATTATTCTGGGCGGGATGCGGCTGTTTGAGGCCATCGCGCCTGGTTATGTGGTGGATGAACACCGCGCTGAAATCGCCCGCCGCAACAAGCCGCTGGAGGTCATTCAGACGCCGAAGTATAAAGTGTCACGCCCGGAGGATGAAAAACCGAAGCGCGGTTAGCAGGCAGGAAAGTTCAGCGTTCGTCAGCCGGTTCGCTGAGGGTGGTGTGGCAATTGCCGCACGTCCAGAGGTAAGTGACGGCGGGCATCCCGGTCGCTTCGACCACACGCGGCGGCCAGCGCTGCTCGCCGAGGAAGGTGAACACTGCTACCTGGCCGCAGGTCGGGCAGCGGTCACGCCGGGTGTGTACAGCGGCCATTTCAGCAGTATCGGTCAGTGGGCCGGTCTTTTTCATCACGCAGAGCCTCAATGTCTCATGGACAGTCCTGCTGTCCCTCTTCAAGACGACAACCACTTCTCAAAATTTCCGTAAGAGTCGCTGTCATTCTACTATAAAGTGTACGCACTTTTTTGTCTGGTGGTTGTACACCAGTTGTCAGAGAAGTGTTAACGGAGGTCAGGCGGTGGTTTCCCCGTGAAATTTACAGAATTTTTAGCCAGTGCCTATTGCTTTAATTTTAAATTTCCACTATGATTGTTAAATTAAGTTTAAGAGCTATCGGGAAAAATTTAACAATTCGATAGCCCTCCGCCTGAAAGGAGTATGCAGGGATGAACACCACAACTGCGCGTTCGCTGGCGTCCAGAATCGCCGAGCTGATCGAAATCACCAGCATATTCCAGGCACGGTATGGCAAGCAGTACCGTATGAAACCGGGTAGTCCAGCCGCCGCGTGGGATATGCACCAGTCCATCTTCGACCATCAGGTTGCCATCGCGCGCCTGCTTGATGAGACAGCGCTGCTCAGTCCGAGGCAAAGCGCGACCTGGTGGAAATGGCAGGAGACGATGGATACGGCGGTTGCCAGCGGCGTTGCCCAGGAAATCAGCCGCCTGATCGCGGCCTGCGCCTGTTTTGAGGCGGAGCCACGGGCCGGTGAGTCACCGATGGTGACGGCTTCGCAGCGGGCGATTGCGGGAATGCTGCATCCTTCGGCGTTAATGGTGGCACAGGCCGAGCCAGTGGCGCGGGCTTCCTAAAACAGTCATTATTTTTACGGGCGGGTCTTCCCGCCTGATGAGCAGCGTCAGGGTTTCCCCCACCCGGCGCTGCTTTTTTTATGCTTCCCAAGTTCTTCCACCACCATCACTGGAAAATAATTTTCTGGCGATTCCAGGCGAGCATCCCGCGCATGGGACGCGGAAGGACCTGGCGATGGTGGCGGGGGTGGCAGAGGGGTGTGCCGCCGCCATATTTGCCATAGCTGAGGGATGCGTTGAACCGGTATGAGGGAAGCGCGGCCTGCCATGATTGCCATATCGGAAGTTACCAGAAAACGCATTTTCACCACAGAGTACACAGAGAACACAGAGAGAATACAGAGCATCATAAGATGAGTTTAGCAGGGAAATGGGGCGAGAGGTGAAACAAATGTCATAGTACAATTGCAAAAGAGATGAAGAATAAACGAGGTTGAAC
>CAYUTY010000129.1:0-11871 GCA_964447795.1 uncultured Anaerolineaceae bacterium
CTGCTGACTGGCTGGCAGAGGCTTATGCCGGGATCGAGGGAGCAGATGCTTTTGTTTTTGTCATCTCGCCAGCATCGGTGCATTCCAGCCCATGCACACTGGAACTGGAACACGCACTCCGTAATAACAAACGCCTGATCCCACTTTTGCGACAGGAAGTGCTGGATCCCGAAGATCAGAAAATCATGCATCCGGCGCTTTCTGCTCATAACTGGCTAAAATTCCGGGATAACGATGATTTCGATCATGCCTTCACATCCGTTATCACCGCTCTGGATACCGATTTGGAATATGTGCGGGCGCATACCCGCTATGTCGTGCGTGCGGCAGAATGGGATGACAAATCACATGACCAGAGTTTCCTGCTGCGGGGTAACGACTTAACTGCTGCTGAAAACTGGCTTCGGGAGGGGGAGACTAAAACCCCGGAACCAACTGACCTCCAGCGCTCCTACATACGTGCCAGTCGCCAGGAGGCCAACCGGCGACAGCGATTCTCCCTGCTCACGGCGCTTATTCTCATTGTCATCACCGGGTTGGCGCTGTTCGCTGAATTTCAGCGGCGGAGCGCAGTGATGAATGAAGCAGCAGCGCGAGCAGCCGAGGCTGAAGCCCGTTTTAACGCCGACCAGGCAGATAGTCTGGCACTTGCTGCCAATGCCCAGCAAGCGCTCTTTCAGGATAACAATACTGATCTGGCAATCGCCGTCGCGCTGGAGGCTAATCGTATCCCCCAATCGCCTGCACTGGCAGGGAGCGTATTGGCACAGGTTGCTTATGCCCCTGGTGCCCGCGCACGACTGGAAGGATTTGCGACAGTTACCGACTCAGCACTGACTATCAGCCCGGATGGAACACGCGCTCTGGTTGCCTCTGCTGATGAAGCACTGGTTATAGTGGACAGCCATACTTATGAAGAATTAGCGCGATGGGAAATCGGACAAAACATCATCAGTGCGGCTTTCCGTCCCGGCGAGGACTCAGATGAAGCTGTTATCGTACTGCGCGATGGCAAGCTGTTTATCGTTAATCTTTCAACAGGTGAGCGCAATCAAATATGGGAAGAGAGTGGTTTCGTTAATACAGCGATTTTTTCTGCGGATGGACGATATATTATCGCTGGCTACCAGAGTGGCGCAGTCAAGCAGTGGGACATCGAAGCCGAAGAAGAAGACCTCACTTTTTTCTCCGCTGAAACCAGCGATGTTACCAGTCTGGCAATCAGCCCCAATAATCGCTGGTTGACGGCGGGCTACGACGATGGCTCGATTATCGTGTGGAATTACGGACTCCCTGAACCTGCTGCGATATTGGAAGGTCACAGTGCGCGGGTTCAGAGTCTCGCTTTTAGCACGAATGGAAATCGTCTGACTTCGGGTGCATATGACAATTTACTCATTCTATGGGATGTCCTAGAACATACCGAACTCCGCCGGTTTGTCGGTCATACTGACCGCGTTCAAAGTGTTGCTTTCAGTCCAGACGAGCAAACCATTTTCTCTGGCTCACTGGATGGTAATGTCATTCAATGGGATGTCGCTTCTGGGGATAAGATTCGCAAATTTGTCGGACATAGTTCCAGCGTATATGGAGTTGGTGTAACGAATAGTGGAGCAAGTTTACTTTCCGGCTCGGCAGATGGCACGCTGCGAGTCTGGGATGTGCAGAATGGCGCACAGATCGGGCGATTTGAGGGGCATACGGACTGGATTTACAGTGTGGCCTTCAGCCCAGATGGAACACAGGCCCTTTCCGGCTCCCGCGATAACAGATTATTGTTATGGAATCTGGTCACAGGTGATCGGATTCGCCGTTTTGAAGGTCACACAGAACGTGTTCAGAGTGTGGCCTTCAGCCCAGATGGAACACAGGCCCTTTCCGGCTCAATGGATAAAACCATCATTCTCTGGAATCTGGAAAATGGAGACATTATCCGCCGCTTCACGGGTCATACTGACCGGGTGTGGAGCGTAGTCTTTATCCCCGATGGACGAACTGCGCTTTCCGGCTCATGGGATGGCAGCCTGATTCTATGGGACATTGAGACTGGCCGGGAAATTCGCCGTTTCCGGGGACACACTGATCGCGTTTACAATGTTGCTGTCAGCGCGGATGGAAAACGTGCTCTTTCTGGTTCTTCCGACGCAACTGCAATTTTATGGGACCTGGCAACAGGTGAACAACTGGCCGTACTGGAAGGGCATGATGGCGTGGTGTACGATGTCGCCTTCAGCCTGGACGGGCTGACCGCCATTACCTCATCGCTCGATCTCACCATTCGCCTGTGGGATTTAACCACAGCAAAATCCATACGCCGCTTTGACGGCCATACCGATGATGTATTTAGCATCGCTTTCAGCCCAGATGGCAAAAGTGTACTATCGGCTTCGCTCGACGCCAGTGTCCGCCTGTGGAATGTCACCAGCGGTGCAGAAACGCTGCGCTTTAATGGCCACCGTGATGGCGTTTGGGATGCCGATTTCAGCCAGGATGGTCACAGCATTCTTTCTGGCGGATATGATACGATCATGCGTCAGTGGCAGATTGCCACACTGGATGAACTCATTGAATGGACATATGCCAACCGCTACATTGCACCCCTCACCTGTGAACAGCGTGAACTGTTTCGGTTGACAGCCTGTAATC
The DNA here is from genome assembly GCA_964447795.1 of uncultured Anaerolineaceae bacterium. Classification (GTDB taxonomy): domain Bacteria; phylum Chloroflexota; class Anaerolineae; order Aggregatilineales; family Phototrophicaceae; genus CFX2. Next base: position 2,647 of record CAYUTY010000129.1, read on the forward strand.
AAAGTGGCATACCTCCAACTGTAGCACCTTATCTCACCGCGACGCCGCTTCCCGCTACAGCGGCCTCGCCTACCGCCGAGACAACAAACCTGGCAGCCACACCAGCATTGACAGTGACGCCAACCCTGACACCTATTCCAGATATCGTGTTAGACAATCAAATTAAGGGCAACCTGATTATTGGCAAGCCCGATTTTTGGCACTTTACAGGCAGCGCGGGTGAAATTCTGACGATCAGCATGGTCGCTGATAAACCTGCTACTGGTGTCTCTGGCGAAGAACGCATCCGCTTAGGGCTGCTGGATACACTGCTGCTGCTGATCGCGCCAGATGGGACTATCCTGGCCGAGAATGACGATTTTGGCGATGAAACCAATTCACGCATTGAAATGGTTGAACTGCCAGTCGATGGCAGGTACACCATCATCGCAGGCAGCTATGAAGATGCCAACGAAGGAAGTTATACCCTGTTACTGGAAAGAACACCCAATTCACAGTAATTTCATGTTAGCGTCAGAAAATTCGCATATAATGAAAATCGAAGTCCCTTAAGATATAAGGAGCATTTGATATGTTTACCCTTTCGCGCAGCGACAAAAAGAATGCCGATCCCAAGAAGGACGACAAGAAAAAAGACGTTAAAAAACTTTCCGATGAAGAAATGGACAAGGTTGCAGGCGGTGGTGACCAGAAACCACCATCATCCGGCCAGGGTTGATTTCTGGATTCATGACGAACAGTAAAGGGCGCAGCCATCTGCGCTCTTTTGTTTTGCATCACTTTCCAAATGCGCTCAATATGGTTAGACTTTCAATCATTACAGTAGCAGACAGAGCATAACAGTCATGCAGGAAAAGCTGTTTCGCAAAGCAGCACTTGAAAAATTATCTACTCCTGAAGAACTTGATCAACTAATGCAGGTCACAACGCCGAAAGGCTGGCTGGCACTGGTAGCGATCATCTGCCTGCTGATAGCCACAATTGCTATCGGCATTTTTGGTGTCATAGCTGTTCGCGTGGATGGGCGTTACTGCATCGTGGCAAAAGATGTGATTACAGGGGCGGCGCAGGCTTTTGTCTACATCAGCCCTCAAAAAGATAATCGAGTACGGGCTGGCGATGAGGTACACATCACCCCGTCTACCTTTACAACAGGTGATTATATCCTTGGCAGAGTCGCAACCGTTGATGATTTTCCCGTCAATGATGTGCAAATGCAGGCAGTTATCGGCAACCAGACACTTGTACAGCAGCTTCTACAAGACGGCCCACTTATTCAGATCGTCGTCAATCCCGTAGCCGCAGCCGACGAGGATACAGTATATGAAAGTGCTAACGGCACTATTTCACGTGACCAGATTGGCGACAAAATGACCTGTGCTGCGTCGATCAAAGTCGCCGAAAAAGCCCCAATCGACCTCATTCTGCGTGATCTGAGTTAGGTCACTCGTGAAAAATCGTCGTATAAAAACTCCAACTGTCCTTCAGATGGAAACCGTCGAATGTGGCGCAGCCTGCCTCGGCATCATCTTAGCCTACTACGGTCGTATCGTACCCCTGGAAGAATTGCGTGTTACCTGCGGCGTTTCCCGCGACGGCGCTGTCGCAGGCAACATCCTCCGGGCTGCACGGCGTTATGGTCTGGATGCACAGGGGTATCAGAGCGAACCGGAAGGTCTATCTGATCTGCCACTTCCTGCTATTATCCACTGGAACTTTAATCATTTTGTCGTCGTAGAAGGCATCCATCGTAATCGCATATACCTTAATGACCCGGCCCGTGGCCCGCGCATTGTCTCCGCTCAGGAATTTGATCAATCATTTACTGGCGTTGTGTTAGTTTTCGAACCAGATGAAAATTTTGTCAAATCAGGCCAGAAGCGTGGATTGGTGCAGGCAATGGGTGAACGCTTGCGCGGTTCACGATTGGCGCTCATCTATGTCGTGCTGGCGAGTCTGGCATTGATTGTCCCTGGACTGATTTTGCCAGCCTTTGCCCGTATTTTTGTTGACGATATTTTGAGTCTGGGGCTGACCAACTGGGTACAACCGCTGCTGCTGGTAATGGCACTGACGGCAGTGGTACGAGCCGTCCTCACATGGCTACAACAACGTTATCTGTTACGACTGGAAACCCGCATTGCACTCAGTAGCTCCAGCCGTTTTTTCTGGCACGTCCTGCGTCTGCCAGTAGAGTTCTTCTCACAGCGTTTTGGCGGGGAAATAGGCTCACGGGTCGAGATTAATGACCGGGTAGCGCAGATGGTTTCCGAAGAACTGGCGACTACTCTGCTCAATTTGGTTCTAATTTTTTTCTATGCCATCCTGATGTTTCACTACTCACCACTTCTGGCCGGTATCGGAGTAGGCATCGCCATCCTCAATTACCTGGCACTACGCTATGTATCGCGCCTGCGGGTCGATACCAATCAACGTTTGTTGCAGGAGCGTGGCAAATTGATTGCGACTGCCATGAACGGATTGCAAACCATCGAAACCCTAAAAGCAACAGGTGCAGAATCAGACTTCTTTGCGCGATGGGCAGGTTTTCAGGCTAAAACACTCAATGCCCAGCAGGAACTTGGTGTATCTTCGCAACTGCTTTCGGTTGTTCCTGCTTTTCTCTCTGCCATGAATACTACCGCTGTCCTCATCCTCGGCGCATTTCAAATCATGGAAGGACAGTTAACACCAGGGATGCTGGTTGCTTTTCAGACCCTAATGGCTAGTTTCCTTGAGCCGGTCAACCAGATGGTTTACCTGGGTGGACGCTGGCAGGAAGTTGAAGCCGATCTGAATCGCCTCGATGATGTGCTGCGCTATCAGACTGACCCGCTAACCAAAGTCCATGACCTTGGCTATGACAATAGCAATGGTATTGCCAAACTTAGCGGACACCTGGAACTGCGAAAGATCACTTTCGGCTATAATCCACTTGGCACAGCGTTAGTTGAAAACTTTGATCTGACGCTCAAACCGGGAGCGCGGGTGGCACTGGTCGGCGCATCCGGGAGCGGTAAATCCACACTGGCGCGTATCGTCGCTGGGCTGTATAAACCCTGGTCGGGCGACATTTTGTTTGATGGCACAGCACGTGCGGATATTCCCCGTTATCTCGTCACCAACTCACTGACAATGGTGGATCAGGATATCTTTTTGTTCGAGGGAACCGTGCGCGACAATCTAACACTGTGGGACCCAACTATCCCCGAAATCAGCATCATCCAGGCCGCCAAAGACGCTTTAATCCACGAAGACATTCTGGAACGCTCCGGTGGTTATGACCACCTTGTTGAAGAAGCCGGACGCAATTTCAGTGGGGGACAACGACAGCGGCTGGAAATCGCAAGGGCACTGGTGGCCGACCCAACTATCCTCATTCTCGACGAGGCCACCAGTGCGCTCGATCCCATCACCGAGAAAATAATCGACGACAACCTGCGCCGACGTGGCTGCACCTGTCTGATCGTTGCTCACCGCCTCAGCACAATCCGTGACTGCGACGAAATCATTGTGCTTGACCGAGGTAAAATTATCCAACGAGGCACACACGAGGAATTGTGCCAAAATGATGGGCCATATCTGCGACTGGTGATGGCGGAATCAGGAAACCCTGATGTATCACTTATCCTCGAAAGTGAAACCACGCCATGACACCACCGAATGACAAATCTTCCCAGGGACGAATTGATGCCTGGCTGCGCTTCATGCGTGAGCTAGATTACAACCCGGAAAAAGTTATCGAAGCTGGTTCAAACAGACCATTTTTGCTGGATGGACAGGATAAAACCTGGTTAATTCTATCAGGCAAGGTGGATGTATTCGCTGTGCGGCTTCGGGGGGGCGAAGCTATAGGAGTGCGCCGACATCTTTTTCGCGCAGATACAAGACAGATTCTATTCGGGATGGACTTACAGAGTCACCGAAATGACATCGGGCTCCTTGTCGTTGGCTCGCCTGGCACCCGCCTCATGAAAATCGACAAAATGCAACTGGTATCCCTCTCCAGAGACAAAACTTATCTTGAGGCCATCGCCCAACTGCTGAATAGTTGGCTGGAAGGGATTTCTGAAGGTATCAGTCATAATATCCGTGTACCACGCAAAGTTGAACTACTGGAGGCAAGCACCGAAACTGAACTAAAAGCCGAGGATATCGCCCGCCCACGAAAAGGTATTCTATGGACGAGTTCACGCCAGGGTATCGCTCGCTTTATGGGCTGGGAAGAACTGCCACTGATTGGTGATGACGATTTCCTGCCTGTATCCGAACGCACCTGGATACAATCATTAGGTGTAAATACCCTTGCCACACTGGGAACCGATGAATTTTTACAACGGGATGGGCTGTGGACGTGCCTCGACAACTTCCACCGCATGGCACTTGATCTGATTGCCTGGAACATGGAACGCGAAAAGCGGACAGACTACGAACGCCTAAAAATTCGCGAAGCGTTTGACCATTCGGTTGTACAAAACGCGGTTTCCTATCTGACTAGCATACTTCGCCCACATAGAGCGGTCACATTTGTTCCAGACTATGGTGAAGAACCGCTCGTCACCGCCTGCAAAATGGTGGGACATGCACTGGGCATACCCATACGCCCCCGACCAGACCCAGTGGATGGACAAACCGAGCCACAAACACTGGACAGCATTATCACTGCATCTCACGCTCGTGCCCGCCGGGTCGCACTCCGCGGGGATTGGTGGGAACAGGATAACGGCCCACTATTGGGATTTCTGGAGGTTGATAAGCGTCCAGTCGCGCTGCTTCCGCTCTCACCCAGTCGCTATGAGCTTCACGACCCAACAGCACAGACAGCAAAACCCCTTAATGCAGAAGTAGCAACCCAATTAGCGCCTTTTGCCTATAGCATTTACCGCACCTTCCCGGAAACACCACTGCGTGCTGCTGATGTTCTGCGCTTCGGCATCTATGGCGCACGGCGAGACTTAATGACCGTATTATTGATAGGGATTATTGGTGGAATTTTAAGCATTATCCCGCCAATGGTGATCGGGCGCATTTTTGATGCAGTGATCCCGGAGCGGGAAATCGATCAACTCTGGATACTTGCCGCTGTACTAGTTATCAGTGCGCTCGCCGGGGCACTTTTTCAAATTGTGCGTGGCATAGCTGTCCTGCGAATCGAAAGCAAACTGGATGCATCTGTGCAGGCTGCCCTCTGGGACAGGTTGCTCAAACTACCAGCACCATTCTTTCGCGCTTATACAGCGGGCGACCTCAGCAGTCGCGCTCTGGGTATTAGCTATATTCGTCAGGTTGTGTCTGGCACGATGGCACAAACGCTCCTTTCAGGTATTTTCTCTATTTTCAATTTCATTCTATTATTTTTTATTGACCGCAATCTGGCACTGCTGGCAACCCTGTTGGTGCTGGTGGCTGTCGCCATCACCATGCTGGCAGGAGTCTTACAGGCACGTCATCAGCGTGCACTTACCGACTTGCAGGGTCGCATATCCGGTCTTGTATTGCAGATCATTACCGGCATCTCAAAACTGCGAATCGCAGGAGTTGAAAGCCGCACCTTCGCCTATTGGGCAAGAGAGTTTGGCGCACAGCGGGAATTAACATTCAAAACACGCCGCATCGCTAATGGACTGGCAATTTTCACGGCTGCATATCCGATTGTCACATCGCTGGTGATTTTTGGTGTGGCAGCTTATACAGATCGGACAGAGCGATTATCCACTGGAGAATTTGTCACTTTTATCAGTGCTTTCGGGCAGTTTTTATTCATCGGCCTCCAATTGAGCGCTGCGTTTGTGGCGCTGCTGCGCCTTGTTCCGGTTTATGATCGTGTTCGCCCCATCCTGCAAACGATCCCGGAAGTAACTGAAACCAAAGCTGATCCCGGCGAACTCACCGGCAATATAGAGATAAGCCGTGTATTCTTTCGTTATGCTGACAAAGGCCCACTAGTACTGGATGATATTTCGCTCCATATCCGGCGAGGCGAATTCGTGGCACTGGTGGGCCCGTCCGGTTCTGGAAAATCCACGCTCCTACGCCTGCTGCTAGGATTTGAAACCGCCTCATCCGGTGGTATCTTTTATGATGAACAAAATCTTTCTAGCCTGGACATCCGCGCTGTCCGTCGCCAGTTAGGGGTTGTTCTACAAAACAGCCAGCTCATCAGCGGCGATATTTTCACTAACATCGTCGGCCAATCGCTGCTAACGATGGATGACGCATGGGAAGCAGCAAGGCTGGCCGGTTTAGATCAGGACATCAGCCAGATGCCTATGGGAATGCACACTTTCCTTAGCGGCGGTGCAGGCACACTTTCCGGCGGGCAGCGCCAGCGCCTGCTCATCGCCCGCGCCATTGCTCACCATCCACGCATCCTGATTTTTGACGAAGCAACCAGCGCTCTCGACAACGAGACTCAGGCCGTCGTCAGCCGCAGTCTTGAAGCACTGGAGGCCACTCGCATTGTCATCGCTCATCGTCTCAGCACCATCATGAAAGCAGACCGTATCGTGGTCTTCGAACGGGGAAAAATTGTGCAGGAAGGCAGCTATCAGGAATTAATCGCTCAGGAAAACAGCCTGTTCGCTGCTCTGGCCAAACGACAGTTAGCCTGAACCATACCAATCGATTCACTATCGCAGTGATGCCAATTTCAGTACAATCCCCATAATAAAAAATCCAAACAGGATACACGGCGATGCGAAAGTACGGTTTAAGTACAGTGTTTGGCCTCCTGCTAGCTGTTCAAGTCGCAGTGGCACAGACGAATGTTGGACAATGCCCGACATTGGTCGAAAAAGCACTCAATGACCTCAGTCAGAACTGCGATGCTCTCAACCGAAACAGTGCCTGCTACGGCTACAATCGCGTTGATGCTACATTCTACGATGAACTGGCGGCAGAAACATTTTCACAACCCGCTGATCGAACTGATCTGGCTGCACTTCAGACAATCACCACCGTGCCGCTGGATACAACAGGCGATTTCTGGGGTATTGCCGTCCTCAATGTACAGGCCAATGTACCCAATACATTACCCGGTCAGGCAGTAACATTTATGTTGCTGGGGGATGTGGAAATTGAAAATGCTGTGCTACCGGAAAATGCTTTAGTTCTGGCCGAACCCGTCACAGTTCAGACGATAACTGGCGCGAACATCCGCAGCGCTCCCAGCACCAACGCCAATCTCGTTGGCAGCGTAGCAACAGGCTCGGAATTAATGGCCGATGGACTGGACAGTACTGGCGAATGGCTGCGTGTGTTGTATGACAGCGGGCCAGGTTGGATCAATAGTGCCGTTATTAATACCGCTGGCGGTCTCTCCACGCTGCCAACCATCACCAGCGAAACAAGGACGCCTATGCAGGCATTTTATTTCAATACAACGGCGTCCGGCCCATCCTGTAACGAAGCCCCTCCCTCAGTGCTGGTCATTCAGGGGCCAAACAGTGTCAAGGTAGAAATCACAGCTAATGGGGCGGACATCACAATTGGGTCTACTATTGTGCTGCGCCTGCTGGAAAATAATCAGATGGAGTTGATCGTCATCCAGGGTGAAGTCAAACTGGGAAACATTCTGGTACCGGCGGGTTTCAAAATTACCGCTCCGCTGAGTGAAGATGGTAAAAACATCGCTGGTACCTGGCAAAACCTGGCCCCATTGACCGAAGAAGATATTGCTGAACTCAAGCCGCTGGAAAACCTGCCGCCTAATTTGCTTCACTATCCTATTATCATACCCACATCAGAGCAAATTCAGGCTGCCCTGGAATTTCTCAATCAACTTGCCAATTCTGTTGGTTCAAGCACCGGTGGCAGTGGCGCAGGTGGAGTCGATTGCACTAACTTCAAACCCACATCCCCGCGTGAGGGTCTGGCTTATGGCTCCAACACCTTCTATTGGGATGCAGCGCCCGGTGCAACCAGCTATCAGGTCAATGTCTACACTGATGGCGGCAGATTAGTGGGAGTTTACCCCAGTGATGGCACAACCACCAATTTAGTCCTTGACGCCTCTACCTTCGGTGCGGGTTCGGCTTTCACCTGGGAAGTAGTAGCACTCATAAACGGGGAATTGGCCTGCGATTCCGCGCCGATTGCCTTACCGCGTGCTTTTCCATCTGATCCGACACGAGTGCCGCCCACCAATGCACCAGCAACGCCTATCGGAACAGAATTTCCTATGTTCGAATAAGCAAGCGCGGCCTGTAAAAAAGGTCTTGCAGTTTACAGGCCGCTCCGCTATACTGATTTTCACGCCGAGGTAGCTCAGTTGGTAGAGCAACGCACTGAAAATGCGTGGGTCCCCAGTTCAAGTCTGGGCCTCGGCATGGCGACCTGTTCAATCTGAACAGGTTTTTTATTACCTTGAACTGGCGCACCTGCTCCTGCGGCATATAATGCTTAATAGAAGCGTTAATTTACGCGGAGTAATCTTCATCATGTTATCCCATGCTTTTTCTCATCTACTCAGGCTGGGAACGATCCTCCTTCTACTCATACCATTCAGTGGACATGCCCAAACGAGCAGCGACCCGCTTTGTCCAGCGGTGGTCGATCAGGCACTTTTCAACCTTGGCGCGAACTGTTCCAGTATGGGGCGGAACACCGCCTGTTATGGTTATACGGAGGTTGAGGCCGCTTTTGCCCGTGCTGTCCCGGAAGGTTTTTTCACCCAGCCAGCCGAACGTTCGGAACTGGCGGCATTGCAAACCATCAAAACCTCACCACTTGACCTTGGTGGACAGGAATGGGGCATCGCGGTTCTCAATGTGCAGGCCAATGTCCCGGATACGCTACCCGGCCAGGCGGTAACTTTTCTGCTCCTGGGTGATACCGAAGTTGAAAACGCGGTTGATCCGGCACAGGCTGCGGCTGCCCCTGCAACTGCCATCATTCAGACTGAAGCTGATATACTGGCGGAACCCCGCGCCGACGCAACCCCGCTGGGGCGTATCCCAGCAGGTACGGTACTGGACATTGCTGAAGTTAGCGAGGACGGCCTCTGGTTGCGGGCAAACACACCTTTTGGCATAGGCTGGCTCAACCGAGATGCTATCAATCAGACCACTGCTTTGAGCAGCGTGCCGGTCGCAGGGCAACCACGTCTTAGCCCCATGCAGGCCTTTTATCTCCGCACCGGCTTCGGCGGCAGCGAAGTTGCCTGCGGCGAATCACCTTCACTACTGGCGATCAAAAGCCCGGAAAATATCACCGTTGATTTAACCA
>CAYUTY010000130.1:0-11571 GCA_964447795.1 uncultured Anaerolineaceae bacterium
CCCTTCACCCCCATCTACGTCTATTACCCTAAAGTTGCTGCGTCCATCAAAAAACTTAACCTCGACTAACGCAAACAGCGTGGGGCAGGCGTCCGCCAGATGAGCCTGTTTGAAGCCACCGCCGCCAACTACCGCGCCCTCCACGACGCCACCCGCTGGATTGACCGCGCCCCGGATGAAACGCTGGCGCAAATTCGCCTCAAAGAAGAACTCTATCATAAGCTGGCGAACGACCCTGAATACATCAAAGCCCGACTCCTCGCCGATGCCTGGTGCGCCGCCTTTGTCTGGGAGAAGATTTCCCCTCGCCCTGACGCGGACGCGGAGGGGCTGGGGGTGAGGGTTCCCCCCATGACCGACCTGCTCTACCGCCGCATGGAAGAAAACCCGCTGGCGGAGAACCTGCGACCCGTCCGCCAATACATCGTCGAACTCACGCAGCGCTACCAATTCTTCCACTGGCATGTCGCCTTTCCCGATGTCTTCACCGTCCCCGACGATTCGCAGGACGCCGAAAATGAGCAAACCGGCTGGGAAGGCGGCTTCGACTGCGTGCTCGGCAACCCGCCCTGGGAACACACCGAGATTAAAGAAAAAGAGTGGTTCGCGGAACGTGCGCCGGAGATCGCCAGTGCCGTCGGAGCAAAACGCAAGCAACTAATCGCCAATTTGCACAATACTGACCCAGATCTGTTCGATGCGTTTGCGGCTGAGAAACGTGCCGCCGATGGCTTCAGTCACTTCGTTCGAACCTCCAGCAATTACCCTCTTACTGGACGCGGACGCATTAATACGTACCCCTTATTTACCGAAGAATCGCGCCACATCATCAACGATTACGGGCGCATCGGTATCATTGTTCCAAGCGGGATTGCGACTGACGACACGACGAAATTTCTCTTTCAGGATTTGATGGAAACCCAATCATTAGTCAGCCTCTACAGTTTTGAGAATGAAGAATTTCTCTTCGCGGGTATTCATCATGCTTTCAAATTCTGTTTATTAACCATGTCTGGTTTTGATGCGCAAGTAGAATCAGCGAAATTTGTGTTTTATGCGCGCCAAGTGCCACATCTGAATGAAGATTGGCGACGTTTTACTTTATCAGTACGAGACATAAACCTCATAAATCCCAATACCGGTACAACTGCGATCTTCCGCAGTGTGTACGATGCGGAAATTACCAAAGCAATTTATCAGCGTGTGCCTATTTTGTTGCGCGAAGAACCACTCGAGAATCCTTGGAATATTACCTTTAAGCAAGGATTGTATAATATGACAAGCGACTCTCACCTCTTCCGCACCCACGCAGAACTCAACTCTGAAGGTTACACGCTATATGGCAATCATTTCCTGCTCAATGATATGCAATATCTGCCGTTGTATGAAGCTAAAATGATTCGCCAATTCGACCATCGTTTTTCTACATATCAGGATGCAACAGAATCCAATCTTAACTCAGGAATTCTTCCACAAATTGAAGATGAGAAAAAGCGTGATGCGTTTTGCCTTCCAATGCCACGTTATTGGGTAAGTAAAAATGATATTCTGGAGCGCCTTCAAAAGAACACTTTTGTTTCGTTTCGGCGAATCAGCAGCACAACAAATGAAAGAACTTTTATCGCTACTTTAATGAATCTAACGGCGGCTGGCGATAGTGTATTCTTAATGCTAAGCGACCAAAAAGTATCTCTGTTGATGTGTATTACGGCAAATTTGAGTGCCTTCACTTTCGATTTTGTGGTACGCCAGAAAATGGGAGGCAGTAATCTTAGTTTTTTCATTGTCGAACAACTCCCCGTCATCCCGCCGCACACCTACACCGCCGAACTGCTCGACTTCATCGTGCCGCGCGTCCTCGAACTCACCTACACTGCGTGGGATTTGCAGCCCTTCGCCCAGGATGTCGGCTATCACGGCGCGCCCTTCATCTGGGACGAGGAACGGCGCTTCCTCATGCGCTGCGAACTCGACGCGCTCTATTTTCACCTGTACCAGATTCAGCGCGACGACGTGGATTACATCATGGAAACCTTCCCCATCGTCAAACGCAAAGACATCGCCGCCACCGCCGACGGCACGCACCCCCTCGCCATGAGGGAGAGGGGGCCGGGGGGTGAGGGTGAATACCTCACCAAGCGCATCATTCTGGAAATGTACGATCAAATGGCCGCGCTGCCCACCATGCACGTCCCCGCGCCGAAGGACGAGTCCACGACCTATGCCGTGCCGGATGTCAGCCACTGGCAGACGTGGCTCAATCCGCCTCCCGCTGATCCGTCTGTGGCGCATCCCGATCAGTAGGGGCGCACCTGTGTGTGCGCCCGCCTGTATTCGCTCTGTTCGCTAACCATCTTCTAACTCGACAAATCAGAACCTTTGTGCTATATTTAAGCTTATGCTCACCCCTATTGTCACCCCAACTATGCCCGCTGGCAGTCATTGGCAGTCCTTCTGCCAAATCACGGCGGGCCTTTCCCGCATTTCCGCTGCAAAATTGCCCTTCTGCCACAGCGGCGCTGTCCCCGCTCCTTCCCGCTGCGAAAATGCCATTGCCGCGCTTCCCTCGCCTCTGGCCGCCGTTTCGAATGGCACAAAATTCTCACCGCCGCGCTTCCTTCGCTGCTTCCCGCTGCACCCCTCGGCGGCAGTTTTGCCATCAGCAAAAATCGTTTTTCTTAGCTGTCTATAAAAAACGCCCCACCTTAATAGATTGAGCGCACAATCCGGGTACAATAAAGTTGTACAGCCTGTGCTAATGCTGTCCTACCCGGAGCGCACCCATGACCATCCCCTCCCAAAACGAATTTCTGCTGCCTTTCCTGAATCTCCTCAGTAATGGGCAGTCCCTCTCCCGCTCACATCTGCTTTTCCGCCTCGCCCAGCATTTCAGCATCAGCGAAGCCGAAGCCCAAAGCATGTCCGGCAGCCAGTTCACCCTCGTCAGCCGCCTCGCCTGGTGTGATGTTCACTTCGTCAGGGCTGGCTTTGTCGATAAACGTCCCCACCACGCCGATAGTATGCAGGACGAGTTCACCATCACCACCCTCGGCATCCGCGAACTCAACAGACGCCCCGAAAAGATCACCGTCGGCTATTTACAGGGCTTTTATCGCGGCAAAGTCCATCGCGGTGCCGGTTCCGACGACACCACCAGCGATGCCGAACGCCTGCTTTACGAAGCCTTCGAAAAACTGTCCGATGAGTTTACCGTGCTGCATTCGGTCAAGTGGTTCGCCCGCACCCTCGGCACCGTCGGTGAAATTGACTTCCTCATCGCCCATCCCGATTACGGTGTATTGGTCATGGAAGTTAAAGGTGGCCCGGTTCAGATCGAAAAAGGTCGCTGGTTCAGCGGAAAATATGCGATCAAAGACCCCTGTGAACAGGCAGAACGCAATCGCCGCGCCCTGAATGATTGGCTGGCAGATGATCCCCGCACCAGAGCAATCTCCTTCGCTCTGTTTCCAGCGGTTGCCCTGCCGGACTCGCGTGTTGCCGGTCACATCCGCCCCGACTGTCCCGAAGACATCTTCATCGACATGACCCATCTTGATAACATCGAACAACGCCTGCTGGATATTTTCGCCTACTGGAAACCTCGTGCCGATGGGAAAAACCAGAAAATGGCAGGCAAACGCGCTGTCGAAGCGCTGGTGCAGCTCCTCGTCCCCACGCGCAGTTTGCAACCGCGCATTACTGAATTATTCGCGCAGGAAAATCGCAAAATCGAAGAACTCACCCAACAGCAGTTCAAAATCCTCAACATCCTGCGTTATCAAAAACGCGCTGCCATTATCGGTGGTGCTGGCACCGGTAAAACCCTGCTCGCAATTGAAAAAGCAGTTCAACTCGCAGAGAGTGGGCTGCGCGTTCTGTTTGTCTGCTATAACGCCAATTTGGCAAAGTGGGTCAGAGGTCGGCTTCAGCATCCGCAGATTGACGTCTTCACCTTCCACGCTCTCGTCGGCCACATGATTAATCGTGCGCGCATCCCGCGTCCGCGTACCCAAACGTGGGACGAATTTGATGCGACGGCTCCCGATCTGCTGGTGGACGCGCTCAGTGTCCTCCACGCCCCTGACGCGGATTTAACCATGCTCTATGATGCCATCATCGTTGATGAAGGGCAGGACTTTCAGGATACCTGGTGGATTGGCCTCTTGGACACGCTCAAGGATGCCGAAACAGGTGTGTTCTACGTCTTTTTCGACGACAACCAGCGCATTTTCACGCAGATTAGCAATATCCCGATGGATAATGCGCCGCTCTATCTGGATGAAAATCTCCGCAATACACAGCACATTCACGAACGGCTTAAACCCTACTCGCGTGATGCCGACGTTCAATGTATCGGGCCGCAGGGTCGCCCCGTAGAAATCATTCCAGCGGCAGATAAAAATGCTCAACGCCGTGAGCTTCAGCGCGTTTTACACCGCTTGGTCAACGAGGAAGATGTTCCATCCGAGCAAATCATCGTCCTCACGCCGTCGGGGGAGAAACGCAGTCAATGGAAGAGCGACGACCAGCTTGGTAACTTTATCGTCACCTGGCAGCTCGACACCGAAATGCCGATGGCAGCGCGTGTCTGTACCATCTACAGCTACAAGGGATTGGAAAGCGCGGTGGTGATTTTGACCGAGCTTCATGCCTTGCGTCCCGAAATAGCCGATCAACTTCTTTATGTTGGACTATCGCGCGCTCGTCATCACGCCATCGTCATCGGCGAGTTACCTGCCGTAGCAAACAATGTCACCTAGAGCGTGAGCGATCAGCACAGAATATTTGTTTTGCCTTTGATGTCTTCGCTCTCCCACCTGTCAAGCAGCACCAGACAATTCGTGTCCAAATCCAGACTTGCCTGCGGCGCGCCGCTTGGGTTGACCACATGCTCGGATGCTTCATCGGTTTGGATATACGATATACTTGCACCATGATTACGCCTATTCTATCGACTAAACTTTATATTCCTCCGCCTCGGAATAAAATTGTTATCCGTCGTCGTCTGATTGATCGGCTGAACGAGGGGCTGGATGGTAAGCTGTCTCTCATCTCTGCTCCCGCCGGTTTTGGGAAAACCACCCTGGTCAGCGAATGGATTACGGATTGCAACCGCCCGACCGCCTGGTTGTCGCTGGATGAAGGGGATAACGACCTCACACGCTTTCTGACTTATTTTGTCGCTGCTGTGCAGACCGTAGCACCGAATACGGGTGAAGAGGTTTTGGCGGTACTCCAATCGCCTCAGCCACCGCCAACTGAAGCGATTTTGACAGCACTGCTTAATGAAATTGTCACCTTCCAGGATGATTTCCTCCTTGTGCTTGACGACTACCACCTGATTGATGCCAGACCCATTGACGACGCGCTTATCTTTCTACTTGAGCATCTGCCTCCCAGGATGCATCTGGTCATTACCACCCGTGAAGATCCAAATCTGCCTCTGGCGCGGTTACGCGTGCGGCGGCAGTTGACCGAGCTGCGCGCCGCTGACCTGCGTTTTACGCCGAGCGAAGCGCTCACTTTCCTCAATCAGGTGATGGGGCTTAATCTCTCGCCGGAAGATATTGACACGCTGGAAACCCGCACCGAAGGCTGGATTGCCGGATTGCAGTTAGCCGCGATTTCCATGCAGAGCCATCAGGATGTTCGCGGATTTATCCAGACATTCGCTGGAGACAACCACTACATCGTGGACTATCTGATCGAAGAAGTTCTGGAACTCCAGCCTGAACTTGTCCGTGCTTTCTTACTCCAGACAGCCATCCTCAACCGTATGAACGGGTCGCTGTGCGATGCCGTTACCGGGCAGCAGGAAGGGCATACACGGTTGGAAGCCCTGAATCGCGGCAACTTCTTTCTCGTTCCGCTGGATGACGGGCATCACTGGTATCGCTATCATCATCTTTTTGCAGAAGTTCTTCATAGGCATCTGATAGCAGAGCAGCCGGATCAGCTAGCCGTTCTGCATCGGCGCGCCAGTGAGTGGTACGAGCGGCATGATTCGCCTGCTGATGCGATCCACCATGCGCTGGCCGCTAAAGATTTCGAGCGCGCGGCGCGGTTGGTCGAGATGGCAATGCCAGCATTGGTAAGGAGCAGGCAGGAGTCCATTATGCTTGGTTGGCTTCTGGCGCTCCCCGACGATCTGCTGCGTTATAGACCCGTACTGAGCATCCACTATGCCGGGGTATTATTGCAAACCGGCAGGCTCGAAGGTGTGGAGGCACGACTGCGGAATGCCGAACGGTGGCTGCAACCGAAGGCAGATATGGGCCAGATGGTCGTCATCGATGAAGACGAATTTCGAAGTCTGGCTGGTTCAATCAACATGTACCGTGCCGCAATTGCGCTTATTTCAGGCGATCTGTCCGATGCGATGAAACACGCCCAACAGGTACTTGAACTTGTACCGGAGGATGATCGTCTCCGGCAAGGGGCGGCAGCCGCGCTTCTGGGGCTGGCCTATTGGACGAGTGGGAATCTGGAGGCAGCGTACCAATCGTATGCCGACGGCATGGCTCATTTGCGGTTGGCTGGGAATATCTCTGATGTGGTTGGCGGTACACTCGCTCTGGCGGATATACGGATTGCGCAAGGTCGTCTCCATGAAGCGATGCACGTCTATGAGCGGGCATTGCAGTTTGCGACTGAACAAGGCGAGAGACGGCTGCGAGGAACGGCAGATATGTACGTGGGAATAGCTGAAATCAACACTGAGTATAACGATTTGTATGCCGCCACGCAGCACCTAATAAGAAGCGAAGCGCAGGGTGATCACACTGGATTTCCGCAATATCGGTATCGCTGGCGTGTCGCAATGGCTCGAATACGGGGGGCTGAAGGTGATTGGGACAGCGCACTCGATCTGCTCACTGAGGCCGAGCGGCTGTATGTGAGCGATTTTTACCCAAATGTCCGTCCGGTTGCAGCGTTCAGGACACGGGTATGGATCAGGCAGGGGCGTTTGGATGAAGCTTTTGGTTGGGTGCGTAAGCAAAACCTGTCTGTGCAGGACGATCTCAGCTACCTGCACGAATTTGAACACATTACATTGGCAAGGCTTCTCCTGGCTCATTATCAGCGCTACCGTGCTGACCATGCCATACTTGATGGGATCGGACTCCTGGAACGCCTCCTGAAAGCGGCGCAAGACGGCAATAGAACGGGAAGTGTGATCGAAATTCTCATCCTCCTGGCGCTCGCTCATCAGTTGCAGGGCGACACCCCTGCTGCGCTCACCGCCCTGGAACATGCTCTGACGCTGGCCGAACCGGAGGGCTACGTGCGAATGTTTGTGGATGAAGGCCGCCCCATATTTCTCCTGCTTGAAAAGGCCGCGAAACACGCCATCGCGCCGAACTACATTCACCAACTCCTGCAAGTGTTTGGCAAGGCTGAGGACAGAGCGCGCGTTGACCAGGGGCTAATCGAGCCGCTGAGTGAACGTGAACTGGAGGTGCTTCGGTTGCTCGGCACTGACCTGGACGGCCCAGACATTGCCCGCCAGCTCGTCGTATCCCTGAACACCCTCCGCACCCATACCAAGAACATTTACACCAAGCTCGCCGTAAACAATCGTCGGGAAGCGGTGCGCCGCGCTGAGGAACTCGGTTTGTTGTAAAGTTCTCAGCCTGCTCCCCTTAACCCTGGCACGATTGTCGAATCTTGCGCCGGGGCTTTTTCACATCCTCACAACCTTCCCATTTACCAATCACCACATCAATCACCAGATGTGGTGATGCCTGCTCACCACATCCACCTGTATCTTCTGTTTAGCAAAAGAGCGTATACAACGACACAGACAACAGCACAGGGGGAATATGCACGAGGCGCAATATGAATACAACACCCGTATCGACTGACGATCATCACGAGCCTGGATATTACGAAATTCGCATCATGGGACATTTTGATGACCGTTGGGCGGACTGGTTTGAAGGCATGACCATCACGCTGGAAACCAACGGCGAGACACGCTTAACCGGCCCTGTGGCCGATCAGTCCGCCTTACATGGACTGCTCAGGAAAGTGCGAGATTTAGGAGTGCGATTGATCTCGGTGAATCGCATTGAACCAGGACAGACAGACGACCATTCTTGACACTGATTACTATCGTTCAAAAAGGAGAACAAAATGAAGATCACAACCGCGGCTCTCAGCCGTTTGGCAGGACTATCCGCTGTAGCGGCAGGGGTCATTTTCGCAGGCATTCAGCCCATTCATCCCCCGGATGTTCTGTCGTCAGTCACCACCAGCGCATGGGGCATTATCATGCCATTGAAGCTGATTATGTGCCTGCTTTTTCTGGTCGGCATTACGGGTATCTATACCAGACAAGTGAAAGAGACAGGTTGGCTTGGTCTGGTCGGTTTTCTTATGCTCAGTCTTAGTTGGGCGCTTAACCTGGCCTTCATCTTCGCCGAAGCCTTTATTGTTCCGCTGCTGACGACGACAGCGCCGACATTTGTCGATGGCTTCTTCGGGATATTCAACGGACAACCTGTCGAGGCAAGTCTCGGAACGCTCCCTGCGCTGTACGCCCTCACAGGACTCCTGTATATGCTCGGCGGCCTGCTGTTTGGCATTGCTACCTTCCGCGCAGGTATCCTGCCGCGCTGGGCAGCCGGTATGCTTGCCGTCGTTTCTGCCTTAACGCCTGCGGCTGCGCTGTTCCCTCATGAACTCCAGCGGTTAGCGGGGATGCCAGTGGGGTTAGCTCTGGCCTGGCTGGGATACGCGCTCTGGTCAGAACGGCGAGCGGTTGCTGCTGAATCCATGCCCGACATGAGCAATCCTCAGCTTGCTAAGTAAGGTCACGAGGTATTGAGAGGAGATCAAAACATGAATACCAACAACCAAACTGTAACACCTGAAATCTCATCAAGAAGACTCGCCATAGCGGCAGGTACGCTCTATCTCATCACTCACGTCACCTCAATCGGAGCATTCGCATTGTATGCGCCCATTCTGAACAACGCTGGTTACATCGCTGGCTCAGGTTCAGATACGCAGGTGCTGGTGGGTGTGTTGTTCGAGATCATCCTTGCTCTCGCCATAGTCGGCACTGCCGTCACCTTATTTCCTGTGATGAAGCGGTGGAATGAAGGCGTTGCGCTTGGCTACACAGGTCTTCGCACGCTCGAAGCTGGCATTATTGCTGTCGGTGTCATCCCCGTTCTTGCCATTGTGACGCTGCGGCAGCAAATGGTGGAGGCTGTTGCCGCTAATCTGGCGACCCTGACGACTATTAGCAGCACACTTGTAGCGCTTTACCAGTGGACAGTCCTGCTTGGGCCTGGTCTGGTCTGTGGCACAAATACCGTGTTGATGGCCTACCTGATGTATCGATCACGTCTCGTACCGCGCTTCATTCCTGTGTTGGGCCTAATTGGAGGCCCGCTCATCTTCATCGTGAATGCCGCTAAGATGTTCGGCTCTGTCGAGCAGAATGCACCCTTGCTGCTCTTCGCGGTGTTCCCAATTTTCGCTTGGGAGGTGTCTCTCGCTGTCTGGCTGATCGCCAAGGGATTTAACAAGTCAGTAGCCGCTTCTGAATTGGACAAAACAACAGCGAATCCGCAGATAAAACCGGCATAGCTGCTCAATTGGGGAGGGTTTCAACTCTCTAAAAGATACTCCCATTCCGCTCATGATTGATGTTCAGATCCCACTTGATAACAGCAGCACATTTCAATTTAGGAGGATGTTCAAATGAAAGCAATTGTCTACACACAATACGGATCACCCGACGTGCTTCAGTTCAAAGAAGTCGAAAAGCCAACACCGAAGGCGAATGAAATCCTGGTGAAGATTCACACAGCAGCCACTAACGCACTGGACTGGCATTTTATGAGGGCTGAACCCTTCCTGGCTCGCTTAGAAAACGGGTTGTTCAAACCGAAGAACACGAAGCTCGGCGCGGATTTTGCCGGTCGGGTTGAAGCGGTTGGCAGCAGTGTCACGCAGTTTCAGCCGGGAGATGAGGTCGTCGGGAACAATTTTGCGAAGGGTCTGGGTGCTTTCGCCGAGTACATCAATGTGAGCGAAGATGTTCTGACGCTGAAACCATCCCGTGTTTCGTTTGAAGACACTGCCGCCGCACCGACATCGGCACTCACCGCGCTGCAAGGGCTGCGCGATAAGGGACACATCAAGCCGGGGCAAAAGGTGCTGATTAACGGTGCATCCGGCGGCGTGGGTTCGTTTGCCGTACAGATTACCAAAGCCTTTGGTGCAGAAGTCACGGCTGTGTGCAGCACCCGAAATCTGGACATGGTGCGCTCAATTGGTGCAGATCATGTGATTGATTACACCCAGGAGGATTTCACCAATAATGGACAGCAGTATGACCTGATTTACTGTGCGGTCGGTAATCGTTCCGTGTCGGATTACCAGCGTGCGCTGAAACCCCAGGGTGTTTGCATCATCGCTGGGATTACCACTCTGCGTCTGATGTTCCAACACATGATTTTGGGGCCGCGCCGGTCGAAAGTCGGCGGTCAGCGCATCGGCACTGCCGGAACAGTGGAACCCAACCAAAAGGATATGACTTTCATAATGGAGCTGCTCGAAAGCGGCAAAATCGTCTCGGTGATCGACCGGTGCTACCCGCTCAGCGAGACAGCAGAAGCCATTCGGTATCTCGAAACCGGGCGCGCCAGAGGGAAAATCATCATCGGGGTCGGGCAATAACAAAATCTGTTTCATGATCGTATATGCCTTTAGTCGTCCAATAATTGTCATGTCGGGGGAAACTCATGCAAGCCATTGTCTGGACAGCCTACGGATCGCCAGATGTACTGCAACTCCAGGAGGTAGAAAAACCTGTTCCAGGGAGTGATGAAGTCCTCATCAGGATAGATGCGACTACCGTGCCATTAGGCGATTGTGAGATGCGTAGTTTGAGCAGCGCGCGTTGGTACACCTTCCCCTTGCGCGCCTATGTGGGACTCTTAAAACCTCAGCGAATTACCATCCTGGGGATGGAATTAGCAGGGGAGATCGAGTTGGTCGGCAAAGATGTGACACGCTTCAAAACAGGCGATCAGGTTTTCGCGCACACGGGTTTTGTCCGTACAGGGACTTATGCACAATACATCGCTCTGCCAGAACAACCGGAAGGCGGGGCGATGGCAACCAAACCGGCTAATATGACCGATGAGGAAGCTGCCGCCGTCCCTGTCGGAGGACTTGAAGCCTTGCATTTTCTGCGATAGGCGAATATCCGAAGCGGGCAAAAGGTTCTGATTAACGGCGCGGGTGGAACGATAGGCACGTTTGCCGTGCAGCTTGCTCGATACTTCGGGGCGGAAGTCACCGCGGTGGACAGTGCGGACAAGCTGGACATGCTGCGTTCGATTGGCGCAGACCATGTGATTGATTACACCCAGGACGATTTCACCCAACGCGGCGAGAGCTACAATTTTATTCTGGATGTAATCAGCAAAAGTTCGTTTTTTCGCAGTCTGAAATCACTCAAACCAGGTGGATGTTATCGAAAAAACGCCGTAAACCCCCAACCTTTAGGTTAGGGGATATAAGGCGCGGTTCTGGTTGTATAGGGAAGGA
>CAYUTY010000131.1:0-11267 GCA_964447795.1 uncultured Anaerolineaceae bacterium
CATGCAGTTATTTGACACCACATCTTTTTTTGTTGGCCTGCTCAATGAACATAATAGCCAGATCACGATGCCGGTTGCCTGGCAGGAAGGGATGGATGTCTATTATGGACCGATGCCGTTAGCAGGCTTAAGCAAAGCGGTGGTAACAACCGGTATTGCTCTGCACTTCCGCGATCTGGATGAAGAAACGGAACGGTTGAAAGCACTGAATATCGAATTCAGCGAAGTAGAGCCGGGCGCTTCGGCGCGTTCATGGTTGGGTGTGCCACTCCGAAACCGTAACAATGAGGTGATTGGCGTCATCAGTATTCACAATGTGGTGCAAAACTGCTTTACAGATGCCGATTTGTCGCTGCTGATGATTATGGCAGTACAAATTTCCCTCACTATTGAAAATCGTCGCCTGCTCCAGGCAGAGCAGGATCGCCGCCGAGTAGCCAGCACACTAATGGAAGTTAGCCAGGTTGTCAGCTCAACACTGGAATTGGACGAAGTGCTGGAGCGCATCCTGGAACAGCTACAGCGGGTTCTGGATTTTGACAACGCCAGTATCCTGTTAACTACTGCTGGAAGTTTTGATGGAACCCGACAAATCATCGCGGCGGCGCACGGCACGCACCGCAGTTCGCGTGGTCTGGAAATCGCTTTCAAAAAAGACAGTCTCTCTGTACAGGTTTTTCAATCCGGTCACCCGCTTGTCATTGACGATGTGCTAGGTCATCCGGGCTGGATTGTGTTGAACAACCCAAACCTACCGAACCAGACACGCTCATGGATTGGCGCACCACTTACCTCACAGAATCGCGTTATTGGCCTGCTGACACTCGATAAATACGTCCCTGGTTATTATACAGAAACAGATGCCACAACCGTGTTTGCGCTGGCTCGTCAGGCAGCAGTCGCTATCGAAAACGCCCGCCTACATGCAGAAGCTGAACAGACGCTCGCAGCACTTGACCAACGCGCACGGCGGCTGGATTCTATTCATCATCTGTCCAGTATTCTCAGCTCTACGCTTGATCGGGACGTAGTGGTAAACACCTCCGCCCGCTTGCTAACGGAGTTATTTGCCTGCGACCACTGTGGCATTGTCTTGATTAACGACAAGGACGGAAGAGCCTATGTCGCTGCTGAATACCCCGCAACCGGCCAATCGGGAGCGCCGGTTGCCCTGGAAAACAATATTGTTTTTGAGCGGCTCATCCGCGAAAACACCGCACTAACTCTTTATCATGACCCACAAAACGGGATTGCCACCCAATCCATTATTCAGGGAACGAATGCAAAGGCAACCCTCCTCGCACCATTGATTGCTCGCGACCGGATAATTGGCAGCATCAGCCTTGATATGATGAACATTCGCACCTTTACTGATGACGAGCGCGAAACCTGCATGACCATAGCCGGGCAAATCGCGCTGGCGCTCAACAATGTTCACCTGTATGAGCAAGCCATTGATGCGAACCGCCTCAAGAGCGAATTTCTGGCCAACATGAGCCACGAACTGCGTACCCCTCTCAACGCCATTATAGGCTACAGCGAACTGCTGCTGAGCCAAATCTATGGAGAACTAAACCAGAAGCAGTATGACCGCCTGATGCGCGTCAATACAGGTGGCAAACATCTCCTCAACCTAATCAACGATGTACTTGACCTGTCAAAGATTGAGGCTGGGCAGATGGAGCTGGCGTTAGCTCCTTTATCTGTGTCGGAGGTGGTTTACGATGCCATTGCAGACATTACGCCACAAGCCGACTCTAAAGGTTTGAAAATTAACCTGCGTTTACACCCGGATTTGCCACGCATCCAGGCAGATGCACAGCGCATTCGTCAAATTCTCACCAATCTGCTTGATAACGCTGTGAAGTTCACTGACTCAGGCAGTATTACATTGGAGGTCACCTTCACCCTACTGCGCGATGGATTGACCTTAACCGGGCGCACACCACCGATCTACATGGGTGTATCAGACGGAGATTGGCTTTCCATTGCTGTAACCGACACCGGTATCGGCATCAGCCCGGAAGATCAGGCCATTATTTTTGATGCTTTCCGACAGGCTGATGGTTCCAGTGTTCGCAAATATGAAGGTACGGGACTGGGGCTGGCGATCACCCAACAGCTCATCAGAATGCATGGAGGCTACATCTGGGTAGACAGCCAGCCAGAGCAAGGCAGCACATTCGTCGTACTGCTGCCCTTTGCCACGCTGGAAGAAATCTCAAAGATGCCGCCAGTTGACGCGGATACTAACCGTCCACTCATTCTGGTAATTGACGATGATCCGGCTGCTCTGCAACTGGTACAGGATTATCTCAGCGAGGATGTATATCGCGTCGTCGGAAGCGATAATGCCACACAGGCATTGGAGTTAACCCGGCAACTTCAACCTGCCGTCGTGATTACCGATATTATGATGCCAAACATGAGTGGATGGGAGGTACTGAGACAAATTAAAGGCGACCCGGAAACATCCGACATTCCTGTCGTCATTCTCTCGATTGTGGAACAAAAAACGATTGGCTTTTATTTAGGCGCGGCGGATTATCTTGTTAAGCCGGCCAGCCGCGAAGCACTTCACAACGTTCTGGATCGGGTTGCTTATATTGAACCCAAACACCCCATTCTGATTGTGGATGCCAACACCGGCTACAGGGCATTTCTAGAAGCACTACTGGAACGGGCAGGCTATCCCGTCGCGCAAGCTGGAAGTGGCGATGCCGCACTTCAATGGCTTGAAGAAAACAAAGCCTCACTGATTTTGCTCGATCTGGTGATGCCAGGCATGTCAGGCTTTGAGGTACTGGATAAGTTGAGTGCGAATCCGACGACGAGAGGTATCCCTGTCATTGTCATTACGGGTGACAATCTCTCGGACGACAAAGCATCCGATCTTCAGCAAAAAATTACCCGAT
This sequence comes from uncultured Anaerolineaceae bacterium, assembly GCA_964447795.1. Taxonomy (GTDB): domain Bacteria; phylum Chloroflexota; class Anaerolineae; order Aggregatilineales; family Phototrophicaceae; genus CFX2. Next base: position 2,916 of record CAYUTY010000131.1, read on the forward strand.
TACTGGAAAAAACCACTATGTCCGGGAATGTGCTGATCGAACAGGTACAAATTGCGCTGAACAAACGATTGCGAAAACGCAGTGATTAGCGCTCTTTTGCTGCATCTTCAGCAGCGAGTGCTTTCAGAAAATCGGGATTGGAAACTTCAAGCTGGGCGCGGGTAGATGCAGCCAAATGTTCTTAATGAGCAGCCCGCTGCGGGTCATAATCATAGCGCCCGGCAGCAATTTCTTCGCACAATTTTCGGTTACGTTCAGTCAGGACAGCCCGTGCCTCTGTGGATTCGGCTGGCATAGGGCGATGAACACCCTGTACAAAGTTTAATCGCGTCCATTCATCTCTCAGGTGTATCTCGCTTAATTGCAATTCGCGCTCAACAATACTGAGGACATTCGCTGCAACAAGCGCCTGATAATAGAGTTTGCGTTCGGCTTCAAGGCGTGGTTTGATTTCGGCAGTCAGAAACAGCCGTACAGCTTCCACAAGTTGGGCAACAGTCGGTTGGTCATACATGATCGGTCAATCCCTGCGCGGCAATTAACCGCAGCATCTCTAACTGGACTTCAGCGGAACGCCGCCCCAAGCTGGCAAGTTCCACACTGAAATCACCGCCGGAAAGATGACGATTGGCCTGTGACAGACTGGTCACAGCCCAGCGAATATTGCCAAGAATTTCCCAGTAATCAACCGCTTTTCGATCAACCGTATGACCGCTGGCTTTCTCATAAGCGCGGATGAACGGTTCGCGTTCGGCGATGCCGCCAAGTTGTAAAGACCCATTTCCATAGCGCCAGGAACGCACACACGGCCATGCTATATCTTCCAGAGGATCACCAACCCGCGCAAATTCCCAGTCAATAATGCCGTTTAGCCCTTTGCTGCTGACCATGAAATTACCAACTCGATAATCTCCATGCAGCAGCACCAATCGCTCTGAATGTGGGATATGCTGCTCTGCCCAACGCAGGCCGAATTCCAGCGCCGGATTATATATACCCAGCTTCAGGATCATGGAGCGGGTTTGTGTGAGGGCCTCCTGTGCAGGGGAAAAACCGGGACGAGGACGGGGAAGAAAGTCCAGTTTTTGGGCAGAATAATCAATCGCATGGATGTGAGCAAGCTGCGTTCCCATCTGTTCCGGCAGAGCGCCCCGACCCTCTTTCAATTCAGGCTGGCGCACAACCTCACTGCCGATAGAAACCCCCTCAACATAATCCATAAGGAAGAAAGGGGACTCCAGAATATTGGGTTCGAGACAGTACCAGCGTGGGCGTGGGACACTCACCCCCTTTTCATGAGCAATCTTCATCACTGTAAATTCCTGCTCCCGTTGCAGCGCCCGGTCATACATGGAAGTCGCCAGATCACGGCGCAGAACGAGCGTTTCCGCCTTATCATCAACTTTCGCCCGCACCAGCCAGGTATCACGAGATGCACCGCCCGCCATTGGAGTTAATGCATCAATTGTGACTTCGCTCCTGGTCACAGCTTCCAGATATTCAGTTAGTCGTTCCCGAAAATCATCGAATGATTTCAGGTTATCAATCATGGCCGCCCCCGCCAATGCGTGCTGCGCTGTACTGAAGATCAATAGTATCGCAGACCGGTCAAGCGTGCTAAACTCTGCTCGCTCATAACTATAATTTAAGGGAGACATCATTAAAATTATGGATTTTTCAATTGCGCCTCATGTGCAGGATATTGCACGGCGTGTTCGCCAGTTTATCGATGCTGAAGTTATCCCGCTCGAACAATATCTTGACCATCATGAAGATGGGCTGACGCCCGAACTGCTCCACTCTGTCCGCGCCAAAGCGAAAATAGCCGGATTATGGTGTCCACAGCTTCCCGTAGAATTGGGCGGCCTGGGGTTATCACTTCAGGAAATTGTCCCGGTTTTTGAAGCCGCCGGTCGCAGCCTGATCGGCCCGGTGGCGCTCAACTGTTCCGCGCCGGACGAAGGTAACATCCACCTGCTGCACATGTTCGCCAACGAAGAACAACGGGAACGTTATCTGAAACCATTAGTGAGTGGCGAAATTCGTTCGGCTTTTGCTATGACCGAACCCGCTCCCGGCGCTGGCTCCGATCCAACCATGCTGCAAACCCATGCAGTGCGTGAGGGCGACACCTGGGTTATTAACGGTCACAAATGGTTTACAAGTGGAGCAGATGGGGCAGCATTCCTTATTATTACGGCTGTCACCAACCCGGACGTTGCAGTACACAAAGGCTCGACTTTATTTCTTGCACCTATTGAAACCCCCGGTATCGAAATTATCCGCCGCGTGCCAATCATGGGCGCGAATGATCTGGGCGGGCATTGCGAGATAAAATTTCATGATCTGCGCTTGCCAGCGACTGCTATCCTAGGTGAAGCGGGACAGGGTTTCGCGTTGACACAAAAACGCCTCGGCCCAGCGCGGATGACTCATTGTATGCGTTGGACTGGTATCGCCCAGCGGGCGCTGGAAATTGCCACTCAGTATGCCAACGAGCGTGAAGCTTTCGGCAGCAAACTGAGCAGTCACCAATCCATTCAGTGGATGCTGGCAGATTCGGCAACTGAGCTGCACGCGGGAAGGTTGATGATCAATCACACCGCATGGCTGCTGGCACAGGGTGAAGAAGCCCGGCAGGAATCATCAATGTGCAAAGTGTTCGTGGCTGAGTCGGTAAACCGGGTTCTCGACAGGGCAATCCAGATTTGTGGGGCGAAAGGTATTTCCCGCGATTTGCCGCTGAGTACATGGTTCGAAGCCGCCCGCGCCTTCCGCATCTATGATGGCGCTTCGGAAGTGCATCGTATGGTGATCGCCCGGCAGATTATCAAACAATACGCGGTTTGAACCATGATACGCGCACGCCTGCGTGATCTGGGGTGGTCGATAGGTCGCCTGGCAACCGGAACATACAATGCCATCACCGATGTGCCGGGTGTGAGCGTTGGTCACTGCACCCTTATTCATGATATACCCCGTGTTGCACGCACCGGGGTGACAATCATTTTGCCGCGCGAGGAAGCCGTCTGGAATAATCACGCTTTTGCCGGATTTCATGCCCTGAATGGCAACGGTGAGTTCACCGGAATCCATTGGTTGAACGAATCCGGCTTGCTGACGACACCGATTGCGCTGACCAATACCCATCAGGTTGGTCTGGTACGTGATACGCTGGTGGCTTATGAAATGAAACAGACTGGTGGCGCAGATGGCACGCTGCCTTTAGTAGCTGAAACATATGACGGCTGGTTAAACGACATCAATGCTTTTCACCTGACACAGGAGCATGTCCTACAGGCTCTCGCTGATGCGAAAGGCGGGCCGGTAGGAGAAGGCTGCGTTGGCGCGGGAACAGGAACGATCTGCCACGAATTCAAAGGCGGCATTGGCACATCTTCCCGGCTGGCAAATACAGGCATAGATCAATTTACTGTCGGGGTGCTGGTTCAGGTCAATCATGGCGAGCGGATAGATCTGCGTGTGGATGGTGTACCTGTTGGCTATGAACTGGATTTCGACACCGTACCATCTCCCTGGGTGGAACCGCCAAAAGGCAGTTCCGTCATTGTTATCCTGGCTACCGACGCACCACTGCTGCCTGACCAGTGCAGGGGGCTGGCAGCCCGTTCAACCATCGGCCTTGCCCGCGCAGGCTGCATGGCGCATAACGGCAGCGGTGATCTTTTTTTGGCATTCGCTACCGGTAATTCCATACCTGCCGAAACTGGAAAGCTTATTCCCCTGAACGGACTGCCACAAAGTGAGATGAACCAGATGTTTGAAGCAGCAGCCGAAGCCGTTGAGGAAGCGGTTATCAACGCGCTGACAATGGCTGAAACAACAAGAGGCTATCAGGGACACACGGCTCATGCTCTGCCACTGGATGCACTGGCGCAGGTCATGCGAAAGTATGGTCGCTAAATCAGGCATCCAGCAGCAGGCGCGTGTTCAGCCCCCAGGCGAGATAGAGCGCATGCAAAAACGCCTTAAATTCCGTGATACTGCTATCATCATCCGCTTCCGGCTGAAGCAGGAACGGATAACGCTCCAGTGCATCTTCGGGTGATCTGGAAATCGCCAGCACTTCATCTGCTTCCATGTCACGGCGAATTGCACCGAAAAATAACAACAGCGTCCCGGCATAAGATGGCCGGATATGCCCGACCATAAACAGCATCTCAAAAAGCTGGTTGGTATTGGCTACAAATTCACCCAGGCCGCGCGCCAGCACCCCGGCTTCCTGAAAAAATGGCTGGCCCGGTGCGCGCATCGGGTTGACACGGGAACCATCGCTTTGCATCTCTTCAATTCCCTGACGCAGCAGCAGCCAGGGTAGTGGTTCAGTCGGGTTTGGAAGGCGATTCAACAGCCATATTTCTGCTACTCCTGAGATGGGATAGTGGATTTGCCCAATACAGCCAAAAGGTTCGCCAGTTCGATTAGCCGGACACCCTTCACAGTACACTTCCAGTGGGGTCAGTTCAGCAGCCCGGTCGAGCAAATCCTGCACCATAACCACACGGGTTTCTTCTGTACCGTCGGGCGTGTTACGTGCCAGCTCAAAGCCAATTTCACTCACCGGGCGCTGATCGCCATTATCGCGGAATAATTTTGTGACCGCCTCTGCCCGTGCTTTGCCTTTGATGCGTTCAAGAATCCCCTCAGTCGTTAACTGCTGCTTGGGTATACAGGCATAATCTATAATGTAATCAATCGCCATGAGAAAATTTCGCCCCATAAGTCGCTAAGATGGTAAATATCATCAGATTGATTAAAAGTTGCCTTCAGGTTAGTTTGCCGTTTATCGCCTGCTCTTACCTGTTTTTCAGGTAACTGTTCCTGATCGATTCAAATTCGCAACCCGCAGCGGCGAATGTACGTTTGTTCGGGTGTGAGTGTTACAATACTGAATCCAGGAAGACCATCTGTATCTGCAATGGTATCTACCTGTCCCGGCCAGGCATGAAACTGACACCAGCTACTTGCCGTGCTGCTGTATAAGATACCATCGCGGTACATATCAAGATGCTGGTGAACATGGCCGGAAAACACCCCGCGTATTCTATGCCGTGCTGGGAGCAGCGCCTTATGTAGCGCCTCACCATTGGTGATTCGCATGAAATCATCCAGCCAGGGGATGCCCACTGGCAGCGTGTTATGATGGACAGCAACCACCAGCGGGCGTTCATCCGGCATACTGCACAATCCTTCCAGCCATGCAAGCTGCTGGGCATCGACAAAACCACGCGGCGGTTCCGCAGGCCCGTTGCTGTCCAGGCAAATAATCTGGATGCCATTGATTTCAAAATCATAATAAAAGGGCGTTTTTGGCTGTGCCGAATTCAAAAGCACCCGTTGAAGCTCCGCTGGGAAATCATGATTGCCTGCCAGGTAGTAGACTGGGTATTGTATGCCGCTCAGAATTTCGCTTGCGCTCAGATAAGCTGAAGGGTCAGGGTCATAAGCCACATCACCGGTATGCAGAACAAAGTCAGGTTTAAATGGCAGCGCATTGACCGCCGCCACCAGCGCCTCCGCTCCCTCACGGGCACTATGGAACGAACCATGTTCGCCCCTCCCATAATCTGGATGAGCACTGATATGGGTATCACTGATATGGACAAAAGTGAGTATGGTATTCGTCATGTACGGTGTCCTTTTCAGCGCTATAATAGCAGCTATGATGCGAACCCGATTCTACACCATTATGTTGTTTCTGTTGGCAGCCTGTGGTACACAATCACCCCAGACGGTGAGCGAATTACCGACACTAGCACAAGTACCGACTGAGACAGCAACACAAACTGTGACAGTCACTTTTCCAGCGACTTTTACGCTAACGCCAACCATCACTGAGACGCCGACATTGACGGTTACACCAACTTTGTCAATCACACCCCGAGCCACCATCACTGAGACGCCAACGCCCACGCCAACTATTACGCCAACACCGACGGAAACGCCGCCCCCTCCGCCTGACAATGAAGGCATTTCAGCCCTGATCGCCCTGGCAGCGCAGGTAACCATTCTACCGCAGGCGCAGCAACCAGCAGTTATCGCACCAACAATCGCAGGTGGCACATTGCCCCCCCTGACCGTAAGCTGTGCAGTGACACCAACTGGTGGCTTTGGCACAGCCTATACCAGCGACCCAACGCTGACCAGTTTGATTGGCTGCCCTGTCGGCACCAGTCTGACAATGAGCAGCGCTTCTCAACTTTTCGAGCGCGGTGGCATGTTCTGGTTACAGGGGCCACCAGGCTACCACTATGCGTTGTTCAGCACCGGGCGGTTTCAGCGTTACGACGATACCTATAACACCAGTATCGATCCTGTGAGTGGTGGTGAAACTCCACCATCAGGTTTGCTTGAGCCAGTGCGGGGATTCGGTAAAGTCTGGCGCTCCAATAATGATGTGCGTACATCACTCGGATGGGCAACAACTGAGGAAAACGGGGGAACAGCAACTACGCAGCTCTTTGATCGAGGATTGATGGTCTATCTGCCGCAGCGTGGAGAAATTATCACGCTGGTATACGATCCCGGTGGGATGACCGGAACATGGCGAGCAGTTGCAGGTACGGCTTAATCAGCAGAAAGCAGGTATTTTATGGATAGGTCGTATACCCCCGAACATCTTGCCTACCTGGAGCGTCGTTACGTCGATCTCAAACAGATTTTTGAGTCGGTTGTTTCTTACTTCCCACCAGAAGCTTACAGCGACAATCATCTGTTCGACACCATCGTATGCGAATTTAACTATCTGGCGGATATTCTGGGTTTTGAAGATGATATGGCTTTCCTTGACCGGCTCATCGGAAATCAGGACACCGTTAATGACGATGATGACGACGAGGACGACGATTTTTAGCGATCACTTCTGCGTGCGAAATGACTGAGCCAGTTTGATGTTATGTTGCAGATAGTCCAATCTGTCGCTGAGGCCAATATCATCAAAGAGTTGATATGCCCCCGTGAAATGATCAATCGCTTCATCGTAATTGCCCATGTTGCCATAAACGTTGCCCAGGCTTACCAGTAAATCACCCTCTCCCACCCGGTCGCCAAGCTCACGAGCCAGTGCCAGGGTATCTCGGTAAGCGTCCAGCGCAAAACCATAATAAAAATTGGCCTCAAAATCGGAAGGGGCTGCGCGACCTAAATCACTATACACGTTGCCAATGATGCCCATGCGGAGCGCTGCTTCGCCCCGATCACCTAAATCCTTGTAGACTGCTACCACTTCGTGAAATGCCTTGAGTGCTTCAGATGAGTCCCCGGCTGATAAATAGCTGTTCCCCAGGTTACTCAGCCGAGAAGCAAGCCCGCGTTGGTCACGCATCAAGCGGGCTACACTGACAGACTCTTTGTGAACATCAACAGCCTCGACAGGGCGTTTCAGGTCATCATAAACCAGCCCCAGATTTGACAACCATATCCCCCTGCCGCGCACATCGCCAATCTCCTGGGCGATCAAAAGCGCCTGATTGAGAAAGTTGATTGCATCTTCATGACGCCCCATCTCTCGCAAAATGTTACCCATATTGCCGAGGATACCATCTTCAGTCAGCCGATCACCCTCCGCGCGAGCACTGGCGAGGGCACGCTCAAAATATTGCAGAGCAAGTTCAAGCTTACGCACGCGGTAGTAAATCAAAGCCAGGTTGCCCAGATGCCGACCTTCGCCCGCGATGTCGCCAGCCTGCCGCGCCAAATCAGCAGCCTGCTTGAGTCCCTGAATAGCATCCGGGTAATTTTCGTTCTGAAGGGCAAGCCGTACCTGCCGCAATATCTGAGCTTGATCGGCGTTCATGCCTGTACCTTAAATGCGTCTGATAGATGTCCTGCGCCGCGTTTGTGCCACTCCAGCAACCATCAGTGTACCTGCCGCTGCTAAAATCCCCACTGGCAGCAACCAGCTACGCCGTATGACAATACCGGGCAGCGAGGGAGCGTCATCCGTGATATCCAGCCGCAAAATAGTGAACTGGTCAGCCAATTCCACCAGTGAACGTGCATTAACTGGTTCCTCGACTAAGCGTCCCATAACCGCATCATAACGCGCAGGCGCAATGCGCCGGAACAGATTGAGCGCCCGCAATGCCTCGTCATTATCAGAAACGGGACTGCTGCGCGCATTATACAGCTTGCTACCAAACTGCACGGTCACAACTGGGCTGACAAGAGCATTCTGAAACCAGTCCGGTCGCTCACCCCAAACCGACACAATATAGATTTTCCGGCCATGCCGCCGATATTCCACAGGTGTATGCCGGGGAGTCCCCGTTTTCCGCCCGCGCGTTGTCAAAATCTTCAGGTGAATGACATTCATCCAATCACCTAAACCCG
>CAYUTY010000132.1:0-10694 GCA_964447795.1 uncultured Anaerolineaceae bacterium
TGCGCCCGCGCGATGAAACGCTGCCGGAAAAAGGCTTCAACCGGCGTCATCAAGTGGTTGCCGACGATCAACCACAACGGCGCGGCCAGAAACACCACCAGCCCGGCGAATGCCACCGCTCCAATCCTGATTTCCGGCATCTCCGGCAGTGGCAAACGACTGAGGATGAACAACAGCCCGGCCAACGCCACCCCCGCCGCGATGAACGCCGCGCCCAGCAGCCGCTTCGCCCGCGACGTCGCCCGGAACGCCTTTTTAATCTCGCCTTCGTCCGGCGGCCAAACAGCGATGAGTCCGGTAATCACGCTGATGATTGTGATGAGCAGGCTGCCGGGTGCTTCGCTCATTACGAAGCTCAAAATCAGCCCGCCCACCCACGCCATAACCGGGCGATTCGGCAGCCAGCGCTTGCGTTGGGCGAACAGCCAGCGCAGGTAGCGCCCGCTCATGTATTCTTCGATCTGGTAAAAGCGCGCCTGCCGGTAAACCCGTATCACCGTCCCGGCCAGCCAGATTAGAGCGATCAGCAAAATTTCAATCACGTCCCTAAACCTTCGCTTGTAGGAGCATGTTGCATCATACCCCTACCGCTTATATATCGAGATTTTCTGAAAACTGCCGCCTGTAAACTGCCTACTTCGCCTTCAAAAAATGATCGAGAACCCGCGCCGTATCCGCCAGCCGTTCGAGGTAGCTGTAATGCCCCGCGCCTTCCCAGACCACCAGCCCGGCGTCCGGGATCGTCTGCTCTAAAAGCTGCCCCTGCCACAGTGGTGTATCCTCATCCTTGTCGCCCCAGAAGAGCAGGGTGGATACTTTCATCCGCGCCGCGTAGGGCAGCAGGTCTTCGTTGACGACCTTCACGAACGTTTCGCGCATCACGTCCTGCGCCGCCTTATAATCCGCTGAGCCGTAGCGTTCGCTGTACCAGCCGCGCAGCTTCTCTGCCTGCTGGCTCAAGCCGATAGCCTTCAGCGTATTGAGCGCCAGTCGGTATGCTCTAAGCCGAAGCTGCACGCTGGTGGATGGTTTACCTCGCACACCCGCACTGTCTGTCAGTGCCATTTTCAGGATGCGCTGCGGGTACTCTGCCCCCAGCACCAAAGCCAGTCGTCCGCCGAACGAATGCCCAAACAGGTGAACCCGCTCCAAGCCGTGAAAGTCCAGATAAGCGATGACCAGTTTCACGTAGTCATGAACCGACCAGGCTTCGGGTGGTGGAGAACTCGCGCCAAAACCCGGAAAATCCAGCGCATAAACTTTGTAGCCAAGCGCGATCATCTTTTCAGCCAGCGGCCATACCAGCCCGATATTCGCGCCCCAGCCATGCAGCATCACCAGTGGCGTGCCTTCCCCTGCGACAGCCTGATTGATCTGAATGCCATTCACTTCAACCATCGAAACCGGTATTTGTTTTTGCTGAGAACTGGAAACGGTCAACTGAAAACTGCCTTCATTCTACTGTGATGTGCGCCCCAAGCCCTTGCAGCTTCTTCAGCACCCCGGCGAACGTCCACTCCAATACCTGTGCGTTGTCGATCACCGATTCGCCTTCAGCGACCAGCGCCGCCCCCAGCATACCCAGACCGGCGCGTACATCCGGCGTATCCATGTAAATCGCGTGCAGCGGCGTCCCGCCAACGACAATCGCCCGGTGTGGGTCACAAAGTACAATCTGTGCCCCCATCGCTTTGAGCTTGTCGACGAACAACAGCCGGTTATTAAACAGCTTTTCATGCATCAGCGCCGTCCCGCGTGCTTGTGTTGCCGTCACGGTTGCGATAGCCACCAGATCGGAGGGAAAAGCAGGCCAGGGGGCTGATTCAATTGTCAGATCAACATCTTCTTCGCGCCTGGAAACAGCTAACATCTCATGGCGTGGCACAAAAATCATGGTTTCATCACTATCAAGCTGTACACCAAGCTGGTGATAGGTTTTGGCGATCATTTGCATATCGCCGCGCCGAACGCCGTTGACCTGGACACGCCCGCCACACATCGCCGCCATCGCCGCGATGCTGGCAGCTTCTACATGGTCGGACCCTATCGTTGCTGCTGCACCATCCAATTCCAGCGCACTGAAAATTCGCAGCACATTCGAGCCTATACCTTCTATATGTGCGCCTAGTTCGCAAAGAAAGTTGGCTAATTCCTGCACATGGGGTTCACAGGCCGCATTATGGATGATCGTTTCTTTCCCTAACCGCGCTGCCAGCATCATCACAATCGCTGTTGCGGTAACGCTGGTCTGCGTCAGGATGATTTCTTTTTTCTCCCATGTAACCGCACGGCACTCTATTGCGCCACTGGTGGTAGAGACATCCTGACCGAGATCGCGCAGCGCTTCGAGATGTGTCCGAATGCGATTGAGGGGAAAATCAAACTCAATGCGAATATACTGTCGGCGAATGAGCATGGAAGGTAGAAAGAGCATCATGCCAACCAGTCCGTTGGTATCGGCCTGGGTCAGCGCCCGTTTGCTCATCTGCTCTGCCTGGACTATGCAATTCTGCTCAGCACCCCAGGTAATTTTTGCGCCCATGCGCTCGGCAACATTTATCATCGATTGCACATTGAGGGTTTGCGGCACGTTGCGCAGTGTGACTGGTTTATCGGTCAGTAAGGCCGCCGCCAGAAGCGCCATCGCCGCGTTGGTGTTGCCAGCAGTCTGATACACGCCGTTGAGTGGATGTTTACCTTCGACACGAATCCGCATAGCTAAATCAACACCACATTTGGCGCACGATCAATATCGTTTCCGGCACGTTTACGCTCGCCAATGGGCGTGACGGGCGGGCATTCCCAGGCCATTGCTTCGGTTTGTGATCGCTCTTCCCTGAATTTTGGCAGGATGCCACAGGCGAAGCACTTATCGCGGCAGTCCACCCGCGTTTCACCTTTGATGCTCATCAGATAATCATCTTTGAGAAATTTCTTGTGAACCGCCGCGTCGATATGATCCCAGGGGAATACCTCATCTAAACCGCGCTCACGGTGGGTGTAAAATTCGGGTGTCAGGCCATTTTCGGCCATTGCTTTAAGCCAGAGGCCGTGATGATGACTATCCTGCCAGGCATCGAATTTGCAGCCCATCTGCCAGGCATTCTGGATCACACGACCCATACGCCGGTCAGCCCGCGCCATGATTCCCTCAAACTCACTATCTTCGATCGTGTTCCAACGCAAATGCAGCCCGTGACCTCGTATCTGGTCTTTAAGCAGGCGCAGTTTTTCGCGCACCTGCTCGTGCGTATCCTGCGGCACCCACTGAAAGGGGGTATGCGGCTTAGGAATGAATGTGCTGACCCCGACATTGACGTTTGCTTTGCCCTTCAAAATTTTCTGGCCTTCGCGCAAAACGGCCTTACACAGGTTGATGATGGCCTGCACATCTTCAAGCGTTTCTTCAGGATGGCCGATCATGAAATAAAATTTGATCGTCCTCCATCCGCGTGAGTAAACCGCCCGTGCCGCGTCTAATACCTGCTCATCGGACACATACTTGTTAATGATGTCACGCATCCGCTCTGTGGCGGCTTCTGGCGCAAAGGTGAAGCCACCGCGACGAGTATCACCGAGTTTGTCCAGCAGATCGGCGCTGGTGCTTTCGATTCGGAGACTGGGCAGGCTCAGACTCAGGCCAGAGTCATGATATTTGTCGTGAACAGCCTGTGTCAGCTTATGTACATAAACATAATCCGATGATGAAAGGCTCAACAGACTGATTTCTTCAAAGCCCGTGTTGGCAATGATTTCTTCAATAGCGTCCATCACTTCGGCAACTGGACGTTCTCGCACCGGGCGGGTAATCATCCCGGCGTGGCAGAAACGGCAGCCGCGTGTGCAGCCGCGCATGATCTCAATCGGCGCACGATTGTGTACCGTGTCGATATTCGGCACAAGGAAGCGGGTGAATGGTTTGGGGAGTGTCGTCACGATGCGCTTCAGCACTCGTTTTGGCGCTTCCGGTACATTTTGTGTCACTGACTGAACCGTTCCATCCGGGTTGTAAGTGACATCATAAAAGCGCGGCACATATATCCCCTGAATCCGGGCAAGGGCGCGTAATTGGTCATAGCGACTTTGTCCACGAGTCGCTTGTATGACCCGTGCTACTTCGACGATGATTTCTTCACCCTCGCCAATGACAAAAGCATCAATAAAGTCGGCCATTGGTTCTGGGTTGAAGCAGGCATGACCGCCCGCGATCACCAGCGGAAATGATTCGTCGCGGTCAGCACTGTGTACCGGCATTCCAGCTAAGTCCAGCATATTAAGGACATTGGTGTACAACTGCTCGTAGGGTAAACTGATACCAAGCAGGTCAAACTCGCGGATGGCATGTTTGCTTTCCAGCGAGTAGAGCGGGACGCTCCGTTCGCGCATTTTTTCTTCCATGTCCAGCCAGGGTGCAAAAACGCGCTCGGCCAGCATGTCGGGCTGATTGTTAATCTGCTCATAGAGGATCATGATGCCGAGATTGGACATGCCCAGGTCGTAAATGTCCGGGAAGGCCAGCGCGACTTTGACATCGGTTGCTGCCCAGTCCTTGAGGATGCTGTTGAATTCACCGCCAACATACCGCCCCGGTTTGGTGACGCTGAGCAGGATACGGCTGAGATGGCGTTCAATCTGTTCGGGGTGCATAACCGCACTCCTTAATTGCTCTCAATAGTGGGGCGCATTATACCCGCCTCGTTAGCGCATGGGTAGGTTCATGAAGTTGCTGTGGTTATTGATTACTTTGCTACTGGTAGTTCCTCTTGTCCAAGCACAGGATGAAACGCGTATCATCACGGCTGATAATATTCGTCAGCTTCAGTCTTTCAGGCAGGTTGATTTTTCCGATTTGCCAGAAGGCGCAGGCGAGATAGTGAATGGGTGGTTTGTCCTTAGTGAGGATGGCAATCGGCTGGCTGCCATGAATAGGCAGAACAGTTTGCTTGTTTGGAATGAGCAGGTTGATCTGCTGGATTCGTATTTTATAGAAGGGGCTGACTCTCTACCAAATACAGTTTTGGACGCAGTTTTTAGCTCTGATAATCGGCAGATTGTTTCGGTTCATGCTGAGGGTGGGGCGTATTATGTAGCTTATCGTTCGCTCGATGAAAAAAGCACAACCTATTTTCAGTTTCGTACTGCTGACTTGCCACTGCGTATCTGGTTGAAGGAAACAGTGTGGCTTGAAGTTGTGCTGCCACGTACCGCGGCAGAGCCGTATGTCGTGAATTTGTTGCCCGGGCTACCTCCTGAGTCGCTTTTCAATAAGGAACTGACGGATGATGAACAGATCAGGCTGCTTTCCGGGCCGGAAAATGATAACGACTCATTTCTGCGTGTAGGGCGGATTGAGCCACCGCTGGCAATCACCGTGACACGGGACAATCTCGTTAAGCGCTGGAATCTTCAGACTGGGGGTGTAACAGCGACGGCGCAGCTCAATATGTTACCCGGTGGTGGTCAGGTCAACGCGGCTGGGACGCATTTCGCATGGCGTGATGGCGAGTCGGAAGCGCTGCATCTGCTCGATTTCGAGACAGGCGAAGATCGGGTTGTCGCTCAATTGGGAGGCCAGTATATACCATTTCTGTTTCTATCTCCGGCGGCAGATGTTATTATCGGCGTCAATGTTGCTCTGGAACCGGTTGTGGTAGCCTGGAATGTGGCGACAGGTGAGCGAATTGAGCTGGGTGAATACCATACCTGTAATCGTCAACCGGACATGGTGCGTCTCAGCCAGGATGGTACAACACTGGTCATTGGCTGTGATACGGGTCTCGATATCTGGCGGATTCAAGCAGAAAAATAATTATTGAAAGGAGTGCATTTTTATGGACTGGTTTGAGCGGTTGGCCTCTAACCGCTATGTTGATTGTGTTCTTCTCGCAAATAATCAGGGGCGGATGCTGCGTTCCTCCAGTACACTTAAAAGTGATGATGATTTGCTGCCATCCATGTTTCAGGCCTTTGAGGTGCTGGCGCAAACATTAGTGGCGGAATTTGATACCGGAGATGCCCGTATGATGCAGATTTCGACCGAGCGCGGGCATATTCTGCTTTATCCGCTGCTAGACGCTTTTTATTACATTGCCGTTGTCGTCGAGCGTACTGCGCCGATTATGCTGCTTACGGTTGAGATCGAGCGCGTACTGCGTACGCTGAAACAGGAAGATATTGATCCGTTTGAGGAAGCGCTGCTGTTTTCTGACAAACCTTCCGATTTAGACGCCAATGAGCTGATTGAAGCGGTGCGTGAATGGCTGCGCGGGCGACCCGATAGTTAGATAATCCATTACTGAAGGGAGTGTAAATTTCAGAGATTTTTAGGTTTTATCTTTATTCTTTCCAGACCTTGTTCGGTTATAATATTGTTAAAGCGTGGTTTCAACCGCACTACTCTTGACGGTGGAGAATTACAATCTTGTCCCAGCAGAAAAACCAGTCTGCGCGGAGTGAAAACCCGCAGCACCAAAATGTCCCGGTTTGTCCCTACTGCAATCGACGTTTCCGCGATCTGGACGATTTGACACTGCATATCGTCACTCGACACACGGGCAAGGGACGTGGCGCTGCCCCTGCGGCGACCGCTAAGTAAGGGACTGAACTTTATTTTAGCTTATTGACGAATCAACTTCTCGCAGATAGGCGCTGCCCCAATTCCAGCGCCTTTCAATTTCCTCGTTTGCGATCTGTCTGATATTTACTACGCCAATGGTTTCAATACAAAATGATGCTGACACTGAACCCATGACAGCTGCTTCGGCCAGCCCTTTACCCTGCACAATTCCACACAGCAGTGCCCCACAGTAAGTGTTTCCTGCGCCGGTCTGGTCGATCAGGTGTGTGACCGGAACTGCCGGGATGTGCTGTGTCTCTCTGTTTTCACCTGCAATTATCGACCCTGCTTCGCCCATTCTCAGCGCGACCATTCGCGCCCCATCATTGAGCATGGCTGTTGCCAGTTTATCTGGTGGCAGATTGCCATAAATAGCAAGGGCTTCAGCCAGATTGGGGGAAACCACATCCGGTTTACACTCCCGTAAAGCCGACCGGAACAAATCATGATTTTCTGGAATCATGATCTGCTGCAGCGGTTCCCAAAGGATCAGGCCTTTGACACGACTTCTCCAGGCGTGCAGGCCAGAAAAATCCTGTAAAAGATAAAAGGCTCTGGCTGACTCATAGATGATGGGCAGATTATGCGGCTGTGGCCCTGCAATAAATGGTGCGGTTTCGCGCACACGGTAGAGTTCTCGGCGTGTGCCATCTTCCTCGAAAATTTGCCAGGCTCGTATCTGTGGCAGCGGCAGTTCAATTAATCCGGTTGTGTCGAGTTGTTCTTTAATCTGGCTTGCTGCCTCTAGCGGCAACCCTTTTCCAACAACTGCAAGAATTCCCGGATGCTCTCCCCACAATGCTGCACCCATCAAGGCGTGAACGACACCGCCGCCGAGCCGCCCCATGTAGGTTGTGCCATCGGACAGCACAATATCGTCAATGAAAACTCCGCCAACACCTACCAGTCGCGGGGCAGAAAGCTTGTCAGACTGGTTCATGGGTGCAGCGCTTGCAGTTCGTACGCAATCTGACCGCCAGTGCGGGCATTGTTCACCAGCAAACTGGTATTGGCACGGCGCGATTCGCCTTCGGTCAGTTCGGCAACTCGTCCCAGTACAAAGGGTGTTATAGCTTTCCCATGAATCCCCTGTGCATGGGCCTCGTCTGTTGCCTGTTGAATGGCAGCTTCGGCGGTTTCGGCGAGTAGTTCGTCCGCTGCGGGAACAGGAACGGTAATCAGCAGGCCATGCCCCAGACCGAGGCGCTGTGCCGCGCTGATGATTTGAGCGACCTGCTGAGGGGTTTCAACGCAGGCATCAATCGGCAGACCACTGCTGCGACTGTAGAAAGCTGGCAATGTTTCTGTCCCCAGCCCGATGACGGGTACCCCTTGCGTTTCCAGCACTTCCAGTGTTAGCGGCAGGTCGAGGATGGATTTTGCACCGGAGCAGACAACAGCCATCGGAGTGCGTCCTAACTCCATTAAGTCGGCTGATACATCGAACGGTTGTCCCCGGTGAACGCCTCCAATACCGCCGGTTGCGAACACCGAAATACCGGCTTTATGTGCCACAATCATTGTCCCGGCGACGGTTGTCGCGGCATCTTCAGCCAATCCGACAGCGATGGCAAAGTCGCGGCGACTGCACTTCCGCACGCTGCCCGATGCGAGTGAACCCAGTTGTTCTACTGCATCAGGCGAAATACCGACAGTGATTTTCCCTTTGAGAATAGCGATTGTGGCCGGTACAGCGCCAGATTCTCGCACAGCAGCTTCCATTGCCAGCGCGGTTTCGATGTTAGCGGGATAGGGCAGACCATGCGTAATGAGTGTGGATTCGAGTGCGACAACTGGATGCCTGTTTTTCAGGGCATCGGCGACTTCCGCGGTAATCTGCATGTCTTCAAGCATGAAAATTCACTCACTGATTGATAATGACTGTGCGATATTTTACCAGAATCGACTGACCCGCACACAGGGCGCGGGTCAGTCTTGAGTCTAGTGGACGATACTCAACCGAACTATGGAAGGATGCGGAAGCCGTCGATGCGCATCCGTTTGCCATGATCGCGGTTTTCAATCACGACCTGCTGATCGACGCTGCCGAAACCATAGAAGGCGATTGGTGTGAAATAGGTCAGGCGTGGCGCTGCCTGGCTGAAGTCTGAACATTCCTGACCAACGCTTGTCTTGATGCACACCCGCACATTCCGGCTGTAGGTTGGCCCTGCCGTCTGGTAAAGGATGAACCCATTGCCGTTGATGTGTACTTGGACAACTGAACCGGCATTCGTTGCATAGCTTTCAGTCATATTCCAGGGGCCACGTGTTGGGCCAAGTGTGGTTGTCAGGTTCGTCCAGAACACGCCAGGTTCATACAGGGTGCCTGCCTGCGTGTTGTCGTAGAGCTGGCCGCCTGGTGCGGAAGCCAGCGCTGGTGTATCGGTGACATCAGCGAAGATCACTACAGCATCCACTTTCAGACGGTCGGCTGCTGCCAGCGCTACCGGGAAGATTGGCGGCGCGGCGACTGTTGGGCGCACCAGGGTGACTTCAGCTGAATAGACTGCTTCTGTCAGCCCGTGAATGGTCAGGCCATACTGCGGCGCAGTTGCCAGTCGTGGCGTGGTGCCATTCTTCGTGTTCCAGTCAAGGATGGTGGTGTTGGTGTCGGTGGTGAAGATACGGCAGAAGACACCCAGAGTCGCATCATCGCTGAAAGTCGTATCACCAACTGCCGGGAATGGAGTGGCGTTCCCTTGTACCTTGTAGCACATACGCACATCAACACCAGTACCATCTGCGGTTGTCACCAGCGAGAAACCGGTGCCGCTGAAGTCGAAGGCGAGTTTCGCGCCGTTGCCAGAAGCGATGGCGTGTGTGCCACCAAAGGCTGTCGCGTATTTAGCAGTGAGCGCCGGAGCGAGCAACCATGTGCCTTCTGTGTCGAGCAAACCGTCAGCACCAGCCAGAACATCATCATAGATGCCGGGCGAGAGGACGCTGCCATGAATGACCTGGAAGCCATCTATGCGGAACAATCCCGGCGTTAAGGCACGGAAGGACAAGCGGTGATTGCCGGGGTTATCCAGCGCGGTCAGCACACCTGCATTCAGGATAATCTGATTGGTTGTCTTCAGATTACTGATGATGACACATTCCGGCCCTGTCGTGGTTTCCGTAGCTCCAACCAGTCCTGGTGGTGATGGTGGATTGACCGTGTTATTGCCGACATCATCCGCACATACTAGCATTTTGTCGCTGTTCGAGGCAATGGCAGCGCCTGTAGACAGGATGACGGTTATGCCAGCAGCACTCGGTACATTCACGCGCAGGGTAGCAGTTGGCCCGGCGTACAGTGAGGAAGCGCGTTTAGCGTTATCCACAACCGTGACATAGCTCAGGCCGCTGAAACCACGTCCTGGCGTTGCGCCGCTGATGACGCTCCAGCGGTTTTCCGGCAGGAGTTGCAGGTATGGATTGGTGCCGTCGGTCGCGTTCTCGTTGTAGACACCCGGCGCTGTGACGATGGGAGACAATGGCCCGGCAAAGACATTTACATAGTCAATTCGCAGGCGCGAGGGCGTGTAAGCTGCTGGTCGTGGCCCAATCGGCGCGATCGTAGTATTGCCGTCCTCAACGTGGCGCACGCGCACATGGTAGGTTGTGCCAGTATTAAGGCCGGTCACGGTGCGGCTGACGAGGTTACTGGCCGCTGCCCGCTCATTCTGGTAGATAAAGCAGGCTGGTGAAGTAAGTCCGGCGTTGTCGTCGTAGCACACCTGAACTTCGCCACCCCAGCGGTCAATACCCATGCCAACCTCGAAACCTGTTGCATTGGTAAAGCTGAAGCGGAGCATGTCACCGCTGGTTGCCCCGGCTGTGACGGTCTGTCGTGCCTTGCCGCCGCTATAGCCCGCATTGGCTATTTCAGTCCAGTCGCCGCTGGCTGAGCCGTCAAAGTTGGTGAACAGCAGGCCAGGATAGCTGTCTTCGTAGAAGCCGGGCTGGAGGGGCGCAGTAGTGTTGATAATCTGGATCGCATCCAGATTAAATGTGCCTGAATCCAGCGTTGTGATAGTGACAACCCGATCACTCGTATCTGCCGGGCTGAAGAGGATGCCCACAGGCTGCT
>CAYUTY010000133.1:0-10221 GCA_964447795.1 uncultured Anaerolineaceae bacterium
AAGGGGTTTAAACCCCTTGTTCAAGAATGAAAAATTTCGGCTGATGGCTTAGCAAAACGCGATGTATGCGGTGGAACTTTGCCTGACGGGTTATTGCTGGACAGGCAGCCAGATATGGAAGGTCGTACCCTGCCCCTCTACGCTTTCAACGGTGATCTGACCGCCATGCGCCTGAATCACTTTCTCGACAATGGGCAGGCCGCGGCCGAGGCCACCTTTATCCGCCGAACGGGCGATGTCGGCGCGGTAAAATGGCTCAAAAACATGAGCGGCTTCTTCTGGTGACATGCCAATGCCGGTATCGGCAATTTCCAGGGTGACACCATCTTTTACCTTTTTGGTTCGGAGGGTAATCGTCCCATCAGAGGGGGTGTAGTGAAGGGCGTTATCCAGCAAATACTGAAGAACCCGCACCATCCAGCTTGTGTCCATAGAGATGACTGGCAGTTCGGGCATGAGCTGAAGCTGGATGGTATGACCCTTTTGCTGAATAAGCGGCCCCTGCGCCGTCATCATATCCCCGATCACCTGGTTAAGCTGCACCGGGCGAAAATCCATCTCCACATTATCGCTGCCCAGCAGCGCCAGCGTGACCACATCATCCACAATATAGGTCATGCGGTTCACCTGCTGGTCGAGATTGTCAATGTAGCGCAGATCACCAATCAGTTCTCCATATTTGCGGCGCAGGAGATAGAGGCTGGTGGTCATGACGGAAAGCGGCGTCCGCAGGTCGTGGGCGATATGACCTAACAGGCGGCGCAGCGTTTCGACGGCGCTGGCTTTTGCAGCCAGTTCAGCCGCCTGCTGCTCAGCTTCCTTGATGGGCGTGATGTCGCGGGCAACCGCCAGCACCGCCGCCTGCCCGCGATAGTCGATAATTTTTGAGTTGACGAGCAGGTAAATACGGCGGCCATCACGGGTGATATGTAACCCCTGAATATCATCCAGACTGCCCTGCTTGACCTGCTGACGTAAGCGCTGGGCAAAACGGGCGGCATATTCGGGCGCGTCGATGTCGGTGGTTTTCATCCGCAGCAGTTCATCCCGGCTGTAACCCAGGCGGCGGCAAGCGGCTTCGTTGACATCGAGGATATTGGCGTCCATATCGTGGACAAAAATAGCATCGTCAATGCCTTCAAAGAGATCGCGGTAGCGTTCTTCACTGACTCGCAGGGCGGCCTCGGCCTGCTTACGAATGGTGATATCGCGGCAGATCACGATAAAGCCGGTTGAATTGCCACTCGCGTCCGTCCGCAGGGCTGTTGAGACATGAACAAACAAGCGCGTACCATCGCGCCGGATATGACGCAGCTCGGCATCCCAGTGTCCAATTTGCTGGAGCTGGCGGATAGCCTGCTGGCGCTGTTCGTCAGTCAACGGTGAACCCACCAGATCGCCGTAAAACTGACCGATGGCTTCGGCGGCAGTCCAGCCATAGATACGTTCAGCAGAGCGATTCCAGGTCACAACGTGCAAATTAAGATCGGTGGTGAAGATGGCATCATTGATCTGGTCAACCAGTGTCGCCTGGTAGCGAAGCTGGTCTTCCATACGCCGCCGTTCGGTGATGTCGCGGCTGACGGCGACAAAGCCTTTGACCGCGCCGGAAGCATCGGTAAAACGAGCGGTTGAAATCTGGACATGAATGAGCGTACCGTCGCGGTGAGTATGGAAAATTTCATCCTGCCAGTAGCCACTCTCAATGATCTGCTTCACAGCGCGACGACGTATTTCGCCAGTGAGGTGCGAACCGACCATCTTCCCGGAAAACTGGCCGATGGCCTGTGCAGCAGTCCAGCCATAGAGCCGTTCGCAGGCGGCATTCCAGGTAATGATGCGCTCATTAATATCGGTGGAGTAAACCGCATCGTTGATCTGTTCAACCAGGGCGGCCTGGTAGCGAAGCTGGTCTTCCATACGCCGCCGCTCGCTGATGTCATTGAAAGTGACAATCACCCGCTGCAAATTGCCAGCGGCATCCAATTCCGGGTTGGCACTGACCAGCAGCCAGGCGCGTTCATCGCTGCGAGGGTGGTAGACGCCCATGACGACATCGCGCACGGGGAGAAGGGTCTGAATGGCAATAGAAACCGGGTGGGTTTCCGGCGGAAAGGACGAACCATCTTCATGAATGACATTCCAGGCTGGATCGAACGATGTTTTGCCCAAAAGCTGATCTTCCGTCAATCCAAGCGCATTCAGAGCAGCGTTATTGAAAAGCGTGATGGTCGTATCGGCTTCATGTACGATAATCCCAACTGACAGATCGCTAATCAGACGGCGAAAGCGGCTTTCGGACAGGCGCAGGGCTTCTTCCGCCTGTTTACGTTCTGTGATATCGTGGCTAACGGCTGAAATACCGGTAATAGTGCCATTCTGGTCAATAATCGGGCTGAAGGAGACTTCGACATGGGCGGTGTCATCCCCCATGCTGAAATGCCGTTCGACGCGGAAAGACTCACCATTCAAGACACGCTGGTACAGCTCTCGCATGGAAGCCGCTACTTCCGGCGACAGATAATCCAGTATATGGGTATCCGTTTCAGGGGGTGCGCCGTAAGCGCGCATGAAACGCTGCCTGAATGACTGATTGACGGTGATGATTCGCAGGTCGGTATCGAGCGAGTAAATGGCATCGCGGGTATTGTTAATCAGGGCGCTGATGTTGGCTTCGCTGAGACGAAGGGCATCGGCGGCGCGTTTGCGCTCAGTAATGTCTTCGTTGAGAACCAAAGCGGCGATGATGATGCCATTTTCATCACGGACGGGGGCAAAGGTCATGTGATAGGTGAAATCATTGACTGTCAGATCAATGGTTGATTCTTCCCCGCGCAGCGCAGCCCGGTAGAGCGGTTCATAAAGGCGGCTGCGTTCGGGTGGCAGGGTTTCATAGATAGACTGTCCAATGAGGGTTTCATTGTTGTGACCGTGCCGCTCCAACGCAGCACCTTCCGCCAGCAGATGGCACAGATCATGATCGACCATCAAAACCGTCAGATTGGGCAGGCTGCGAGCCAGGATGCGATACAGTTCAAAGCTGGCATGAAGCAGGTCTTCACTGCGTTTGCGGGCGGAAATGTCGCGGACGACGCTTTGAATATAGAGGGGAGTGCCGTCACTTTCACGCACCAGCGCGACATTGATTTCAACCGGAATCAACGAGCCATTTTTATGCCGAAAATGACGTTCATAGGGTGGGATGGACTCGCCAGCCACAAGACGGTCGCGGATGGATTGACTTTGATCGATTTCAGTAGGGGCGACAACTTCGCGGAAAGAAAGGCCGACAATTTCTTCGAGGGTGTAACCGAGCAGATCGGCGGCTTTCTGATTAGCGACCAGATGCGTTCCGGCCATGTCGAGAATAAAAACGGCATCGTTGGACTGCTCAAAAAGGGCATGATAAATGGCGGCCTGTTCCATCTGCTGATACACATCGTCAAGCGAGTCAAGAAACTGCTTCCAGACAGACAGATCAGGCGGCATATGGCGGTCAGTAAGACCAAAATGGGCAAGCTGCTGTTGAAGTAAAGAATGCATCTGCGCGTATTAACCCGAATAAGTCACGTTTTTCATTAAATATCTTACAATGATTTGTTATTATGTCTATCATGAAGGCATAAAGCTTCCTGCGCCAGATTCCGCATGTCGAAGTGAAACAGTCTTTGATACAATGATGCAAGCCAAACAATGAAAAGGAAACGGGCGTGACCCAGGTAAGAGACGACATCCGCAATATTGCGATCATCGCGCACGTCGATCACGGCAAGACAACGCTGGTGGACGGCATGTTAAAACAGTCAAAGGTTTTCCGCGAAGGGGCAGAAACCGGCGAACGAATTATGGACTCCAACACGCTGGAACGCGAGCGCGGAATCACCATTCTAGCCAAGAATACGGCAGTAACCTGGGTCGGCACGAAATTCAACATCGTCGATACCCCCGTCCTTGCCGATTTCGGCGGGGAAGTCGAGCGCGGTCTGAATATGGTAGACGGGGCGCTGCTGCTGGTGGATGCGGTGGAAGGGCCAATGCCGCAGACACGCTTTGTGCTGCGAAAGGCGCTGGGACTCGGCCTGCGTGTGATTGTGGTCATCAATAAGGTTGACCGCCCCCATGCGCGGACGGACGAGGCACTGAATGAGACATTTGACCTGTTCATCGAACTGGGCGCGAATGACGAGCAGGCCGAATTTCCGGTGGTGTATGCCATTGGTCTGGTAGGCAAGGCCGGATACACACCGGCGGGTTTGCACAGCGACCTGACTCCCCTGTTTGAGACGATCATCAAGGAAGTGCCGCCGCCAAGCGTCGAGATGGATGCCCCGGCCAGCCTGCTGGTGACGACGCTGGAATACGATAACTATAAAGGGCAGATCGGCATCGGGCGGCTGCACGCGGGCGTGATGAAAAAAGGGATGCCCATCGTGCGGATGACGACGCTGGGGGAACGTATCCCCGGCAAAATCGAGTATCTGTTCACCTTTCACAATTTGTCCAAAGTCGAAACGGATGAGGTAAAAGCGGGCGATATTCTGGCGTTCGGGGGGTTGAGCGAACTGGGCATCAGCGATACGATTGCTGACCCCAGCGTGACCGAAGCGCTGCCGCCGATCAGCGTGGAAGAGCCGACCGTACGGATGACGTTCGGCGTGAATACCTCACCCTTTGCCGGGCGCGAGGGTAAAACGGGCTGGGGAACAAGCCGCCGCCTGCGCCAGCGTTTACTGGATGAAACCCGCAGCAACGTCGCTTTGCGGGTACAGGATGGGGATTCGGCGGATAAATTCGTCGTCAGCGGACGCGGCGAGCTGCATCTCGGCATTCTGATTGAAACCATGCGCCGTGAAGGCTACGAGTTTGAAGTGAGCAAGCCGGAGGTCATTTTCCGCGACGACCCGGAAACAGGCGAGACGTTAGAGCCGATTGAAGAAGTGCATGTCGAAGTGGCCGATGGCTATGTCGGCACGGTGGTAGAACTGCTCGGCACGCGGCGCGGTCAGATGATCGACATGCGGAGTGAGAGCGGCACGACCTACCTGAAGTATCTCGTACCGACACGCGGTATGCTCGGCTTCCGCCCCCACTTCATGCGGGCGACAGGCGGCATGGGACAGGTCAACAGCCTGCATCATGGTTATGACCCGCTGGCCGGGGAAATTCCGTCGCGGCAGTTCGGCAGTCTGGTGGCGGCAGAAGGCGGCCCGGCGACGGCTTACGCGATGGTGGCCTTACAGCAGCGCGGGACGTTCTTCATCGAGCCGGGTAATGAGGTTTACGAAGGCATGGTGGTGGGCGAACATATCCGCCCCGGCGACCTGGATATGAATGTCGCCAAAGCCAAGCATCTGACCAATCATCGCGGCAAGCCGAGCGAAACATCCGCCGGGTTGAATACGCCGCGTGACCTGAGCCTGGACGACTGGATTGAGTTCATGGCCGACGATGAACTGCTGGAAGTGACGCCGACCAACCTGCGGCTGCGGAAGCGCATCCTTGACAGCGAAGACCGGCTGAAAGACCGCAAGCGGCGTGAGAAGATGCTGGAAAAGGCGTAGGGGAGTTACTAGCCGCTAGTCGATAGTTGAAGACAGGAAAGGTCGCTGCCAGAGAGGTGGGCGGCCTTTTTTCATACACCAGCTATGGTCATATTATATTGGATATATTCGGGCGATTGACCATCGAGAAAACGAATCCTCAGATACAGTTGATTGTAATCGTCAAGTCTTATGTAAAACTCATAAAGTTCGGTGTCTGGGTTGATGATAAGTGCTTCACTTTCGCCCTGATTGATATTGTAAAGTGAATAGCGGATGGTGCTGGCTTCAGAGTCGGTTTCTGACAAAACAATATTCTCTGCACCGGGAAGAATAAGCTCGACAACCCCCAACGGTTTTTCAGCCACACGATTAGCTTCAATCGAGAGAAAATGGTAGAAGGGTGGGGAATCAGGTTCAGCACGGTTAATGAGACTACGTTGATTGTCTAACCACATGACATCCATGAGCGGTTTTCCGCGAGAATACGTGATGTTGTTGACGAAGTAGTAGAAAGGATTGAAGGGGTTGAAAGGTTCGCTCAAAACAGGCAGGTCATAAATGATCTTCCCGGTTTGGGTGTCGAGAAAATGGTACTCAGGATTTGCCAGTGTATGCCAGTCAAAGAACTGAATTTGATCGCCCATCGCCGCCCGATCAACCACGCCATTGTCATCCACAATCAGGACAGCGTAACGTCCGTCCGGCGAGACACTTTCCAGCGCTTCAATTTCGCCGCGATATAACTCTTGGCGCTGCCCGCTCTGAATATTCAGCATGTTCAACGTTGACTGCGAGATGACATCACCATCAAAAGCGACGTAGAAATACTGATTCGCATTGGGTCCGTAAACACCGCCGCAGTTATAGGCCATTTCGTCCTTAAAATAGAGCCGAGTATTGAGGTCATAAAATTCCAGCACGCAAGGCTGATGACTGGCGTTATCCCAATCACCTGAAAGGAGTGCATGGCTAGATAAATACTCATAACGCGGCGGATTTTCACGGTAACTAGCATCGGAGCTAATAATGGCTTCAAGTCCGTTCGGACGGGCGAGGTTTATGAGATAGTATGAACCCCCATGCAACGCATCTTCAGTGTAATAGGTGACTTCCGTTTCACCCAGCCAATCGAGAAAACCAGTAAATGTTGATAATGAAGATACCTTACCCAAAAAATTCAGTGTACCGGAAGCCACCTCATAACTATAAAAATATTGCGGGCCGCCGCGATTAGCAAATTCAGCTTCAAGTCCTGACAGTATGAGCCATTGTTCCTCAGGGGAAAGGACAATGCTACTCCAGTCAGTTGTTTCCGCTGGCAGCAGTTTGGTCACACCTGTTTCGCGGTTACACAGATAAGTTTGCCCGGTTTTAGTGTCGATTCCGTATGCCCATGGTTTCGCCTGTGAAGCAGCGGCATTCATCAGCAAGCCGGGACACGTCTGCTCAGTGGGATAAATCTTCGCTGGCGGCTCAGGGGGTGCAGCTTCCAATATGGGCGTCAGCGTCACGCGCTCCGACAGGATGATCGAATCTACATCGAGCGATGTAGGTGGGTTATCATCCGCCAGCGTAATTCCCTGAACGAGGAAAAAACAACAAGCGAGCAATTTGCAAAATTTCATCATATTTGGCGTCAGCAGAAGATATATTGAAGGGCGCACCGGGATGGTACGCCCCTTTTAACTACGGATGTTAGTCCAGATTTTCGTGGACGCACTCACCGCTGCGGTTGCGATCCCAGCCGGGAGCGCAGTTGTCGTTGGTGGCGCGGGGGACGTAGCGGCAGCCCTTCCAGGTGAAGGAGGTGGGTTTGCCGCTGCTTTCAAAGCTGTTCACCTGAAACTGACCATCGGGGAACAGCAGCGCGGAGACACCGCCGCCGCTGCCGATTTCGGTGGCCTGGCCGGAAGCGACAGTCTGGCCCCAGGCATTAGCGATGGTCGCAGCCGGGACGTAGAGCAGCTCAGCACCGTTGGTGGCACGGACGAGAATGCCGCCGTAGCGGTAGGTATCATCCGGCACAAAATCGCTGTTGACGCAGTAAACAGCCATGCCGCCAAAAAAGTCATGCATGTTCAGGCGGCCATCATCGCCGTTCCAGGCCTGGAAAGGATACTGGTTATTGTTGGTGCTGGGACGGCCCGGCCCGACACCCGGCAGCACCAGATTATCGGCTGCGCCGGAGCTGACGCCGGGGCGAACGGTGGCGATGGGCGTGCTGACCAGGGCATCATCGGGGGCGGCGGTGGCTTCGGGCTGGGCGACGGCAACCGCTGGCTGTGGTACAGCATCGGCGGCAGGTGCGGCCAGCGTAAAGGGATCGTCGCGATAGACGACGGGCAGGGCGGCGGCTTCAGCACGCGAAAGACCGAGCGCGGCGCTGAACACCCAGCCCACCTTGCCATCCGGCACGATGCCACGCACCCAATTCCCGGCGAAAGCCTGCCCGTCAAGACGGATGGGCGTACCGCTATTGTAAAAGCCGAGGATATACCATTCCGTGCCGGGGCCATCGCGCAGTTTGGCGCGGGTGGTAAAGGTGGTGGTCACACCGCCAGCGTCCTGTGCCTGAATTGGCGTCGTTTGTACAGCGGCCAGCGCCAGTAATGCCAGCATCAGGCAGAGCAAACGAAATACCATGCGATAAACTGCCATAATCTCACCTGTATAATACAAGGACAAAAAAGCGGCTGCCACTTGAGCAAACCGCCCCTATTATACTGGATTCACCCATCAGAAAGACGTTGGACGAAAGTCACGTAGGGGAATCGCAGGTTTCGCCCCTACTTGACAAAAGCAGGAATATTTCTTATTCTATAAACAGACCGATCGGTCTTAAAAGGTGGCTTAGCGTGGGCAAAGCGGAACAAACGCGGACAAAAATCATCCATCAGGCGGCGGTGCTGTTCAACCAGCGCGGTTACAGCGGCATCAGCATCAGCGACATTATGCAGGCAACTGACCTGGAAAAAGGCGGCATCTACAGCCACTTTGCCAGCAAGGATGAGATTGCGCTGGCGTCGTTTGATTATGCCTATGCCCGGCAGAGTGAGCGCTATGCTGAGGTGCTGAAGACGATGCGTGGACAGTCCACGCGCCAACTGCACGCGATGGTGGATATATTCACCGAAGGCTACCGCGACCCGGTGATCGCCGGGGGCTGCGTCATCATGAACACAGCCATCGAAAGCGACAACGCCCACCCGGCGCTCAAGGCACGGGCAGCGGCGGCGATGGACGACTGGCGCTGCCTGATTGAACGCATTGTCGTGAAGGGCATCGAGCGGGGAGAATTCCGCCCGGAGACGGATGTGGCGGCGCTGGCAAGCCTGCTGATCGCCAGCCTGGAGGGGGGGCAGATGATGAGCCGGTTGTACGGCGACCCGCTGTACAGCACCCATGTGGCTGACCATCTGCACAGCTATATCGACCAGAACGTCGTTATTTAGCTGCCTGGTTCGAGACGCAGCGTTGTTTGCGCTGCTCTTTTTTTGCCCGTTTACAGACCGATCGGTCTTCAATCAACGGAGGGGGATATGACAACACAAACCTGGAAGTACCGGACAAATTCGCTGTTCTTTCGTGCGCTGAGTGCCTTCGCACCGCGCATCGCCGCAGACCGCGCATTTCAACTGTTCATCACGCCGCAAACACGGCGGGTGTCCAACCGCGATCAGGATGTGATGAACGCCGCCGAACGGCTGCACGCCACCTATACCGATGGGTCGCTGGTGGGGTATAGCTGGGGAGAGGGGCCAACCATCATGCTGGTGCATGGATGGGAAGGCGCGGCGCGAAACTTCACCAAGCTGGTGATGCCACTGGTGGAAGCCGGTTTCCGCGTGATTGCCTTTGACGCCCCGGCGCACGGCGCTTCGGACGGGAAGACCAGCAACATGATTGAATACAGCCGGATTCTGTCGGCGCTCATCACCGAATTTGGGCCGGTACATGGGGTAGTGGCGCACTCGCTGGGCGGGGCGGCGGTGGTACTGATGATGGGGACAACCAAACATTATCGCATCAAGCGACTGGTGCTGATCAACACACCGTGCGAATTCAGCGATGTGATGGCGCGTTTCGCCAATTTTCTCAATCTGGGCGAGCGAACCTTGCAGCACATGCACCGGCTGACGCAAAAACGCCTGGGCATCCCGGCCAGCGCGCTGTCGGTCAAAGCCATGATTCCTTATATCGGCACGCCGGGGCTGGTCATTCATGACCGCCGCGATCCGGTGATTCCCTTCAGCGATGGTGAAACGATTGCTGACCACTGGCCGGAAGGCGATCTGATTGCGACGGATGGACTGGGCCACAACGGGGCGCTGCGTCACCCGGAGATCATTGAGCAGATGGTGGGGTTCATGCGCGAGGTGCGGCCAGAGGATTTTGGTTAAGGGATAGCGGCTGGGGTATAATTGAGATGGGTATTTCGCCGCAGCAGGAGGATGACCATGAGCCAGAATCCCCAGGAAACCCTGACCCGTTTGCAGGAACAACTGAAGCTGGTGATACCGGCTGACGAGGAGTCGCGCCAGCGCCTTGAGGATACCCAGCTTGATATTCGGGAAGCGCTGGAACGGATGAAAAGCGACCAGCCCGATGACACCAAAACGCTGGTTGAACGGCTGCAAAAAGCCGTTTACGAATTTGAAGGCGAACACCCGGAAATCGC
>CAYUTY010000134.1:0-10177 GCA_964447795.1 uncultured Anaerolineaceae bacterium
ACAGGGTCTTATGACACTGCTGCCGAACAGATTGAGTTATCGTATCACGTCGATAGCTGCTGCCAGATGGGGCTTTTACGAGCAGTACAGGCGCTTAATCATTAATCAATCATCACTGGATGAACCGGCGCTGGCGGCCAGATCGCGTTCTACACGGTCAATGCTGTCCCCTTTGAGCAGGCGTTTTGTGGCTGTATTATAGGTTTCGCCCAGCTCGCCACCCGCGCTGTCCGCCACCTGCTGAAACATCTGCCCCACCTCCCGCGAATCGCCTCCATCCAGCACCGACAGCATTTCATTTGCTGAAAGCCCGGAAAGATCACGGGAAGGCTGGGCAATCGTCACCCGGCTGATACGGCGTGTTACTTCAGTGCTGGCGCAGTTAGGGCAGGTTTGTCCGACTGCCGTTTCGTAATCCTTATAGGACTTATAGAATAATCCAAATGTTCGTCCGCACTGGTTGCATCGGTAGTCATACATCGGCATAATTCACCTCATCATCCACTAAACCCGATTATACTGGAAGCCCTACTCCATGCTCAATAACCCGCCGCCGCAGAAAAAGCAGCACCCTCTGGAAAGACCACCTGAACCCTCACCTGTTCAGCAAGCGCCGCGCCAGAAAGTCATGCTGCGAATTCCATCAGTCAGCCCAACCGTGACTTATGTTCTGCTGGCAATCAACATCATCATTTTTTTCATCCGTGCCGCCTCGCCTGATCTGGATGAATCCATCTTTTTGTGGGGGGCAAGCCATGCGCCGGATATTCTGCTCAATGGTGAGTATTACCGGCTGGTCACGGCCATGTTCCTGCACGCAGGAATTTACGGGGCGTTCGGCACCTATATGTTTGCCAATGCGCTCCACATCATTTTTAATATGTACATCCTCTACGCGGTAGGCATGTCGCTGGAGCGATTGTTCGGTCATGCCCGTTTTCTCATTATCTATCTTTTTGGCGGGCTGGGTGGCTCGGTATTGAGCCTTCTGCTAGGGAACTGGAACAGCTATTCGGTTGGCGCATCCGGCGCAGTTTTTGCCATTCTCGGAGCGGAGTTCATCTACCTGTATCATCACCGCAAACTAATGGGGGAGGCTGGACGCGCCCGCCGCAACAGTTTAATCTCATTTGCGGTCATCAACCTGCTTTTTGGGATTGCCTCCGCTGTTCCCGGCAGTCAGATGCGAATCGATAATTGGGCGCACATCGGCGGGTTGGCAGGCGGCCTGATACTGGCGTGGTTCATCAGCCCGATTCTCACCCTGCGGGCGCACCCGGAACACCCTGGCGAATTCCTGGGTGAAGATACGAATCCCCTCAATAAAAGATACTGGATTGTCTCAGTTTATCTCACGGCGCTGGTCGTTCTGGTGTTCGTCGGCGTTTCCCTTGCGCGTGGCTAAGGCTTTTTGTGTCTGTTCAAGCTGCCAGCGCAGGATGGCAAGCTGCTGGGCGGTTTCCTTGTTTTCCTGTGTCAGCCGTGTCAGCACCGTCGAAAAGTGCAGCAGGATTAACAGGACAAAGACAATGGCCACCAGAAACAGGGCGCTCGGCGGATAAAAAATGCCGACCAGATTTGCCAGGGTATCCAGCAGCGGGCGCGACACACTGAGTAACAACAGCGCAACCGCCGTCGCCAGCCATAGCAGTGAATATTCCTCACGCAGGCGGCGGCGGCGCACCAATTCCAGCACAAACAACAAACCGCCCAGCGACGCGGCCAGTCCAAAAATCATCGCACGGTCAATCATAACCATTCATCGCCCCCATCATGTCAAGCTGTAACTCGTTATAGCCTATCGCACGAGCCTTGTGTAGACTTAGCTTTTGTCCTTTTGCCTTGCAGGGATATTGATTTTCGTCATGCTACTCTCTCCATCGACATGGCGTATCCGACTTCGCCAATTTGACCCCGGCTATTGGGTGGCGGCGCTGCTGCCGCTGATCGGCCTGATTCCCTCGTTTGGCGAAGGCGTCATCAAAACTGCTGATGGGCCGCTCCATGTCCAGCGCATGTATGCCATGATGACGCTGCTTCAGCATGGAGACCTGTGGCCGCGCTGGGTACCGTATTTTCATCTCGGCTATGGCTATCCGATTTTTAATTTTTATCCACCCGGTACATTTTATCTGGGCGGGCTGTTAGGTGGATTGGGAGTCGCTGTTACAACTGCTTTTAATCTGGTGGCCGCGCTGGCGTGGATTTCAGGCAGCCTTGGCATGTATGGGCTGGCGCGAAAAATACTGCCCGGCGCAGGCGCGATTCTCGCCGCCATGCTGTGGAGTTACGCGCCGTCACGCTTATATGAAGTCTGGGATCAGGGCAGTTTGCCGCAAATGATGGCCGCTGCCTGTGCCCCCTGGATTATCTGGGGGCTGATCCGGGCGTCTCGGCAGCCATCGCCACGTGCTGCCGTTAGCATCGCTATCCCCTTTGCGGCGCTGATTCTTTCCCACCAGCCCATCACAATTATCGCCGGGCTGTTCATCGCCCCGATCAGCCTGCTGCTGCCACTGGTCAATTCTCAGCGTCATTGGAGTGTTTTTCTCAGGCAGTTACTGGCTTCCTGGGGCGGGCTGCTGCTGGGTA
The DNA here is from genome assembly GCA_964447795.1 of uncultured Anaerolineaceae bacterium. Lineage (GTDB taxonomy): Bacteria > Chloroflexota > Anaerolineae > Aggregatilineales > Phototrophicaceae > CFX2. Next base: position 2,593 of record CAYUTY010000134.1, read on the forward strand.
TCGGGCTGGCGATGATTTTTCTGCTCCCGGTTCTAGGGGAACTGCGTTATGTGCGCGCCAGCGCTGAAGCGACTGATGTAATTGCCTATCTCCGCAGCAACTTCCTTCAGCCAGGCGAGATTTTTGCCCAGCCGCCTGCGATGGATTTGACCGATCTGCGCTTTGAGCTGCCTACAACTTTCGGGCCAATTGCTGGAATCCTGGGCGTACTGGGGTTACTGGCATTAGCGCTGAAAAAGCGCTGGTTGGCCTTTTTCGGGTTAATAGCAGCGCTGGGTTTTGGGCTGTTTATGATGGTCGAAATCTCACTGCCGGTCTGGCAGGCGATTCCACTCATGACACAGCTTCGTTTCCCGGAACGTTTCCTGCGGGTGGCGATTGTCTTTCTGGCACTGGCGGGCGGCGCAAGTCTGCTGCTTCTGCCACGCCGCTGGACAGACGCAGCATTGGGGATTGCGCTGGCATTGGTTCTCATTAGTGGGCTGCCGATGGTTTATCCCAATCAGCGCTTCGTCAACTGGCCGGATTTATCCCCACTCGATGAAATTGAGATGGAAAAGCGCGATCATATCTGGGGGTCGACCAGCTACGATGAATTTAATCCCATCTGGGGACGCAAGCCTGGATGGGATACCAACATGGAAACAGAGGCCTACCGGGATGACCCCCTGCTCATCACAGCCAATATCAAAGATGCCTTTCGCTTTCGACAAGACCTCCGTGTGCAGCAGCTTGACAGCGCCGCTTATAACGTCTGGGTATCAGATGAGCGGGTGGTACGCTTTCGCCAGTTTTATTTTCCCGGTTGGGCTGCGTGGCTGGATGGCAAACCAACCACCATTTATCCTGACTCAGAAGCCGGTGAAATCAGCATCAATATTCCGGCAGGCAATCATCATGTCCGCCTGGAATATGTCGGCACGACCGTTCAGCATACGGCGGCGGTCATAACGCTCGTTAGTTTAGCTATCACAGCAGCGCTCATTTTTATCAAAAGGAATTTGGATCAACTGCCCGAAACTTCAACCAGCGAATGGCTACATCCGCGAACGGCGGCCTTTGCTGCTGGTGGAATCATCACATTTGCGCTACTCAATTCACTATTTATTACGCCCCATACCCTGTGGTTTCGCCAGCGTTCTGCGCCGGACTCGCCCGTTTATATGCAGCAGGAAGTACGCCAGTCTTTTGGCGAAACTTTCGAACTGCTTGGGTACGCTCTCGACCAGACCAGTGCTGCACCTGGTGGTTTGCTCAGCGTCACACTATTCTGGAAAGCTGAACGCGAAATCACGCAGGAATACCGCCCGGTTATCCAGCTTGTCAATCTTTCTACTACAGCAGCATGGGGCGTGAGCGAGCCGCTCATTCCCGGCGGAGGCAGCACCGCTAATGGCTACCCATTGGATCAATTTGCCTCTGAAGTTCACGAACTGCGAATATTCGATGATGCCCCACCTTATGTTGGCCGACTGAGCGTTCAAATGGTCGATTCGGCGACGGGTGAACCCCTACACCTGCTCGATGGCTCAGACCGGTTTTTGCTACCGCCTCTGGTGCGGGTAACAGGAAACGGTACTGAACTTCCAGAACAACTCAACACTCGCTTTGGTGATTTTGTGGATGTGCGCTGCGTGACGGTCAGGCAATATGAAACTGGCCTCGATGTTGAAATGGGGTGGCGAGTGCGTGCCACGCCGGAAAATGACTTCAACATTTTCGTTCATGCACTGGACGCTGCCGGGCAGGTGATTACTCAGCATGATGGGCTGCCACTGGGCATAGATTACCCGCCATCACTGTGGCAGTCCGGGCAAAATCTGCGCGGATTATACAGGCTGAGTCCCAACCAGCCTGTCGCCGCCATCGCCATTGGATTTTATCGCCCTGAAGGACGTTTGAGCGCGACCCGTGATGGTACAGCTTTGCCCAATGACAGCCTGATTTTGACTCTGGCGGAGAATTCATGCTCACCATAAACCCACTCAAACGGCGCGACTGGCTCACGCTGCTGTTCATTCTGGTCATCGCGGCAGTGATGCGGCTGGGCGAACCCGGCGTGCTGGAGTATGGTCACGATGAGGCCATGCTGTCGCTGCTGGCGCAGGATATGGCAGCAGCGCGCACTTTTCCGCTGACGGGTATTCCATCCTCTGTGGGTATTCCTAATCCACCCATCAGTGTTTATATCATGGCGCTGCCTTATCTGATTTCTGACAGTCCGCAGGTTGCTATTTTGTTCGTCGCGGCACTCAATGTGATCGGTGTCGGCCTGCTGTGGCTGATCGCTGCTCGCTATGTGGGGCGCAATTCGGCGCTGATCGCCGGTTTGGCCTACGCGCTCAATCCCTGGGCCATCCTCTACAGCCGAAAAATCTGGGCGCAGGATTTTCACACACCCTTTCTGCTGCTGGCGCTGCTGCTCGGCCTGTACGGTTTTGGCGAAGGTAAACGCTGGGCGCAGGTGTTCTGTCTGCCTGTTCTGCTGTTTGCATTACAAATTCATTTCGCGGCCTGGACGCTGCTGCCTGTATTTTTATGGTTGCTGTGGCTGGGACGCAAACAACTTGACTGGCGGGCAACCACTTTCAGTGTTTTATTAGGCATCATCACGCTGATCCCCTTTGGAATTGGGTTGACTCAAACCCTCGAACAAGACCCGAATCGCCTGAGCAATGCAGTCAACCGGAGCAACAGCACTCTGACAATCAGCGGCGATGCCCTGATCTATCATGCTCGTTTTGTCACCGGTTTAGGTCTGGAAACCACACCTGAAACCGTCGCATCGGAGCAGGCCGCGGAACTGCTGACCGGGCTGCCTGTACCGTCGATTTTGTGGATGGTTTTTTGGGTAACAGCGCTGATTGGGCTGATCGGATTAATCCGACAGCGACACCTGTTCGCAATCATCACCGGATTGTGGATTGGTATCCCTCTGCTGATCTTCACGCCTACCTGGACACCGATCTACCCACACTATTTCATTCCAGCGATTCCGATGTTGTTTCTGCTGGTTGGCGCGGGTGCAGCCTATACAGCACACATTCTTCCCGGCAAGGCAGCAGTGCGGCTGGTTATCCCGGCACTGATTGGCATGATTCTACTCACGCAGGGGCTGTGGCGGCGCGGTTTGCTGCGTTATCTCGATACTACCTATACGCCAGGCGGCTTCAATGCCCCCATGCATCATCTGATGGATGTGCGCGATGCATTAGCAAACAGTGATGATGTGATCGTTTTGAGCGATGGCTATTTTGTGGAATACGATCAGGAAGCAGCTATCTGGCCGTCGATGCTGTGGCGCATGGCAGAATGTGTCCGCACACTCAAAGGCGATGGAATAGCGGTTCTCCCGGCAGAACCGTTTACTGTCGTTACCGCCCCCAACGCGCCCGACAATCCCCTCGGAGGCCTGTATGAGCGCCCGGACGATAATATTTTCCCGCTGCGCCCCGGCGAAGGCGAATACCGGGTTGCTTTCTTTGAGGCCGCGCCGGAATGGGCAGGTGAGCCATTGACTTCAATTACACCGGCGCGCTTCGGTGCAGGAATCATCCTCACAGGTTATAGCCTGAGCGATTCACAACTGACGCTGGAATGGCGACTACCCGGCCCGGTACAGGCAAATTATCATTATTTCGGCCATTTTCTGAACGCGGCTGGCGAGAAAATCGGCCAGGGGGACAGCTTCCTCTGGCCGGGGCGTCACTGGTGTGCGGGCGACAGGCTCATCACCTGGACAGTGGCAGCACCGCAGCCAGAGACAAGTATTTTACGGGTCGGCCTATATACGCTGGATGGTGAAGCTTTCATCAATGCGCCGCTGCTGGACGAGGCGGGCAATTCTATTGGCACATGGGTTGATATTCCGCTCACGGAATCGTGATGGTCGCCACTGGGTAAGCATCCGAGTCAGCTTCCACATTCAGACGTGTAAAACTGACCGGATCGTACCAGCCCACGACCAGCCGATATTCCCCCGGCGCGGGCGGCTGCGCGTAAACCAGTTGATGCCGCGTGACATAACCCTCGCCTGCCTGCCAGAAGCGCGTCGGTAGATTGGGCGGCGCATCCCCCTGCCCGACAATATTATTTTCGGCGTCCAGCACCTGGGCGAAAACGGTGTAATCACCCGGCGGCGCATTCAAAACAGCCCACACCAGCGTCAAATCATCCCCATCAAGCGCGTAACCCGTGAGCGCGATCATCCCGCCAAAATTCACCGGGTTAACCAGCATAAGATCGGCGGCTGACTGATGTGCTGTCGGCGGAGTAAAACCACCTGCATTGAGCATGACACTGTTGACGGAATTACCGTCAGCATCGGTTGGCGCAACCAGTTGACCGGTGGCATAATCCCACCACCCGACCTGAATTCGCAGCACTGACGGTTCTGCCGTTTCTACTTCGTTCAACGGCAGGGCATAGGTATCGGCATAGAGCGCCCCGGCGGGCCAGGTCGAGGCGCGCAGCGTCCCCGCGCCGGGGAAGCTGTCCACCCGCCCGATAACCGAGCCGGAGTTGACCGTCGCGTGCAAATAGAGACTTCTATCTGCTTCAAACGGCTGAATCACGCGCCAATAAACTGTTACTGGAACAACATCACCCGGCGCATAACGCACATCCGGCGTTTCGTAACCCACCAGCTCGACCTGTTCAAAACGGGCGTAGACCTGTCGCGCACTTTCGGGCAGGGAAGAAATTGGGATAGGTGGGGCATATACCGGGACAATCGAGGCAAAGGGTACGACAAGTGCAAAAAGCCCCAAACCAAATACAGGCAGATAAGCCAGCCAGCGTGCGCGTGACAGATCAATCAGTGTAACCAGTCCCAGCGCCAACAGCGGACTGATAACCGCCATATATGGAAACAGCAGCCGCCCCTGTGACGCATAAGTTTGCGCCGTCCAGTTGATGACCCCGACGATACCGAGCAATATCAGAAAAGTGAGCAGCAAAATGCGGAAAATCTGCGCCCGATCACGCCGCGCCCGCCACAGGTAAATGCCCACGCCGACCAGCGCAGCCAGCGTCAGGCTGTCCATCACATCATAGAAGGGGCGAAAGGTCATGATGTTGACCGCGCCGAACACCCCCCAGTAGGCGAAACGGAAACCCTGAAATTCGTTGAACAGCGTTTCCAGCGTGAAGGCTTCCTCGCGCGCGCCTGCCACCAGCGCCATCGTCCGCGTGCCGAACAATTCGCCGTACAGCGATAAATTCCGCAGATACCACCAGCCCGCCAGCAGCGCCCACGCCAGCACGATCAGCCCGCCGAGCGCTAGCAGGCCGCGCCAATCCCGACGCTGCCAGGCAATCCACAACGCTGCCAGCGCCGCGAACGGCATGAAAATCAGCCCGCTCAGTTTGGTCAGCGCCGCCAGCGCCAGCAGCACGGCCAGAACGAGATTCCGACGCCGGGAAAAACCATCACGCAGCAGAAGCAGTGTTTGCCAGACGATGACGCTTCCCAGCGCCGTCACCAGATTGTCATTATTGACTGACGCGCTGATGAACAAGAACATCGGATTGAAGGCAGTCAGGCCAGAGGCCAGGATAGCAGTTGCCGGTTTTTCCGGCATGAGCAAACATGCTGAAGCATAAACCGCGCTCACGGTCACACAACCGAGCGCAATGCTGAAAACACGCAGCAGATAAACTGCTAATGCTGACTGCTGTAAAGGCGGATGCGGCGTATCGTGCAGGACGAGGTTTTTATTGCCTGCCGCCCCCGGCACGCCCGCGACCGCGTGTGGGTTAGGCTGGCTGAAGGATGAAAAATCACCTCGATCAATCAGGCGCACGAGCAAGGCCGCCAGACCATAATACAATGGCGGCTGACTGCCTTCCTGTTCCCAGGGCGTTTCGACATCTATCACCTGCACAGGAAGTTGTCCCGTATCGGCGATAACATTGACCATGCCCATATGCCAGAGTTCGTCAGAGGCTTCCAGCGGGGGGGTTGCCCATGCATAAATCAGCGCCAGAATCGTGAAACAGACCAGCAGCCAGGGGAGGGGTTTAGTCAGTCGCATCCGGCGATTATAACAGCGCTTTCCTCGTCCAGACAGGTAAGACCAGGCTATTTTTGAACGTCTATAAACCGTAGCAGATTTAACAACAGGTGCAGAGATGGATGAGACGTTTGAGCTGATTCAGAAGTTCTCGAACGAACGCCAGTATTTGTATCGACTGGGGGGCAAACAGCACCTTTCAGCGGCACAGCGGCAGCGCCTGGACGAACTCAATGGTCAGATTCCAATGCTGTGGGATCGCCATCGCCGTGAACTGGCTGGCAGCCGTCCTCGTCTGGATATTCGCTACGAACGCGCTGCCTGAAACCTGATAATTCCTATATACTCTCCTGATGCAACAGGGGCGGGGGCAAGACCTTCGCCCCTGTTGTGTTTTCCAGCCCCATCTCGAAAAAATGAACAGTAACAGTTATAGTTGCCTGCCGACTCGCCAGAGGATGTAATTTATGCGACGACGCCTGCCTGATCTGTTCATTATCATCCTGTTATTTGTTCTGCCGCTCATTATGTTCTGGGCGCAAACGATTGGTGGGCAAACACTATTACCCACTGAAAATCTGTATCAGTTTGAGCCATTTGCTACTTACAGAGAAGTCGTTAACGCGTCAGAACCGCATAACCGGCTGGTATCCGATCTCGTGCTGGAAAATTTCCAGTGGAAAACCTTCATCCGCCAGAGCATTGACGCGCGCGAAATTCCGCTGTGGAACCCTCACCAGTTCGCCGGGATTCCCTTTCTGGCTGCCGGGCAGCAGTCAGCGCTCTATCCGTTCAGCATCCTCTACTACATCATGCCCCTGACGGCCGCTTATGGCTGGTTCACCGTCATGCAGTTATGGCTGGCGGGCGCATTCATGTATCTGTTCCTCTGTGGCCTGGGCAGCGGACGCTTTGGCGCGGCACTGGGCGGTATCGTCTACCAGTTGAGCGCTTTTTTTGTCATCAGCGCCGTATTCCCAATGATTATCGCGGCGGCGGCCTGGCTTCCCCTGATTTTGATGATGGCCGAGTTCATCATTCAGCAGCGTCCAGCACTGCGTGGGCGGCCATCCAGCCTTCCCTGGGTCGTGATGGGCGCGGGCGCACTCGGCTGCAACATTCTGGCCGGTCATGTCGAAATCACGTATTACACCCTGCTCATCACGGCTTACTATGCTGCGGTGCGGCTGGTCTGGCTATTCTGGCGCGATTACCGTGCCGAAAATGTATCAATTCCCTATCTGGCCGGGCGAGCGGGATGGTTAGCTGGAATGATCGCACTCGGCCTTGGGTTGGGCGCAGTACAGTTCATCCCCCTCTTTGAGCTGGCAAGCATCAATTACCGTGACAGCCGTTCCAGCCTGGAACAGATACTCGGTTGGGCGCACCCCCTGCGCGATGTGGTGCAGTTCGTCATGCCTAATTTTTATGGCAGCCCGGCGCATCACAGCTACTTGGACATATTTAGTGGACAAACCGTCCCCGCGACGATCAACTCCCTCGGCCAGCCGATTGTTACGATTGTCTGTGGCATCAAAAATTATGTGGAGTGAGCGCTCTATCTTGGTATT
>CAYUTY010000135.1:0-9887 GCA_964447795.1 uncultured Anaerolineaceae bacterium
GAAAATTCCATGAGGAGCTATCCTGTCCATGAACCGCTCCAAACGCCGTTTATCATTTTTATTCACCGCAGCCCTCCTGATTATTCTGTTTTTATTTGCCCCTGCTCCCAGACGGGATACGGTTGATGCCGCTCAAATTATCATTTTCCCGACGCCCACCCGCACACCAACCCCGATCAATGTGGGCAATTTGGTCTGGGATGATCGTGACAACGATGGCAGACAGGACGCTGGCGAACCGGGGTTAGCCGGTATTACTGCGCTACTATGGATGGGCGATAAATACATTCTCTGCGCCAGTACGACCACCAACGCTTCTGGCGGGTATACGCTGATCGCGCCTACGCCGGGGCAATACCGGGTGCGGGTGATTTTGCCGGGCGCTGCTGACCAGTTCAGCCCGAAAGACCTGGCTGGCGGCAATGACCAGCTTGACAGCGACATCAACCCTTCGGGGAGCGATTTCGGCTTCACCGATATTTATACTTTCGGCTCCAACCTGATCAGCATCACCACTATTGATGCGGGTATCCGCCGCTATATGACGCCCACGCCGACGCGCACACCCACGCCGATTAATGTAGGTAATTTCGTGTGGGATGACCTTGACTTGGACGGGCAGCAGGATGCTGGCGAACCGGGAATGGCTGGCGTCACCGTTCAATTGTGGAACAGCGGGAAAAACCAGCTTATCAACAGCACTGTGACCAATGCGTCTGGCCTGTATACGCTGATCGCGCCGACGCCAGGGCAGTACCGGGTGCGGGTAGTTTTGCCAAGCGCTGCTGACCAGTTCACTTCTATTGATCAGGCTGGTGGCAATGACCAGCTTGACAGCGACATCAACCCTTCGGGCGGGGATATGGGATTCACCAATATTTACACGTTCGCCTCCAACCTCATCAGCATCACCACCATCGACGCGGGCATCCGCCGATACAAAACGCCGACGCCGACGCGCACACCGACGCCGATTAACGTCGGCAACTTCATCTGGAATGACCTCGATCAGGACGGGGTACAGGATGCTGGCGAACCGGGATTGGCTGGTGTCACCGTTCAATTGTGGAATAGCGGTAAAACCCAGCTCATTAACAGCGCCGTAACTAATGCGTCTGGCCTGTATACGCTGATCGCGCCAACACCAGGGCAGTACCGGGTGCGGGTGATTCTGCCGCACGCCGCCGATCAGTTCAGCATCAAGGATTCCATCTTTGCATCTGATAATACCGACAGCGACATCAATCCCGCTGGCGGGGATTTTGGCTTCACCGATATTTACACTTTCGCGTCTAATCTCATCAGCATCGTCAGTATTGATGCGGGCATTATCAAAGTGCCTACGCCAACGCCATCTAACACCCCTACGCGAACCCCAACACCGACACCCAGCGCGACCATTCCCGCGCCGGGTGCAGCGCCGGTACAAAATTATTATCTCTCGCCATTTGTGATCCTGTCTTGGAATCAGGTGACGTGGGCCGACGGCTACGAACTTGAAGTAGACAATGACCCGTATTTTGGTTCACCAGAATATGTCAACCGGTCTTTTAACAAAGATGCGCGGATTGCCCTTGTGTTCCTGCCATCACAGGATATGACTTACTATTGGCGCATCGGCGCGCGCGACATAAACGGCGTTGTGCGTTGGAGTGCAATCCAGCGGTTTGTGATTAATGTGCCGTAAAACAGCACTCTCTAGAGAAATTTGGTGTTGGGGGTGCGCCAGTATGCCGAGCCGTCTTTTTCGCGGTTGAGCAGGCCGCGCTCGTACATTTCGCGTCGCAGCAGGGCGGCATCGCCAAAGGTATGCCACGTGTTGAGCAGGACGTTCAGTTCACGCTCGCTGTAGGCTTTTCCCGGCTCCAGTTTTTCCGCCAGATAATCAATCGCTACAACCTGCAAAGTGCGTTTGGACGGCCACATCGTCAGCCGTCCTTCGTTATCGAGATGGTTTTTGAGCTCGTTGCTCATGAAGGGTCTTCCGGTAAGGGTTTAACAGGCTGTTTGGGTAGAGGTTTGGGGTCGTCTATGCTGCCGTTGTGACGGGTCATGGCAATTTCGATGCCCTCGCGCAGCCAGGTTTCCACTGCGTCGGCGGCTCGGTCAACCATCTGTGCGGCTAGAATCGCCTCATCCCCTTTAAAGACCCCCAGCACGTAATCCTTCGCCTGCATTTTCCCCGGTGGGCGACCAATGCCAAAGCGCAGGCGGCTGAAGTCCTGTGTGCCGAGATGCTGGATGATATTTTTCATACCGCCCTGTCCGCCTGCACTGCCTGATTTCCGTAATCGCACTGTGCCGGGCGGAATATCCAGATCATCGGCGATGACGAGGATGCGCGCCAGTTCCACTTTATAAAAATCCGCCAGGGCGCGGACAGCTTCCCCGCTCAGGTTCATGTACGTTTGCGGCTTCGCGAGGATGACTTTTTTGCCGAGGATGACGCCCGTCGCCGCGACAGCTTTGCGTTCCTTCTTGCCAAAAGTTAGCTGATGTCGCCGCGCCAGTTCGTCCACTACGCGGAAGCCGACATTGTGCCGGGTATCGTCATATTCCCGCCCCGGATTACCGAGGCCGATTATTAGGTGCCAATCGGTCATGAGTTATCACTGCCAGACTAAAGAAAAAGCAATTATAAAGCGCGAATCGAATCCCGTATAGGCGGCCTGCACTGGCTCGATTATAATGCCAAGTCGTCTGGCCGCAGGGCTGGATGCGTGTAAGACAGGTACGGAGAGAGAGCATGACATTACCTGACGATACCCAGCCGCGTTCGCCTTTCCAGGCTGTCACGCCACCGCGTGGCACCCCCGCAGTCATGGTGGAGCCAGAAGAACCAGTACGGGGTGGCCCTGGCTGTGTCGTGATGGGACTGATAGGTGTAGTCGCGCTGGGATTCGCGCTGTTGATTATGATTCTGGCGGGCGCAGCGGGCTGGACGAGCGGCCAGCGAATCGCCCAGGCGAATGCTACTGCCACCCAATTCACTACCATTAATGAGCAGATCAACCGCATTCCCCTTGACCTCGGTGGTGGCAATCTGATCCTGGCCGGGGTGCGGCTTCAGTATTTAGCAACGCTGACTCCGGGCGTGTCTGGTTTGAATGAATTGATTGGCACGGCGACAGCGGTTTACCTGACCAATCAGCCCACATTGACACCCACACCATCGCCAACTGAAACACCTGCGCCGACACAAACCAGCGCCCCTGAAGCAACGCTGGAAGCCGGGACGGCAGCGCAGGGCAGCGGCGTTTCGTTCGACCTCAACGGCCTGCTGAAAGAGGCGCAGGACGCTATAGCCGTGCGTGACTGGGACACGGCGATTGATGCGCTGGATGTTATTATTCGCGCTGATAGAAGCTTTCAGGCCAACACGGTGCGAACGCTGATGAACCAGGCACTCACCCAAAAAGCGCTGGTGTTGTTCCGTTCCGGCGCGACGGGCGATCTGGCCGAAGCCATTCTCCTGACTGATCGGGCGGAAGAATTTGGCAATATCGACGATCTGGCTTACGAGAGTTATATCGCTGGCCTGTATCTGGAAGCCATCAGCGCTGTCGGCATCAATTATCCACAGGCTATCCGCGCTTTGTCTCAGCTTTACAGCCAGGTGCCAACCTACCGCGATGTCGGCCAGCAGTTGTTCAGCCAGTACATGGCTTATGGGGATGCCTGGGTGGCACAGAGCGAATACTGCCCGGCAGCAGTGCAGTATCAGAATGCCCTTAACATCATCAATGATGCAAGCGCGAACGGCAAGTTCAGCAACGCCCAGACGGTCTGCTCACAGGCCACGCCGGTTGGTCAGCCCGCCGCGACAGCCGATCCGAGCGCACCGGGTGTGGCCCCGGTTGGCGCGCCGGGAACGTGAAAGCGGCGCTCTCATACTGCATTAATCTTTATCTAACGCCAGGTTTACGTGCCGAACCTATTCTAACGATCAAGCGAATCTGGATGTGGGTTGTGCTCATTCCTCCGAAGTGGTGCGAGTTGTGTTGTAATAATCCAGGTTCGCGGGCAAGTCGGGATTTGGAGATTGGCGTCACCGGTCCTTAGGCAAGCCCTTCCCTCTGCAAGCCGCTCGGTGTGTCCCCCCTCACATCGGGCGGTTTGTCTTTTACTTTGCCCTCGCCCGCTTCCTAATAAGGCAATTCTGGCTCAGGTTCCAGTGCGGCAAGTTTTTCTTGCCGGGGATGGCTGTGACCATTCTGCGATTCAGCACGCTGACGCTTTTTATCAATGGACGTAAACTGTTTGGGGAAAAGCCGGACAGCGTCATAGTCGCGGATACTCTGAATTTTACTCAGATACATCGAAACGACAGCATCTTCATAGCGCGTTACTTTGTTGACATTCGCCAGTTTGCTTTCGGCGATTTCCTTGTACATCGGCGCGAGTTCGATGCCGATGTAATGCCGCCCTAGCTGCTTGGCGGCAATCGCTGTAGTCCCCGTTCCCAAGAACGGGTCTAACACCACATCGCCTTCGTCCGTGGTCATCAGAATCAGACGTTCCAGCAGATGAATCGGAAGTTGGCAAGGATGTGGATCGCGCCGTTTGTTGTGGCGGATGCGGTGAATATCCGTCCATACATCGCTGACCAGATAACCGAAGGGATGGCGCTGGTCTTTTTTGCCACCGTAATCTTTCAGATAGGCATCACATTCGCGGCATTTTTTATGTGGCGCGCGGATTTCGTAAAACTTCGTGCCTTTAGCCTGTTTGCTGTAAAACAGGATGCCATAATGGGCGGGCAGAAGTGTTTTGCCCAACGGCGTACTCATCGAATCCCACGCAATCCAATGCCGGAAATGCGCGTGTTTATTCAGGATCGCCGCATAATATGTCAGCCATTTGGGAATGTTATGTACCAGAATCGACCCAGTGGGTTTGGTGACGCGCACCAGTTCCAGCAGCCATTTTTCACACCATTCCATATAATCTTCGAGCGACTTTTGATCGTCATAGGTCGCATATTTTTTATCCAGGTTGAACGGCGGGTCGGCAAAACACACATCAACCGAGTTATCGGGGATAGTCGCCAACTGTTCCAGACAGTCGCCAATGATGACCTTATCCAATTCGAGCGCCATGTTTCAGCCTTCTACTTGCGGTCTTGGTGCCTTCGTAAAATACTTCGCTGGCACATGCTTACAGATAATAGCTTCTAACCGATCAAGGGTATTCAAATTGATGATGTAATCACATCCCGCATGAAGTTTTCTTAAATCGGGTCGCCGTGCTAACCACCCAGCACCATCGACAAAATTCACAAAAACAAGCTCGATACCATAACGTCTATTTTCCGCCTGCAAAACTCCATACATTTCGCTTTGTTCGTTAGCGCGGGTTGTCTGACTACTTGAGGTTGTTTCCATGTAGGAAGTCATTATCAATACAAATGGGTCTGCGATTGATGGAATAGCATGATCTATTTCTTTGCCTAGTAATCGAACTTGACCTTTGCTGTAAGTGACACCATATTGCTGATAAATTTTATCCAACTTATATCGGATCAGTCCTTCGATTGCATCTCCCTTTTTATCTGTATATTCTCCTTCTAATTTTTGACGAATAGCTTTGCGAACCAAATTGGGGTCATGAATTATAGTGTGCCAATTCTCAGCAAGTGATAACTGCTCAAGATAAAAAGGGGCAATTAATTTTGTCAAGAGAGGATTGTTATTACCTTCAATGAATAAAGCGGCAAGTTTTTCTGCAAAGCCCGGTTCTATTCGTATTTTTCGGTGAACTGCATCTATACTCCATTCATTGCCGTAGTCCTGTCTTGAAAATCTTTCAGCGCTTAATATCCGCAAGAACTTTTCTTGAGATAAATTTGTCAAAACGAGCATAATACCCAAAAAATCTCTATCGGCTTTCAAGAATCTGGCAACTTTTTCTGTAGGTTCCTCATCGCCAGAATAAGCCAATAACGCACTGGCTATGGCGTCAATTCGAATACGAAATTCATTCTCCAAAGATTCAATAATTGCTAATGGCGTGCAGGTTTTTATGAAATCTTCTAGACTTGGCTTTGGTAATAATGCGAGCGACATATTAAATCTCGAACATCAGTGCGGATATATCAACTATTTTAGGTTAAGTTGACGCTGATGGCAAAGGTAATATTACTTCTCAATCTCTTACATTTTGTAAGAATTTGGGAAATAATCAATTTGAAGAGCAAAATCATTTTCCGCGTGGCAGTACCATTTATCCTGGCATTCTCGATTCTTCCCCTCCCCCTCTTGGTGTCTTGGCGGTTCAAATTTTCTTAGTTCGCCTTAGTCCGCTGTACCAGCCATGTCGGGGCGATCAGCAGTGCCAGCAAAAACTGTGCCGGACGGCCAAAAGCCATGCCGGTGTAGGTCAGCAGGCTGCGGAAATACATGCTCAGGTAACGCCTGGATAGACGGCGTTTACCCCCCTCGAATGTGGCCGCGCCCTCGTAGTGGATGATGCCGTCTGTAACCAGATGAACCGCCCGTTTGCCCAGTTTCAGCACCTGGGCTGTCAGATAATCCTCGCTGAAGTAAATCGGCAGCGCTTCGGGGAAACCCTTGATGGCCGACCACACCTCGCAGCTCGCAATGATACAGCTCCCCGGCAGCACGCCCACATCCTGCTGTGTTGTCCGATCCCACCCGTCATACCAGAGCCAGTCGCGGTAGGCACGCAGACGAGCGGGGAACAGTTTGCCCAGAAAAGTGTATTGGAACAGCAGATAAGGATAAGTCACCTGCCGCGAGCCGTTGGGCAGTACCGTCCCATCCGGCAGTTTTTGCAGGGTGGTCGCCGCGCCGATGTCCGGGTGGGCGTCCATCTGGCTCACAAGCTGCGCCAGTGTATCGCCCAGCACCAGCGTATCCGGGTTGAGAGCGAAGATATAGCGCCCTTCCGCGATGGCGATCCCCTGATTATTCCCGGCGGAAAAATAGCGCCCAACCGGGTTGACGACCAGCTTTACCTGCGGATAGTGTTCGCGCACTGCCTCGACGCTGCCATCCTGCGACTCGTTATCGACCACAATCACCTCATAAGTCACGCCCTGCGGTCTGCCGTAAATGGATTGCAGGCAGTCCAGCAGCAAATCGCGGGTGTTGTGGTTGACGATCACGATGGACAGGTCGATCACGCAGTTTCCTCCGGCGGGGTGCGCCAGTATTTTGAACCATTCAGTTCCCTGTCGAAGTATCCTTTGTCGTACAGCTCGCGCCGCAGTAAGGCTGGGTCTTCAAAGGTGTGAAACTGCCTCAGGATGGCGTTGACTTCCTTTTCGGTATAAAAAACGCCAGTTTCAAATTTCGAGGCGAGATACTGGAGGGCGATGCGCTGTAAGCCTTTTTTGCTGCGCGGGGACGGCCATTCCTTCAGGCGTCCCTGTTCATCAATATGATGTTTGAGTTCGTCTGGTATATCCATATCGGTTTCCCCCGGCGGCACAAACTGGTTACACTGAACGTGTAGTGTACCCATTAGCCGCTATTTTGGAAGAGGAGTCATGTTGTGGCGCAGATTGGCATCATGCTCGAAGGACAATCCGGTTTAACGTGGGAACGCTGGGCGCGGCTGCTGCAAGCGGCGGAGGACTGGGGTTTCCAGTGCGTTTTCCGTTCCGATCATTTCACCGACCCCAACCCACCCGATCAGGAGTCGCTGGAATTGTGGGTGTCGCTGACTTACGCCGCTAGCCACACCAAACGCATCGAATTCGGGCCGTGTGTCATGCCAGTGACGTTTCGCCCACCGGCGATGAGCGCGCGGATGGCAGCGCAGGTCGATGACCTGAGCGGCGGACGGCTGGTGCTGGGCATGGGCGCGGGCTGGCAGGAACGCGAACATAAAAAGTTCGGTGTGCCGTTTTACGATATGCCGACACGTTTCGCCATGTTCGAGGAAGCGCTGCAATTGACGACGCGGCTGCTGGGCGGGGCGGAACCAGTCAGCTATCAGGGTCAGTATTTTACGCTGGATGAAGCGCAGCTTTTGCCGAAGCCGAAACGACGCACACCGGTTCTGATCGGCGGGAACGGTGAAAAGCGGACGCTGCCGCTGGTGGCGAAATATGCCGACGAGTGGAACGGTGTCTACATTACGCCGGAAACTTACCGCGCCAAGAACGCGGTTCTCAACCGGCTGCTGGTAGACGGGCGGCGCGATCCGGCGGATGTGAAACGCTCGCTGATGACCGGCCTGGTTTATGGCAAGGATGAGGCCGCCTTGAAAGCCAAAATCGCGGCACGGGGCGGGGACGAGGCGACGATCAAAAGTCGCGGCGTGGTGGTTGGCCCGGCAGCAGCGGCGGTTGACCAGATCAGCGCTTTTGTCGAAGCGGGATGCGAGCGTTTCATGCTCCAGTGGCTTGATCTGGATGACCTGGATGGACTGGAAGCCTTCGCTAAAGATGTGCTGCCACAGGTTGGGTCATAAGCAATCGATAAAAGGTTAAAAGTTAAAAAATTACGAATTGTTATGGCGGCGGCGGCGGCGGAAATGCGATAATCGCAAAATTCCCATTTCCGCCGCCATTTTATTTGCGGCACTTGCGACAATTTTAAAGGGGCGATGCTGCCGCAATTTCTGCCTCAGTCAATTGCAGGGCAGGCATTTGGTCTGCCAGTTCCCCGGCTGGTTGATGGCGGCGGTGGCGGTGAAATGGTGAAAATGAGAATCGGGCATTTTTACCATTTGGGCCGGTAGTCGGTAGTCGGTAGTCAAAGGCAAAAAATTTCACCACAGAGGCCAGAGGACACAGAGAATCCATATAGACAGTTTAGCAGGGAAATGGGGCGAGGGGTGAAACATTTGTCATAACATTTGTTTCGATTTTGAGGGGAAAAGCTGACTGCGAGTTGACTTAAAAAAGAAGCTGACTTATAAATATAGTTAACTTGAAGCACAGCACATTAGGATGGGTTACATGAGTGAGCTTATTCCCGCCGGACAAATTGATGATGAGCAGATACGCAAAGAGTGGTATGAGGATGAGTGGCATTACTGTGTAATCGACATCATCACGGTTTTATTAGATGCAGACCTCAAACGCGCAAAGAACTATTGGTATGTTTTGAAAAGTCGCCTTAAAAAAGAAGGAAATGAGTCCCTTACAGATTGTAAGCAACTGAAATTGGTTGCTGCGGATGGGAAACGCTATCTCACCGATGTCATGAAGGCGGAAGAAATTTTGCGTCTTATCCAATCTATTCCTTCCCCGAAGGCCGAGCCGATGAAAATGTGGCTGGCACGGGTTGGTAAAGAAAGGCTCGATGAAACTGAAGACCCTGAACTTGGATTATTTCGCTCATTCGATAGAACTATTGAAGCCTATCGGGTAGCTGGTAAATCTGAAAGCTGGATTGAAGCACGGGTACAGGGCATAGTTACAAGGAAAGAATTTGTAACTGCGCTAAAAGCCGCCGTCATGAATGCGCCAACAACCATTTATATGGAAGCAACTGAGCGATTGTATAAAGGACTTTGGGATCGCACAACGGCACAGTTACGTGGTGAACTCAAGATTAATAAAAAGGTTAACCCACGCGATCACTTTGGCAAATATGCATTGATTTACACCCGCATAGCGGAAGAATTATCAACTGAAAAACTCGGTCAGGCTGATACAGTACCGATAGCCATTGCGATGGAAATTGTGTGGGAGGTTGCGAAGATGATTGGGCGGCAAGCAAGAGAAGTGAGCGAATCGCTGGGCTATGATCTTGTGACCGAAAAAGCGCTGCTGCCAAAACGCTCATCTTCTCGTTAGTATGCAGCCAGAGGCTAAAACAGACGACTGAAGCTAACAGAAAAAATCCAAAATTTACGAGGGCATGATGCATCATGCCCCCTGGAGTTTGGCGGTATTTGCAAAAAGAAAGACC
>CAYUTY010000136.1:0-9732 GCA_964447795.1 uncultured Anaerolineaceae bacterium
CTATTTATAGTTACAATGGCATCCCCCGCGCGCTCCGGGACAAAATTGACACCTTCCTGCTGGCGAACCTCAGCCGTGAATTAAGCGCTGCTGTTCCTGTTGACCGGGTGCAGGAGCCGGTTGAACTCACCATCCGCGCGGCGGATACCGGACGCGAGATGGATGATTCAGGCGTGATGGCCCTCTTCTTCATTCCCCTAATCTTCGCTTTTGTGTTGCTGATGGCCTCCAATACCACCAGTGGCTTTTTGATGGGCGGAATCGTCGAAGAGAAGACCAACCGCATCATGGAAATCCTTGTCACCAGCATCACGCCGATGCAAATGCTGATGGGCAAGATTCTCGGCCTCGGCCTGCTCGGTCTGACACAGTTATTGGTGTGGGGCGCGGCGGGTTTCCTCCTCATTCGTTTCGGTCAGAGCATCCCGGCGCTGGCGGGTATCAGCTTTCCGCTTGATCTCATGGTGCTGGCTATTGTCTATTTTCTGTTGAGCTACTTCCTGCTGGCGAGCATGATGGCCGGGCTGGGTGCGTTTGCCGCCTCAGAGGAGGAAAGTCGCCAGTATGCGGGCATTTTCTCGATCATCTGGATCATTCCTTTTTTCTTCATCACCCAGCTTATCTCAGAGCCGAATGGGAATGTTGCCGTCGCGCTGACGCTTATTCCTTTCACCGCGCCCATGACCGCGCTGCTGCGTCTCGGTTTTGCCGTTATTCCCGCCTGGCAGATCGCCGCCAGCCTCGCCATTTTGTTCATCACGGCGCTGATTGTCGTCTGGGCATCGGCGAGGGTCTTTCGTTATTCGCTTCTGCTTTACGGCAAACGGGCTACCCCGCGTGAAATCTGGCGGGTGGTGCGCGGCGCACCCGCCATCGCTACCACTGTTGCTCATTCTGAGGAGGCCGCAGCATGAATCACCTCAGCCAGGTCTTTTTCTACGAACTCAAACGCAATCTGCGCCGTCGTGGTTTTCTTTTCATGACCTTTGGTCTGCCGCTGCTGGTTTTCATCCTGCTGCTGGGTTATCAGGTCATCAGCCGCGCCAGCGAAGCTGAGACACCGGATGCCGCCGAGCAGGATAATCCTTTCGAGTTCGAAAGCATCGATCATGCCGGATATGTGGATTATTCCGCGCTGTTCGATGATCCCGGCGATCTGAGCGATGTGATGGTGCGCTACGACGATGAAGCCGCCGCCCGCGCTGCCCTCGATTCAGGCGAAATTGATGTCTACTACGTCATCGCGCCTGATTATGTTGAAAGCGGGGATGTGACGCTCGTGCTGCCGCGTATGGCCGTCAATCTCATCAACACCGCGCCGGTGCGCCAGTTGATTCTCAGCCGCCTCGCCGAAGATGTTGACCCTGATTTGTTCGCTCGTCTGTCTGAACCGTCTAACGCCTCGGAAATCAACCTTCAGCGTGATGCAACTGGTCAGACGGCCAGTAATTTCGGCTCGGATTTTCTGGTGGTCTACATTTTTGCCATCACGCTCATGCTCAGCGTTTTTCTGACCAATGGCTATCTGCTGCAAACCGTCATTGAGGAAAAGGAAACCCGCCTGATCGAAATCCTGATCTCGTCGATGCGGCCCACCCAGCTTCTCGGCGGGAAAATTCTGGCGCTCGGTCTGCTTGGCCTGCTGCAAATCATCGTCTGGATTGGCGCTGTTCTCCTGATCGGGCGGTTCTTTGGTGGAGAGGGCGTCGTCCAGTTCGCTGCACTGGTCGGGTTTCAACTGGAGGCCGGTAAGGTCATTCTGCTGCTGCTCTATTTCATCTTCGGCTATCTGTTCTTCGCCGGGGCTTACGGCATGGTGAGCGCCATTTCCACCTCGATGCAGGAAGGGCCGCAGTTCGCCGTCATCTTCACACTCCCGGCGGCGCTGCCGCTGTACTTCGTCGGCGTATTTACCGCTACGCCGGATGCCGGTCTGCCCGTCGCCCTCAGCATTATTCCGTTCACGTCGCCGCTGGCGATGGTCATGCGAATTTCGCTGACCACCGTCCCGGCGTGGCAGATTATCGTGAGTCTGGCGCTGCTGGCCCTCACCGATGTGCTGCTGATCTGGATGGCGGGTCGCTTATTCCGCGTGCAAACGCTGCTGGCGGGGCAAGCGCCGAAACTGCGCGATCTGCCGCGCCTCCTGCGGGGCTGACGACTTTACGATCAAACTGTAGAGGAGGGAATCACACTCTCCTCTACACATAACGTCCTATCAGGGCGGGTTCACTCTCCGCCTTTTACTCGGAACTCGTCACTCGTTACTCATCACTTCCTACTTCGCCCACGTAATCAGTCCCGGCAGGAAGTTCGTCCGCAGGTAGGGATGATTGGGCAGCACCCGCACCGACAGGCCGCGCTCGCCGCTGGTTTCATAAGCGATCTGCGCGCTGAACTTCATCAGGCCGCTGCCATTGGCTTTTTCCGGCACCATATCCACCGCCGCCGCATGGTCGCCAATTTCCCCGCGCGAGTTCAGGTCGCCATAATACACCTGCACCCGTACATCCCCCGGAGAAAGCGAACCCAGGTCAACCACCGCCTGCACATCCATCTGTGTGCCGACTTTCAACTGCTGCTCCGGCACATCCACGCTGCGAATCTGCACCTGTTTCCACGTCTTTTCGATGTCCTCACGCCATGCCGCGAAAGTCAGACCGTTGTTCAGCTTGCCCTTCGTCATCTCTTTGGCGTTCAGATAATTCGGCATATAGTACTGGTCGGTATACTCGGCTACCATCCGCCGCGTGTTGAAATACGGCGCGAGCAGTCGCATCGAATTTTTCACCCGCGCAATCCACTCACGCGGCAGGCCATCGCGTCCACGCTCATAATAGAGCGGGATGATGTCCTGCTCCAGAATGTTGTAGATGGCTTCGCTCTCGATATAATTCTGGTGTTCCCATTCGTTTTCCGGGTATTCTTCGCCGCTGCCGATAGCCCAGCCCACGCCGGGCGAATAGCCTTCTGCCCACCAGCCATCCAGGATGCTG
Source organism: uncultured Anaerolineaceae bacterium (assembly GCA_964447795.1). Taxonomy (GTDB): domain Bacteria; phylum Chloroflexota; class Anaerolineae; order Aggregatilineales; family Phototrophicaceae; genus CFX2. The sequence continues at coordinate 2,997 of CAYUTY010000136.1, forward strand.
CAATTCAGGCCGCCGTTGTAAATGACCTTCATGCCGCTGGTGCCGCTGGCTTCTTTCGGGCGCTGCGGCGTATTCAGCCACACATCGACGCCCTGTATCAGATGCCGCGCGATGTTCATGTCGTAGTTTTCCAGGAATACCACCGAGTGACGGAAGTCTTCCTGCCGTGCTGTATTCACAATCTGCCGGATCAGTTCCTTGCCGCCGGTATCGTGGGGGTGGGCTTTCCCGGCGAAGATGATCTGTACCGGGCGATCCGGGTCGTTCAGGAGTTTTTTCAAACGTTCCGGGTCGCGGAATAACAGCGTCGCCCGTTTGTAGGTGGCGAACCGCCGCGCGAAACCAATGGTCAGCGCATCCGGGTTCAGCACTTCTTCTGCTGCCTTCACCTCGCTTTGTGCGCCGCCCCGATGTTCAAGCTGCTCCCGCAGACGCCGCCGCGTGAAGGCCACCAGCCGTTCGCGCCGCCGTTCGTGCGTCCGCCACAATTCCGAGTCTGGCACGGCGTCGATTTGCGCCCAGATTTCCGGGCGGTTTTCTTCCTCTCGCCAGGCCGGGTCGAGGTAACGATCCAGCAGTGTCCCCATCTCGCGGCTGATCCAGGTCTGCACGTGAATGCCATTTGTTACCGCGCCAACCGGGATTTCGTTCTCCGGCACATCGGGATAGACCCACTGCCATAATTTGCGCGACACCACGCCATGCAGCTTGGCGACGCCGTTTGACCCAGCGGACAGCTTCAGCGCCAGCACCGCCATCGAGAACAATTCGTAAGTACCCATATTCTCGCGCCCCAGGTCAAGGAACTGGTCACGCGACAGACCCAGGCTCTTGTAGTAATCGGTGAAGTGTTCATCGATCAGGTCGAAGCCGAAGCGCTCCAGCCCCGCCGGGACGGGCGTATGAGTCGTGAAAATGCAGCTTGCAGCGGTGATTTCTTTCGCCTGCTGAAAGGTCAACCCCTGTTCAGTCATCATCTGGCGGATGCGTTCCAGCGCCAGGAAGGCCGAATGACCCTCGTTCATGTGGCAAATCGTCGGGCGCAGCCCCAGCGTATCCAGAAGCCGGATGCCGCCAATGCCCATCAGAATTTCCTGCCGGATGCGTGTGCGCCGGTCGCCGCCGTACAAGCGGTCAGTCAGGTTGCGGTCTTCCTCACGCGGGTTGTCGGGGATGTTGGTATCCAGCAGGAACAGCGGCACGCGCCCCACCTGCGCCTTCCAGATCACCGCGTACAGGTCACGCCCCGGCATTGGTACACTGATTTTGATCGGCGTGCCGTCGGCATTGCGTTGCAGCGTCACCGGTTGATTGGAATAATCATTGATCGGGTATAACTCCTGCTGATACCCGTCCGCGTTCAGATACTGCTGGAAATAGCCCTCCTGATACAGCAAACCCACACCTACCAGCGGCAAACCCAGGTCGCTGGCGCTTTTCAGGTGGTCGCCGCTCAATACCCCCAGGCCACCGGAGTAGTTTTGCAGCGCTTCGGTGATGCCAAATTCCATCGAGAAATAAGCGATGATCGGCTTTTCCAGTTGGCCGTAGTGGGTTTCATACCAGGTGTTTTTGGCGCTCATGTAAGCGTCGAATGATTCGCACACCATATTCAGATGCGCCATGAATGCCGGGTCTTCACAGGCCGCTTCCAGCCGCTCCTGACTCACCTGACCCAGCAGCGATACCGGGTTATGCCCGGTTGCCTCCCATAAGTCCCGGTCGATGCGCCGGAACAGCGCAATTGTTTCGTGATCCCATGCCCAGCGCAGGTTATACGCCAGCTCTTGCAGCCGCCGCAGGGGTTCTGGCAGATTTGGGATGACGTTAATGCGTGCAACAGGTCTAACCATTACTGCTCCTGTATGGTCTTGTTTCAGAGTTGTGGTCGCGCAGGGCGACTGGGCAAGCATAGCGCGAGTCCGGGGAAATGTGCAACTGCAACAAAATGAATTTCGTGCAATTTCTGCTCCCTGCTTCTTGTGCGAATATTACGAAAAACGTGCCATCATCTTCCTATACGCTGATAATGATCTGGGTGCTGTAAAATCGCTATGCTACAATGCATCGTAAGCTGCACTTGATTGAAGGAGACAGCCTGAATGGAGACAGCAATTATGCTGAAAAAGCAGTTCCTGAAAACGAAACAAGCCTGTAAAGTGACGTTTACCCTGCCGGAACAGGTCAAGGCGGAAACCGCCCATCTTGTCGGGGATTTCAACAACTGGGACGAAAAAGCCACCCCTATGAAAAAAGCCAAAAAAGATGGCTATTTCAGCATTACGCTGGAGCTGGATAAGGATAAGGAATATCAGTTCCGCTATCTGGTCAACGGCACCGAATGGCATAATGACTGGCACGCAGACAAATATGTGCCAAGCCCCTTTAGCGGCGACAACTCTGTCGTCACCACTTAATCATTAACTTTAAAGGGCGCCGAAGATGCGCCCTTTTGCTTTCACTGTGGTCTTTAATTTCCGCTGATTTCAATGCTGTACTGCCGCAGGCGGCTGTAATCGAAGAAACATGGCGCACCTCCGCCTGCTCCTTGTCCATTATACGAATTGACCGTGACAAAACCCGCCGCATCCGGCAGCCATTCCAATCCATTCATCCATAATTTGCCCGACCGCTGGAAATCGACATCGCTCATGTCCCGCCCATCGTTGATACAGGTTAAGACGGGTGAGGGGGCTTCATGGATTTCAAGTCCCTGGCTGCTGTTACCCGCTTCGAGGTTGACGACCAGCAGTAGTTCCTCTGCCGTTCGTACAGCGGCATAACGCCCATCAGGACTGGGGTAAAAGATACTGTTAGGCAGGGCTGCGCTTTGCAGCAGTTCGCCGTCCGGCAGGCTGTAGACATAGAGGGTACTGTCGTAATTCTCCATATTCTCCGGCTCATCATACAGCGCGATGTAAATCTTTTTGTTGTCTGGCGAAAAGCGGGCGAATGCACTCATCTCAGCGGATGAGCCTTCGATTTCAGTGATGACTTCGCCGCTTTCCAGATCAATTACGTGGAAAACCGGGTCGCCCGCCGTGACCGCCAGGCTGTGATCGCCGCTGTATACCGTTGTTTCCGGGTACATGCTCAGCTCGCTCAGAAGTGCGCCAAGCTGCTCATCGGCCTCTGCATTGCTGCTCATCACGCCCGTATCCACATCCACTTCAAAGCGCACCGGCAGGTATGTTTCGCTGTCAGAGAAGGTGATTTCCAGCGTGTTTTCCCCTGTGAAGCCCATTGGATTCACGAACGAATCGAGGTAATAAAGTTTGCCGTCAATCTCATCCAGCGGTATAGCGGATTCGCTCAGCGGTTGGCCGCTTTCCAGATCGAATTTCATCAGCGAAAAGCGGTTACCGCCGCAGTTACTCATCAGCACCCACATGACCCCGCTGTTCGGCTGAACGGCGCTGGCCTCCGGGCAGTCAAAACCAATATTATGTTCTGCCGCCAGTGTTAAATTCAGGCTTGTATCCTGCGCTGTCACGAACTGTCCCCATACCAGCATCAGCAGCAGGGGCAGGGCAAAGGCAAAAATGAAGCGAATAGCATACCTCATGTGATCAATCCTTCTATTCATCGAAATCTGATCTGCAACCTAAAAATTATTTCTACACTGGAAATCAAAAAGGCGCATCGTGTGCGCCTCTCTGGTAGAAGCATTGGTAATTTTATCCCGTCAGTTCCAGCGAAAACTCCTGTAAAACCTCGCGGAGAATGTCCCCGCCCGTGATATTGGTCATGCGTGATGTCACGACCGCCAGATCGAGCGGCAGGCGGTCATTCATGTCGCGGCCTGTTGCCTGCTGTGCCAGCGTCAGTGCTGTTGCGGCGCAGGCGATGGCGTAGCGCGGCTGGCGACCATCCAGCGCGTTATCAGTGAAAGTATAGCTGTTATACATGCGCTGGGTGAGGCGCTGCGCCTGAAACAGCGTTTTCAGCGTTTCACGTTCAGCAGGTTTCATCTCTGGCACCTGCTCCGCGATGAACTCATCCGCTGTCGCCCCGGCAAAAAGTGCTGGCAAAAAAGCGTCGCGTAGTTTCCAGGAGTCAACCTTGTAGGGCATCAGGGTTTCTTCATAAACGCGGTCAATATCGCTCGCCGCATTATCCAGCGCCCGGCGCAGGGTCCCTTTCCAGGTCGTATCCACGCTGTCATCGCTGTAGCCGGTTGTCCAGTGGCTCAGTCCGGGGTGATCTGTCCAACTGCTGCGTTCTTCAATCTGTACTGTCTGTTTTGGCGGATTCTGGACGAAGTAACGGTCAAGCGTGGTCACTTCATAACCCGCTTGCAGCGCCTCATGCGTCAGCAACCAGAACAAAAATTGTTCTTCTCCGGCAAAGTGATGGCCGAAGGTTTCGCCTGCGGTTGCCAGCAGTGTCAGATCGCGGGTGTTCTTGCGGGCGTGTGCCAGGCTGTTTCGCGCCCACAAACCTGCGCCACCCAGGTTATGAATGTTGAAGGAAAGCTCGCTCGAAAGCCCGTCATCGCGTTTGAAAACGGCGATGCTTTTCCGTCCCGGCAGTTCCACCCGGTAAGGGCCTGCGCCGTTGGTTGCCCCGTGAACCTGTTTACCTGTCAGCAGCGTGTACTGGATGCCCGCCTCCGCCAGCAGGGATAGTGTCTCGATATCAACTGCCACTTCCGGCGGCTAGCCTCCCAGCGGCTCCAGCCCAAAGGGGCGGGTACAGACCGCTATTCCCCATATAATCTGGGTTCGCTTGTCCCGTTTCCGTGCCAGCGGCAGAATGATGTGATTGTAAGCGGTCGCCAGCGCATTTCCGGCGGGTTTATACTGAGCGTAAGCCGCTTTTTCTGCATTCACCAGCGCGTCGTCGGTGCCGCGAGCATCGCTTTCCAGCCATTTCATCAGGCCTTCACTCACACTGAAACTGATGTGATTGAAATTGCCAATTTCGGCATTCGGCCAGTACGAGGTCGTGTTGATTCGCTCGTTCCAGTTCTGGTAGGGCGCGGCTTCCGGCTCATTTCCTACGGTGTAATCCAGAGGATTACCGCGCGGCGGTTGGCTGAAGTGACCGTGTACGCATAAACAACTGCGCTCAATTTTTGTCATAATGATTGCGCTCCTATTCCTGGTTTGTCACGCCCACATCGACCTTTTCCGTAGGCACCCATCCCTGCCTGCCACCCGCGTTCTCACACCAGTACCAGCCGTTGGTTTCCTGAAGCACGGTAATCGTTTCCCCGGCCTCAACCGCCAGTTCAATCGCGTTGTAATCGGCTCGTGCTGTCGCTGTATTGCCTGTCTCGTCAATGAAACTGTCCGGCACCCAGCCGCTTTTCCCATCGGCGTGAATGCACCATACCCAGATGTGTCCCTGCCAGTTGTCGCGCCTGCCATCCAGCGTCAATACATCGCCTTTTCGCATGGTAATCGGATCAGGATATTGCACTGCATGAGCCGTCTGAACAGTGCCGCTCTGTCTGCCGCTCATAGCTGGCTGCGCTCAACTTTCTGAGTATGCCTCGCCATTCGTAATATTTCAGTTAACGCAGACATCAGTTTTCTCTGTGACTCACCAGCAGGTGAAACGTCCTTATGCAGCGACAGAGGCAAATCTGCCCTGCATTGCAGATGAATAACGTCCTACTTCTTATAGCCAATCTGCGTTCCCGCCGGTACGGTTTTGCCGGTATGTGCCGCGAAATTTTCCAGCCGCAGATCGGTTCCCAGGATGCAGCTATGTCCCACCGTGTACCCCGCCGGAACATGGGTGTTTTTGCCGACGCAGGTGATGCCCAGTTCGCCCATCTCCTGAATTTTGCCGACTCGTGCGTTGTGACCGATCACCACAATCTTGTCCAGGATGCAGCGCTCCACCACCGCCCCTGCCTCGATATAGGTATCGGTCAGCACAATCGACTCGCGCACCACCGCGTTTGGCCCGACATAGACCCCCGGCGACAGGATCGAATTTTCGATCACCGCTCCTTCGGAGATGACCGAGCCGTCTGTAATCAGGCTGTTTTTCACCGTCGCCCCGCTGTGAATATGTACTGGCGGGCGCTCCTCGCTTAAGGTATGAATGACCCAGGTGCGGTCATTCAGATTCAGCGAAGGCGGCGACCCGATCAGATCCATGTGGGCTTCCCAGTAAGCATCAATCGTTCCCACATCAATCCAGTAGCCGCCATAGGGGTAGGCGAACACCCGCATTCCTTCGATCACCATGCGCGGCAGGATGTCCTTGCCGAAGTCATGGTTCGACCCCTTGCGTTTCATATCTTCCAGCAGCATTTGTTCCATGATGCCGTAGTTAAAGATATAGACACCCATGCTTGCCAGGTTGCCCGGTGGATTAGCGGGTTTCTCCACAAATTCGCGCACCCGGTAATCATCATCCACATCGAGGATGCCATAACGGCTCGCTTCATCCAGCGGCACGCGGATGGTGCAGACTGTCGCGTCCGCTTTTTTGTCGCGGTGGAATTGCAGCAGCACATCGTAATCCATCTCGTAGATGTGATCGCCCGACAGAATCAGCACATAATCCGGTCGCCCATTTCGCACGAAGCTCAGATTTTGCGCCACTGCATCCGCTGTCCCCGCGTACCAGTCAGTGTCATTCCGCCCTTTGTACGGCTGCAAAATCTGCACGCCACCGGTGAACGAGCGATCCAGGTCCCAGGGACGTCCCCGCCCGATATGGTCGTTCAGACTGTGCGGGCGGTACTGCGTCAGAATCGGCACATCAAAAATATTCG
>CAYUTY010000137.1:0-9549 GCA_964447795.1 uncultured Anaerolineaceae bacterium
TAACATGACATCTGAAGGGGCTAAAAGCAAAGTTCGCCTTTTGAAACATGGTTTACGGATAGATACTAAGCGCAAAGCACGGCACGCCGCCAAAAAGAGCAATGCTGGATGATGCGACAAAGCTAAAAGTGTGTGTCATATAGAGCAGTTTAGCATCAAAACAGGGCGAAGGGTGAAACATTTGTCATGACATTTGTTTCGATTTTAGCCGATAAACATAGCATCGCCGAAGGAAAAGAAGCGGTAGCCGGATGCTTTGGCGATTTCGTAGGCATTGAGGATACTGTCGCGGCCAGCGAAGGCGCTCATCATCATGAGCAGGGTTGATCTGGGCAGATGGAAGTTGGTGATGATGGCATCGACAGCGCGCCAGCGGTAGCCAGGATAGATAAAGAGGTCAGTGTCGCGGTCGAAGGCGATGACGGCCCGCCAGGGGCAGAGACCTGGCTGTTCTGGGGGGCGGGGGGGTCCGCCACCGGCGCTGAGGAGGGCGGCGGTTTCGAGGGTGCGGGCGCTGGTGGTGCCGACGGCGATGATGCGGCCACCTGCCAATTTTGCCTGATTGATGATACGGGCATCTTCAGCTTTTAGCTGGGCACGTTCGCTGTGGATATGGTGCTGCTCGACGGTTTCAACCTTCACCGGCTGGAAGGTGTCGAGGCCTATATGCAGGGTGCAGTAGGCAAACTGAACGCCTTTTTCTTTAAGCGCTATTAAAAGGTCGGGGGTGAAGTGCAGGCCAGCAGTGGGGGCAGCAGCCGACCCTTCGTGACGGTTGTATACCGTCTGGTAACGTTCGCTATCGGAAAGGCGCTCATGAATGTAAGGGGGGAGGGGGGCTTCTCCGAGTTCGGCCAGTTGATGATTGTCGGGGCGGTTGAACTGGATGATGCGTTTTGATTCTTCCAGCGCTTCAGTGATTTGGGCAGTTACATCGGTGTTGGGAAAGACAAGATTTGTTCCGGGCAGAACGCGGCGACCCCCAACCAGCGCCAGCCAACGGGTTTCATCCAACTGGCGCAGGAGCAGCACTTCTACCGCGCCGCCGGTTTCGGCTTTGAGGGCATGAAGGCGGGCGGGGATGACGCGGGTGTTGTTCATAACCAGGACATCGCCGGGATTGATGTAATCCACGATGTCGCGGAAATGGTGATGTTCAATTGCGCCGGTTACCCGGTTGAGCAGCATTAATTTGGACGAATCGCGCGGTTCGAGCGGGTGCTGGGCGATGAAGGACTCAGGCAGGTCGTAGTCGAAGTCGGAGACGTTCATTTTTAGTCGATAGTTTCCAGACGATAGTCAATACAAATAGGAAAACAAATAAGTCCAGTATGATAAATTAACGATTTATCAGGCGGACGATGATATTGAGGATGATGGTCAGAACAATGCTGAGGAGTATCATGCTGACGATAGGAACGAAGCAGGAGAAACCGTCGCGCTGAATGCGGATGTCACCGGGCAAGCTGCCGAGGGCGCTGAAAAAGGGCAATCGTCCGAGCAGCATGAACAGGCCACCGAGAACGGCGATGACGATCCCGACGATGAGCATGACACGGCCAATTGATTGAAAGTCCATGACATTCTCCTAAAATAAGGGCGGCTGGCCGGGTTTATCGCCATTGGCGGGTGGCGGAGTCAGGCCGAGATGCTCGTAAGCGAAGGGGGTGGCGACGCGGCCTCGCGGGGTGCGGGCGAGAAAACCCAACTGTAAAAGATTGGGTTCGCAGACATCCATGATGGTGGAGGCGTCTTCACTGATGGCCGCACCGATGGTTTCCAGGCCGACCGGGCCACCGGCATACTTTTCGATAATGGTGTAAAGAATGCGGCGGTCTAAATCATCCAGACCGAGTTGGTCGATATTGAGCAGGGCAAGGGCTTCGCCAGCGACGGGGCCAGTGATGATCCCCTCGGCCCGCACCTGAGCATAGTCGCGGACACGGCGGAGCAAGCGCAGGCCGACACGAGGCGTGCCACGCGAACGGCGGGCGATTTCGGTCAGACCTTCCTGTTTAATTTCAACTTTGAGCATTCCGGCGGCACGATTGATGATATATTCCATTGCCGGGAGGTCATAAAAATCGAGGCGGAACTGTGCGCCAAAACGATCTCTCAGGGGAGCGGCCAGCAAAGCGAGGCGAGTAGTGGCGCCGACGACGGTGAAACGTGGCAGGTTAAGGCGAACGGTTTTGGCAGCCGGGCCTTTGCCGATGACAATATCCAGCACAAAATCTTCCATCGCCGGATAGAGGATTTCTTCGACGGCGCTGCTGAGGCGGTGAACCTCGTCAATGAAGAGAATATCATTCTGCTTGAGGATGGTGAGGATGGCGGCAAGATCACCCGATCGTTCGATGTATGGGCCAGCAGTGACGCGGATGATTACATTCATTGCGTTGGCGATGACATGGGCGAGGGAGGTTTTGCCAAGACCGGGCGGGCCATAAAACAGGGTGTGGTCAATCGGCTCGCCGCGCCCTTTGGCAGCATCAATAATGATCTGTAAATTTTCACGCACCGAATCCTGGCCGATGATGTCACGCAGCAATTTGGGGCGGAGGGCGATATTTTCCCGTTCGTCGCGGCGGCGCGAACCACTGATTAAGCGCTCGTCTTCGGACATGAAATACTCCGGTGATAGCAAACCTGTTCTCATTGTATATGGGGCAGGGCAGCGGGCGCAACGGTTGCTTTGACAGCGCGAAAACGGGCGCGTACAATTAGCGCCGTTTGGCTACAAAAAGGGGATGAACGATGACCCAAGTGCATGTTTCTCAGCACCCATTGGTGCTGCATAAATTAAGCGCACTGCGCGATGTGGAGACCGATCACCGTTCGTTCCGGGAGCTGGTGCGGGAACTGGCACTGCTCTTGTGCTACGAGGCGACACAAGACCTGAAGCTTTCACCCAAACAGGTGACGACACCAATGGGTGAAGCGCAGGGCCATAAAGTTGAGGAATCGATTGGCCTTGTGCCGGTTTTGCGGGCCGGGTTAGGGCTGGTTGAAGGGGTGATGGAACTGCTGCCGAATGTGCAGGTGTGGCATATTGGTTTGTACCGGGATGAGAAGACGCTGCGCCCGGTGGAATATTACAATCGCTTGCCAACAGAGCCAACGGTGCAGGTGTGCCTGGTACTCGACCCAATGCTGGCGACAGGTGGGTCAGCCTCGGCGACAGTTGATATTCTAAAGCGGTGGGGTGTGACACGTATCAAGTATCTGGGATTGATCGCCGCACCTGAAGGCATTGAACGGTTGCAGGGCGACCACCCGGATGTGCCTATTCATATTGCGGCAGTGGATGAGCGGCTGAACGAAATCGGCTTCATCGTCCCCGGTCTGGGCGATGCAGGCGACAGACAGTTTGGCACGTAAATTTTGAGTAACACGCCGGTTTTCCTGATTGTATTTTTCCTTGCGCTGGGTATTGCGCTGACTGTGACGCCGCTTGTTGAGCGGTTGGGGCGGCGTATGAAAATTGTCTCCATGCCGGGTGGGCGGCGGATTAATGAGGGCGATCAGCGTCAGGTTTCCAAGCTAGGCGGGGTGAGCCTGTTTCTGGCTTTTACAATTACGGTGCTGGCGGCGCAACTCTTGCCTGTGCCACGTCTTGACCCCTATGAGGTTATCCGACTGGTAGGTTTGCTGCTGGGCGGGGCAATTATCTTTGTCACCGGTTTGCTGGATGATATTTATCACTTTGGGTCGCTGCCGCAATTCATCGGTCAGTTTCTGGCGGCAGCAGTGGCGATTGCTTTCCAGATTTTCATCGAATTTTTCAATAATCCGCTGAGCGGGGAACAAACTGAAGCCTGGCCGTATATCGTCACGGTGGCGTTGAGTTTTTTCTGGCTGGTGGGGATGATGAATACGGTGAACTGGCTGGACGGGCTGGATGGGCTGGCCGGGGGGGTGGCATTCATCGCCGGGACGATGCTGTTCATCAACAGTGCTTTCCGGGTTGAGCCAGCGCAAACCAGTGTGAGCCTGCTGCCGCTGGCGCTGATGGGTAGTTCGCTGGGATTCCTGCTTTATAACTTCTATCCGGCGCGAATTTTCATGGGCGGCGGGGCGATGTACCTGGGCTACCTGTTAGCGACGCTGAGCATTATAGGCGGGGCGAAGATGGCGACAATTCTGCTGGTGATGGGATTGCCGCTGATGGATGTGGCATGGCAGGTGGTGAACCGGCTGCGACAGGGAAAAAGTCCCTTCGAGGGCGACAGAGGCCATATTCACTTCAGACTACTGGATATTGGGTTTGGACAACGGCAGATTGTGCTGGTGTATTACTGCTTGTGCGCTGTCTTCGGCGTGCTGTCTCTGGTCATTGAGAGCCAGTTTTTCAAGTTCGTAGCGCTCGGCGTCTTGCTTGCGCTGGTATTCATCGGGCTGGCAGCACTGACGCGAGCGAATCAAGCCGGTTCATCCAGATCGACATAACGGATTTCATCGTCCGAGTCATCCTCGTCGTCCAGGTCTACTTCCATATCGTCCTCATCATCTTCGATATCGTCGTCTGCATCTGGTTTAGATGGCGAGGACAGCGCTGGCCGGACGGGGGAGGGTACGCCTGCTCCCAGCGTTGAAGGCCTGATTTCGACGGCGGGTTTTTCGCTGGCTGTGCCGGTGATAACGGATGGCTGGGAGCGGACAGGCGCAGTCGTGCCGGGCGAGAGAGCAGGCGATGGGGCAGGCGCGATGATCCGGCCTTCGTCATGGGTAACTGCTTCTTTGCCGGGTGCGCCGGGGATAGGCAGCGGCAGGCGGTAAATGGTAGGTGGCCCAGCAGGGGCAGCAGGAACGATGGCTTTTTTCTGACGGGCAGCAGCGCGCGCCTCGGCCTGCTGTTTGAGCAGTTCTTCACGACGCATAGTAATCATTTTGCCATCCTTGAAAGTAGCGCTGTCGCCAGTGATACGCTCAATGATGGCCTCAACTGTGCCGAGAACCCCGACCATGAACAGATCGATGAAAATGATGACAATCAATGTCCCAGAGAGCGCATTGAGCGCGTTTGTCACAGGGCCTTGCAGCGCTGCGATAACTGAGGGACTGCCGCCGCTGAGCAGGAAAATTCCAACGACGATGATCGTCACAATACCGGCGATGATGCGCCATCCGCGCAGTTTGTCGCTATCAGGCATCATCGTATTACTAACGGTGAAAACGATATAGATCCAAATCCAGAAATCAGTTGCGGCAGTGAAATTCCGCAAAGCCAGTCCTATATCTTCGAGAAATCCACCGCTCATGGTAGCGGTAAGACCCTGGAAGTCGAGGATGTTGTTGGCAATGAAACCGACAACCGCAAGGCCAGCGAGTAAGGGGGCAGCACTGATGATCGCCAGCCTGATTTCCCCGGTATTTTTTGAGAGCCTGATGAAGTTGAGTTTAAGCTGACCGACTTCCTGTTTTTCCGGCAAGGCGATGGCCCTGTCGGCGCGAACATTGAGGAAGCCAGCCATGAGCCAGTACACCAGCTCGTGCAGGAGGATGCCGGGCAGGAAAAAGGCATAGTAGAGAATGGTGGTGGTCTGGTACTGTTTAGTGACCAGCCAGCCAACCTTAAAAATATGCTGATGCAGCCAGCGCTCCAACCGACGGAGGGTATAGAGGAGCGCTGCCGCAACCAGCCAGGGAACAAGCAGTTCCAGACCAATCAGCTTTTAAACGCCTTTCGCTTTCGCGGCGGCTTCGACCAGCGCGGTAAAGTCGCCCACCTTGAGCGATGCCCCGCCGACCAGCGCCCCGTCAATGTCCGGTTGTGTCATATATTCTGCCATATTTTCTGGCTTGACGCTGCCGCCATACTGGATGCGAACCGTATCGGCAACATCGCGCCCATAGAGCTGGGCAAGGGTGGAGCGGATTGTGCCGCCAATAATGTTGTTGGCGATTTCGGCGCTGGCACTCTTGCCAGTACCAATTGCCCAGATTGGTTCGTAGGCAAAGACGATGTTCGCCATGTTAGCGGCGTCCAATCCATCAAGGGCGGCGCGTACCTGCCCGCTGACGAATACGGCGGTTTCGCCTGCTTCGTTCTGCGCGAGGCTCTCGCCAACGGCAATGATCGGTTTGAGACCGTAAGCAAGGGAGGCCTTGACCTTTTTATTTACGGTTTCATCGGTCTCGCCGAGATACTGGCGACATTCGGAATGGCCGATGATGACATATTCAGCCAGGCCTTGCAGCATGGCGGGCGAAATCTGCGAGGTAAAGGCACCCTGTGCTTCCCAGTGAACGCTTTGAGCGCCGACGCTGATGTCCGTGCCATCAAGTGCATCGGCGACGGCGGCGAGGGCGATGTAAGTGGGGCAAACGACACGCTCAACGCCAGAGATGGGCGCGAGCTTAGGCGCAAGTTCGCGCACAAAGTCCACTGACTCGCGCAGGGTTTTATACATCTTCCAATTGCCAGCAATGATGGGTGTACGCATGGTTAATTTTTATCCTTCAGAGCAACGACGCCCGGAAGCGCTTTGCCTTCGAGCATTTCGAGGCTGGCTCCGCCACCTGTCGATATATGCGTTATACGATCTGCAAGGCCAGATTGTTCCACTGCTGCCGCCGAGTCGCCACCCCCGATGATGGTGACAGCACCGCGCGCAGTCTGGTCGGCGAGAATCTGGGCGATAGCATTAGTGCCTTTGGCGAAACTGGACATCTCAAATACACCCATTGGGCCATTCCAGACGACGGTCTTTGCAGTGTTCAGAATATCACCGAAAGCAGCAATCGTGCGCGGGCCGATGTCATAAATGCTCCAGCCGTCTGGGACTCCAGCCGTTACCTCGATGACCTGAGTGTTGGCATTATTGTCAAAGGCATCGCTGATGACAGCATCAACAGGGAGGACAAGTTTGCCACCACTTTTTTCGAGCAGCTTTTTGGCGGTTTCGACAGCATCCTCTTCCACCAGCGATCTGCCGACAGCGTGACCCTGGGCCTTAAAGAAGGTGTTCGCCATGCCGCCGCCGATGAGGAGGTGGTCGCATTTGTCCAGCAGCGCTTCGATCACCTCAATTTTGTCGGAGACTTTGGCACCGCCGAGGATGGAAACGAAGGGACGGGCAGGATTTTCGAGCGTAGTTGCGAGATAGTCGATCTCTTTTTCCATGAGCAGTCCAGATACAGCAGGCAAGTAACGTGCGACGCCTTCGGTGGAGGAATGGGCGCGATGGGCTGAGCCAAAAGCATCATTGACATAGATGTCGCCGAGTTTCGCTAACTGCTGGGCGAGTTCGAGGTCATTCTTTTCTTCACCTTTGTGAAAGCGGGTATTTTCCAGCAGGAGGACGCCGCCTTCGGGCAGCGCCGCAGCCGTTTCTTCGGCCACTGATCCGGTTGAGTCAGCGGCGAACTGGACATCCACGCCAAGCTGCTCAGCCAGAGCCGGGGCAACTGGCGCGAGGGAAAATTTTGGCTCCGGGCCACCTTTGGGACGGCCAAGATGCGACATCAGGATGACAGATTTTGGCTTCTGGTCGAGGATGTATTTTAAGTTGGGGATAGCGGCACGGATGCGGGTATCATCGGTGATTTTGCCATCTTAGATAGGCACATTGAAATCAACCAGAACCAGCACGCGCTTCCCGGAGAGGTCAATATCACGAACAGTCATTTTATTCATCAGGATGCTCCTGGGTGTAGTGAAACTAGCGAGGAATAGACATTACCGGAGCGGAGTAGTAATGTTCCACCCCGGTAGAAGAGAGACAGACAGATTAGAGCTGACCGCCGACAAGCTTAGTCAGATCGGCGACACGGCAGGAATAGCCCCACTCATTATCGTACCAGGTGACAACCTTGATGAAGTTGCCGCCCATTACCTGGCATGATTCCACATCAATGATGCTGGAACGACTGTCGCCTTTGAAATCCATCGATACCAGCGGTTCGTGGGAGACGCCGAGAACACCTTTCATACGGCCAGCGGCGGCTTCTTCGAACGCGGCGATTATATCATCCTTAGTGGTCTGGCTGCTGAGTTCGGCCACAAAATCCACCAGCGAGACGGTGGGGGTGGGAACGCGAACGGAAAAACCGTCGAACTTGCCCTTGAGTTCGGGGATGACGAGCGAGACAGCTTTGGCTGCGCCGGTGGTGGTGGGGATGATGTTGAGGGCAGCCGCGCGAGCGCGACGCAGGTCTTTATGAGGCAGGTCGAGAATCTGCTGGTCGTTGGTGTAGCTATGAATGGTGGTCATGAAGCCACGCACGATGCCGTATTTGTCGTTGACAACCTTAGCAGCAGGGGCAAGGCAATTAGTGGTGCAGGATGCATTGGAAATGATGTGATGGCTGGCGGGGTCATATGAATCTTCGTTGACGCCCAGACAAATGGTGATGTCTTCATTTTTTGCAGGGGCAGAAATGATGACCTTTTTTGCACCTGCGGCGATATGTTTGCCTGCCGAGTCTCTGTCGGTAAAGCGGCCTGTGCTTTCGATCACAATATCGACGCCAAGATCACCCCAGCCGAGTGCTGCGGGGTCTTTTTCGGCCAGCGCCTTGATCTCATCACCGTCAACGATCAGCGATTTATCTGTGACTTCGATCTGGCCGGGGTAACGACCATAGTTCGAGTCATAGCGGAAAAGATGCGCCATTGTGGGCAGATCACCCAGGTCGTTAAAAGCGACAACATCAATTTCGTTCGGATAGAATTCGCGCATCGCACGGAGAACCTGCCGACCAATGCGCCCAAAGCCATTGATACCTACTCGAATTGCCATAATCTGGACTCCTTCTTCAGTGTGGGGAGAAACCCCAGCTATTGTAAGCACTACAAATTTAAAGAAGCGATATTTTATATTTTAAACTTCAGTTAAAACCTGCCGCGAATTGTTCGTTAATTTTTCTTCGCGCAGGTGCAGTATCGCCCGTGCCAGTTTTTTGGGGTCATGGCGCCAGGGGCGCTCGTTATCGGTCAGATCGGTGTAGTGAATTTCATAATGGGATGTAACTCGGTGATTTTCCGGGGCAGGGCGAACATAACGTGTGTTGCTGCCAGCGTTCTCAGTAGGGTAAATATTATTCGCCAGGACAAGCTGAAAAGCGCCCTGCCCGATGTGTTTTTCCAGTGCCATCACGTGGTCAGCAACATTGAAATTATCTGTTTCGCCGGGCTGCGTTGCGACGTTGCAAACGTACATTTTGCAGGCATCGGTAGCCTGTAGCGCATCGGCAATTCCTTTCACCAGGAGGTTAGGCAGGATGCTGGTAAAGAGGCTTCCAGGGCCGATGACAACAATATCCGCTTCCAGAATAGCCTGGGCGCTTTCGCTGTAAGCCCGGACATCTGGCGGATTGAGACCAATCTGCTCAATGCGGCCACCGGCTTTTGTGATGTCGGACTCTCCGTGAATAGTGACTGCACGTTTTGAGCCTTCAGCCCGCACCGAGGCGATCAGATTGACATCATCCAGCGTGGCAGGCAGCACGCGTCCCTGAATATTCAGTACGCGCTCAGTTTCTACTAAGGCCGTTTCAATACTGCCCGTGACAGCGGCGAGCGCACTAATGAATAAGTTGCCGAAA
>CAYUTY010000138.1:0-9119 GCA_964447795.1 uncultured Anaerolineaceae bacterium
GCCCCGGCTACTCTTGAAATCCCCAATACACCGCTGCCAACACAAGCACTGGTAGCCGTTGAGCCAGCAGTGGTGAGTGGGCCGATCCCAACTTATCGGGAAGCAGTAGTTGGTCATGTTGGGCGTCTGAATCCTCTACTGGCGGATTTGAACCGAGTAGACGCTGATATTACCTCGCTCATTTTCGAGGGATTAACGCGAATTAATGAACATGGTGAACCTGCACCAGGGCTGGCGAAAAGCTGGATTATTTCCAGTGATGGACTGGAATATATTTTTGAACTACGCCAGGATGTGCTGTGGCAGGATGGTATCCCGTTCACAGCAGCTGATGTGATTTATACCGTGTCACTGTTGCAGGCAGCGGAATTCCCTGGCAGCCCTGAACTCGGTGGGCTGTGGCGAACAATAGAAGCGCAGCAATTGAGTGACTATCTGGTTCGCTTCCGACTGACACAGCCATTGGGAAGTTTTCTCGACTCAGCCAGCATCGGCATTTTGCCGGAACATGCCCTACGTGGAACCACTGCCACACAACTGGCGGGGCATCCTTTCAACCTATCGCCAATTGGCACCGGCCCCTACCAACTTGAAGCTCTGCGTTCAACAGAAAGTAATCGAGTAGAGACTGTCGATCTGCGTGTTGCTCCTGATTATAGTCAGCGCCCCGTAGGACAAAGCGGCTATGCTGTTGAACGCTTCAGTTTTCGCATTTATCCCAGTTTTGATGAGGCACTGAATGCAATCAAGGGTGGTGAGGCGGATGCACTGACCGGACAAAATCGACAGGAAAGAGTAGCGCTCCTGGCATTGGAAAATTTCAATGTTTATACAGCCATTGACCCGACGCTGGGCGTATTAGTGTTCAATTGGGCAAAGGACAGCACGCGCTTCTTCCGGGAGCAGCGAGTGCGACTGGCGCTGCAAACCGGGCTGGACAGACGAGCAATTATTGAACGCTATCTGCCAAATGAGGCAATCACAGCAGACAGCCCACTCTTACCGGGATCATGGGCATATATGGGTGATTTACAATGGCCCACGCCAGACAGCAATGCCGCACGAACCCTTTTAGAAAATGCGCCGATTCAACAATCAGCGATTTCTGCTGAAACGACAGCCGAAGCCACACAGGAAGCAACCGTAAACAGCGGGCTGTTCAGCTTCAGCATACTGACGCCGGATGACCCGGCACTCACCAGTGTAGCCAATGATATCGCTGCACAATGGTCACAACTTGGAATCACCGTCATGGTGGAAACAGCAGATACAGCCACTTACATTACCCGGCTGGACAGCAGCGAATTTGATGCAGCGATTGTTGAACTGTCAATGGAGGGCAGCGCCGACCCGGATGTGTATGAATTCTGGGACGGCGGACAGTACCCGGATGGCAAAAATTACGGTGGAATGGACGATCGCCGCATCGCCGATGACCTGGAACGGGCACGACGTGATGCCAATGGCATTAACCGCATCATTCTGTATCACAATTTTCAGCAGGACTTCATCGAACGAGCCGTCGCCATCCCGCTATACTATCCGCTGTACACGTATGTAACCGCGCCACAGGTGGCAGGGGTACAGTTAGGATTCATCAGCTCAACGAGCAGCCGTTTTAAAACTATTAAAGATTGGGTTATCCCGGCAGCAGGATGAGGCTCAGAGCGCGTCCTCCTTCGTCAGGATTTCGCGCAAAAGGTCTTTGCGAGCACTGCCACCGAGCATTTCCAGCTTACGAACACCGAGCGGGTCGATTTCCTCACGCAGTAAGCGAATTTCTTCGGCAGAGGGCGGCGGTGTTTCGCCAACATCCGACGCAACTAACAGTTCAAAACCGGTTTTCTTCTGAATTTGCTCGACACTAACATCAGGGTGACAGCTCGTGAGGCGCATCCGGCCATGATACCAATCGAACTGTCCCAGATCCGTGATCAGATATTTTGGCCCTGCCCCGCGCACACGCTTTGACGAATGGCCGAGTCCGCTGACGAAATCCAATTCACGGACGAAGGTGACGCGGGAATGACGCGGCACATACAAATAAACCTCGTCGTAAAAAGTAGTGACATCAGGGATACCACCCGTGCCGGGAAGACGCATACGAGGACGATGATAGTCCGATCCGAAAGCAATGTTATTAGTGCTGCCAGCGGCGTCAATCTGCGCCGGACGGAAAAATTCTTTAGGCCGGTAGGATGGCAGCAGATCCGCCGCACCAGCTACAAAGCCAAAATGAATCTGCGCTTTACCAAGCCACTGATCTTCGACACGACCCACACTGAGGGGTGCCCAGTCCTGGCACAAACTCTGTCCAATCGCCGAGGTAAAATGGACATTTGGCGCATGAGTACATTTAGCCAGAATAAACCCGGCCATCACCAGCGGCGTGTTGATGCCCTGCGCCAGTAATTCACCGTCCTTTACCTGACGGGCGATACAGACAGAAATGAGCTCATCAATCGTGAAGTCGGTCATTAATCTTCCGGTTTGCTACCTGAGTCATCCATCCGCACCATGAGTGGCGTGAATTTACCGATTATATCCACAAGCGAAGACTGAGCAGCAACCACTTTCTCGATTGGTTTGTAAGCCTGGGGCGATTCATCCAGACCAGCACCGATGAGGGTAACACCGCGTTCTTTAAGATAACGGTCACGCTCAGTTTTTGTGATACTGTTCAGGGCTTTGCGACGGCTCATAGCCCGGCCTGCCCCATGCGAGGCTGAATTGAGTGACTCGCGGTTGCCTTTGCCACGCACGAGAAAACCGGGATCGGCCATCGAGCCGGGGATAACGCCTAAAACACCTTTACCCGCCGGGGTTGCACCTTTGCGGTGGACAATCACCTTACGCTCAGTGCTGCCAAAACCCGCTGGCGCAGCAATATTTTCCAGCCAGGCAAAATTGTGATGATTCTCAACTGTCACCGCCGGTTTCAGCCCAACAGCTTTCGCCACGCGACGGTGGATGACTTCGTGATTGGCAGCGGCAAAACGTCCGGCCAGTTCCATCGAGAGCCAGTAATCCTGCCCCTCCTGCCATTCCAGCGGCAACCAGGCAAGGTGCTGTACACTTTTATCCAGACGCGGATGCAATTTCATCGCCAGCTCTGAAAAATGGTTCGCAATTTTGAAGCCAACACCGCGCGAACCGCTGTGCGAAACCAGACCGAGATAATCACCCGCGCTCAAGTCAAGATCGTCATCATATTCAAACAGTTTAAAAGCGACCCATTCACAGAAGTGATTGCCACTGCCACTGGTACCAAGCTGATTATAAGCCGTATCCCGAAGTGAACTGAGATATTTGGTGGCTGACCAGGCAGGGTCATCCAATACCTCATGTTCTGCACGCTGCTTGCCCGTCCATTTACCCCCCGCACCAAAACGGGTTTCCTCCACCAGCGCTTTACGAAAGCGGCCTTCCTGCTGCTTCAAGACAATTGGTGATACAGAAAAAATGGAAAAGCGCATCCGGCAGGCAATATCGACTCCAACCGCATAAGGAATGACCGCATCTTCCGTTGCCAGTACACCACCAATGGGCAAGCCATAACCCACATGAGCATCGGGCATGAGCGCACCGGCAACACTGATCGGAAGCCGCATAGCGGCGCTCATTTGTTTTTGAGCTTCATCATCAATCTGCTCCTCGCCCCATACCGCGTAAGGCAGAGGTTCAGCGCGAATTTCATCGTCATAGGGGGACAAAGGTCTTCTCCTGCAAATATATTTCAGATCATAAAGGTTCATTAGAGTTTTTTCAAGCGCAAAGCTTCACTTAATCCCGAAAATGTTGGTTAACGGTTAGGGAATAGGCGCACCGCTTTCCCGGCAGGCAGCGCTATGTTAAAATGCGTATATTATGGTATAGATCAACCACCGGTCTACCAGACACTAAGAACAGGAGTCGAGGATGTCCTTCATTACCATCCTGAAACAGGCTGATATTTTTTACGAACTCACGAATACACAGCTCGAACTGGTCGCATCCATTTGCACTGAGAAAACCTATCAGTCAGGGGAGATTATTTTTGAGGAGAACACGCCCGGCAACCAGCTTCATGTCATTGCTAACGGCGAAGTAGACATTCTGGTAAATCCGGCTTTAATCGGCAAAGAGGACAAAGGGGGATCATTCACACTGGCAACCCTGCGGCGGGGTCAGTCATTCGGCGAAGTATCGCTGGTCGATGAAGGGCTGCGTTCTGCCGGAGCGCGGGCAGCGATGCAGGACACACGGCTGATTATCATCCCCCGTGACAAGCTGATGCTGCTGTGCGATACTTATCCGCAGCTTGGCTACCGGCTGATGCGAAATCTGGCGGCTGATCTGGCGATGAAAATCCGCCATACTGATTTACAGGTGCGCGAGCAGTTGACATGGCAACCACGCGTCGCTGGGGAATAAGCAGGCCGGTTCGCACCTAACGGGGACGCCTCTACTCATCTGTTATTACGGTCTCTAAATCTGCAATTTTGTCGTGTCGGGCGCATGGTCAGTCATGCGCCTTTACTATGTGTGCAACATGAACTCATTTACTGTCCTTGTGATTGTCGCCAGCCTGTTCATTGGATTATCAAAGGGCGGGCTGGGCGGGCCGGTACTGGTTGCTATGATTACGCCGCTGTTAAGTCTGGCGATGCCTGCCTCACAAGCAGTCGGACTCGTGCTGCCGCTCTTGATTTTCGCGGATATTTTCGCTGTCTATATCTACTGGAAAAAATGGGATGTACGTCAGATCAAACTGCTGCTGCCACTGGGGATCGTTGGCACTGTTTTAGGCGGATTAGCGCTACTAGCGCTGGCAGAAGCCGGACAGGATATTCTGCTGCGGCGTATCATCGGTGGGTTCACACTCGTTTTTGTCATTTACAAGCTGGGTAGCAGCCGTTTAACCGCATTGGCCTATCAGCCGCAGACATGGCATGGTTATGTGGCGGGCTGGATCGCCGGGTTTGGTTCGGCTCTGGCAAATATGGGGGCACCGCCGTTCACGGCTTACATGCTGCTCCAGCGGGTAGCTCCAATGCCTTTCATTGGCACCTCGACTCTGTTTTTTGCCATTGTGAATACGCTCAAGCTGCCGCTGACACTTGCCAGCAGTAAAGTTCTGGACTTACACCTGCTGGCAAGTATCGCATGGACACTGCCGCTCATTCCGTTTGGCATCTGGATTGGGAAGCGATTTGTGCGGCACATCAACCCGGTAATATTTGAACGATTAATGCTGGCGCTGCTGGTGCTGCTAGGGATATTTATGCTGGTGTATACGCCGGGTTAGCTACCAGCCTATCGTCAGGTCAAAATTCAGGCGTGGATATACCGTTCACTCAGAATATCCACACCAGAGTGGCTAAAACAGCCTTAGCCAGCGACCAGACGGATGAATTTTCGCTTGCCGACCTGAAGCACAGCAGGCAGCATCTCAAGCGTAATCGTCGTCGCCGGGTCAATAACAGGCTGCTCATTGAGGCGAATACCATTCTGCTGCATCAGGCGCTTGGCCTCTGCGCCACTTGGTACCATGTTCAGGCGACGGAGAACATCGACCACTTTTTCGGGCGCGGTCAAAGTTTCTTCAGGCATATCTTCCGGCAGGCCGCCGTGACTGCGAAAAACTTCGTCCCATCGTTTTTGGGCAGCAGCAGAGTCTTCAGGATTGTGAAAAATCGACACAATCTCACGCGCAAGCGCCATTTTGACTTCGTTGGGATGCAGTGCACCGGATTCGAGGCCGGTTTTGAGTTCTTCCAACTGAACAGGTGACCAACCCAGGATGAGCTTGTGGTAAATGACCAACGCTTTATCTGGCACACTCATAACTTTGCCAAACATATCCCAGGGTTCGGCCATCAGGGGGATGTGATTACCCAGGCTCTTGCTCATCTTGATTTCGCCATCAGTGCCGGGCAGACTTTCGCCCATAATGATGGCGACCTGCGGACGCTGCCCCATGCCTTCCTGAAGTTTGCGCCCCGCGACCAGGATGTTAAATAACTGATCCTGTCCACCAACCTGCACATCTGTTTCCTGAGCAACCGCGTCGTAGCCCTGCATCAACCCATAAAACAATTCGTGCAGATAGATTGGTTCACCTGCATCAAGGCGCTTCTTGAAGTTTTCGCGCACCAGAAACTGCTGAACTGTGAAATTGCTTGCCAACCGGATGATGTCAGCGAAATCAAGCGGGGCCAGCCATTCATCATTGAAACGCACACGGGTCAGCTCACGATCCAGGATTTTGAAGGCCTGATCGGCGTAGGTGCGGGCATTTTCATGCACCTGCTCGCGGGTAAGCTGGTCACGAGCGGTATCCTTATCTGAAGGATCCCCGATAAGGCTGGTGAAACTACCGATGAGGAAGGTAACATCGTGACCGAGTTCCTGAAACTGGCGCAGCTTCCGCATTGGTATGGTATGGCCGAGATGAAGATCGGCTGTGCGGGGATCAAAGCCAGCATAGACACGCAGCGGACGTCCTGCTTTTTCGGCATCCGTCAAACGCTGGCGGAGTTCACGGCTCATGGTTTGTTTAATCTGTGGGTCGCCGTATTCGGCACCCGACATCAAAATCTCAACCTGTTCATCAATGGTTGGCATAACCTGTTTTCCCTAAAAAGACTGGGGGATTAAAGGTCATTAGTATACCACAGGCGGCGCAGCTTAATAATCCCGAACGCAGCGGAAACCAATGTTGAATTTACCTTTATCCGGCTCAAGACGACCTCGATTGGAGACGCGGGCATAATAATCATTGCCGTCGTACCAGGAGACTCCACGAATAATCCGCAGGCTGATTGTATCAGCAGCATTTTCACGTCCATCATCCGCAGTATAGGGATAAGTGAAACGCACCGGCTCATAGATAGTGTTGACCCATTCCCACAGGTTGCCACTCATATCCATCGCACCAACCCAGGACATACCGGGGCCACGACTGCCGACTTCCGCCGACTGCCCACCAGAATTACCCTGATAAACTCCATAATCCAGCGCAAAATCATTTCCCCAGGGATAAGTCGTGCTGTCGGGGCCACGTGCAGCATATTCCCATTCGGCTTCAGTGGGAAGACGACTGCTGCGGCTGGCACAGAAATCACGAGCTTCCAGCCAGGTAACGCTGCTACGCGGGCGATTTGGCTCCGGCCAATCGGTCGGTGCAGCAGCACGTCCACCAAGGCGCTCAAAGACAGCATTGGTAACTTCAAATCGATCAATCCAGAAAGGCTGATTAAAACATTGAGCATTAACAGGACGCTCATCAGGATCACCTGTATCGCTGCCCATCATGAAACAGCCAACAGGCACAAGAAGCATATCAATACCATCAAAGGTATCAATAACGGGAACCCAGAAAGCATTGCGTGTGACCGGATTACCGGGGAAACCAAGTGACACGCCTGGCACGACAGGCGCGGTGGGTGTGGGCAAATTGGCAACCGCGCAGGCAGAAACCAACAACCCATAAACGATCAAGAGTAAAAAGCGCAGGGATTTCATAAGCATATAACCTCGTCAATCAAGGCTCATTTTTCATTATAGATGGGGATCGCTGCGGCGGGGTGAAAAGTTTCACCAGGAGATGTTACAGTCCTCAGACAAGTATGTGATAAACAGGCAACAACAGGCAGCATCACACTATTGATTGCAAAGTAACGCCCTTGTTGGCGAGTCCTGGAAAGACTATAATTTCGGAGAAGTTGTTACACCGTCTAAGGGAAATTTTGGCTCATGAAACCGATGACCAGCGCAGATGCGCGGCAAGCATTCTTAGAATTCTTTGAAGAATGGGGACACAAGCCAGTTCATTCTTCTTCGCTTGTTCCAGCAAATGACCCTACCCTGCTGTTTACCAATGCCGGCATGGTACAGTTTAAAGATGTATTTTTAGGTATAGACAAACGCGACTATAGACGCGCTACTACAT
This sequence comes from uncultured Anaerolineaceae bacterium, assembly GCA_964447795.1. GTDB lineage: Bacteria > Chloroflexota > Anaerolineae > Aggregatilineales > Phototrophicaceae > CFX2. The sequence goes on from CAYUTY010000138.1 coordinate 7,934, forward strand.
CGCAAAAATGTCTCAGGGTTTCTGGGAAGCATAATGACCTTGAAAACGTCGGGCCGTCGCCGAGGCATCACACCTTCTTTGAGATGCTGGGTAATTTCAGCTTCGGCGACTATTTTAAACAGGATGCGATCAAGTTCGCCTATACGCTTCTAACCCAGGTGTATGGCCTGCCAGCGGAGCGACTGGCATTCACGGTATTCTTCAACGATGATGAGGCTTACAACATCTGGGTGAAGGATATGGGCGTTGACCCGAAGCGTGTGGCAAGACTGGGGCATAAGAGCAACTTCTGGCAAATGGCGGAAACCGGGCCGTGCGGGCCAACCAGCGAACTGCACTGGGACAAATACCCTGAACGCGGCGTTGATGGAATCGTTCCATCGCTTGAAGCTGATGATGACCGCTTCCTTGAATTATGGAACCTGGTATTCATGCAGTTCAACCGCACACAGGCTGACCCGGAACAGACCGGGCAGTACGATGTTCCCCTGCCCGCGCCGGGTGTTGATACCGGGATGGGGCTGGAGCGCATTCTAAGTGTGGTTAATGGTGTACAGTCAAATTATGAAACTGATCTTTTCATGCCAATCATACAGGCGACCCAACGTTTAACCGGGGAGACAGACGAACAACGCGACGCAAACATAGTCCCTTACCGGGTGATCGCCGATCATATACGCGCAGCCGTTTTCCTGATTGCAGATGGCGTTTTGCCGGGTGCGAAAGGGCGCGACTCAGTCTGCCGACTGGTCATCCGGCGGGCAGCACGTTTCGGCGCGAAATTAGGCTTCAATCAGCCCTTTCTGGCACAGGTGGCCGACACGGTGATTGAGATCATGGGTGGGCATTACACTGAACTGGTCGAACGTGCCGACGCAATCAAGAAGACCATTACACAGGAAGAAATACGATTCCGGCGGACGCTTGACCGGGGCCTGAGCGAACTGGATGGTATGCTGAATGCTCTGCCCCCAGGTGGTCAATTGAGCGGCGACCATGCATTTTATCTGAAAGCAACGCTCGGTCTTCCGATTCAGGTGGTGAAAGACATCGCGGAAGAACGTGGCTACACGGTTGATGACAGCGGATTTGAGAGCGCAGAAAAAGAACATGCGACTGTCAGTGGCGGCGGGCAGGCGATGGGCAAAATGGGAACGGCGGATGAATACAGCCGCATCCTTGAATC
>CAYUTY010000139.1:0-8920 GCA_964447795.1 uncultured Anaerolineaceae bacterium
TAGTAGTAGGATTCTTCGCCGAGGGTGAAGACCGCGTAGAGCAGCGCCGCCGAGACTCCGCCGAAGATGCCGGTCAGGATTTCGACGGTGACGAACCAGCGAACCTCAGCACTCTGGATACGCCGGGAAAGCAGCGCCCCCACACCCATCGCAAATAAAAAGAAGCCGATGGTGAAAGAAAACTGCGTCACGCTGTCGCCCAATAAATAGCTCGACAGGGTGGCGATAATCAGCTCATACACCAGCGCACAGATCGAAATGATGAGGACGGAAACCAGCAGGGTGGCCCGTTCGCGCGATGAGATGCCAACCGCTGGGCTGACCGGAGCATTTTCAGTTGTTGTTGTGGATGTCACAGTGGGCTTTATTTAACCAATAAGCGAGTAGAAAACTGAACCCAATTGGCACAAAGGCCTCACAGGGGCATGATGCATCATGCCCCTGCAAAAACGTTCGTTCAAGGGTGAATATCTAAAGCGGGCGACAGACACCCGCTGGCTACTTACCGCTGCCGGGGCCGCCGCCCATGACAACCGGTCCGCCGATGCTGCCCGAACGGGCGAAGGCCGCGCCGCTGGCGACCAGCCCAAAACCATTCATGCTGGCATAGGCCGCCGCGCCGAATGTCCCGGTCAACAGCACCACTACCAGTACAATTGCAGCTATCCGTCCCATGATGTTAGTCCTTTAACCCGTCGTTCTCAGAACGACTACCTTTTACGATTTGCGAAAGCGCAGGAAGAAGATGATGATGCCGAGGACACCAACCACCGCCGCATAAATGATAAACCAGGTTGGCAGGATATGATTGCGGCGTATATCGACATCGACGCTGATGGTGTCGAGCGTGCCTTCGCCCAGGGCGACTTCCAGCGTGTGCGTCCCGACCTGGAAGGGGACAAACATATCACTGGCGCTGGCCTGGGCTTCTTCCCAGTAACCTTCGTCGTCCGAACCGCTTTCACGCCACAATTCCAGTGTGAACAGCTCATTTTCCATGCCATCGGGCGAGTCGATACTCACATCAATGTCAATTTCGCTCGGCAGGGGCAGCGCACCCTGTGCCTTAACGCCAACGATGGACGCCCGTCCCACCTGATTGAATTCAACCGGCATGGTGGCAATCGGGTTCGCGCGGCTGAGTGTAAGCGTCTGCGATATGGTGCGTTCACCGGTGGTCGATGCCCATACCCCCGCGCCGAAACCCAGCAGTGCGAACAGGATAAAAATCATGCCGATGATGGTGAATAACTGTCCCCGGCTGGCAGCCTGCCTGATGGCTTCCTGCCATTTAGGTTTATTAAAAGCTGTCGCCACCTGCTCTTTTGTCAGGGGGATACCTTCATGAATTTCCAGTTCATCGGCTGTCTGCTGGACGCTGTAGCGTTTGCCGCCGCCAAAGGCTTCCGCCATATACAACTCATCGCCAGCAGTGCCGCGCCAGGTGAGTTCACCTTCCGCGCCCATGATCTGCGCCGGATAGCGCTCATGAACACGCGCTCTGGATTCGCCGCCCGTTGGCAGCGCATCCGATGTTTTGGCGTCGAAGGGTTCGCGCACGCGCAGCTTGCGAAACAGGGTGAAGCCTTCGTCATCATCGGAATAAGACAGCCAGAGCAGCCGTCCATCCGCGCCGCCGAGCAGCCATTCGTCCCAGAGCCACTTGTCTTCATCGTCCCAACCCCGATAAAGCACACGCCCCATGACGAAGAAGTTTGTATCCTGAAAATGAGCCGTATCGCCGACTTCAATCGGCACTTTGGGCGTCGGCAGCTTACGGCTCTGGCCGGTGACAGTCGCCCCTTCCATATCGAGCGCGATGAAACTGTTACAGGTGGCGCAGACAATCGTCTGTGCCTCGGCGCTGTACTGCGGCACAGATGCGCCGCATGACGGGCATTTTATCTCTTTAAGAATGGAGCGTTTGCTGGTTGTCGTAGTCATTGCTTAATTTTGATCTCGTTGTGTTCGAGGTCGGTACCAACCGAAAGTTCAATTTCATCTTCCCAGTAGTTGATGCTGACCGGGCTTTCGCTTGATGATCCCTGAATATAGCCAAAACTACCGGTGAGCGGCAGCACTGAAGAAAACTGCCCCTCGCTGCCCACCATTTTTGCGGTGCGCTTTTCCGTGATGAAGACCGAACGCCCGTTAATCGTCACGGATTGGCCGACGCGAGTCTGGTCATAGGCTGGCACAGCGCCGCGCACGCGCTCACGTTTATAGACCGTCCAGTAGCCTTCATCTTCTTCGAGCCAGTCCGGGGGCGCGTTATCATCCCACAAAATCTGCCATTCTTCCCAGAAGCCTTCAGCATAAGCATAACGCACCCGCCCGATGACGCTGAAGCCGCGCCCATGAATTTCGCCCGACGCGCCAATGTTGAGTCGAGATGGGTAATCGGCGAGGCTGGCGGTTTTGCCGGTTGGGTCAAGTGTCTCCGTACCGCTGACCATGTAGGTCGCACCGCAGAACTTGCACGATACCGACCGGATGAATTGATTTTGCACCTCCAGCGCCGCGCCGCAGGAAGAGCAGTTCATTTGTTGCATAATGTCGCTTCTTTCACCAAAGATAATGTTATTTTAGCGCCACTTTCAGAAATCAGCGCAACCGCACAGCGAAACTGTTTCTATTTTGGCACATTCCACCGCAGGCGCAATTGCGACCTGAAACAACGAGCGGCGGTTACGACCGTGTTAAAATAGCAGTCCCTCATCATCAGGAGCAAGCAAGTGGGAAAAGCCAAATTCTCGATTGCACGCAAAGACGAGCCAATGGTCGAACTGATGCACAAAACTGACCATAAAACGCTGGCTGTCTGGGCCATTGACTGCGCCGAGCGGGTTCTGCATTATTTTGAGGAAAATTATCCAGAAGACCCTCGCCCGCGACAAGCGCTTGAAACACTTCAGGCATGGATTGATACGGGTGTATTTAAAATGGCGATCATACGGAAGGCTTCACTTGGCTCTCACGCCGCCGCCCGTGAAGTCGGCGCGGATAATCCGGCTCGTTCTGCTGCACGGGCCGCAGGTCAGGCCGTCGCCACCGCACACGTCTATACACATTCTATCGGTTCGGCACTTTATGCCTTACAGGCGATCCACAGGGCTACCAGCGCCACTGATGCCGAAGCTGCCATCGCCAAAGAACGAGACTGGCAGTACCAGCGCCTGCTTGAGCTGAGGGAAAAAGCGGCCACGCTGACCGCTTCAGCGCAGCCGGGCAAACATGACAGCGGCTAGAAAAACACCTTAGCGATTTTCCAGATACCCTGGCTCCAGGGGACACGGTGAGAAACGCCGCTTTTGCCCTCGAAGCTGGACATATTCGCCAGATACCAGTCGTAATTGCGGATGAGCGCCTGCCTGTTGGAATACTTCGGCTTATAGCCCAGCACCCGCTCGGCCTTTTCGATGGAAACGAAGGATTCGGTTGTTACCGTTCCGTAGGCCCAGGCATAGACCGGCGAAAGTCCCAATGTATTCAACAGCTTAAGCGCGAAAATGGCGGGCGCAATCGGGATCGACACAACTTTTTTGCCAAACCCGGCGTAATCCAGCACCGCCTGAAAATCAGATTTCACCGTGCCAAATTCCTTGGCGCCGATGTTGAAAGTGTCGTTGACCCGATCACGGTCAAGCGTCGCGGTCAGGTAAATCGCGTCGCACAGGTCTTCCACATCGAGGTATTGATAGGGGTTATCGCCCTTGCCGGGGATGGGGAAATTTTTGCCATCTTTGGCCCAGTCGTAGAGTATGGCGAAGATGCCCAAGCGTTCCGGCCCGATGAATGACTTGGGGCGGATGATCGGCACGCACAACCCTTTTTCGCGGTAGCTGGCGCACATAGCTTCTGCCTGCACCTTTGCCTCACCGTATGGCCCCACGCCGTCGAGCTTATCACCTTCGACCAGCGGATGATGGTCGGGGATGCCGTAGACCGCTGTGGACGAGATGTGAATGAAGCGCTCGACGTTGTGCGCCAGCGCCGATTCGATCACATTACGGGTGCCTTCAATGTCCGTCGAATAAATATCTTCCGGCGTGTAGAGCGGCAGCGCGGCGGCAGTATGCACCACGATATCCACTCCCTGCATGGCGCGGTCAACTGCTGCCCGGTCGCGGATGTCGCCCTTGATTTCGCTTATCTGACTCCGCTCCGGGTAATCGAAGTCAGCGATGTCCAGCGAGACAACACGATGGCCGCGTTCCAGCAGGTAGCGGGCGAGATTGATGCCGAGAAAGCCCGCGCCGCCGGTGATGAGATAGGTTTTTGAATCCGTCATGAGGTGAAAAATGCTCCGTGTGGGTCGCTAGTCTGAAGTATGCTGGTCATCCAGCTAACATTCCATCATCCCGCATTGTTGAGATGAAATGCAGGCTATTTCGCAATTATAAACGATGGCTGGGAACTGGTCGCTAGAGTGTGTCCGGCAGTCGAATCCAGCCCTGTCCTTCATGGCCGAAGCGGAATTTATCGGGGTGCAGGATTTCCGCCAGGATTTCCAGCGATTCTACCAGGCGTGGGCCGGGGCGATTGAAATACTGGTTGCCATCTGTCACAAAAACCCGTCCTTCACGTACCGCCCGCAGATTATCCCAGCCAGGGCATTCCGTCAGCGCCGGGAGTTCGCTCAGGGCTTTGGCGATGTCATAGCCACAGGGCATGATGGCGATCACATCCGGGTCAGACGCCCATAAATCATCCCAGAAAAGCCAGGGCGAGTGCTGTCCGGCGCGGCCAAAGAGGTTGATTCCGCCTGCGATTTCGACCAGTTCCGGCACCCAGTTTCCGGCAGCCATGAGCGGGTCAATCCATTCGACACAGGCTATAGCTGGTTTTGAGGTGAGCTGACATGTCTGATTGGCGATGGTCTGCATCCGCGCGCGCAGGTCAGCGGTCAGTTTCGCGCCGCGTTCCGGCACATCCAGCGCGGCGGCCACCCGCTCGATATCACGCAGCACATCGTCAAGCCAGTTGGGTTCCAGTGAGACAATCTGCGCGGGTGTATCCAGCCAGTCACAGGCTGCCTGCTCGACATCCTTCAGGCTGACGGCGCACACCTCGCACTGCGCCTGGGTGATGATGACATCCGGCGCAAGCTGGCGCAGCAGTTCACCATCAATCTGATAGACGGAAAGCGATTCCTGCAAAATGGCTTTCACGCGCTGATCGATTTCGTAACTGCGCCCGTCCGGGTTGAATTTAGGCGCGGTAATGGCGGGCAGTGCTTCGATACCGGCTGGAAAATCACATTCATGCGAACGCGCAACCAGCCCTTCAGCAAACCCCAGCGCCGCCACTATTTCGGTGCTGCTGGGGATGAGCGAGACAATACGCTTCAAGTCGTGCCTGCTTTCTCCTCAGCCTGAATTTCCTCAATCTGCTGCTTGAGACAGTTGGGACACAGGCAGCCTTCACGGCTGGAGCGGGCGCGGGTGATGACACGGGGCAGGTCAAAGCACCAACAGCTTTCCTCGTGCGCCGCCAGCCCACAGGTGAAAACCGTCCCACAGCGAGGGCAAGTACGTTCGCCAGTGGGTTTATCGGTTGAACCGTTGAACATGAATGGAATCCCCTCTATCGATGGCGCTGAGTCTAGTCCACTTATGCAGCGCAGGCAAGTCAAAATTACACTTGTCCGACTGGACAAAGTGCAGAACTCAATAGGCAGGGGGGAACTGCCGCTGTAGCTTCTTTTAAACGCGGGTAGACGGTTTACCCGTCAGCATGAAACGGGTTTCATCTGAACTGAGCGTCTGGAAGGCCTGCGTATCTTCTTCCATGCGCGCCAGTGCCGTTTCCAGAATGGCGTTGATCTGGGCGATCTGCTTGCGATGATCGTCCAGGGCAAGGCCGGTTTTGGCAGCGCGGGCGATAGCCGCGTCGAGACCTGCCTCAATCAGCAGCGACGCGGTTTTTTCGGGCAGATAAAGCTTGCCATCCCTGAAAAAGGGGGCGTAATCCTTGTAATGATCCATGCAATACCTCGTGCTGCGGCTTATTAACTTATCCTATTCTAACGGCATCTCAACCTGTTTATAAGTATTATTGTATAAATTTTTTGTGAAACTGTACACTGATTTGTCCGTACAGAGTTGTAACGTTTACAGATTTTATAACCTCTTACGTTGCTCCTACAAAATTCTGCTACTATAATTAAGTATCATGTTTCTATGAAACGCTGATACCTATAACCCAATAGTACCAATTATGTTGATTGGAATCTTGATTTTATTCGAGAAATCACGCACAATCTTCATTCAAAAATTAATTGATTATTGGGTTAAGGATATTTATACAAATTGTGTAATATCCTCGGTAGGATAGCCGAACTGCAAGGGAGATCATGCCAGAAAACCAGATATACGATGAACAACCCCAACACAATCGGCTACCTGAGGCAAAGGGAGAAAGCGTACCGGGCATTCCAGACAGCGGCAGACTAAACATCCAGGTTCATGAAGCTGCACGCGAGAGTCTGGAAATTGATCTTTCCGGTACAGAAGGCTTTATCATCGGACGTTCAGACAGCAAAAGCTCATACAGGCCGGACATTGACCTGGCTGTTCATAGTGCGCTGGAGAAGGGTGTTTCGCGACGACACGCCGCTTTCGTGCGGTATCAGGGCATGTTGCATATACTGGATTTAAGTTCGGTCAATGGCACTTTCCTGAACGGTAACCGACTGACGCCAGAACTGGCCTATCAGCTCAACCCCGGTGATAAGGTGACACTTGGCGATTTGCATTTGCTCCTCAGTTTGCCCCCGCCCTGATTTTTTCTTTTTTTTGTCGGTCGATTTTTAGTACGGAGTTTTGTCTGCTCATGGAGCTAGTAGTTCAGGATACGGTGACAATGAACGAGCTGCGTTTTGATGGTTCACTGTGGTGTAATATTGATATTGCACTGCGTAATCTTGATCAGATTTACGGTCAGACAGTCGATCCTCTGGGGTTGACTGTTATAGAATGGTATATTCTGAGGGCATTATTTGACCAGGATGGTCAGCACGCCTCAGAACTGGCGCGAGCGGTAGGCCGGGCGGCCACCAGTTTCACGCCGATACTCGATAAACTTCAGCATAAATCGCTGATTGAGCGCCGCCCCGATCCGGCTGACCGGCGTGCTGTCCGCATTTATCTGACGGACAAGGCGCACGGCCAGCGCGATAAGGTGCTGGATGCGGCCAAGAAAATTGATCGCAAGATCGAGAAGCTGATGCCCAATGGGGATTTTAAAGCCTTCCAGAACGTGCTGGCGCAGCTTCAGGCGCTCTCCATCGACTGAGATCGCTTACCCCCTGCCCCCTCGTCATTGCGAAAATGGCGGGGGGCGGAATTTTCATTGTCAGACAGCCACAATCTGGCCGGGTCGCTGACCAATAATGGTTTCCAGAGCCGCGCGGTAACTGTCGAAGACAGCCTCGTTGAACAAGACAAAACGCACAACTTCCATTTGCTCATTCAACCTTATAAAATCACAGATCGTATTCAAAGCAATCGGCGCTGCTTCTTCGATTGGATAGCCATAGGCCCCAGTGCTAATGGATGGAAATGCGATTGAGCGCAGCTTGTTTTCGGCGGCGATTTCCAGGCTGCGGCGGTAGGCACTCGCCAGCAAGTGGGGGATAGACGGATCACTGTGCTGGTAAATAGGGCCGACAGCATGGATGACATGCCTGGCCTTGAGGCGGTAGCCATGCGTAATTTTGGCGTCGCCGGTCTGGCAGCCGCCCAGTTTGCGCGTTTCGGCCAGCAGTTCCGGCCCGGCGGCATGGTGAATGGCTCCGTCAACACCCCCGCCACCCAACAGCGATGAATTGGCGGCATTCACGATGGCGTCAGTATCCTGGCGGGTGATGTCGCCCGTTGTTAATTCGAGCAGGGTATGATTGACGCGAACACGCAGCATGGAATCAGCCATTTACGCTAAACCTTTGAACAGCGATAACCTTTAACCTATTGTACGGAGTCTTAATTTGTCTGGCAAAATCGCGCTGGTGACTGACAGCACATGCGACCTGCCTCCGGCGCTGGCGGCGGCGCACGCTATTCATATCATCCCCCAGATCGTGATATGGGAAGGTCGCGCTTATCACGATGGGATTGACCTGACCAATAATGAATTTTACCGGCGGCTGGCGGACGCGGCTGAACTGCCGCAAACCGCTCCTCCCACGCCGCAGGAATGTGCTGCTGTTTTTGAAGAAGCACGCCGGGCTGCACAGGCAGAACAGGTAGTCGTGCTGCTGATTTCTTCCAAGCTGAGTGGTTCATTCGTCAATGCCCAGGCGGGAGCGCGTCTGGTGGATTTCCCGGTGTTTTTACAGGACACGCAAACTGCTTCCATTGCCCTGGGATTCGCCGCGCTGGCAGCCGCAGCCGCGCGGGATGCAGGGGCAGATGTTGAAGCCGTCCTCGATGCAGCGCGGCAGGCTCGACGGCGCACCCGGTTGTATTTCACCGTTGATACGCTTGATTTCCTCTACCGGGGTGGCCGCATTGGCGGGGCGCGGCATCTCATCGGTAAGGCGCTGGGCATCAAGCCTATCCTGACAGTTGATGATGGTCAGGTAGAGGCGGCTGAAACGGTGCGGACGCGGGCGCGGGCGGTGACGCGAATGCTGGAACTGGTCACACAGGATGTTCCGTCAGGTGCGAAGGTGCAGGTGGCAGTCATCAATGGTGATGCTGAAGAAGAAGCGCTGACGCTGATCGCCCCGGTACGAAAACAGCTTAACCCGACACGGCTTATCGAAAGCAGCATTTGCGCCGCGCTGGGCGTCCATACCGGGCCGGGGACATTGGGTGTGTCGGTCTGGTGGGAATAGATTTTAGGGGCGAACCTATAGGCTCGCCCCTGGAGTTTGGCAGATTAAAGCAAGTCGTTGTCGAGAGACAGCGGCTTTTTT
>CAYUTY010000140.1:0-8906 GCA_964447795.1 uncultured Anaerolineaceae bacterium
TAATTTGCAATAAAATGCTCATGTTGAATTCGAAATTTTAGAACAGTAAAAGTACGCCCATGCCCTTATTAAATAATCAAGTTTCACTGCTATTTTAAACACAGTTTTGTTGATAAGGCAAACGATAATAAAAGTAAAAAAGTATAAATTGCTCATACTAAAATGAGCTAAGTGGAAGATAAAGTCCGCCTAATTGATAATCAGTTTGCCTGAATTCATCACTTTTTCGCCTCTAACCTTATAGAAATAGATGCCTTTGTTCAATCTTCCTAAAGAAATCATCCCGGAATTGCCTTCTTGCAGTTTCATTTGCATTACCTTTTTACCGGCAACGTCAAAAAGCTCGAATTGGTAATTATTCTCATGTGTATGACTAAGACTAATAAATAAATTTTCAGATGCAGGATTGGGATACAAGGTTACTGTCATGCCCTGTTCTGATTCATTCAAACCAAGCACACCGCCATTATCAGTAAATCGTCTTACAAATTCCTGATAGTACTGATTGGCAATGTTTCTGTTATGTATGATTAAAGTATTTTCATCGTTTTTCTGATTGGCAGTTGTACTCCAGTTATGCGACCCTGTCAGCACCAATGGGTCACTTGAAGGATTATTCTGATCAACAATCAGGTATTTGTGGTGCAACAATCCGGTTTGTGTTGAATGATTGTAAAGCATCAATTTTGAACCCATAACAGCATTCAGAATACTGTATGCTTGTCCACCACCACTGCCGGTGTCATCAACTATACCATAGGCATCTACACCATGATTTAAAATACGGTCTTCGGCAACATAAGCAACATCAAATCGGGTAAACACCAATAAAGCAAACTGCATTTGCTGATCTGCAGATTCAACAGTTGTCATTATTTGATTGTTTACATTATCAGATGGACTGAAATAAGACTCTACTCGATTGCCGCCAATATTATATTCATGAGGCGTGTTGTCTTTCTTATCAGGTCCAAATTTGGAATTGGCAGGATTGGGCTGAAGTACATTGCTACCCCACATTTCTTCAAACTCCATTGTATAACCAATTGCAAGTGATTTATCCTGTACAATCAATAAATTATTTGCATCATTATTGAGTTGTGCATTTGTGAAATTGGTTGATCCGGAAATCACAATAGGTTTGTTTGCATCACTTGATTTGGCGTCAATTACAACAAACTTATTATGCATGATGGAATAATAACCCGGAGGTGTAGTTGGCGATGGAAGCATATTTATTGTAGGGTTCAACAATGCCAACCCACTGTTGGCATTTCCGCCATCATAGATAATTCTTACTGCAACACCTCTGTTGTCTGCATCATTAATAGCCTGTACAATCTGTGATGTTCCACTGTTTTCAAAATTATAAATTGCAATATCTACACTCATTTGTGATCGGTTGATATATGCTGCAATGGTATCCTGAAAAGCTCCCGGCAATTGTATAGCATTGTTTGCAGGTGTCCATGCATAGCTATTGTTGACTGCCTTATTAAAATAAACTTTCATATCACCGCTTGAAAGTGAGGCCGTGATGTAAATTTTAACAGTAGCTGTTGCGGTATCATTTCCATTTACAGAAAATGCCTTTACATAATACACCTGAGAAGGTGATGCACCAGTAAGTGTTACCGTATGATTTGCATTACCTGATGTGCCGTTAAGAATTCCCAATTCAAGAGCAGGTGTAAGTCCATATTCAATAAAAGAAGAAGCAGGAAGATTGGTTGTCCAGTTGACATCAAAACCTGTTGTGTTGATATTTTGCTGAACAGGTGGTGAGGTCATGTAAAAAGTAGATGAAATAAAAATATCGTTCTGATCGCGGGGCAGCAATTGATACACCGTTTGATACTGACTGCAGACTGCAATGAGGCTAACAGCACCGGAAGGAATAGGCTGACCTACTAGATTGGTATTGGCTGCAACACGCACCTGTCCGCTTTCACCATTAGAAGTAAAGGCATAGTTAGCATTGCCAACAAAAGTTCCACCGCCATTGTTAAACACAACACCGTCAATTCGCACTAAATGACTTTCTATATTTTCATCGAGCAGTAATGGAGTTGTCACAATTGGTGCAGGCAAGTTATTGCCACCACCCATATTCTGAAAAGCTGTCAGATTAGTAATTTCAAGTAATCCAAAATAATCTGAAAGTACACCTGTAACCATAATGGCATCGCCACGAACAGTTGCATTTAACTGTGTGCTGAACACAGCAACACTTCCTGTTCCATCATTGATGTACCGAATATTTCCTAACTCCTGCCCATTGACACAAACACCGGTAACTGTTACTTGCGTCCCTGTGGGCGAAGTTCTGGCTGTAGCAATGGAAACTAACTGTGCAAAACCATTCTGCAACAGTAGAACAAAAAAAACAATACTAATTAGAGGCTTCATTTGTGTTCTTATTAAAAGAAAAACGCAGTGCAGAAGAATCCTACACTGCGTCAAAAATATTTAATGCTTATTGAATATCACCTAAATTTCTAATCTGAAATTGTTTGGTAGTACTAAATTGAGTCAGGATTCCTGTAATACTAACAGGTGTTGTTGGCGTTGGTGATGATGCAAAGGTTGCAGCACTGCGACAATAGAGCACTACTGTATTTGGTGTGCTACCATCAGAAATAGTAAGGCTACCTCCATTGGCACCATAATTAGTTGATGTTCCATTATTGATGGTAACACTATTTACTTTTATAAGCATTGATTCATACTGCTCAAAATCTGCAGTTGCAGTTGCCAAATCAATAACAGTTGGTGTGATTGGTGCTAACCCTGTTATTGAAAGACCTCCGGCCATATTATTTATCTGCAGCCATCCGTTAAACTCTGCTAATGTAAGTCCGCCAACATTAAAATCATACTGAGAGTTCAATGAAAAGTTTGGTGCAGTGCTATAACGCAGGCAAATACCACCGGTTGCATCTTGTACGATAACATTTCTTGTATCAAGAGCAGAAGTAGTATAATCAGAAATCACAGTTGCCTTAATATGAAAACCTCCGGGAACAGTTGTTGTACCGGTTGCAAACAATGTTCTTATGCTGTCAATTGAAACATAAACCGGGGTGCAAACAACACCATCGCAGCGCTCAATATTTGCAGGAACATCATTCATATCACGAAGAAATACCTGAGGAGTAGTGTTATACTTCTGATAAATTGCAGTGATTGAACCACCTTTGCATGGAATAAGAGTAGTTGCAAAATTTGCATAGCCACTTGTTCTCACAATTAATGAATTTCCAAAGCAGTCCTGAATATTCCGGTTAATAGTTGACTTATTTGCAGCATCGCCAAATGGCAAACCAACTTCTGCAGAAGCAAATGCAACACTATCAAACTGAACAAGTGTATTTAAGTCGGCATCTGTTAATGCATTCAACTTTCTTTTTGCCGGAACAACAGTTAATCCCCATTTACCGCCTACAAGATAGTTCCCGATTTCAGCAGCAGGAATTGCATCAACTGCACCGGCATTTAAGATACCCATTTTAGGAGTACCATTTACGGATTGGATATATAAGCCCTTTGCTTTAACAAAAACTCTTCTTCCAATAAACAGCGATGTAAAATATGAAGGTTGATCAAGTAATATACTGATACCTGCTGTCGAATCCTGCATAATCATTTCCTTATAATAATTACCGGATTTATCATCTGCCACTATAATAGCAGAGAAAGTTAAATCAGAAGTTATCTGAACCGGCCCGGTTGCATTAGCTAAGGTTACAACATTGGATACCGTTGCATTGGTAATAATATCCGGATCAACATTAGTAGTAGGTGCATTGTCAAAATCATCCCTTTTAACGCAGGAAACAGTACTTAAAGTAATTGCAAGAATTGCAAATGCTGTTGTGATTTTTATATTCTTTATCATTGTTTTATTATATTTCTAATTTAGTTATTAATTCATTCTTAAAATAAAGCTGATCATATACGTTCTGCCAAAAGCATAACTGTATTTTGAAGCAAATACATCAGGTCTTCCTGAAAGAACAGCAGATTTATCCAGTCTGCCTTGTTCATATCCATTTGTGATAATGTCTTTATTATCGAGCAGGTTATTGATGTTAAGGTTAATTAGGAAGAAGGTATTTCTCTTTAAAGCTTTGATATGGTTGTTCATTTTAATTGACCATCCTGCACTCAAATCGAGAGTCATTTGTGAATCGTAACGCTCCTGTCCCAATATTTTTTCCCATGCCTGACTGTTTTCATCTACACCATCAATGATGTCACCGGTGCGTCTTGCCGGGCTTGCTTCTACATAAGAATTAGAGAAACAATTGGCATTAACACCAACATACCAGAATTTTTTTGAACGGTAGTTCAATCCTACTGTAAATGCATTTTGAGGTGTGTTGTCAACATGAAGGTTTTTCATATACACCACTTCGCCTGATGATTGAACAGTGTTGGTATTATCTACTGTTATAGTTGCCGTAGGTCGTGAGCTATAATAATACTGCCCAATTGAAGCTACTGCCATTGCAGAAAGACCCATTCCCAGATTAGCATCAACAGAAATTTCTGTTCCTGTATGTACTTTTTCAATTCCAGTTAATGTGTAGTTCACATAACTGTTAGTACCAAATCCTTGCAGATAATAGGAGCGGTTTTCAATACCATCTCTGAAATTGGTATAGTATAATTTAAGTTTACCTTTAATCTTTGGGGCAATATGCAAATAACCACCTTCTACAGATGTAATCTTTTCACTTGTGATATCTGCTACCGATGTATTTCTTGAGCGTGGTGACAAGTACATGTTATTGAAGAAAGGTGCTCTTGTCAGATAACCTGCATTTGCAAAAACATAATTGCGGCCATTTACTTTATAAGTAGCACCTGCTTTCACACCAATATCAGGAAACACGTAAGTTTTTGATTTACCATAAGAGTCGTCCGGGAACAATCCATTCTTATAGTTACCTTCCCTATAAATAGAAGTATAAGCAGCCTGAATAGCACCGAATATATCTATTTTATTGTATTTGGCAACAGCTTGTGTCCATGCCTGTGCATGAGTAATGTGTGCCTCGTAGTCATAACCAAAGCGGTCACCTTCACGAACTATTCTGTTTGGGTGATTTAAATCGCTCTGACTTAATTGCTCATCCTGAAAATCCTGATTAGCGAATTTATCAATATCAACAAAAAACTCTGCACCTAATAAATCTTCTGCTTCTTTATAAAAGCGCGAAGTTTGTTTCTGGAAAGATAACCCTGTACTTGTAGTAATGTTATCATTTAAAATAGTATTAAATGTAGTATTAAAATTCAATCGGCTTGTTTGAATTACACGATTCTCGATTAAATATAATGCTTGCTTACCACTAACTGCTGAACCTGCAACACCATCGGCATTATTTACTGTTTGAAAATTTTGATCGTTGGCAAGTAACATATTATCCCAGTTGATTTGTAATAAATCAGGATTTGCTTTCAGTGTATTATAAACCTGTGCTGCTGCTGCAGAATCTGTTTGCCATGATGGCAAATTTCTGTAGTATGTTGGACGAGGGTCAGCAGCAAACCAATTCAATGCAGTAGATTCACGTTTGCCCGTTGTATATGATAAGGCAGAAAACCAGGTTGTATTATTACTAATTTTATACTCATGATTTAACGTAAACACAGGCTGATGACTGCGTCCAATATTAGCATTCCGTATTTCGCCATTCTGATACCCCCAGTTTGAATTATAATAATGATCACCTGCTATATCATAAACTTCTTTAGTATTAGATGATGAGCGTGCACTTTCATATTGACTGCCTAAGATTGTAAAATCAAACTCATGTTTATTGACAACTTTTGAAACACCTAAATAATAAGCAAAACCGTCATAATAGGTTCCTTTGATAAAACCTTCTTTAGCCCATCTTTTAGAAATAGAAGCTGAATAAGCCCATCCTTTTTTGTTAAATCCACTTCCATAGGTCAACATAAAACGATTGTCATAGGTTCTGTTGCTTAATGAATATGTAGCCTGTATCTGCTTACGTTGTCTTCCGGCACGAGAGTCAATACTATATGAACCTCCAATACCTCCAAAAGAATAAGTTGAAGGATTTAATCCTGAAGTTGATTCTCTTGACCTGAGAACATCATTCAAACCCGACCAACTTGAAAATGCAGTACGGCCATTGGTTAAGTCTTCTTCAGCAATGCCGTTCATTAATGTAGGGAAGTTTTCTGTGTCATAACCACGGGTTTTGAATCGTGCAACACTGAAATTAAAATTAGCAGCCGATGTAAAGGCATCACGAGATGCTCCTAAAACACTGGAAACACTTGACTGTGCAGAGTTAGATTGTAATTCATCATCGTCAAGCGTTACAACAGGAATGTCGGCCTCTGTTGTAGCTGTTCCGGGACTGTAAACCAATTTCACAGTGCCTACATCAACAGTCTCAGCGTTCACAACTACTTCTTGTTTAAAACCGCTGTATGCAACATCCTGCACAGAAAGAGAGTAGGTGCCATAAGTAACACCACTTATAGTAAATGCTCCGTCTTTGTCTGTGATTGATTGAAAGTTAGTGCCGTTGAGCACAACCACCTCGCCTGCCATCGGGACACTGTTCTCATTTAAAATAACCCCCTTTAAAACTCCTGACTGGGCAGAGGAAAGAAAAGGAAGAATCAATAAAGTCAGGAAAAAACTGACTGTAGAAAATAGCTTCATATTTTATAATTAGGGTGGCAAATCTAAATAAATAAGCTATATCAAAAGTTGTAATAAGCAGGAATGTAACAGGGTCTTAATTTTTTTCATTTATTTAGTATTAAACTATACCGTTATCATTGAAAATGTGTCACTTACAATGATAGCGATTTTTCATTTCTTTGGTAGCTTATGGAGCAATAAACTATTACACCTGACAGCAAATCTCAAATCATTGGTATACATAAAATCAGGCTGATAAAATAGGTTACAGGCAAAAAAATAGAAATATAAAACATTATTTTTGTCGCTCATTTTTAAAATAGTTAATCGAATGGAGAAAATTAAAGTATTAAATCCTGTAGTTGAATTGGATGGCGATGAGATGACAAGAGTAATCTGGAAGTTTATTAAAGATAAACTCATACTACCCTACCTAGACATTGACATTAAATATTACGACCTTGGCATGGAACATCGCGATGCTACTGATGATAAAGTAACAGTAGAAGCTGCTGAGGCAATTAAAAAATATAATGTAGGAATAAAATGTGCCACTATTACACCCGATGAAGCACGTGTTAAAGAATTTAGTCTGAAACAAATGTGGAAATCGCCTAATGGCACTATCAGAAACATTCTTGACGGGACTGTTTTTCGTGAGCCAATAGTTTGTAAAAATATTCCACGCTTGGTGCCAAACTGGACAGCGCCAATCTGCATTGGTCGTCATGCATTTGGTGATCAGTACCGCGCAACAGATTTTCTGACAAAAGGCAAAGGCAAACTCACCATCAAGTTTGAAGGTGAAGATGGCACTATCGAACATGAAGTATTTAACTTCAAAGGCAATGGCGTTGCACTTGCAATGTATAATACAGATGAATCCATTAGAGGTTTTGCACAATCGTGTTTTAATGTGGCACTACAAAAAGGATGGCCATTATATCTTTCAACAAAAAATACCATTCTTAAAAAATATGATGGAAGATTTAAAGATATATTTCAAGAAGTATATGAGAAGGAATTTAAACCTAAGTTTGAAGCAAAAACTATCACCTATGAACATCGTTTGATTGACGATATGGTTGCCAGTGCTTTAAAATGGAATGGCAATTTTGTTTGGGCATGTAAAAATTATGATGGAGATGTGCAGAGCGATACAGTGGCACAAGGATTTGGCTCACTTGGCCTGATGACATCAACATTGATTACACCAGATGGAAAAACCATGGAGGCAGAAGCCGCACATGGAACTGTAACACGCCACTTCCGCGAACATCAGAAAGGAAAACCTACATCTACAAATCCCATAGCTTCAATATTTGCCTGGACTAGAGGACTTGATTTCAGAGGTAAATTAGATAACAATGCTGCACTAATAAATTTTGCCAGAGCATTAGAAGAAGTTTGTGTGGAAACCGTAGAAAACGGCAAGATGACTAAAGACCTTGCAGTATGTATTTATGGTAATGAAACAAAGCCGGAACATTATCTGCATACTGAAGATTTTCTTTCCGTCATTGATACCAATCTGAAGAAAAAACTTCAAAAATAAAATAGATTAAAATTAAAAAAGGGAGCTTACGGGCTCCCTTTTTTATTATTCCAAATTACAATATTATTGTATCGAAGTGTTAATTTTTGCAAATGCTTTACCTGTTGTAGTTTCAACATTTGAAGCCGGAGTGATGATTAAATTATTCTCATCATCCTGTTTGCATTCAACTCTGATTCCACGTGCTACTTTTCCTGTTGCATCTTTCTCATAAGCTGTTAAACAATATTGACCTTTTGACATTTGAGAAAACGTGATATCCTGCAATTTTATGGAAGCAAACGATCCTTTATTACTTGATATTTTTTGTAGTTCGCTTTTGCAATCAGATATTGCTGCTGTAAATTGGGGAATACCATCTACATCAACTTTACCGATAATGGTTTGTGCTTTTACTGCAAATGCAGCAATGACAAAAAACAAACTGAATATAATCTTTTTCATTTCTGGAATATTTAAACTTGATAATGTTTTTCCGGTTAATACGGCACTTTTCAAACAAGGTTACATCAAATTCAATAATATTTTTCAAATAGCATTACAAAACTAAATACCCTGTAACCTTACATTGCACATTCACGTTGAATGCCCATATCAGTGTTTTAAAATCGCACCAACTTATGGGAAAGATGTTAACTTTTATAAACAAAATGATTC
>CAYUTY010000141.1:0-8723 GCA_964447795.1 uncultured Anaerolineaceae bacterium
CATCCATGTCTTCGAGCGCCCCATCTTCGATCATCCGCAGCGCACCGCTCTTATTTTCGTCATCTTCATCTTCTTCCGCTGGCTGGAATAAAAGGCGGATTTCCCCGGCTGGTCGATCTTTCATGCTGGTGAGCAGACGGGCGACGCCGAGCAGGATAGCGGTGTGGGCGTCGTGGCCGCAAGCGTGCATGACACCGGGATTTTGTGAGGCATAAGGCACATCGTTGGCTTCATGAATTGGCAGGGCATCCATATCGGCGCGGATTCCAACAGCGGGCCGACCTTCGCCAATGCGGGCGACCACCCCGGTTTTGCCGACGCCCGTTTGTACCTCTAAGCCTAAATCCCGCAGCGTATCAGCTACCAGACGGGCAGTACGAAATTCCTGAAAACTGAGTTCAGGATGCATGTGAAGATCACGCCGCCAGGCAGTAATGTCGCCACTGATGGCCTGGGCCTTTTCCATGAAATCGAGCGTCACCATAAGGTTGCCTCCAGAATTTATGACTTAACGAGGGGAGTATAGCAAATTCGCTACTGCTTCCCTAAGACCAAGTCCCCCTATTACTTGGGGGACGAATGCATAAAAGTGTGTGTCATAGTATGACACAAGCTGTCATCAGCCTGTCAACAATTCGTTTGAAGATCATAACCGGGAAACGGTGATTTCTAATGAGGCGCACCATGTGAATGGTATATAATAAGTATCAAACTTTGTTATATGAGGAAGTGAGCAACGTTCGACTATCCCAGCCGTATTCTAGTCTCGCTATAGAGCTGAATATTCGATGGTAGACTCCCACGACATTCTATCGCCCGCCATCGCACCCCTGCACCCCGCTTCGAGTCCAGAGTTAAAGCCACATGTCAATTAACCAGAATCACCGTCTCCGTCCGGGAATTTCCCAGTCGCTTAATATTCATGGCTGGGCGCATCATGACCCGGTTCTGCTGGCTTCACTGGCGACAGAATCGCCACTGCTGCTGGTCGGGCCGCATGGAACGGCCAAGTCGCTGTTGATTGAGCGCAGCGCCCGCGCCCTGGGGTTATCGATGCGCCATTACAATGCATCACTGTTAAATTATGATGATCTGGTTGGTATTCCGATGCCGGAAGAAAACAATACCAGCCTGCATTTCATCGCTACGCCGGGTTCCATATGGGATGCGGAATTTGTATTCTTCGACGAAATTTCGCGCTGCCGACCGGATTTACAGAACAAGATGTTTCCGATCATCCATGAGCGGCGGGTGGCCGGTATTCAACTGCATAAACTCAAACACCGCTGGTCGGCGATGAACCCTCCTGCGCCGGATGAACCAGATGCCAGCCAGCAGCCAATGGCGACCTATTATCTGGGATCGGAACCGCTTGACCCAGCACTGGCAGATCGTTTTCCGTTCGTCGTTCCTGTGCCGGACTGGAAGGAATTATCGAAGGCAGATCGCCGCCGACTGGTGTCGTGGCGCGAACAGTTTTTGACAGATGAGGACGAAGCAGGAGACACCTGGCTGGAGCGCGAACTGCCCCGGCTGGTGGCGGAATGTGCTGGATTAATTCCTGCTCTTGAAAATGAACTGGACGAATGGCTTTCAGATTACGTGGTGCTGGTGGTGGATTTGCTGGAAAAGGCACAACTGCCACAAAGCCCACGCCGTGCGCGGATGTTGGCACGTTCAGTAGTGGCTATCCATGCTGCACGGCTGGTGCTGGAAGGTGATGAAGCTGAACTCCAGGACAGCGCTGAAATCGCGCTGGGGTTTGGCTTACCGCAAAGCGCCAGCGAAGTACCACCGTCTGAGGCGACGATTGTAGCTGTCCATAAACAGGCATGGGAAATTGCCTGTCTGATTGAAGATGATAACTGGCGTCAGGTACTTGAAGAGTTTGATCCGGTAAAGCGGGTTGTGCTGGCTGATGAACTGGCTTTCAGTGATGCTGATCTCTCCCGTTTGATTACACAGGCATTAGGCGCGGAAAATTCGGAAGCGCGGCGTATCGGGTTGGGGACAGCCATGTTTTTGTCTTACCGCGAGCGACGTGAACTGAGTCCGGCTGCCTGGGAGCCCCTGGCGCAACTGGCCGCTAAAGTGACTGAACCACGGGCACTGGCTGCCGCGCTGCGACCGGGGTCTGATATGGCGATCTGGCAGGAAATTAAGGATTGGGTGGTGTCACAGGAGCAGGAAGAAGGGCTAATGCCACGCCTTGAGCGGAACTTCGTCCTGTGCGGTTTCCCCGAATTATGGCGGCGTGATAACTGGAAGGAAGCCCTGGAACGTTTTCGCGTTGATATGGCTCTATTCACGATTGATGGAACGGAGGATGTATGACCCAGCAAAACCAGCCGCCGAAACCGGCCACTAATCCGTTCGCAACTGCGACTTCACGCTTTTCTCCTGGCGCTGCTGCCAGCGGGTCAAATGCCCCGGCTGCTCCTGCGCCGGGTTCGTCTGGACTTGGGGGGACATCGAAGCCTTCCACGCCGACTACACCGCCGCGTCCGAATGCGCTGGGTTCACGGTTGGGGCCAACGAAGCTGAACTGGCGTATTATGCCAGTGGGTCAGCAGCTTGTGCGTTTTGATCTGAATGGATTGGGTGATCCATTTTACCGTTTGCTAGGTAAACGGCTGACCATTGATTTTGGCGACCCACAGGCTTTGTACAATGCCTTTGATGAGCGAAGCGACGATGTGCAGGAGATGATTGTTCGTCTGGATGAAGCCTGGAATGATTATCAACTGCGCGGGGCAATTTTGTTGTATCCCTGGAATCGTGACTTGCCGCAAACACTGGTTGGGCGCATCCCCAATGATGATGATACCCAGCCTGATGAAAATTACGACGATGATAAGCGGCCTTCGCCCGTCATTTTACGGGCTTTTGATGTTCTGCTGGTCATGAATGTGCTGTCACGGACGCGGGCTAACATCCTGTTGAAAAACGCGCCGCTGGCACTGGAACGACAATATCTGAGCCAATCGCTTTACAGCGATGACCAGCGCTTGATTGCACTGGTACAGGCGACCGGCTGTATAGAAGAATCGCTGTTGCAATGAAGGGGAAAATACGCAAGTCATTCACTGGCTGGTCTGACGATGCAGCGCGGCTGGCGGCGCGTTTGGTAGGATGCCTGCCCGCTGCCACCGTTGAGATGGAAACCTTATGCAGGCTGGCGGGCATAAAAGTCAGCCAGAGCGTCCCCACGGCGGCAGTGGAGTGTGTGCGGCGTCCTCGACTACTCATCAACCCGGACTTTGCAGCGAAGTACTGCCAGCGAGATGAACATCTTTTCCTACTGGTGATGCACGAATTGTGGCACATTATTCTGGCGCATACGCGGCTGTATCCGCGTGTGACTCCGGCTCATAACATCGCCTTTGACGCTATCATCAATGCCGGGTTATCGCGGCAGTATGACAAGCCGGAATATCGCGGCTTTTTCGAGGAATTAAATCCACCGGATAAATTCCCCAGTATGCTGCTGCGTCCACCGGTTGGGTGGCCCGCGAATCCAGTTTACCCAGAAGGTGGCCCGGCGGGGACACGGCAAATTGTGGAGCGTTTGTATCCGCAGGGCAACAGTCGTACTGTTTCAATGCCGTTTTATGAGGAAATTCTGCGGCTGCTGCGGCAATATGCTGAGGAAAACGGCTGGGTATGGGTGGAGGGCGAACCTTTTCTGCTGGGTGACCATGATAACCCGGATGGTGAAGGGCAGGTTTTTGTTGACCCCATTCTAGGTGAAACGATGCGGCGCATCGCCAGCAAGATGCCAAATCAGTTTGGCGGAAAAAATCGGGGACGGGGTGGGGCGCGGGCAGATTGGATGAATGAAAGTGGGCCATCATCAGAACGAGCGCGGCGGGCTTTTTCACAGGTTTTGCGGCGCTGTTTGGGGCCGCGTAAAGGTGGCAAGCGGCGTAAGAAAAAATCCCCTGTACCAGGGATCGGCGGTATGAGCGTTTTGCCGAATGCACGTGATCGTTTGGCTCCGGCGCGGCGGCTGCTGGGCGTGCCGAACACTATCTGGTTACAACCGGGGACCGTAAAAGCGCGTGTCCCAGAAACACCCAGCAAGGCACATGTTTACCTGGATGTATCCGGTTCGATGGCTGAAGTGCTGCCGCATCTGATGGGATTGGTGCTGCCCTATGTAGCCACCGGACAGGCTGACATTTTTCAGTTTTCAACGATTGTCGAGCCTTTGCCACTGGCACGGCTGCGGCAGGGCAGGTTGCAAACGACAGGCGGGACAGATATTAACTGTGTGCTGGAACATTTGCTGAATATGAAGCCCGCGATTCATCGGGCGCTGGTGCTGACGGATGGCGCAACTGGTTTTCCCCAGGATGAATATACAGATCGGATACGGGAGCAAAATCTCCGTTTGTATGTGGTACTGCCTGCGGAGTCTGCCTGGGAAGAAGACCTGCGCGACATTTCTTCGTTCATGATAATTTTACCGCCTTTGTGGGGCGGTATAATGCGGCGGCATTAGAAAGCTAATACAGCTAACCTGGCAGGGAGGAGATACGGCTTCTCCCTGCCAGCGATTCCGGGCGATGTTATTTGCAGTAACGGTCAAACCATTCGATGACGTAATTGATGTTGGCGATGCGGTGTTCCGGTTCGCCACTGCGGGTGAGTTCATGACCTTCGCGGGGGAAGCGAATCAGCTTGACGGTGCCGCCGGTACGCCGAACAAAGGAAAACATCTGCTCAGCCTCGGAAATTGGCACGCGGAAGTCATTTTCGCTGTGGATGAGCAGGAGCGGCGTCTTAATGTGGTGAGCATAAGCCAGTGGCGATCTTTCCCAGAGGAAAGTCGGACTTTCCCAGGATTCGACGCCAAACTCAGTCGGGATAAAGCTGGGAATATCAGTTGTTCCGGGGAATCCAAGCAAGTTGTACACACCACGCTGGGCGCAGGCCGCCTTGAAACGATCGGTATGGCCGA
Source organism: uncultured Anaerolineaceae bacterium (assembly GCA_964447795.1). Taxonomy (GTDB): domain Bacteria; phylum Chloroflexota; class Anaerolineae; order Aggregatilineales; family Phototrophicaceae; genus CFX2. The sequence goes on from CAYUTY010000141.1 coordinate 4,964, forward strand.
CAATCCAGGCTGCCATGTAACCGCCATATGACCCACCGGTAACCGCCATTTTTTCTTCGTCAACAAAGCCTTTTTCGAGCAATGCATTTACCCCGGCCATAATGTCCTGATAGGCGACATCGCCCCATTCTCCATGCAGTGCCATCTGGAACGCCTCGCCATAACCGTCGGCACCGCGCGGGTTGCAGTAAAAGACGACATAACCCTGCGCTGCATATCCCTGAAACTGCCATTCCTGCCAGCAGGCTTTGATGGCGGGACCCCACATCACATGAGGGCCGCCGTGAATATTGACGATGAGGGGGTATTTTTTGCCCGGTTCAAAATCCGGTGGCAGCAGATACCAGCCCTGAATTTCAGTGCCGGAAGGCGACTGCCAGCGCAGTTCATGATTTTCCTGAATGGCGACGGATTCAAGCCACTTGTCATTAACGTTTGTGATTTGAGTGGGTGAAGTGCTGGCGGGAGGAAGGTGGAATAACTCAGATGGATTGTGGGTGGTGGCGGCGGAGTAGGCGATTACTCCGGCGGCGTGCAGGTCAAAACTTTCGACATGGATATTCCCTGCGACGATTTTTTCAATTGTGCCATCTTCCAGCGCGAGGCGATACAACTCAATACTGCCGTGATCGGAAGCCGTGAACAGCAGTCCGCTGGAGTCCGGCAGCCAACGGAAATCACCAATATTGCGATCCAGCTCTAGTGTGAGGTCACGGGCTTCGACACCAGCAGCAGGCAAGATTGTGAGCCGATTGATACGTTCGCTGATTTGTTCGCGGGGGGCGCGGCCAAAGGCAATCCAGCGACCATCAGGTGAGGAGAGGGGGGCAAAACTGGTAAAACTTTCGTCGGTGAGCTGCTGGTGTGTGCCATCTGTCAGGGCTATCCGGTAGAGATTACTCCAACGCCAGGGGTCGTCACCAGCAGGGTCGCCAATACGAAAAGTGAGCAGTGATTTGCCATCAGGCATCCACTGCGGTGGGCCGTAATCGGCATTGGCGTCGGTCAGGCGGCGGGGGCGGGCAGCTTCATTTTCCAGCCCTTCGGCAGTCGGCATCACGTAAATCTGCTGAAAATGGTCGGTGAGGAAGCTGGTTCCTGTGCGATAGGGGATGCGTTCGATAATGCGGGGGTCGAAGCGTCTGGTTTCGTCGTATTCGCGGCGTTCCTTGCGATATTTGCCTTCCAGTTTGTCAGCAGGGCGCGGGTCTTCGATGGCGCTGTCTTCCTTAGCGCGGAGGTCGGCATTCATGCCAGCGAGAAAGGCGATGTGGGTCCCATCGGGCGACCAGGCGGGATTGTTGGCGCCATTGGGCATGGATGTCAGGGGGCGGGCTTCACCACCGGGTTCCGCGATGGGCAGGAGGTAAATCTGCGGCTTTTCTTCGCGGCTGGAAACGAAAGCGAGCGTTTTGCCATCGGGCGACCATCTCGGAGTCGTGTCTTTGCCGCTGCGGGTGAGCTGGATTGGCTGGCCGCCGGAAGGAGGAATAAGAAAAATATTGCGCTTATAGGTGTTTTCAAACTGATCGACTGTGACCTGGACATAGGCAAGCCAGCGGCCATCGGGCGAGAGGCGTGGGTCTTCCAGCGAGATGATTTTGCAGAGGTCGGCGGGGGTGACGGGTTTTTTCTGGTGGGACACGGATATGACCTTTTATGGAGTAAAAGCGGATGACGATAGAGGCGGCATTATAGCGTAATGTGGATAGAAGTTATGAACTTTTTGGCACCAGGCTCGTAACAGGGAGCAGCAGCGGTACAGACAAAGAGCGGGGGGCAGCAGTTGCGGCGGGATGAAGACCTGGCGCTGGGTATTCAGCGGGGGAACAGCGACGATTTGGGATTGCTGGTTGAACGCCATCATAGTGCGTTGATTGGCTTCCTGTATCGCATGATGGGTGATCGAGCGCTGGCAGAGGACTTGGCACAGGAAACTTTTTTGCGTGTGCTGCGCTCGATTCAGCAGTATCAGCATCCACGTCCGTTTAAGCCCTGGCTGTATATGATCGCCACCAATATTGCCCGCGATCACTATAAACGTGCTGAAACCCGGCATGTTGAGTCGATGCCAGCAGAGGGAAATCACTTTGTCAGCGCCGGTCAGCCTTTGCCGGAAGATGTGCTGCTGCTTCACGATGAAGCGCAGGCAGTAGCGAGGTCACTGCTGGGGCTGCCTGACCACCAGCGTGAGGCCGTCATTTTGCGTTATTACCAGGAATTATCGCTGGCGGAAATCGCCGAAGCGCTGCATATACCACTTGGCACCGTGAAATCTCGCCTGAGTCTGGGGTTGGGGCGGCTGCGAACGATATTACTGGAACGGGAAGCGTGAAGATGCACAACAAATTTTCATCGGATGAGACGGAACGGCTGCGCCGAATGCTGGCTGAAGACCTGGATGCTGGTGACACGGCTGAGCTATACATTGGCACAGTCGAACGGCTGCAACAGTGGGAGTCGCCACCTGCCAGTCACGAGTCAACCGCTCAATTGATTCGCTTGCTAAAGGCTGAGATGCCAACGACAAGTTCACCTGCTGCACGCTGGTGGCCGTTGCTGTTAATGCGAGCGCAGCTTCGGGTGGTGCGGAAGGAAATCTGGGCGGCGTCAGCGCTCATACTGGTGTTGGGTGTACTGGTCACAGCGACGACCTACAACGCTGCCTCCAATAGTATGGTGCCAATTACGCTGGTTGCACCGCTGGTGGCGGCGCTGGGAATCGCATTTCTGTATGACAGCGACGTCGAGCAGATGCTGGAAATTGAGAACACGACGCTGGCTTCCACACGGCTGCTGCTGCTGGCGCGGCTGACGCTGGTATTTGGATTTGATCTCCTGTTGTCCCTGGTGGGAAGTATATTTCTGGCGATCTTTCACACCGATGTACTGTTGTGGCCGCTGGTGCTGTCGTGGTTAGCACCGATGGCTTTTTTATCCGCTCTGGCTTTCTTTTTGAGCATAAACTGCCGCGATGCGCTGGTTGGTTCGGTATTCAGTTTTGGAATCTGGGGCGCACATGTTTTGCTGCAATCCATTCCTGAGCCAAATGCCATCACCTATCTATTGTCTCTTCCTGGTTTAAGCGCGCCGGAATTTCGCCCGGCTCTCTTTGGCATTGCAGTGCTGCTGATTGCCGCAGCGTTGTGGTTTTCCGAAAGACAACGCAATTAGTTACCTGTCCGTAAACGTGATTTCATGCCTTTTCGCCGCCAGAGGCTAAAGCCATCCGGCTACCGGGTGCGGCGGGAAGCGCACTAAAGGCGCTCTGACCCGCCGTAAATGCTTCGCTGTGAATAACTATTACCATTTGAGTAGTGGTTTGTAGATAGATATTTCATCAATCCTGAGTGCTGCATAAAGTCCACGTGGCGAGGAATAAGATTGTGCGAACCATCATCAAATTGGTCTGTTCGGTGGGAATATTTTTGCTGGCGGGTGGGGTTCTGGCGCAGTCTGAGACTCCGATTTATGAAGATGTTGCCTGCCCGTTTGAGATTCCACAAGACCTGACGATCAACTGTGGATATGTGAATGTTCCCGAAAATCATCAGCAGCCGGAGGGTAAAAAAATTCGACTGGCTGTTGCTATTCTGAAAAGCACTAACCCGAATCCTGAACCTGATCCGCTGCTGTTTTTGCAAGGCGGGCCGGGATCATCGGCAATTGAGTTTATGCTGCGGCGTGGGCTGCCGGGTGCGTTTCGAGCAGCGATGGCGGAACGGGATGTTATCCTGCTTGACCAGCGCGGGACCGGGTT
>CAYUTY010000142.1:0-8520 GCA_964447795.1 uncultured Anaerolineaceae bacterium
GGGTCGCTAAGATGTTCCGCGCTCACATTCTGAAAAGCGCACACCACTTTGCCCCCCTCTCCTAGCAAAGCCTGCGCTTCCAGTGAGGCCGCTTTCCCTTCCGGCACATGCACAGTTCGCACTTTCGGCGGTTGCAGCGGTACCGTCAGATCGACCAGAATTTTTCCCTGAAGCTGATCTTTCACGCTTTCCAGCGTCACTTTATGGGCCGTGTATGGCACGCTCAATACCACCAGATGCGCCTGTTCCGCCGCATCGGTATTTGCCATCCCAATTAAATACTCGCCGCCAAGCTGTTCGTTCAGTTCGGCAACCCGCATCTGTGCTTTTTCCGCCTCACGTGAACCAATGATGACGCGGTAGCCCTTCAGCGCCCAGCGCATTGCCAGTCCGGAGCCTTCTTTGCCTGTGCCGCCCAATACGGCAATCGTCAGCAAAGGTGCTTGTTCTTCAGTCATGGTGCTGTCCTTCGATGATGGTAAGTATGTTTTCTATCTTATTGAAACTGGAGTCCCGGAAGCTCAAATCTTCTCTGCATTCTCCGCATAACGTTCCCACACCTTTGGCGCGAGTGCCAGCGCTTCCTGCGCGATAGCTGCTTCATCCAGCGTCAGTAGTTGTCGATCACGCATCAGCGTCACCCCGGCCACAATTGTCGTCGTCACCATCGACGCCTCAAATCCGAACAGGATATGCCAGGGTAAATTTCCCTCTGTCAGCGGTGTGAATGGATGATAATCCACAAAAATGACATCGCCTGCCGCGCCAGCGCTCAACCCACCAACCCGCAGACCGGGGAAGAAACGCTCCGCCAACCGTGCATTATTATAGGCTCCCGCCCGCGCGATGTCCGCGCCGTTCGCCTGCCGGGGGTCACGGTGTATCACTTTGTGCAGCATATAAGCCGCCTTCCAGTCTTCCCACATATTGTTGCTGAAGCCGTCATTGCCGATGCAGATACGCATCTTCCGCGCCATCATCTCGTCAAACGCCATCGCCCCGACAGCGTTATTCATATTGGAGCGCGGCTGATGGGTAATCCATGTCCGGGTCGTCTGCAAAATCTGGCGCTCGGCATCGTCAATATGGACGCAGTGTGCCGCGATAGTCTTATCCCCCCAGATGCCGTAATCATGCAGGCGCTGCACCACCCGCCGCCCGCTCCGCCGCAGGCTGTCTTCTTCATCAGCTTCATGTTCCGCTACATGCACATGAAAGCCGCTGTCATCTGGCCGTGCATCGGCGCAGGCGCGCAGCGCATCGTCACTTAATGTCAGGCTGGCGTGCAGGCCAAATGTACCAGCAATCAAGGGATGTTCATTCTGGCTGATGAAGCGCACATTTTCGGCGATTCCGGCGTGCATTTTTTCATCGCCATCGCGGTCAGTCACTTCATAACACAGCACCGCCCGTAATCCCGCCCAATCCACTACATCAGCGATCACATCCAGACTGCCTTCGATGAAATTCGGGCTGGCGTGGTGGTCGATCAGCGTTGTCGTGCCGTGTTTCACCGCATCCACCAGCGATACCAGCGCGCTCATGCGAACCGTCTCTTTATCCAGCGCTTTATCCAGCGGCCACCACAACCGCTGCAAAATCTGCGGAAAATTCTCTGGCGCGGGGCCAGGGATCGCCATCCCTCGCGCATACGCCCCATAAAAGTGGGTATGGGCGCACACATTTCCTGGCATCACCAGTTGCCCCCGCGCATCAACCCGCTCACCTGCCGGATAACGCGCTGCTAAATCTTTCGTCGGGCCGATGTCCGCGATAATGCCATCTTGAATATAAATTGCGTGGTCGCTCAGGATACGATTCGGTTCCTCCCACGTAACCAGCGTCCCATTGATAATCAGCATGGATAAACCCAATCTCAGCAAAATTGAATAACAGGCCTGAAGAAAATTTCATCGGCGCTTAATAATAGCGCAGGAATGGCATGTCAGCATCCACATCCGCCACGCGAATATACTTTTAACTTTTTTCTTTCAAAGTCTGATTGATGTTGACTTAATCGTATGGAATACTGAGCATGACCGGGCCACCTTCGCTGGCAATCCGCGCCAGAATGCTTGCCAGCATCTTATCCTCACCCTGATCCTTATCCAGAAAAAACAGCCCTTCGCCCGCTTCGGTGGAGGCTTTAATAGTTCCTTTTTCGCACAAAATCCGAATTTGCGGCGCGATGCCGGGATATTCCGCGCTCCACGTCCGCTCGGCGGCGTATACGCCATTATCCCGCAGCGCGTGGAAAATCCGCTCCACGAAATAATCATCCTTGCTGTACAGATCGCTGATGGTTTCAGCGTGGACAAAACGATCCCAGGTCGTATAGACAAAGCTGATGGTGCGGCGCGTCGGATTCAAAACCGGCGGACTTTTCTCGATCAAAGGGCCAAGCTGCACCTTGTAGTAGGTTTCGTTCGCGCGGGGATGATCGACTTCTTTCGGCAGCAGGTCTTTCCGGTACGCCAGTTCCAGCCCCCGTTTTTCCGCATAATAATAAATACCACTCTCACGCTCTTTGAAAGCCTTGCTGCTCAGAAAAAATGCCAGATATTCGGCATTCACCCCGCGCGGCATTCGCACCTGTGGAATACGATACCAGCCTTCATTTTGCACGGTCTGCAAATCACGTTTGCGGTTGATAACCCCTACCAGCACGCGGTCTTCCGGGAACACGCATTTACCCCCCGGCTAATTAAAAAGACATTGGCCGAGGGTATTGTAGCAGACTTTGAACGGTTAACGACTAGTGACTGATTTTTTATACAGCTAATAGCAGAATAGTTGTGTCACTAAACGGCTGGATTTCAGACGTGAGCAGCTTCCGCCTGCCGCAGTGTGGTCAGTCGGGCGTCAATTTCCCCCACCATCTGCTGGTGCTGTTCCCACCAGGCCGGGTCACGCTGGGCATCCAGTTCTTCAACCGTTTTGCCCTGCTGCTCCACCCAGGTGTAATATTTCAGGTTGTGCCATCGTTCGCGAGCATCCGGCGTACCGGGCATAATCCAGTCCGTCCGCATCCCTTTGAAGATGCTCTCTACATAGCCCACCGTCGCTGCTTCATCCAGCCTACCATAGCATTCCGCCATACTTTCCATGACTGAGTGATAGCGATCAAGCGCATCTGTTGCCACTGCCACCACCACATCATCCTTGCCAAAGTTATAATATTTCGCCGTCTTGATCGCGCCCAGAATATTGCAAATCCCGCTGATGCCAAACAGGGTGCTGAGCTGTTCCACCACTGCCGCGTCAATACCATAGCGCTTCACCAGTGTTTCGCGTCCGGCTGCTTCTGCAAAAACCTGCAACCCCTTTTTGCACTCGATGTCGTCAATGCACATCAGCGCATCCATATTCAGCACATTATGAATCCAGGTAACGTGTTTGTCCCCAATCCCCTGAATATCATGAGAGCCATAGCCATTGTTATAAAGCGTTGGACATTGAATTGGCTCCAGCCCGACAATTTTGTGGTCGGGCCAGACCTGTTTCAGCCGGTCACCCGCCGCAATCGTCCCCGCGCTGCCCATAGCCGAGACATAAGCCGAAATCTTGCCCGCGCCAATCCCCTGTGCCGCCAGTTCGCCGGCCAGTTCAACCAGTGTGTTCCCAGTAACATAATAGTGAAAGCGATAGTTTCCCATCACTTCGAACTGATTCAGGATGCGGATTTCCTCACCACTGGCACGCAGCCGGTGAGTCTCATCATAAATTTCCTTGACATTGCTCTCCGACCCCGGCGTTTTGATGATGCCCGCACCGTAACTTTCGATGCGCTCGAAGCGCTCCCGGCTCATCCCGGCAGGCAGCACCACCAGGCTCTTGCAGCCCATTCGTCCGCCAACCCATGCGCCGCCGATGCCGTAATTCCCGGTTGAAGGCCACACCAGCGTATGCTGTGCCGGATCAACCTCGCCAAATAATTCCTTTTCCAGCAGCACGGAGTAAGCCGCGCCCACCTTATGGCTGCCTGACGGAAATTCCCGCCCGTAAATCACGACAATGTTAGCGTCCACGCCGGTAAGCTGCTTTGGCAGCACTACATGAAACACCTGGTCGTCCGCGCCGCGCCAGGTAATGTTGAATAAGTTAATGGGATTGAGGGGGTCACTGTTACGCGCCTGCTGTGCCTGCTTCCGGGTGTGCGGGGCAATTGCCCAGGGATGCAGCATTTCTTCAAAGGTCGGGCCAGTAATCACGGTCTTACTCCAGAAAATGGTAGAAAGCGAACCTTCAGTTCGCCTGTGGTATTTTACATGATTGTCGCATCTTCATCGTCAATGCGGAGTTCATATTCCAGTGCGCGCATCTCATTTTGCACTTCGTCCCGCCGGTTGGCGAGTTCGCGGTAACGCGCCAGTGACTCCGACGACATATCTTCGGTGTGGCCGCCGTTCGCCATGATGAGCTTATCCACTTCCTCGTCCAGTGCCTCATACACCAAAACGAGTTTTCGGTATTTCTGCACTTTATGAAGTTCGCTGCGGCTTTCCTCGGCCATCTTATCCCCCAATCATGCTTCGGGTTCGGCTTCGGCCTCCAGCACTGGCGCAGGCTGCTGAAGCGAATTTTTCGCCTCATTAAAACCGGTCTTGGAAGCCAGAACATAAAGAGGACGACGACGCGCCTCATCATAAATTCGCGCCACGTACTGCCCCATGACGAACAGGAAGAATAACTGGAAAGCACTCAGCAGCAGCAATAGGACTATAGTCGTGGCCTGCCCGCCCAGAAATTCATCTCCGCGCACCACGCGCAGCACCGCGATTACCGGAATAGTCATTACCGCCAGAAAGCCCAGAACCAGGCTTACATAAACCATCACTTGCAGTGGGAAATACGAAAATCCCGTCACTGCATCCATCGCAAAGCGCACCATCTTGCCCAGCGGATACTTGGTTTCGCCGGAGTGCCGCGCCTCGCGCACATAAGTCACGCCTGTCTGCTTGAAACCAACCCAGCTTGCCATCCCGCGAATGAAGCGGTTATGTTCCGGCATTGAATTGAGAGCATCCACCACCCGCCTGTCCATGAGCCGGAAGTCGCCCGTATCCAACGGAATATCAACATCCGTGATGCGGTAAATCAGCCGGTAAAACAGCTTGGCTGTGAACAGCTTGAACCAGCTTTCGCCCTTGCGTTCTTCACGCACAGCGTATACCACCTGGTAGCCCGCTTTCCAGCGCTCAATCATTTCAAGAATGAGTTCCGGCGGGTCTTGCAGGTCGGCGTCAATCACCACCATCGCATCACCTGATGTATGGTGCAGCCCGGCTGTAACCGCCAGTTGATGACCAAAGTTACGGGCGAAATTGACAATTTTGAGCCGAGAATCCTGTGCGGCGATTGCTTCCAGCAGCTCCAGCGAACGGTCACGACTGCCGTCATTGATCGTCACCAGTTCCCAGGTTTCCCCGGTAGAATTCATCACCTGCTGAATCCGCTCCCACAAAATCTGAATATTGCCTTCTTCGTTGTAGATGGGTGCGACGATAGAATAGCGTGGTCTGTCGCTCATGAAACCTCTTTTAGAGATGTAAAGCCTCTCGTACCGATTCAATACTCGGCTGCACCCGTAGGCCCTGTGCAACCGATTCCTGTGCGCGCCGCACATCCTTCAAACCGTTGCCGGTCAGCATCAGCGCGATTGTTTCATTTGGGTTTATTACCCCTGATTGTACAGCAACTTCTACCCCGGCGAAAACCGCTGCTGAAGCCGGTTCTGCAAATACTCCTGTCAACCGCGCCAGCCGGGGAATCGCCGCGATGATGGCGCTGTCACTCACCGTAACAAATGCACCTTGCGTTTGCACTACAGCCCGCAGCGCCTTTGCCCGGTCACGCGGCAGACCCGCCGAAATGCTATCCGCGACGGTATGGGCATTAATCGGCTGCATATCGCGTGCGCTTACCCCATTTTGCCATGCATCATGAAGTGCGGCACTGCCCTCTGCTTGTACACCGATTAAACGCGGAATCCGCTCTATCCAGCCCAACTGGTGCAGGTCATAAAACCCTTTGTGAATTCCGGCGACGATGTTGCCGTCCCCCACGCTCACCATCACCACATCCGGCACATTCCACCCAAGCTGCTCCGCCATTTCAAAGGCCGCCGTCTTTTTGCCCTCTGTTGTGTACGGATTCATTGCCGTGTTGCGACAGTACCAGCCTTCCTTCAGGCACATTTCGTAGCACAGATCGAAAGCCTGATCGTAAGTACCTTCAACCAGCAGCACCGTCGCGCCATACACCAATAGCTGCGCGATTTTGGCTTCCGGTGCGCTGGCAGGTACAAAGATGATCGTTTTCATCCCCACCGATGCGCCGATTCCGGCCAGCGCTGCCGCTGCGTTACCAGTGCTGGCCGTGCTGACGACTTCGATTCCTTGTTCCATCGCCCGCGCCACCACCATCGCGCTTGCCCGATCTTTGAACGAGCCAGTGGGGTTTTGGCCGTCATCTTTCACCCATACTTGTCGCAAGCCGAGTTCAGCCGCCGCCCTTGGCGCATCATACAGCGGCGTCCAACCCACTCTTAACGGCGGGAGTCGTAGGGGCAAATCGGCGATTCGCCCTTGTCCGCTAATCGGCAGCAGTGCCTTATACCGCCACATGCTCTGCACACCATCGGTACGCAGGGCATCGCGGTCAAGTTGCGCCCGTAAAGCTGGATAATCGTACATCACTTCCAACGTGCCACCTGGCCCGCACGCCGGACAGGTGTATTGCACTGTTTCCGGCTGATAATCGCGCCCGCAAATCGGGCATTTCAAATTCAAAATTTCCGCCATAATTTCCCACTTCCGGCGCTTTTAGTGAAGGGTTGCCTCTGCTTCTCTCTATCTCTGAAGCTCTGCGTTATGCTTTTGCGTTAAGTTTTTAAATGCTCAAAATAAGCGCGCAGCTTGTCCGCATACGGTTTGCGTTCATCCGCCGTCACCGTGCGATAATCCTCATCGCGCCGGTAGAGCAAATCGCCTTCATAACGGGGGAACACATGCAGATGATAATGAAACACCTCTTGATACCCCGCCGGTTCGTTATGCTGCCGGGTTGATGTGCCATCACAGCCATACACCCGTTTGAAGGCGATGGCGATTTGCCGCGCTGCTTCATGCACATGCACCGCGATGTCCGGCGTCAGATCATAAATATTTTCAATGTGTGCGTTGGGGATGATGATCGCGTGGCCGGGGTTGCGCGCCCACCAGCGCGGGCTGATGAACGCCGTGATGTGTTCGGTCTGCCAGAAAATATCTTCAGGCTCGTTCCACCCTTTATTGCCCTCTCCGTTCACCACCCGGCAAAACGGACACACATAGCCCTCAGGCGCGTGATTGTACATGTGCTTTGTGCCTTTGCTTCTTTGCGCCTTTGCGTTGAGTTTTTTCTTTAGCCCGGGATGACGCGGGTTCCGGTTTCGCCCCGCAGCGCCCGTGCCAGATTCGGTGGGTCGGTGATGACTGCCTGCGGCCCGCCCATCCGCACGAACTCCACCGCCGCCTCGATCTTCGGCAGCATACTCCCCGGCGCGAAATGCCCTTCGGCCATGTACTGTGTCGCTTCCGCCAGCGTCATCTGATCGAGCGTCCGCTGATTGGGTTTGTTGAAATTCAGCGCCACCTTCTCTACGCCAGTCGAGATGATGAACAGGTCAGCCCGCAAAATTTGTGCCAGCAAGCTGCTCGCCCGGTCTTTGTCGATGACGGCGTAAGTCCCACGCAGGTCGCCTTGTTCGTCCCGCACAACCGGGATACCACCGCCACCCCCGGCGATCACCAGATAATCGTTCATAATCAGCGCCCGAATGGCGTTGATTTCCTGAATCGCTACCGGCTTTGGCGATGCCACTACCCGCCGCCAGCCGCGCCCGGAATCCTCGACTACTTGCCAGCCATCCGCCTCGAAGCGCCGTGCTTCTTCCTCGCTCATGAAACCGCCGATGGGCTTGTTCGGTTTGCCGAAAGCTGGATCGTTCGGGTCAACCCGTACCTGTGTCACCACCGTCAGAATCGTCCGGTTGATGCCCAGCCGCCGCAGCGCGTTATCCAGCGATTGTTGCAGCATGTAGCCAATCGCGCCCTGCGTGTCCGCCACGATCAGATCGAGCGGGACAGTATGCACTTCTCTCGACGCCAGTTCCGCCCGCCGCAAAATGTAGCCCACTTGCGGCCCGTTCCCGTGTGTGACGACCACATTCCAGCCTTCGGCAATCATCTGCGCGATATGCTGGCACGTTTCCCGCACCGCATCCCACTGGTGCGGCACATCCGGGTTTTTCGGATCAAGAATTAACGAGTTGCCACCAACAGCAACCACCGCTAGTTTTCCCGTCATAATTAAAATTCACCTTTAAAATCAAACATTAGTCAAATTTATATCCCTGTGCTTTGTATATTTCTCTTTTGGCTTCAGCTAATTCTCCAATAGCATCATAGAATCGCTCTCTATCCCATGTCCGGTAATCATCGATCGAAGTGAGTTTGGCGAAATCAAAGATATGTTTGC
>CAYUTY010000143.1:0-7402 GCA_964447795.1 uncultured Anaerolineaceae bacterium
ACAAAAAAGCCGCTGTCTCTCGACAACGACTTGCTTTAATCTGCCAAACTCCAGACAGGGCGAGTCAATGCGACTCGCCCTGCCATACCCTATAAAACGCGGCAACAGATCAGTACCGAATATCCACCGCGCGCCCGCTCTGCCCCGACTCGACAATCGCATCGCAGATTACAGCGTTGCGGTAGCCATCCTCAAATGTCGCTCCATACGGCGCAACTGCACCCTTACCGACAATCGCGCTGAAGAAATGATGGAACTCGTGGACAAAGCTGTGCTCCCAACCCACCAGATGACCCGAAGGCCACCAGTTTTCCATATAGGGGTGATACTGTTCGCCGATGATGACGTTGTGGAAACCGCGCGTTTCCTTCGGTTCATCCTCCGCCCAATACACATTCAGCTCGCTCAGCCGTTCCAGGTTGAAGCTGATCGTCCCCTTCTCGCCGCTGATCTCGAATGAGTTGTAATTCTTGCGCCCCTGGCAGAAACGCGACGCTTCCAGCGTGCCAATCGCCCCGTTCTCGAATTCAAACAGCGAAATGAACGCATCATCCACATCGACCTTGCCCTTGCCAGAGCCATCTGGCAGCGGGCGTTCCTCGATGAAGGTTTTAGTCACGCCCATCACCCGCTTCGGCTCACCCACCAGGAAACGTGCCAGATCGATGATGTGCGCGCCGAGGTCGCCCAGCGCCCCGCTCCCCGCCACACTTTTATCCAGCCGCCAGATTTTCGGAAAATTCGGGTCGATAATCCATTCCTGCAAATACACCGCACGGAAGTGGAAAATCCGCCCCAGGGCCCCGCTCTCAATCAGCTTGCGCGCCTGCACAATCGCCGGGACGAAGCGATAATTGAAAGCCACCATGTGCTGCACACCGGCTTTATTCACCGCATCCAGCATCGACTTGGCTTCTTCCGCTGTTCGTGCCAGCGGCTTCTCACAGAAAACGTGTTTGCCTGCCTGCGCCGCCGCGATGGTCGGTTCGGCATGAGCATCATTCGGCCCGCCGTTGTCGAAGACCTGCACCGCCGGATTTTCCAGCATCTTGCGCCAGTCCGTGTAATAACCGTCGTAGCCGTAGCGCCGCGCGGCTTCAGCCGTCGCATCTTCATTACGCCCACAAATCGCCACCAAACGAGGAATTGCCGCTGGCGGGTACATCATATAAGGCAGTTTTTTCAAGGCATTGGTGTGTGCCTTGCCCATGAAGGCATAACCCAGCATCCCAACGCCAATCTCCGGCGCGTCACCCTCTGCGCGCGCCCCAGCCATACTCGTGAATCCGCTCTGATCGCTCATGGTTGCCTCCTTTAACGTTCAAACGCCGCATCAAAGGCAACGCTGGATGATTTGAAATCGCTCTTGCGGACGACGCCAACCGCTTCCGCCGCACCGTGTTCCCTGTCCATGCCGATGTCTTCCCACTCTACCGAGAGCGGGCCATCATAGCCGATACGATTCAGGCTGCGGATGATCTTCTCAAAATCGACATCCCCTCGTCCCGGAGACACAAATTCCCATCCCCGGCGCGGATCGCCAAAAGCCAGATGCGAACCCAGAATGCTGGTGAAGCCATTGGTGTTGACCTTTGTATCCTTCACATGCACATGATAGATACGATCAGGGAAGTGATCGATAAAGTGCGACGCTTCAAAAAGCTGGTGAACAAAATGGCTGGGGTCGAAGTTAAATCCAAACGTCTTGCGATGATTCAGTGCTTCCAGCGTGCGCTCCGCCGTATAAATATCATAGGCGATTTCTGTTGGGTGGGCTTCCAGCGCGAAGACAATGCCTTCCTGGTCAAACACATCCAGCACTGGATTCCAGCGATCAGCAAAATCACGGTAGCCCGCATCAATCATCGCCTGTGAGGTGGGAGGAAAAGCGTAAATCATGTGCCAGACCGGGCTGCCGGTGAAACCATTGACGACTTTGACACCCATCTTTTTCGCTGCCCGCGCCGTGTTTGCCATCTCATCTGCGGCCCGCTGCTTGACCCCTTCCGGCGAACCGTCGCCCCACAGACGAGGTGGCACAATGCTTTTGTGCCGCTCATCGATGAAAGCGTCAGCCACACACTGCCCGACGAGATGATTGCTGATCGCAAAGCATTTCAGGCCGTGCTTCGCCAGAATATCATGGCGGCTCTGAATGTATCCATCTTCCGACAGCGCTTTATCGACTTCAAAATGATCGCCCCAGCAGGCCAGTTCCAGGCCATCATAGCCCCAGCTTGCTGCTTTCTGGGCAACAGTATCCAGTGTCAGGTCTGCCCACTGGCCGGTAAAAAGAGTAACGGGTCTCGGCATAATAGTTAACTCCTTGAATGAAGACAAAAAGGGTGTCAATTTACTGGAAAAATGTTACCTGAAAGCGTCTGAAAGCGCTATCAGAATCGACGCATTCAAACGCCTCGCGCAACCAATTCTGACCGCTAACGCTAAAATTCGTTTATAATTTTACCTGTTCCCACCTGTTTTTCAGGAAAATCATCAACCGTTTTCCCTTCAGTCTTTTGTCTTCTCCACAAATTCCAGCGCGGGTGTCGGGCTGATGGCAGACCATCCCCCATCCACTACAATGGTCTGCCCGGTGATTTGCCGTGCCCCCGGCGAAAGCAGAAACAGCGCTGCATTGGCAATATCGTCGGGCATGGCCGCTCGTCCGGTTGGCGTCAGATTACCCCATATCGTTTCGTAATTGGGATCATCCGCCAGATTACGCGGCGTCACTGTCGCCCCCGGTGCGACACAATTCACCGTGATGCGATGCGGTGAAAGCTCAACGACCAGATTACGCGCCAGCATTTCCAGCGCTGCCTTTGTCATCCCATAAACGGACAGGTAGCGTATCGCCTGATGTCCGGTCACGGATGACATAAAGAGAATTCGCCCACCCTCTCCCTGTGTCCGCATCTGTCGTGCTGCCGCCTGCGCCAAAAAGTATGAGCCGCGCAAATTCACATTGACCACCCGGTCAAAATTTTCCGACTCGTAGTCAAAAAAATCAGCCCACAGCGTCAGCCCCGCGTTGGCAACCGCGAAATCCAGCCGTCCGAAAGCACTGACAGCTTTTTCGACCAATCCGCGTACAGTCATGACATCGGCGATGTCTCCGCCCACCCCCTGGCAAATACCACCTGTCTCAGTAATTGACTGGGCCGCCGCCGCTGCAACAGCCTCATCTGCATCATTCAGCAGCACCATTGCCCCCTGCGCTGCCAGTTGTCGGGCAATCGCATAGCCGATGCCCACCCCACCACCCGTCACAATTGCAACCCGCCCGGAAAAGGTTTTGAGTTCCATGTTTTGCTCCCTGTGGATATGGCGGGTTATTATAACGGTGGCTCATTTTTCATGAAAGAAAGCTAGTTGTAAGCATATCATGGCAAATACACCTGTCGTACCCACCCTGGAGCAAGTTTTAGGTTCATCTGAGACTGTCGCAACCACGCGCACACGCGGAATTGGCCCAACCGGGACACTGCCGCTGACTGAGTCCATGCTGCTGGACGAACCAAGCGGTAATCTTTTTGCGATGACGCAGAATGTGGCGATGGGCTGGTCGCCGGAAGAAGTCAACCGCGAGCAGTATCTCATCGTCAGCACACATGGCGGAATGCGTGCCGAAGATGGCAGCCCACTGGCGCTTGGCTACCATACCGGCCATTGGGAAGTGAATCTGCTGGTGCGGGAAGCGGCGGAAACCCTGCGCGAAAGTGGCACGATTCCCTTTGCGGCTTATGTAACCGACCCCTGCGATGGCCGCTCCCAGGGGACGGAAGGCATGATGGACAGTCTGCCCTTTCGCAATGATGCCGCGATGGTCATCCGTCGCCTGGTGCGCTCCCTGCCCACTCGTGACGGTGTAATTGGCGTTGGCACCTGTGACAAGGGGCTGCCCGCCATGATGATCGCGCTGGCGGGCTGCGGTTCGCTCCCCGGAATCATCATTCCCGGCGGTGTCACCCTGCCTGCCGAAGATGCCGAAGATGCCGGTACCATCCAGACGATTGGAGCGCGTTTCGCACATGGCATGATTAGCCTTGATTACGCGGCCACAATGGGCTGCCGCGCCTGTGGCTCAAGCGGCGGTGGCTGCCAGTTCCTCGGTACAGCGGCAACCGCTCAGGTCGTGACCGAAGCTTTTGGGATTAGCCTGCCCCATAGCGCCCTCAGTCCATCCCGCGAACCCGTCTGGCTGGAAATGGCGACCCGTTCCGCGCTGGCGCTGCTCCGGCTAAAAGCGGCAAATATGACGCTCGCTGACATCATTACGCCTGCTGCCCTCGAAAATGCTATGCTCATTCATGCAGCTTTCGGCGGCTCGACTAATCTCCTCCTCCACATTCCGGCAGTTGCTCATGCCGCCGGTCTGAAACCGCCCACCGTACAGGACTGGGGACGTATCAACCGCAGCACCCCTCGTCTCGTTGACTTCCTTCCTTATGGCCCGCGCAACTTCGCCACTGTGCAGGTCTTTATTGCCTGTGGTGTACCGGAAGTCATGCTGCACCTGCGCGACATGGGCTTACTCAATCTCGATGTGCTAACAGTGACAGGAGAGAAATTAGGCGCTGTCCTGGACTGGTGGGAAAATAGCGAACGTCGCCAGGCTGCCCGTGCGCGCCTCGCCAGCGCTGATCAGATCAATCCCGACGAGATCATTATGGATGCCGATACTGCCCGCCGCGCCGGATTAACCAGCACCGTTATTTTCCCGACCGGTAACATCGCCCCGCAGGGAGCAGTTATCAAAGCCACAGCGATTGATCCGTCGGTCATCAGCGTCGATCAAACCTACCATCATCGTGGCCCGGCCCGTGTTTTCACGTCAGAGCGGGCCGCTGTACAGGCCATCAAAAATCAGTCAGTTCAGCCGGGCGACATCATGGTACTGATCGGTGTTGGCCCACTTGGCACAGGTATGGAAGAAACCTACCAGGTCACATCCGCCCTCAAGTTTGTCCCCTGGGGCAAACAGGTCGCCCTCATCACCGATGGCCGTTTTTCCGGCGTGTCTACTGGTGCCTGCATCGGTCATATCGGCCCGGAGGCACTGGCGGGTGGGCCAATCGGCAAAATCCGCAATGGCGATACCATCGAAATTCTTCTGAACCGGCGCACCCTCGAAGGAACGGTACATCTCGTTGCCACTGCTGAGGGCAACTGTTCGCCGGTAGAAGGTGCGAGCATTCTCGCCCGGCGCGACTCGCATCCTGATCTCAAACCACATCCGCGCCTGCCGAACGACACCCGTCTCTGGGCGGCGCTGCAAGCTGTAAGCGGCGGCACCTGGGGCGGATGTGTTTACGATGTTGACCGCATTATCACCGTCCTCAGTGCGGGTATCAACGCCCTCGCTGCTCAGGAGAAATCCGACGACGTGGCCGATTCGCTTTAACAGGAAATCAGTCACTCCTGACAGTTCCGAGAATATCCTGAAGGATATTTAATCTCTGGCCTTTGCAACCCAATCCTGAACCGTTACACCTTTCTGCCCCAGGAAATAATTCAGTTGCGCCGCATGTTCCTGAATGTGGCGCATACTGTAGAGCTGCAGCTCCAGAAAAGTTGGCTCCATCCATTCAAATGTGCAAATCCGATAGGCTTTCTCATCGGTCAGCGCTTCAATGGCGGCTTTGCATTTCGCTCTACAGTCCTTGAGATAGCTATAAACCTCATCTTTGGTATAGGGTTTTTCCGGGAGCGAGCCACGAATAAAGGGCGCAGGAGGTAAAAATCCTTCGGAGGAACCCGTCAGGAAAAGATCGAGCCAGAACAGGGCATGGTAAGCGATAAACCAGAGTTGACCGTACCGGGGGTCATCTGGATCGCTCCACACGACGGCCTCCCAGAGATCGTCAGGACAGGCAGTGATAGCATCATCAAGCGTATCGATTGCGGCTCCAAACTGCTGCCAGATACCTGTTTTCAGCGTGCTGTCCATAATAATGTCTCCCTTGATTGAATGGAAAATAGGTGAACAGAGCATATTGTAGCTTTTACCAGATAATTGCACAAACGTTCTACCACCTGCCCTGTGGATCAGCACAACATCGCCAAGCCGGATAATTAAAGTTAAGATTGCGGCAATATACTTTATCTGAACTCTTCCCGGAGGTTGAGCCGCCTGTGAGCCTGAGCCTCTGCCTGAAAGTGCGGAAGAGCCGTAAACTGGAGACTCGACCATGTATACACTTGGCGGCGAACTTGTTGCCCGCGCGCTGGCTGCCCAGGGCGTTTCCGCGATTTATACGCTTTGCGGCGGCCACGTCATGCCGATTTACGATGGCTGCGTTAATAACGGCATCACCGTCATCGACACACGTCACGAGCAGGCTGCCGCCCATGCTGCCGATGCCCATGCTCGTTTGACCCGCAATGTCGGCGTGGCTGTCGTCACGGCTGGGCCGGGTGTGACCGACGCGGTGACGGGCATCGCCAACGCTTACGAAGCCCGAAGCCCGGTGATTCTGCTCGGCGGCGCGGCCCCCCTGCGGACAAAAGGCATGGGTGCGCTTCAGGAAATGCCACAAACCAGCATGTTCAGGGACATCACCAAAGCCAGCTTCACTATCAGCGAAACCGAGCGCATCCCTGACCAGATGGCGGAAGCCTTCGAAATTGCCCTCAGCGGGCGACCCGGCCCGGTGTTCATCGAACTACCGTTCGATGTGCTGTTCAATGCGGTCGAACCGCCTCCCATCCACCCCCGTGTCACCATCAGCCCGGTTGAGCCGGAAGTGGGCGACCTGACGCGCATTTTCGAACTGCTGCGAGGGGCGCAAAAGCCCATCATCATCGCCGGGACGCAGGTCTATTGGGATGAGGCTCATACCGCCCTGCGCGAGCTGACCGAACAGACTGGCATCCCGGTTTTCACCAATGGCGCGGGGCGCGGCACGCTGCCGATGAACCACCCCAACTGCTTCAAGTCGGCGCGGGGTGCTGCCTTACGAGAAGCTGATGTTGTCGTGCTGCTCGGCACGCCGCTCGACTTTCGCCTTAAATATGGCCGCGAGGACTGGAACCCGGACAGCAAACTGATTCAGATCGAAAATGATGCCGATGAACTGAACCACAACCGCGAAGCCGATGTTGCCGCAGTCGCCAATGCCCGGCTGGTTTTAGAAGCTCTCTCAGAGGGGTTGCAGGGCGTCCGCTATGACGAGTGGCTGGGGCAGATGCGGGCCAAAGAAGACAGGAAAAACGCCGAGCTGGATGACTGGAAAAACCTGAACGAAACGCCGGTCAATCACTTTCGTTTTGGCGCGGCCATCAACGATTTTGTCGATGAAAACACCATCGTCATCGGCGACGGAGGCGACATCGTGAGCGCCTGCGCCAAAGTCATCGACGTGACGCTGCCGGGGCAGTGGCTCGACCCCGGCCCACT
>CAYUTY010000143.1:7412-8501 GCA_964447795.1 uncultured Anaerolineaceae bacterium
CGCGTGCAGTTCCTCGGCCGCAAGGCCAGATTGACGTCGATCCTGCGACAACTGGTCACGCTCCCGCCGCAGGAGCGACCGGCGATCGGTCTGTTAGCCAACCAGGTCAAGCAGGCGATTGAGGAGCGGATCGCGGCCAGGCGGGCCGCCCTCGAATCGATCCCGAGCGATGAGGTGCTGGCGGCAGACCGCATCGACGTGACACTGCCGGGGCAGTGGCTCGACCCCGGCCCGCTGGGATGCCTCGGCGTGGGGATGCCATTCGCGCTGGCGGCCCAGTTCCTTTACCCGGAGAAGAAAGTGCTGGTCATCAACGGCGACGGCTCATTCGGGCTGAACGGCTTTGAGTTCGACACGGCGGTGCGTTTCAATATGCCCATCGTCAGTATCGTCGGCAACGACGCCGGTTGGGGGCAGATTCGCAGCCCGCAGGTGAAGATGCTCGGCATCGAGCGACCAACGGCCACCAGCCTGTCCCTCACACACTATGAGAAAGTGGTCGAGGCGTTGGGTGGTTATGGCGAATTTGTGGAAGACCCGGCGGACATCACCGCCGCGCTGGAACGCGCTTTTGCCAGCGGCAAACCGGCTTGTATCAATGTCCCGCTCGATCCGAATGGCATGATCAAAACCAATGCCAGTATGCCCTATATCGTGTGAGACAAATGTGATGAGCCATCGCTGAATCGTGATTTTTTGCCGATTTCGGGCCTTCTACGGCCTGAAATGTGACCATTTTCCGCCGAAATGAGAAGCGGGAAGCGCGGGGAATGCCGCCGTTCTGACAATTTTCCGCCATTTCAAACGGCGGGAACAGGCGGCGGCAGCGCGGCAATGGCAATCCCGCCGCGACAGCAGGCGACACCTCTGCCGCGGCGGCAATTTTCAAAACACCCCGGCGGCAGCACACGGCACTCCCGCAACCCTATCGCCAGAAGATTCTCAACAAAAAGAGAACATGCAAAAGCATAACTCAGAGAAAAAGCAGGAAAAGTTGAGATCAGCATAAGCATAGTTTAGCAGAAAAATGAGGCGGCAGGTGAAACATTTGTCATAGTACAATTGCAAAAGTCATGCAGAGTGTGAGCC
>CAYUTY010000144.1:0-8006 GCA_964447795.1 uncultured Anaerolineaceae bacterium
ACTCAAGCTTCTCCAAAGGTCTTTCTTTTTGCAAATACCGCCAAACTCCAGGGGGAGGGTTTGAAACCCTCCCCTACGGTAAACAACTCGATAGGGTTGCCAATGACTTTCAGAAGTTCACTTAGCAACTAGCGACTAGTGACTAGATACTAGCGACTGCCTACACAATCGCGTTCAAGCCGGTCAGTTCCCGCCCGACAATCAGCAGGTTAATCTCGTTGGTGCCTTCGTAAGTATACAGCACCTCGGCATCGGTCATCAGCCGCGCCACATGATTTTCGATCAGCAGGCCGTTCCCGCCCATCAGCTCCCGCGCCAGTTGAGTCACATAACGGGCTTTGCGGGCGTTGTTGTACTTCGCCATCGAAGCAACCGCCTCGTTCATCTGATCAGTTGCGACAAGCTGCGCCATCTGGAAACAGACGAGCTGCATGAGCGACACTTCTGTCGCCATCTCCACCAGCTTTTGCTGAATTAACTGAAAGCCGCCGATGGGTTTGCCGAACTGCTCCCGCTCCTTCGCGTATTGCAGCGCCAGCTCGAATGCACCCGCCGCACAGCCTGCCGCTTCCCACGCCACGCCGTAGCGCCCCAGGAACAGCACCTTGGCCGTATCGCGGAAGGAGCGCGGTTTTTCCAGCCGGTTCTCCAAGGGGATACGAACATCCTTCATGGTAATGTCGGCGTTCAAAATCGCCCGTTTGCCGATCTTGCCCTGAATATCGACGATTTCCAGCCCTTCAACGTCCTTCGGGTTTTCGATCACGAAGCCGCCGAACTTCCCATCCTCGTCCCGCGCCCAGATAATAATCAGGTCTGCAATCGAGGCATTGCCAATCCAGCGTTTCGCCCCGTTCAGCACCCACTCGTCCCCATCCTGCCGCGCCGTCGTCTGGACATGCGCCGCGTCTGAGCCTTGCAGCGGTTCCGTCAGGCCAAAAGCGCCGATTTTTTCCAGCCTGGACATCGCCGGGAGCCAGCGTTCGCGCTGCTCGTTCGAGCCAAGCAGCCCAATCGACCCCATCGCCAGACCGGAGTGGACACCGTAAAAGGTGTTGATCTCGCAGTACACATTCTCATTTTAAAATTTCACAAGACACATCACCAGCGGGTCGAGTCCGGCGCTGCCATAACCGCGAATCACGCCGCCGATGATGCCCAGGTCTTTCAAACCCATCGCCAGATCACGCGGCCACTCGGCTTTTTCCCAGTAAGGATTGATATTGGGCCTGATGACTGTCTCGACGTACTGGCGCACGCGGTCACGCACGGTGCGCTGCTCGTCGGTCAAAAAATGATCCAGTTTGAACAGATCAAGGCTCTCTGCGCTCAAAACATCTTCTTTTCCGTTGAACATCATCCATCTCCAAAAAATAATCGAATCGGCGTTAGATTAATTATAGGAAGATTTTGCGGAAAATGGCAGCTTTTTCACCGGTCTATCACTTTTTTACGAAATTCCTGCACATAAAGTGAGAAATCCCTGAATATAGCTGAACAAAACCTTTTCAATAGATTGACATCCATCATTCAGGAGATTTATACTTTTGTGAACGCAGCTTACTGGATTGTTTCATGCAAAACATGTCGCGACAGATTGTGGTTATCGGGGCAGGTATTGGCGGCCTGACGGCGGCAGCGCTGCTCGCTTCTGAAGGGTATAAAGTCACCGTGCTTGAAGCGCAGACCTACCCCGGCGGCAGCGCCAGCACCTTTTACCACCAGGGTTATCGCTTTGACTCCGGCGCGACGGTGGCAGGTGGATTCCAGCCCAACGGCCCCCACGCCCTGATTGCGGAGCGCCTCGGCCTGCGCTGGCCGGTGCGGGCGCATGACCCCGCCTGGGTGGTACATCTGCCTGACCGTGACATCGCCCTCACCCGCGACAATGCCGATGTGCTGCGACAGTTCCCGGCGAGCGAACGCTTCTGGGAACATCAATCCCAAATTGCCGATTTAGGCTGGTCGTTGTCGGCTGCGGGCTTGCCCTGGCCGCCGACCAGTTTGTCGGAAGTCTTGCGACTGGCCCGTGTCGGACTGGCTCATCTCCCTAAAACTTTACTCCTCCTCCCCCTGGTTTTTGGTACGGCCTATCAATGGGTACAGCGGCACGGGCTGGCGCAGGATCATTCCTTTGTACGTTTCATCGACGCGCAGTTACTCATCTCCGCCCAGACAACTTCGAGAGAGGCTAACGCCGTCTACAGCGCCACCGCCCTCGATCTGGCGCGGCAGGGAGTCTTTCATGTGGAGGGAGGCGTCGGCGGGCTGGCGGAAACGCTGGTCGAAAAAATCCGCCAACTGGGGGGCGATGTCCGCTATCGGGCGCGGGTGAACCGTATTCATGTCGAAAGCGGACAGACAACAGGGGTGAGCATCCAGCGGGGGCGGCGCGGCAAAAGCGACGAATTCCTGCCTGCTGACGCGGTAATCGCCAATGTCACACCCTGGTCGCTGGATACCCTGTTGGGCGAAAACAGCCCGGCGCGGCTGAAGCGCGAACTGGACAGGCGTGCGCCGGGATGGGGTGCTTTCGCCCTGCACCTGGGGATTGAAGCTGCTGCACTGCCCCCAGGCCTGACCGATCATCATCAGGTGATTGCCGATTATGACTCGCCGTTGGGCGAAGGGCGCAGCGCCTTCATTTCCATGTCACCCATCTGGGATGACAGCCGCGCCCCGGCGGGCCACCGCGCCGTTACCATCACCACCCATACCCGCGTCCAGCCCTGGTGGGATGCGCTGCGGGAGAATGAGGCGGCTTATTACGCTCGCAAAGAGTCCTACACCGAACTGCTTCTGCAAACGGTGGAGCGGGCCATTCCCGGCTTTCGCGCTAGCATCCGACTGACGCTCCCTGGCAGCCCCGTCACCTACCAGTTTTACACAGACCGGCATCTGGGCATGGTCGGCGGCTTTCCGCAAAAATCGCTGTTCAGCGCACGCGGCCCACGCACCGGTATCCGCAACCTGCGACTGGTCGGCGACTCCATTTTCCCCGGCCAGTCCACTGCTGGTGTCACCCTGGGGGCGATGCGGGTAGTCGATGGACTGCGCCGGGAACTGCCGCTGACTCCCTCCAACCGCCTGATCGAACTCAACCGGCTAGGCTATAAGCAGCAGGAAACGCTGACAACCGAGGGCTGAGTCCGATCAGTCCATTTGATAATCCGCTCTGGTCAGCCAGTAGGCGGATTCAGTTCTTAGCTCACCGCTTGCTTCACCAGCGCCGTAATCCTCGCCTCTTCGGTGGCGTTTAACTCCTTCAGCGCGAAGGCAACCGGCCACATGGTACCTTCATCGAGGTTAGCCGAATCGTTGAAGCCAAAAGTGCCATAACGTGTACCAAACTTCTGGGCGCTTTGATAGAAACAGAGAACCGCGCCATCCTTGTAATAAGCGGGCATCCCGTACCAGGTTTTGGGCAAGAGAGTCGGCGCAGTTGCTTTGATGATCTCGTGAAGCCGCGTCGCTATGATGCGCTCTGCTTCCGGCATCTCGGCGATTTTCTCAAGCACGGCTTTCTCCGCTTCTTCCTTGCTGGCGGCGGCCTTCATCTCTTTGGCGCGTTCCTTCATCGCAGCGCGTTCTTCAGCCGAAAATCCCTGGTCTTTCTTGCTGCTCTTGATGGACTTCTGCTTGTCCTTCTTTACAAGTTCGTTCATCGAAACCTCCTCTGGTACTGCCTGACAGAATGGATCGATCAGATATTGCGATCAGGGTAGTGTTGGCAAAGCCGTTTGGCTATGCCTGCCGGCGGGGCTTGTCCTGTGAAAGCACCATAATATTGCCGCTGTTATCCTTGAAAATGGCTTCGATGATCCCATAGGGACGATCGGTGGGCGGCTGTAGAAACTCTACACCTTTAGCATGGAGCGCCTCATAGGTCTTCTGGCAGTCATCAGTTTTCCAGGGGCCGATGCCAAGCTTGCCCGCTTCCACCAGTTTGCTCAGTTGATCCACATCTTCCTCAGTAAGCCCGCCGCCCACTTTCACCGCTGCCAGTTGATATTCAAGCTCTGGCTGGCCTTTTGAGCCGACAGTCAGCCAGCGATAATCGCCATTTTTAACATCAGCGCGGATTTCGAAACCGAGCTTTTCCGTATAAAAGCGCAGCGCCTCGTTCTGATCTGTGACCCAGATGGTTGCGACCGAAAGTTTGTTTATCATGACATGTTTCCTCCTTGATATACGGCGGAATCATAACACATTTGTGCTACAGAGACTTCTCGAAAATTGCTCTGTTTTCAAAGCTCTGGCTGATCGTCGATACCGTGAAGTAAGCATACACAAAATGGGATATAGGTGGGGTTTGGTGTGGGTTTGCTGCTGCTGCGATAAGCGCGGGGAGAGACACCGGCAACTTTGCGAAACAGGGTGCTAAACGACCCCAGGCTTTCAAAGCCAACTGCCGCGCAAATCTCGGTTATGCTGAGATCGGAGTTCCGCAGCAGTTCTTTGGCCCTGTTAATACGCTGTCCGACCAGGTATTGATGCGGTGTCTGCTTATAGACATGCCTGAAGGAGCGGATCAGGTAATAGGGCGACAGGGCTACCTGGCGGCTTAAATCATCAATGGTGATGGGGGTATGGTAGCTTCGATCCAGCAAAAGGCGGGCGAGACGAACTTGCTTATGCGGGTTCAAAGGCACAGAGGATTTCTCCCAACACAAAGCGATCACGATGATGATTATAGCATTTTTCTGAGAGTTTCACGTGACTGCCAGTGTGCAAACAATCCCTGTGGCGTGCCGCCGCAGGGAAATGGGAAACGGCACCAATAAAGGCTATAATAGGCTTAGTTTTGGATGGATTCTGTTTCTCTCAGAAACATCAGGTTAAGGATGAACTTCGCCCCCAATTCTATGGTGCATCAATGAGCCAACCGCCTGTTCTCTTCTGGTTTCGACGCGACCTGCGCCTGAGTGACAACACCGCCCTCAATGCCGCGCTCGAAAGTGGCAGTCCGATTATCCCCCTCTTCATTTTTGACGAAGCCGTTTACAACAGCCGTTGGGCCAGCCCGCCGCGCCTGTGCTTCATGCTCAAGGCCCTGCACGCGCTCGATGCCAGCCTGCGTGAAGAGGGAAGCCGTTTACTGATTGGACAGGGCGCCCCGCGCGAGGTTCTGCCGCAACTGGTCGAAACAAGCGGGGCAGTTGGGCTGTATCTGAACCGCGATTACACGCCTTACGCCCGCAAACGAGACGCAGAAGTTGAAGCCGCGCTCTCAATTCCCGTTCACGCCTATGATGACGCGGCGCTGCTCCCGCCGGGCGCGGTGCTGAAAAGCGACGGAACGCCCTTCACGGTATTCACCCCGTTCAAAAAACGCTGGCTTCTTATCCCTAAAATGGCAGTCGCGGCGCACACGAAAGCCCATCCATTCCGGCAGGCAGAGGGATTCGAATACCCGCCTGTTCCTGATCTGGCCGATCTCGGCTTTGAGCCGACGATTGCTGTGCCAGAGGCGACAGAGGCCGAGGCGCTGCGGCGGCTGGATGAATTTCTGGGCGGGCGGGCTTATGATTATGCTGAAGGGCGTAACCGGCTGGCTGCCGAAAACAGTGATGATACCCGCCCCAGTTCGTCTTTCCTTTCGCCCTATCTACGCTTTGGGCTGCTTTCGCCGCGACAGGCTTACTGGGGCGCACGCGAAGCCTATCAGCAGGCGCAGGATGCAGGCGGGCGCGAGTCACTGGAAACGTGGGTGAGCGAGCTGGTCTGGCGCGATTTTTATATGCACATCCTCTACCATTTTCCCCATGTGCTGAAGGGCAGCTTCAGGCCGGAGTACGACAAACTCGACTGGCGGCACGCGCCGGAGGATTTGCAGGCGTGGAAAGAGGGGCGTACTGGCTACCCGGTAGTAGATGCTGCCATGCGCCAGCTTCAGGCGATGGGCTGGATGCCGAACCGCGCCCGTATGATCGTCGCCAGCTTTCTCACCAAAGACCTGCTGATCGACTGGCGCGAGGGGGAACGCCACTTCATGCAGTGGTTGATTGACGGCGACCCGGCAGCCAACAACGGCGGCTGGCAGTGGTCAGCCGGGACGGGGACGGACGCGCAGCCGTATTTTCGCATCTTTAATCCGGTGGCGCAGTCGGAAAAGTTCGACCCGGATGGAAGGTATATCCGGCGCTGGATACCGGAACTGCGCGATGTGCCGGCAGACTATATCCATGCGCCCTGGGAGATGCCGCGCCCACCGGCTCGTTATGCACACCCGATCATTGACCACATTTTCGCGCGGGAGCGGACGCTGGCAGCATTCAAGGCAGTGAGAGAAGAAAAGCCTAACGAATAGGTGTTCATTCAGGAAGAAATTTGATGCGCAGACGCAGAATAGTACGACTTGTTTTTCTGATTATTGCCGTGCTGCTGATCGGGCCGCTGCTGCTGCCGCTGCCTCCATCAGGGGTAGAAGCAGCGACTTTAGCCGACGCCGATGGCTTTTTCATCGAGGCAGACGGCCTTTCAACTTATGTGCTGGCACGCGGGCCGGAGGATGGACAGCCGGTGATGCTGCTGCACGGCTGGGGCGCTTCAACCTTCACCTGGCGCTACCAGATGGATGTGCTGGCCGAGGCGGGCTACCGGGCTGTCGCTTTTGACCGTCCGCCCTACGGCCTGTCGCAGAAAACCGGCGCGGCTATCCCTTATGCGCCTTCGGCGCTGGCGGATTTCACGGCGCGGGTGATGGATGAGTTAGGCATCGAAAAAGCGGTGATGGTTGGGCAGAGCCAGGGCGGAGGTGTGGTCGGCTACTTCGCCGTGAACTACCCGGAGCGGGTTGAAAAAGTGGTGTTTGTATCCGGGGCGCTGCGTCCCAGCGATGACCCGCTGCCAGCGGACTCAGGCGGGCGAAACAGCCGTGTGGGCGGGGCGCTCGGTTTGCCGCCGCTGGTGAGTGGTCTGCTCAGTTTTCCCCCGGCGGCCCGGTGGGCGCAGATTGCGATTCGGGGGTTGGTGAAGCCGGATTTTGCCGGGCAGATTTTGAAAAGCGCCTACTATGATCCGGCTTTTATGACGGCGGAAATCGCCGAAGGATACGCCAGGCAGCTTCGGGTGGTAGGCTGGGACGAGGCGCTGCTGAACCAGATACGGGGCGCAGGGGAAGCTGGTGAACCGATCACGGCAGAACAGATCGCCTCAATCAGCGTGCCGGTGATGATCGTCTGGGGCGAGAATGATAGCTGGGTGCCGGTCAGCGTGGGGGAACGGCTGTACCAACTGCTGCCGGAGGCGGTTTACGTGACTTACACGGCGGTTGGGCATCTGCCACAGGAAGAAGCGGCGGAGTCATTCAATGCCGACTTGCTGGCATTTCTGGACGGGGAACGTTAGCAAACAAACGCAAGATTAAGCATTATTACAAGAAATGGTGAAAATGGTGAAAATGGAAATTGTGATTTTCCCATTTCTTTCTACCACTTTGCTGCGGCAACTGCGACAACTGCGACAACTGCAAAACCGCTTTCTGGTGGCGGCGGCGGCGGCGGCAGTCTTTCAGGTCTGATTTTGTGGCGATTGCAGCGCCATTTTCCCCTCAACGGTGGCGGCGGGGGGTTATGAGTGGCAGTGTTCCCGCCAACGATCATCCCGGACGGCAGCCATAGATTTAATTGTTAAAAGGGGCGAGGCTGGCTGGACAAGGCCAACCCCGCCGTAAAAGCAAGATTATCATGGAATCAGCGGGGTGTGTGAAACATTTGTCATGACATTTGTTTCGATTTTGAGGGGAGATTTTTGGAAAAGTTAAAAGTAGAAAGTTAAAAGTTAAGAGTGCGGGACTTTCGCTCATAACCCTCACGCCCTGGAAGCTGTTATGAACTCTGTTCGCCTGAGTTCAGCCCTCACCCTCACGCTCACTATGTCGTTCGCAGCCTTCTCCCTGCGGGTTCACACTGCGACAGTTTTCATGTTTGTGTCAAATGCCCACCCCCTAGCCGCATAATGCCCACCCCCCAAAAACCGCCCCCCCACAGAAGAGGGGGGGGACA
>CAYUTY010000145.1:0-7901 GCA_964447795.1 uncultured Anaerolineaceae bacterium
CAGTTTCGTGTTACACTCGCTCATATGACACATGCATTTCCGGCTTTCACGCATCACGCATCCCTGCGCTCCCGCCATACCCGCGCAGATCGCTCCCCTGCATCCGCCAAAAAAATATTTTTGCGCGTGGTGGCAGATTGCTCCCTCCGAATTGCCAAAAGATGCTTTTCATTGGCGGCAGCCTTTGGCCTCTGGAAGCGATTGCCTCACAATGATAAAAATAGTCGATTCTCATTTTCATTCTCAGCATCATCGGTCACGGTGCGCTCTATGCTGAACTTTGTACGCTGTAGTCTGCACGCCCAAATGGCAGTGGCGGCAGTGGATTTTTAAACGGCCACCGCCGCCATCGCCGCCGCCGCCAACCGCTATCAAACGGCAACCGGCTTTTTCTAACAACTAGCAACTTGGAACTTTAAACTTTGAACTTTGAACCATCCGCCTGGGATGCCTTTGTCGCTGCACAGCCACACGCCCACTTCCTCCAGCTCTCCAATTGGGCTGTGCTGAAAAACGCCTATGGCTGGTCATCCGACCATGTAATCATTGAGGAAAACGGGCGCATCACGGCTGGTGCACAATTGTTGTTTCGCCCCCTCCCCTTCCGCCTCGGCACAATGGCCTATCTCGTTATGGGGCCATACGCAGCTCCCCCTCCCTATACAATGGGGAGGGGCGACTCAAGCGAGCGGGGGGGTGGGGATGCTTTATGGAACGCCATCGACTCTTGCGCGAAGCAACACGGTGCAGCCTTCCTTAAATGGGAACCCGGCATCTATGCTGACCATGAACCCAAACCCGACTTCGCCGCGCTCGGCTTCCGCGAAAGCCCGCAAACCGTCCAGCCGCCGCGCACCATCCTCATCGACATCAGTGGTGACGACGAAGCCATCCTCGCCCGCATGAATCAAGGCACGCGCCGGAAAATCCGCCAGAGTCAGAAAAACAACGTTCATTATTATGAAGGCACACGCGCCGATGTCGCCCGCTTCAACCAGTTGATGCAGACTACCGGCTCACGCAATGCCTTCGGCGTCCACGAACCTGCTTACTACGAAATGGCCTACGACCTGTTTGTCCCCCCTCGCTCTGAGGGAGAGGGGCCAGGGGTGAGGGTTTCGCCCGGCCATGCCGCCCTCTTCCTCGCCGAACACGAAGGCGACTCCCTCGCTGGCATCATGGTTTTCGCCGTCGGTGATACCGCCTGGTATGTCTATGGCGCAGCATCCGACCACAAACTCAACCTCATGGCGAGTTATGGTATCCAGGGGGCAGCGATTCAGTGGGCAAAAGCGCGCGGCTGCCGCACCTACGATCTCTGGGGCATCCCCGACGAAGACGAAGCGACGCTGGAAGCCGGTTTCGAGTCCCATTCCGATGGCCTATGGGGTGTCTACGGCTTCAAACGCGGCTGGGGTGGCCGTGTCGCCCGTTCCCTCGGCGCATGGGATAAAATCTACAATCCCCTCATTTATCAGGGTTACAAACTGGCGCTGAGGGTGAGAGAATGACCTGTGACCTTCTGCCCATCGCAATAAACGATTTTGAGACAAAATTGATAGACTCTCAACACAGATTCCCGGTGTAAACTCACACTATCAGGTCAGAAGAAAGTGAAGGTTTTATGGACACCCTCAAACAACGGCGCTGGACACAGCAGGAATTGATAACCGCTGGCTTCCGTCCCTACGAACGCCGCAAAACGGTTGTCCTCGCCCGCGAACTGCTGCCCAGCGAAGGGACGAAACACATCAAAACCGCCTGGGATACCCTGGTCGCTTACCCCGGCTATATGCTCTGCTACGATGTTGAGGACGGCAACCGCCGCGCCGGACTGGATGTTTACGATCACTGGCCGGTTGATCCTGCTATCTTCCGCAAGACTTACCGTAAATGGGATAATAGCCCCTGGAAGCCCAACCCTGCCGAACGCCATTTACTCGATCTCGGCTGCAAACCCTACTATAAACACGCTGGTGTATGGGCCAAAAAGCTGACGCGCCCCGGGTGGATTCAGTCGAAAGAAAGCCTTGAAGCCGTGCTGGTTCCCGTCGGTGGGTGGCTCACCATCGGCATCGAAGGCGAACCGACCAGCATGACCGAGGCTGAATTTAACAAACGCTACCTGCCCGTCCGCGTCCGCGCCTGAAAACCCGCCTTCGCGGCCAAACTGGATAGGCTATAATCAACAGCCTATTCTGTAGAGCGCGAAGGCTGACGTTTGTATACCACTGAAATCATCACCGACCGCACCGTATGGAACGCTTCCCTGCGCGAACTCCCCGG
Organism: uncultured Anaerolineaceae bacterium; assembly: GCA_964447795.1. GTDB lineage: Bacteria > Chloroflexota > Anaerolineae > Aggregatilineales > Phototrophicaceae > CFX2. Next base: position 2,287 of record CAYUTY010000145.1, read on the forward strand.
CGCGCACGTCCTGCAAAGCTGGGAATGGGGCGAGTTCAAACGCACCACAACCGGCTGGGAACCACTCCGGTTGGCTTTCAGGCGTGGAACAACAATCGAGGCCATGGCTTCCGTTGGCATCCGGCGCATCGGCCCGCTGCGGGTTATGTATCTATCCAAAGGCCCTGCCCTCGCCTATGAGAACCTCGAACTGAGTCGGACTGTCCTCACCGAACTGGAAAGTATCGCCCGTAAACAGGCCGCTGTCTGGCTGAAAATCGACCCGGATGTCATCGCCGCTGCTGGTGTCCCCGGCGAAACCGATGACACATCCAATCCAACCGGCACAGCCTTCATGACGCTGCTTCGTGAACGCGGCTGGCGCTTTTCCGCCGATCAGGTGCAGTTCCGCAACACCGTCACCATCGACCTGACGCCCAGCGAGGATGACCTGCTGGCGGCCATGAGCCAGAACACCCGGCGCAAGGTGCGAACAGCGGAGAAAAAAGGGGTCGCTGTCCGCCCCGGCACGCTTGCCGACCTGCCAGCCCTCTATGATCTGTACGCCATCACAGGTTCACGCGATGGCTTCCTGATTCGCCCCCGTTCTTACTACGAATACGAGTGGAAGCTGCTGATAGAAGCGGGGTTAGCCCAGCCGCTCATCGCCGAATTTGAGGGCAAACCCATCGCCCACGTCATCCTGTTTCACTTCGGCCAAAAGTGCTGGTACTTCTACGGCGCGTCAGCAAATGAGGAACGCGAACGGATGCCCAACTACCTGCTCCAGTGGGAGGCGATGCGCTGGGCAAAAGCACACGGCTACAGCACCTATGATATGTGGGGCGCACCGGATGTCTTTGATGAGCGTGATGGCATGTGGGGCGTTTACGAGTTCAAGCGCGGCTTTCGCGGGACAGTGACGCGGCACATCGGCGCGTGGGATTATGCGCCCTATCCACCGCTCTACTGGGGTTATACGCAGGCATGGCCGCGCCTTTTGAAGGTGCTGCGCCGTCGCCGAGGCGCGTAGTATAATCAAAACAGGATTTACAGGAGTGAAAAATGGGCGAGATGCTGGTAATCGAAGAACAGGTCGGCGAGGATGGTCAGATTGTGCTGCGGTTGCAACCGGGAGCACATGTCCGCATTACCATTGAAAAGTTCACCCCGGAAATTGAAGAACCTCTTTCACCAGAGGAAGAAGCCGCACTCGATGCAAACCTTGAAGTGCTCCTCAATGATCCTATGACCCTCAAAGGACAGGGATTGACCGCTGGTGAAATCGCTAACTCGCCTGAATTTGGTATTCTTGCCGATGAGAATATCATAGATGGCGCTTCATATGTTGAAGAACTACGTCGCAAAAGAAAGCGCTATACATGGTGATTGAAGGGATTATCGACACCAGTGTTTTAATTGATTACCTGCGTGGATATAAGCCAGCTCAAGAATGGTTAATTCGTATGGGCAATACAGCCCTAGCCATTACACCTATTGTTTGGATGGAGACTGTTCAGGGTGCGTCAAACAAGATTAAACAACAGCGTATTAGACGTTTCCTGAGTCAATTTCCAATTGAACATTCAGAGCCATTGGACAATCTTTGGGCTATGGAACAGGTAGCAAAATTTAGCCTCAGTCATAATGTTGAATTCGCTGATATTATGACTGCTTCAATAGCTGTGCGTCTCCATGTGCCAATCTACACCACGAATCTCAAACACTTCATGCCGCTGCCCGATGTTGACGAACGAAAGCGTTATTAGAAAGCAAAAATGACCGACCTCACCCACACTTATGTCAAAACCAACGGCGTGAATTTGCACGTCGTACAGGCCGGGCCGGAAGATGGCCCGCTGGCGATTCTGCTGCACGGCTTCCCGGAATTCTGGTATGGCTGGCGCAACCAGATCGACTTTCTGGCCGGGCGCGGCTTCCGCGTCTGGTCACCTGACCAGCGCGGCTACAACCTGAGCGACAAACCCAAAGGACTGGACGCTTACAGCCAGCCAACCCTGGCGACGGATGTACGCGGTTTGATCGACGCCGCCGGGCGCGAGAAAGCCTATCTGGTCGGCCACGACTGGGGCGCAGCGGTAAGCTGGTGGACGGCGATGATGTTCCCGGAACGGCTGGAAAAGCTGGTCATCATGAACGTCCCCCACCCTATCGTGTCGGCCAAGACCATCGGTAAAAACTGGGAACAGACGAGTAAAAGCTGGTATATCTATTTTTTCCAGCTTCCTTTTTTGCCGGAACTGGGTTTTCAGGCACGTAATGGGCAGGGTATGATTGACGCGCTTCAGGGGTCTATGCAACCGGGAACATTCAGTGAGGCCGACTGGTCGGAATACCGGAAGGCATGGTCACAGCCGGGCGCGGCCACCGCTATGCTCAACTGGTATCGTTCCGCCGGACAGCGCCGCCCCAAACTGCCAGCGGGGAGCCGCGTCGTCAGCGTGCCAACACGCATCATCTGGGGTGCACAGGATGTCGCCATCATCAGAGAAGCAGCGCAGATGAGCATGGAATTCGTGGCCGACGGCGACCTGACTTATATTGAAGATGCCGGGCATTTCGTCCAGCATGAAGCGCCAGAACAGGTAAACCGGCTCATCGGCGAATTTTTCAGCCCGAAAAAAGATTAAGGGATAATAGGCCCGGCCTGTAACACTGTCCAGATAAAGTAAGCCAGCGCCAGCAGCAGCAGCACAAACGCCAGCAAACTGACGTAATTCCAGAGGCCGCGCTGTTCCTGACGCCGCACTTTTTTGAGCGGTTCGAGCGCTTCCGGTGTGATGGTGGGTGGTTTGGGCGGCTGCTCGACAGGGCGCAAGGATTTCGCGCCTTCAAGCTGGAACAGTAAACGGTTTGCTTTGGAGTGGAGCGGTTCAAGTTCGAGCGCACGTTTGAGAAGGGCTATCGCCTGGACAGAATCGCTGGCTGACTCAGCAGCCTGCACGAGGCTATCAGCGGTATCTGACAAGGCGGGCTGTTCGACGGGAACTTTACGTCCGGCGGCGTCGCTTGACAGATCGATACGAGTAGCGTGCGGAGACTGGTCAGCGCGGGCCAGCGCTTCGACAAACATATCTGCCGATGGATAACGGTCTTCCGGGCGTTTCGCCAGCGCACGCAGCAGCACTGAATCCAACGCGGGGGAAAGCGCCGGGTTAATCTGGCTGGGAGGCGGGGCAGGTTCGGAAACATGCTGATTGAGAATTGCCAGCACATTGGTACCGCTGAAGGGAAAATGCCCGGCATACAGCACGTAGGCAATTACCGCAAGTGAGTACAGATCAGCGCGATGGTCGATATGTGCTTCGCCACGCGCCTGCTCCGGCGACAGATAGAGCGGCGTCCCTACGACACCACCGGTAGCGGTGAGGCGCGTCCCATCGGCAATGCGAGCGATGCCAAAATCCGTGAGCGCGGCATCGCCACGTTTATCCAGCAGCACATTCTCAAGTTTCATGTCACGGTGGACGATGCCCTGACGATGGGCATAATCAAGGGCGCTGCCCACCTGCCGCAGCAGACGAATCGCTTCCTGCGAGCCAACTTCGATGGGCTTGCGGAAGCGGTCAGCCAGCGTACCGCCGGGCATATAGGGCATTTCCAGATAGTAGCGATTTTTGATGACGCCATAGGTGGTAACGGTGACGATATGCGCGTGGCGCAGGCGGTTGGCGATAGTCGCTTCCTGCTTGAAACGCTCGACTACACCGGGCGTTTCGGCCACTGATGCACGCAGGACTTTGAGAGCGACAGTCGCGCCAGTTTCTTCGTTGAGGGCGCGATAAACGACAGCCATACCGCCCCCGCCCAATTTATCCTGGACGGTATAGGGGCCAAAACGGTAGGTCGTGCCGGGCGTGACTTCGGCCATGTGCTTGAGCCTTGTGCCTAACAAAAATACTTACCGTCCAGTATACGCGGAAAAACGGACGAGGGATGATTAAATATCTGAACATCAGCGTGCCACGACACATCCTACCTGCATAAAATCAGTCAGCCAAACCAAGCGATTCCGCTATAAGCGGATTAACCAGCGGTCTGGTGCCAGTGGCGAGCAGCAGACCAAAAGCATCATCATAGTCCCACATGGCCCAGCCGATGTTGTATTTTTCGAGCGCCCGGCGCACATCACCGACCCAAACAGCACGGTCTTCAAGGGGCGCATGGACACTGTAAGCACCGAACTCGTCACACAGAAGGCGGACGCCGTGTTCTTCACCCCAGGCAGCGGCACGGGCGATCATGGAGTCAATTTTGTCAGCATTCCAGCGTTCGAGGCCATACTGACGCACATAGCCCTTCTGATCTTCATTCCGCAGCCTTTCAATGACGGGGGCAACGGCATCCGGGCTGGAAGGATATGGCAGATCAGCCAGATTGAGAACGCCTTCCCATGTCCAGGTCGCGCCCTGATGGGTAAAGATAAAAGGCTCGTAGAAATGGAAGTTGTAGATGATATTGGTGTCGTCCAGCGGTTCAAGCGCCAACAGCGTTTCCATATTCGACCAGAGCGCACCGGTAGCGATGAGGGTATGTTCGGGGGCGGCCTCGCGGATAGCGGCTAACAAACGCGCCTGAATGGGCGGCCACTGCTGCGGGTCAGCCTCGAAAACCGGCTCGTTCATCGGCTCGAAAAAGATCATTTCCGGGTCACGGGTGCTGAGATAAGCGGCGAAGGAACGCCAGAACTGCTCAAAGGTATCGACAAAAGCCGGGTCTTCGAGCGCACCGGAGTAATTACTGGCATCCGAGTCGGCCAGCGAGGTGCTGTGGAGGTCAATCACAACAGCGAGGTTACGCTCAAAGAGGCGATTCAAAGCGCGGTCAAGATAGGCGAGCTGATCGTGATTGAGCAGATCGGGCGCAGTTGCGTCCATGACAAAGCCGAGATCAACCGGGACACGGACGAAGGTGAAACCCAGGTCGCGGATGAGGTCAAAATCGGCGTCACTGAAGCGAGCATCGACCCGTTCCAGCGGCGAAGGCGCGTACCAGAACCAACCGGTCAGGTTGATGCCGCGTGCGAGGCGGGAGAAACGGGCATCAGAGACGCCGGGGTCATCCTGCGCGGCGACAGGCAAAGCGAAAGTCACTAGCAGTAAAAGCACAAAAGCCCATAATTTATTGAGCATATTTCAAATTCGCTCCCTCGTTATGTATTTTGCGTCGTCCACCCGATGTGATGGGCGATCCTGATTATGTTCCAGCGGGATATGAGGGGAATGGGACTCAGGTCATTCTGGCACATCCGATGTGGCGGCGGCGGCGATGGCGGTGGTCGTTAAAAAAATCATCACCGCCGCCACTGCCATTTGGGCGTGCAGGATAGAGCGTACAAAGTTGAGCAATCAGCATAGAACGCACAGTGATCGATGATGAGAATGAGAATGAAAATCGACTATTTTTATCATTGACGAGGCAATCGCTTCCAGATGCCAGCGGATGCCGCCACTGAAAAGGTTTTTTCGGCAATTCGCAGGGAGCAATCTGCCACCACGCACAAAAATATTTTTTGGCGGATGCAGGGGAGCGATCTGCGCGGGTATGGCGGAAGTGCAGAGATGCGTGAAAGCCGGAAATGCATGTGTCATATGAGCGAGTGTAACACGAAACTG
>CAYUTY010000146.1:0-7701 GCA_964447795.1 uncultured Anaerolineaceae bacterium
CGCTGGCAGGTGGCACTCAGTACAGCGTCACCTTTGACCCCTACCTGTCTGCCCAGGATGGCTCGACATTGGAAGGGCCGCTTAGCTGGGCGGTCACCACTGCGCTGCCGGTTGTCACCGAAGTGTTGCCGATTGACCTTGCCAGTGATGTCCCGCTCAAACCGCTCATTCAGGTCAGGTTCAATCAACCAATGGATCGTGCCAGCGTTGAGGCCAGTTTTTACCTCCGCCCCGGTTCACAGAATACCGGCACTCTCGCCGGAACTTTCGAGTGGGCCGATGACGATATGGGTTTCGGTTTCACCCCGTCAGAGCGGCTGACGCTTGATACAATTTATGACTATGGCTTCGTCGCGGCGGATGTTCGCACCATTTCCGGCGCAGGTGCGCTCACCGGCCCGGCTCGCTGGACGTTTGCCACTGTCCCCGCGCCCGCTGTCATCAGCACCGATCCGTCCGATGGCGCGACAGGCGTCTCATCCTTCAGCAGCTTTACCATTTATTTTGCCTCGCCGATGGATGTAGACACGCTGGAGGACAACATCACCATCGAGCCGGAACCCTGGCGCGATCCTGATTTTTACTACAACGATTACGATAACAGCTACACCCTCAACTTCCCTGTTGAACCCAGCACCGATTACACCATCACTATCGGGCCGGGCATGGCCGATATTTACGGCAACGTCATTGAGGAAGCCCGCGTCATCCGCTACACCACCGCCCGCTACGACCCTGATGTGATGCTCAATGTGCCGGGGCAGGTTGGTTTTTATAATGCGCGTGGCGAAAGCACCCGCCTCTTTCTGACGCACCGCAACATTACCCGCCTCGATATGCAGCTATACAGTGTGCCGCTGGCTGATTTTTCCCTGGCGCTGCAAAGCGACTCCTACAGCCCGGCTTCGAATCTGAACCTGAATGACGCTGCGCTGCTCCGCAACTGGCAAATCCCGGCGGAAGCACCGGAAAATGCCCGTAAGTATGAACTGCTCACCCTCGGCGGTTCCGGCGGCGGCAGTGTCGATTGTGCTGGCGCGCCGCCGACTCGCCTCAAGGTTGGCGACACCGCCGTCGTTATCAGCGACCCCGACCCGGTGCGTGCCCGTACCGCTCCAATGGACGGAGAAGTGATAGCCAAGATTTACAGCGATTACAGCCTCCCCGATGTCGGTGGCCCGGTTTGCGCCGGGGGCATTCTCTGGTGGGAAGTTCGTCTGCGGAATGACTCAACTGCCTGGGTGGCGGAAGGCCTGGGCGAAGAATACTTCCTTGACCTGCGAATCGCTGGCAATGCCACCGCCGTTGATGTTGCGCCGCTTGGTGAAGGTGCGCTGCCTCCTGGCGTCTATCTGCTGGATGTCCATGCGCCAGAGTTGCAGCAGCTTGGCTACAACAGCCAGCGCCATTTTCTCATCGTCGGCACCGCTAACCTGACCCTCAAATATGCCGTGAACAGCGTGCTTGTCTGGGCCACTGATGTGCAAACCGGCCAGCCCATCGCTAACGCGCCCATCAGCATTTATCAGCGCAACCTCACCGCTCAGCCTGTCACTGGCACCACCGATGCCGACGGTCTGGTGACATTCTCCATTCCTGATGTGGCTGATCTGTATGTGCCGCTCTTTGCCGTTCTGCAAAACGAAACCGACTTTGGCATCGGCTTTAGCAACTGGTCGGATGGCATCGAGCCTTATCAGTTCGGCCAGAATTTCAACTACTATCCAGAGCGTTATCGCGGCTATGTGTACACTGACCGCCCGATTTACCGACCCGACCAGCCGGTTTACTTCCGGGGTGTCATCCGCTCGCGTGACGATGTAACCTACACCCCGCCCGATTTCCAGACTATTCCCGTCAAAATCTATGACGCCAACGGCGAGCTCATCCTCGACGAAACCTTCCCCCTGACCGCGTTTGGCACTTTTAGTGGTCAGTTCGATCTGGCGGACGATGCGCCGCTCGGTTACTACCGGATCGAAGCCGAACTGCCAAAGCCCGACCCGGATGTCTACTACGGCGCGACGGCCAGCATCGGCTTCGGTGTGGCACAATACCGCCTGCCAGAATTTCAGGTTACCGCCACGCCTGCCGCTGATGAAGTGGTGCAGGGTGATACCATTCGCCTGGAGGTAGACAGCCGTTATTTCTTCGGCGGCGCGGTGACCAATGCTAATGTGAAGTACAGCGTCGTGGCTAATCCTTATTTCTTCACCTATGATGGCGCGGGTTACTACGACTTTCAGGACTACAACTACGACGAAGGCCCCGGTGAATTTTACGGCTTTTACGGTCAGGAAATCGCCACCGGCGAAGGTATGACCGATGCTGAAGGTAAATTTGTCGTGGAGGTGCCAGCTTCGCTGGAAGATGCGACTCAAAGTATGACCTACACCATCGAAGCCGTTGTCAGCGACGAGAGCCAGCAGGTGGTCGCTGGTCGCGCCGATGTCATCGTTCACAAGGGCGAGGTTTACATTGGTGCCAGGCCGGAAAATTACGTCGGCATCGCTGGGCAGGAAGCCGTCATTGAGCTGATCGCCGTCGATTGGGACAGCGAGGGCGTCGCCGGGCAGCAGATCGACGTTGAAGTGGTTGAACGCCGCTGGTCGAATGTGCAGGAACAGGACGAGGCCGGGCGTACCACCTGGACATGGGAAGTTGAAGAACTCCCCGTCACCACCGGCAGCGTCACCACTGGCGCGGATGGCAGGGTCGATTACACCTTCACCCCTCCCGCTGGCGGCATCTACAAAATCAAAATCACCAGCCGTGATGCTGAAGGCAATGCCCTCGTCGCCTCAACTGCCTTCTGGGTCGCTGGTGATGAATTCGTCTCCTGGCGGCAGCAGAACAGCAACCGCATCGACCTGATTGCCGATCAGGATGATTATCAGGTGGGTGATACGGCAGAAATTCTCATCACCTCGCCCTTCCAGGGTGCTGCTGAAGCGCTGATTACAGTCGAGCGTGGCAGTGTCCTCATGGCCGAGCGCATCAGCCTGACTACCAACTCGCTCATTTACGAACTCCCCATCACGCCCGATTTCGCGCCCAACGTTTATGTCAGCGTCCTGCTGGTCAAAGGTGTGGATGAGAATAATCCGGTAGCGGCTTTCCGCGCCGGTCTGGTGCAGTTGGGTGTTGATAATGCCCAGAAGGAAGTCACCATCGAAATCACGCCTGACCGTGAGCAGGCTGGCCCGCGCGAAGAGGTCACCTACACCGTTCGCACCACCGACTATCAGGGTAATCCGGTGCAGGCCGAGGTTGGTGTTGGCCTCACTGATCTGGCCTCGCGTTCCATTGCCGAACCCAACAGTTCGCCCATCCTCGGTTACTTCTATGGACAGCAGGGCTTAGCCGTCCGCACGGCCACGCCGCTCACCATCAACGTCGATCAACTCACCCAGTATGTGTTGGATGTGATTAAAGGTGGCGGTGGCGGCGGTGGTGAGGGTGGCATCTTCGACATCCGCCAGGATTTTGTCGATACCGCTTACTGGAATGCCTCTGTCATTACCGGCGCGGATGGCACGGCACAGTTCACCGTGACTCTCCCCGACAACCTGACCACCTGGCGTTTGGACGCCCGCGCTGTCACCAGTGGTAGCGATGGCCTGACTCTGGTTGGTGAGGAGACTTTCGACCTGCTCAGCACCAAGCCGCTCCTCATTCGTCCCGTCACACCGCGCTTTTTCGTCGTCGGCGATCAGGCGACGCTGGCGGCCATCGTCAACAATAACACTGGCGAAGAAATGAGTGTCGAAGTCTCCTTGCAGGGGACAGGACTTACATTCACCGGTGACTCAGCCCAGACCATCACCATTCCATCCTCTGGACGCGCTCGTGTCGAGTGGACGGGTGTGATTGAAGATACCGCTTCGGTTGATCTCACCTTCTTCGCTGACGCTAATGACGGTGCTTTCACCGATGCCAGCAAACCCCCGCTGGGACAGGGTGATAATCGTCTGCTCCCGGTTTACAAATATGAAGCGCCGGAAACCGTCGGCACCGGCGGCTTGCTCCGTGAAGCCGAATCGCGTACCGAGTCGATTTTGCTCCCGCCGGATTTCGCTGTGACGCAGGGTGAACTGACGATTAAGCTCGACCCCTCGCTGGCATCAGCGGCGGTGGATGGGCTGGATTATCTCAAAAACTTCCCCCATCAGTGCATTGAGCAGCCCGTCAGCAAGTTCCTGCCCAACGTCATGACCTACCGCGCCCTTGATCTGCTGGGTGTCGCTGATGCTGAGCTGGAAGCCAATCTCAACATCGCGGTCAATTTCGGCCTCCAGCGCCTTTACGCTCAGCAAAAAGTCGATGGCGGTTGGGGCTGGTTTGTGCAGGATGCCAGCAACCCACTCACAACCGCCTATGCTCTGATTGGCCTGACGGAAGCCAAAGCCTCCGGCTTTGCCATCAGCGATAATGTCATTGCCAACGCACAGCGTTATCTGCAGGATAATTTCATCGTGCCTGGGCTGAATATCGAAACCTGGCGTTTGAACCGGCAGGCTTTTGTGCTGTATGCGCTGGCCCGCTCCGGTGCGCCTGATGTTGCCCGTACTGCCAATCTGTTTGAGTTCCGTGACCGCCTCGACATCTATGCCAAAGCCTTTCTCGCTCAGACCTTGCGCCTTGCTACACCGTCGGATGACAGCCGTACTGATACCCTGCTGTCCGACATTGTGAACGATGCAATCCTGAGCGCGACAGGCGCACACTGGGAAGAAGATGAGCGCGACTACTGGAACTGGAACAGCAACACCCGTACTACCGCCATTGTCCTCGGTACGCTGGTCAAGCTCGCGCCGGACAATGACCTCATCCCCAATGTCGTTCGCTGGCTCATGACCGCCCGCACTGCTGACGCCTGGGAAACCACGCAGGAGACTGCCTGGTCAGTGATGGCGCTCACCGACTGGATGATGCTGACCGGCGAACTTGAGCCCAGCTACGCCTACTCTGTCACGCTCAACGGCGAAACCCTGACCGAAGGCGCGGCCACCACCGAGAATGTCCGCGAGAAAGTTGAACTTCAGGTGCAGGTGGCTGATCTGCTGGCTGATGCGGCCAATGAGCTGGTCATCGGACGCACCGAAGGGCAGGGCGTATTGTATTACACCGCTCACCTTCGCGCTTTCCTGCCAGTGCCGGAAGTTGAACCGCTCAATCGTGGCATCATCGTTGAACGGCGTTATACAACTCAGGATGGCGAAACGCCCATCACCGAAGCTGCCGTTGGTGAGCTGGTGCAGGTGCGCCTGACCATCATTGCCCCCAATGACCTGCATTATGCCGTCATCGAAGACCCCATCCCGGCAGGGACGGAAGGCGTCAACCCGGAACTGGCAACCGAACAGCAGGTAGGGACGCGCCCCGGCCTCGATACCAGCGATCCCCTCAGCACCGGCTGGGGCTGGTGGTGGTTCAGCAATACCGAGTTCCGCGATGATCGGGTAGTGCTGTACGCCACCTATCTCCCCGCCGGGACGTATGAGTATGTCTACTACGTGCGCGCAGGCTTGGCCGGGACGTACAATGTCATTCCGCCCACCGCCTACGAATTCTACTTCCCCGAAGTCTACGGGCGCGGCGCGGGCAGCACCTTCACCGTGCTGCCATCAGCCGAGTAAATTTCTTGCCTCTTGTTCCCCTCCTCGCTTGCGGGGAGGGGATTGAGGGGTGGGATATTTCGCAGAGGTGAGGTGTTTTGTAGGGGCGTACCAGGTGCGCCCTTTGCTTTTGTGTCTTTATGTTGAAATCTCACCGCTTCCGCGCCCGCTTGATGAAGGCCGCCGCCGCGCTGACATCGCCAACCCATGCCTGCACATCCGCTGGCGTTTCGCTGTCGAGGGCGTCACCTAAATGGGCGTAAGCGTTCAGCGTGCCAATCAGCACATCCTCGTCGGCGCTCAGTTCGTTCACCAGCGCGTCCCATCGTTCCACCAGTTTTTGCGCCGCTGGGTCACTCGCGTCTTTATCCATGCTGGCCTGAATGTCTGCAAACAGCGCCCGCCACGCCTCGCCGATCTGCCGCTGCTCATCCAGCGACTTTCCCTGACTGTGATCGGCTATTGCCGCCCGCTGCTCGTCCGTCAAAAATTGCCCTAGCCAGTCTGTTTCCATGTTCACTTTCACCGCCTTAATGATCTCGATCAATGTATTGAAATCGGGCGTTTCCGCTTCGTCTATAACCGCCTGCGCTCGTTCAATCCGCTCGATAACGGTTGCTAGCTGCTTTGCTTGTCTTTCCAGTGCTGCTTTCTGCCGCGCCAGCAAATCCGGCAGTGCCAATTCATGGCCTATCACCTGCTTGATCTCGTCCAGCGATAGGCCGATCAGCTTCAGCGTCATAATCTGTTGCAGCCGCGCGAAATCCGCCTCGCTGTACAAGCGCTGCCCCGCCTCCGAACGGCCTGATGGCTTCAAGAGGCCGATGCGGTCATAGTAGCGCACTGTCCGTATGCTGACGCCTGCCCGCGCCGCGAATTCGCCGCTGCGGAATACTTTGCGTTGGGAAATCGTCACGTTCCTTATCTCCAATCAGCGCTACAATTATCATAATTGCTGACGCCGCGTCACGGGCAAGAGGCAAAATGCGTTGTGCCTTTGCTGGTTTCAGTGAATCATGATTTTGAGCCATCCTCGCCGCTTGCCCCTCTACAATTTTTCGAGAGGGGTGGGGACACTAATTCCATGATTCACGGATTTTGTGCCTTTGCGTAAAAAATCTTGCTTGGGGTTTTTATGACGCCTGCTGACCTTTCGCCCATTCATGCCGCTCTCGCCGCTGGCGATAAACGGGCTGCCCGCCGCCTGCTTAAGCCGCTGTTGAATGAAGCGCCCACGCCGGAACTGTGGCTGCTGGCCGCTGACGCCAGCGACTCGCTTGAACAGGAACTTGGCTGTGTCCGCCGTGCGCTGAAGTTCGATTCGCGCCACAAAGTTGCCCGCGCCCGTTATCGCCAGCTTCAGCAAACCGCTTTTTTGCCCCCGCCGCCCGATGATCTTCTGCCGCCGCTCGAAGCCCTCACGGATTTGCCGCCGGTTAAACGCCGCGTCGATATTCAGGCTGTAAAGCGCGAGGAAAGCCGCCGCGCTGCCCGCCGTACCAATCGCCTCGGCTGTGCTGCCGCCATGCTTCTGAGTTTCTCGATGAGCTACGTCGTCTTATCCCTGCTCGGTTCGCCGGTTCCGGCTCAGTTCCGCCGCCTGCTCGATGGTCAGCAGGTCGCCCCGCTTGAAGGCACGCCCATTTTTGGTTGGCCCACCCCCCAGGGCGGTATCGACCCCAATGCGCCCCCGCCGCCCACGCCCGACGGCGATCCCCAGACTTATGCCGATGACGCTGCCGCTGCTGGCTTTATTGTGCGCCCCTTTAAGAGCGAACCCTTGCAGTTGGGCGAGCCAATCGGTGATGTTTTAGACCCTGGGTTCTCTCACGAATATATTTTTAATGTTGCATCCGGTGAGGAAATTGCCATCGCCGTTCAGTTTTTCTCGCTTACGTCTAAGCGTGTCAGCCCCAATGTCGCTATCCTCGATGCGGCTGGCTACAATGCCGAAAGTCACTGCCAGCGCGACTTCATCATCAACGATGGTTCCAGTATCGACTTCAACTGTATGCCCCATCACAGAGGCGCGTGGAAGTTACAGGTGTTCGGGAGTGCCAACGAATCCACTGGAGTTTATTTT
>CAYUTY010000147.1:0-7591 GCA_964447795.1 uncultured Anaerolineaceae bacterium
TGGCCTACTACAACAGGGGAAATGCTTACTTGCAGCAGGGCGATGTGGAGGCGGCCATTGCCGATTATGACCGGGCGCTCAAACTCGACTCAGCTTATGTTAAGGCCTACAACAACAGGGGAATTGCTCATAGAGTGCAGGGCGAGTATGAGAAAGCCATCGCGGATTTTGACCATGCGATAGAACTCGACCCTGAATTTGCCAATGGTTATTTGGGACTTGGTCTCACCCACTACTTCCTTAACCAGTATCCCGAAGCCATTGCCAACTATCGCCGCTACGAGGAATTGACTGGGCAGCTTGAGCCATCTATGGTAGAGCAAATCGCCGAGATGGAAGCGGCGCTCGGCACGGCCACTCCCGCCAAGCCGTAGCAGCCCCTTTACGCCGAATTCACCCGCCGGGCGCTGGCGATTTCGTCCGCCTCAAGCTGCCGAATCTGCTCTGGATAGAGCGATACCAGCGCTACCAGTTCACCACTTAGCGTGACAAATTCAACCGCATAGCCACGATGATCGCCGTGAATGTGTGCCACCATGCCGACATCACCCGCTTTTAGGCCGTACTCCGGCAAATCGCTGGTGAGAGCGACGCGCTCCAATTCTTCGATCATGACACTTTTCCTCCTGATGTGAGCGGATAGGCGCTGACCAAGCGCGGCACATCATCGCCTTCATCAATAATCCATACCACCCGCACCGCCGGATTGCGTTCGTCCGGGGTGGTCAATGCGCCTTCGATCACATAATGCATACCGAACGGCGAATGTTCCTCAACAGCCTTAACCTCGTGCGTCAGGGCATGTTGCTTCAGCGCTTCCGCCATCACTTCCCACGCTTCTATTGTAAAGCCAAATGCCAGAAAGAAACGAGCTTTGGATTTGCCATTTTCGCTGGAAAGATTCAGCAGATAGCTGACAATTTTTGCTTTGGCGACAATCGCTTTTTCTGCATTTGGCAGCTTCATCAATACCGCTCCGTGTTGTGCGCTCTGGCTATTTTACCCGCCCAGCCGAGGGCATTCCGTCACCAGGTCGTAGCCCAGCATGGCGGTGGTGGATTTCGCCTGCTGGCTGATGTGCTGCGCCACCATCCACACAATTTCCATCGCCACCGTCAGCGGCACGATTTCCACCTCACCCAGTTTGTCCGTCGCCAACTTTTCCGCCAAACGGGTATAGATCAGCGCGTACTCGCCAAAATGGTCGCGCGGGTTCTGCTTCTTCGTCAGGTGCAGTTCGCCGCGTAACTGCGCCGTCGTCCGGCTCCACAGGCCGACGTAGAGCTTTTCCGTCGCCATCGCGTACATGGTCTGGATGGCATCGACCACCGCCGCCTTGAGCGCCTCGACAAATTCGCGGCGGGTGACGATGCCCTCGATGCGGGCGACAATCCAGCTTTCGGCGCGGCCTTCACCCCGGTAGCGGGCGGTGGTGGCTTCCAGCGAGCGCAGGAAACCGAGTTCCAGGTCGTCCTGCTCTTCCAATCGTTCCGCGCCGACGCCCGCCAGCCACAATTTCATCGGCTCGACTTTGGGCGAGGGGATGGATTGGATGAGGCGGAGGGCTTGCTCGGTGTTGACCACATCCGTGAGCCGGTTTTTGCCATCTGGCGCTTGCATTTTCAACCTGTTACTGGATGTAATGGTTTCATTTCCTTCCGCTTTAAGGCGGTGTTTAAGCACACGCCAGTAATTTGCGGCTGCCTCATGCTCTTGATCGAGTAGTTCGGCGATGATGTCGATGACGCTGTAAACCCATTCGCCGTTGTGCCACGCCTTGCGGATGTGGTCGCCGTTGATGCCGCTGTCCGAAATAATCTGCGAGTCGTTCATGGTTTCCTCCCATTTTGTCGTGAGTGATGGTCTGATTGAAACGTAGGGGCGCACGGCGGTTCGCCCCTACAGAACCGCCAACAGGTATGGTCGCAAGCAAAACAAATCCACGCATTTCCGTAGGGGCATGATGCATCATGCCCCACAAGAAGCGCTACGATGAGAATAGAATTTTTGGCTGATGCAGCTATGTAGTTGTTTATATACAGGAATGAAGTTTTTGTCAACTGGTAGCTGATATAAACTCGAAAAGGGAGAGTTTGAATCATGCTACAAGGCAATCGTCTGAAAAAACTCCGTGAAAACGGGGGTTATACCCATCAACAATTGGCCGAAGCGCTGGAATTGGCATTACCGCAAATATGGCGCTACGAATCGGGGAAAACTGATCCATCCAGCGATGTGCTGGCGCGGATGGCACAGGTCTTTAATGTCAGTGTCGATTATCTGCTCGGCCTGATCGACGAGCCGCTGCCACCCGGCGCATCCGGTCTCGATTTGTCAGGCAAAGAGTTAGCCGTCCTGGGGGCGCTGCGGCGCGGGGAAAATTACGAAGCCATCAAAATCATTACCTCGGACAATTGAAGCGCCGGTGGACAGGGTGTATACTTTTATTCACACCTTTTCTATGCCTGATTGAGACAAAACGAACGATGACCGCAACAACGCAGTGGCGTGATGGCAATCCAGCAGTTGTGATTCACGAATTTGTGGGAAAATGGTCTACGGCGGAATTTGAGGACGAAATTTTCGCCGCGACGCCGGAGATCGAAAGCCACCAGGGAAAAGTCGTGGTCATCCTGGATGTGCTGCAATACAGCCTGCCGCCGCGTGAGGTCAATATACTGGCGATGCTGCGGCGGTTCAATCAAAAACGCCCAGCCAATATCGAGCTGACCGTCATCGTCAGCGGCGAGACACTGGCGACCGTCCTTCTGAATGTGGCGCGTCGGGTGATTCCAAAATCAGACATCATCTATACAGCGAAATCGCTTGACGATGCTTTAGCGCTGGTTGCCAAACACACGAAAGTACCGTAACGGCGCCTGGCAACCAACTACAGGCTTTCACTGGCGAACAGCAGCGAGAGGCTATTATACAATTTAGCTTCGAATGATTATTCTTCGAGTTCCGGCACATGGGCATCTTCATACTGTTCAATGAGAACGCCGATCACCTCCATCATGGATGCCAGCGGGTGCGCTTCGTCCTCGCCCACCTGGTCAATCAGATAATCAAGGGTGCTGACCAGCCAATCATATTGTTCCTGGGTGTGCGGTACATATAATATTTTGGCGACGGAGGGCCAAACCTGTTCAGCCTGTCGAATGGTGTTGTCAAGCATCATTCACTCTTTCCACTTTCCCGCATCATAATCCGTATGGGTTAGGATGGCACGAATATAAACCTTCTGGCGGTTGTAATGAATGGCCGCAACCAATCGCACTTTATTTCCGCCAATATTGAAAACCGTTAAATTGGCAACCTGATCGGCATTTGGAAATACCTCGCGCAGTTCAGCAAACGATTGAAAACGCCCACTTTTCATCAGTTTACACCAACGCGCCAAACTGGATTTTATATCAGGATGAGCGGAGGCAAAATCATTCAGACGTTTGCGCGTGATGATATGCAAGCGATTTTACCCTCAAAATGAGTCGGATTTCATGATAAAGGTTTATCCCCTCACGCCCGAATCTCCACGACGACACCTTCCTGCGCCCAGTTATAGAGCAGGTTGACGTTATCGTTGCTGAGGAGGATGCAGCCGTAGGTGACGCGCGTCCCCAGGCTGTTCGTCCACAAAAGCTGGCTACCGCCGCGCGTGGGGAAGCCGTGAAAGCCATTGGTGAAAGCCGCCCCCGGAATCGGCTGGTAGACGCCCATGAACTGCGGCATCCACAAATCCCAGTTCCCGGCGTAGGCATTTGGCTCGTGCGAGATGATCTGGTAAATCCCCGGCCAGGTCGGGCTGTCGGCGATGCCGGTGCTGACGACCCATTCCCACTTCAGACCGCCGTTTTCGTAGACCCAGGCTCGCTGCTGGCTGATGCTGACGACGATGCGCTTGTCCGGCACGACTTCGTAAGGCAGGAAGTTGTCAGGCGATGGGATGGTGATGGTCTGGCCGATGCTGACGGTTTCCAGACCGCCGTTGGCCTGCACGATGTAGAGGTATGGCACACCGTAATCCCAGGCGATGCTGATGATGGTTTCGCCCGCCCGCACCACATGCTGCCGGTCACGATGATAGACACGGATGGTCGGGGTGGTGCTGCCCGCGCGGATGCTGCTCTGCACGGCGCTCACGGCTTCGTCCAGCTTGAGATAGCGCCCGCTGTCCAGCACGCCCATCTGCGCCTGAAGGTAGTCCTTGACCGGGGCAGCATTCGCCGTCAGCGCCAGTCCGCCGTTAGCCGCCGCAGTCGCCGTCAGCCAGTTGCCCCAGGTTTCCGGTGGGGCTGACCAGTAGACTGAGTCGCCGGTGATGGGGTCATAAACGCGCAGGTCGAGATAACTGCTGAGCAACCGCCGCGCCGCTTCCAGCATCGGCGTCGCGTCGGTCACGCTCGGCGCAACCGGATTCATCGCCAGTTCGATGATGCCATCGGCCAGCGCTTTCGGCGTCAGATTCGCCAGCGTCGCGCCGCTGTCCAGTGCGCGGCCATTGACTGGCGGAGTCGTTTCCACCTGTCCGTTCACCAGCCGGATACCGGCGTTGGTGGGGAGCAGCTCAAACTGGGCGGCATATTCGCGCAGACCAGCTTCCGCCTGGGCTGTGTTGATGCTGACTACGGGCGCGACTTCCAATCTGCCGAGGATTCCCGGAATCAGCCCGCCGAGGTTGGTGCGCCCGGCTTCGTAAGCCGCTCTGGCGGTCGCCTCGGCATCGAGTGTAATGCCCAGGGCCGCCGGGTCGATCTGCCAGCCGCGCTGTTCATCCCGCGCCGTGATGGTCGTCCATTCCGCACGAAGTCTGTCCGCCGCCTGTGTCGGCGAAAGACCGCCGAGCGCCACGCCTGCTGTCCGCACACCGGGCAGAATTCCACCCGCGTAAATCAAGCCCATGCCGAGCGTCAGCGCCGCGCAGGTCATCAGCGTGAGGAACAGCCCAATGCCCGCAATCCACCACAGCGGGCGCAGCGAACGCCGTTCAGCTTTCGCCGGAAAGGCCGGACGCGCTGGTAAATGGCCGTTCACTGGCTGCGGGATGCCGGGCGCATAACTCAGCCGTGCCGCTGGCTGCCGCTTGTGTGGCGCTGTGGGATGCCTGCGCTGTGGCAAAGCGGCGCGTCCGGCCTGACCATGAGGCGGCCTTCCCTGCACCGGGCGGGGCGCAGGTTTCACCGCCGTTCGCATGGCGGCCTGTGTCCCCGGTGGGAGTGGCCGCACGCGAATGGGTTGTGTCATCTGGCTGTGGGTGGTCTGTCGGCGCTGCTGCATGATTATTCCGTCGAAATGAGTTTACACCTTCATTATAGGACGAATCCGCCCGCTGTATATCCGCCCGAAGCCTGAGCGGTGGGCAGGCGTTGGCGAAGCATCAAAATATGCTACACTCGGCTTCTTTTGATGCTGAGAAAGTGACCCATCGTGGCAGAAAACATCGCTGGCAAAGCGGTTATTACCGGCGCGGGACAGGGCATCGGGCGGGCTGTGGCGCTGCGGCTGGCCGCCGGAGGAATGCATACTGTCCTCGTCGGGCGGACGGCGGAAAAACTGGAACGAGTCGCGGCTGAAATTAGTGAAGCAGGCGGAGCCGCTTCTGTCGAAACGCTGGATGTGACCGACGGAAAAGCCGTGCTGGCGCTGGCCGGGCGGCTGGGTGAGCGCGTCGATGTGCTGGTCAACAGCGCCGGGGAAGCGCTGATTAAAACTGTTGATGAAACCAGCGATGCGGACTGGGCGCGGATTCTGACGGTGAACTTAACCGCACCCTTTCTGATGACACGCGCCTTACTGCCGCTGCTGCGGCAGAGTGACAACGCCAGCATCATCAACATTGGCTCAAAAACGGCGCACATCGGGGTGAGCGAAGTGGCCGCTTACAGCGCTGCTAAAACCGGCCTGCTCGGCTTCACACGCGCCTTAGCCGCCGAACTGAAGCCGGAGGGCATCCGCGCTGTACTGCTCTCGCCCGGCCCGGCAGATACGCCGATGCGCTGGGCGGCCACGCCGGACTATGACCGGTCATTCCTGATTCAGCCGGAAGCGGTCGCGGAAATGGTGTGGCATCTGATCAATCTGCCGCGCGGCACCACCACTGGCGACATTTTGTTACAGGCGGTGAATTTTCTGTGACTCAGGGGTGATTGTTAGGGTTGTCAACGGCAAAGCCTTCAGCGGCGGCAGCCTTCAGCAGATTATGGTCGGCGCTGATGAAGGTAACCGGCACACGAAGTTCGGAGATGGCCTGCACAGCGCAGGCTAATTGAATGGCGTCCAGTGTACGCAGTGGATGGCGATTGACTAATCTACCGGCACTCAACAGAATCGGACGATCAAGCGAAACAACCAGATACTGAGCGCGAAAATGTCGCAAGAAAGTATTTTGCAAACGTGTGCTAATCGTTTCAGAAAGACTTCCATAGCGACGATGACGGGACAATAAGGCGAGCATTTCTATTCTCGCGAGTTCGGCTACAACAATTTCATGCTTTGCTGAGGAGCTTATCCAGCTTCTTACCCAGGCAGCGCCGGATTCAACCAGATAACGTTTTGCAAGCGCACTGGTATCCACAAAAAAGGTAGTCACAGAGGGCCTCTGTCTTCATCAATCAGAACTTCGGCAGGCGGCGTGCCAGGGGCGAGTTGCCCCAGCCACTCCAGTTCCTCGTCAGAAGCATAATCAATATCTTCAGAAATGCCCATTTCATCTGGATGAACGAGAATACCCGCCTGCATCAGACGATCACGTGCTGATACCGGCTGAGCTTTTTCCGGCTGGATAATCAGCTCCGCCGGGCCGAGCGGCACCTCGTCCGGCAGGTCGATGACCAGGCGGCGATCTTCCCCAACGGTGATATGGATGCGAATGGCGTTCATCTTTGCACCACCTGACTTGATAAGCCGACAGACAGGTTTATTATAACCGACTCGCCGCGCTCAGATTTTGCGCTTCATAAAAAAGGCGATGTCGCCATCGGGCCAGTCGGCATTGGTGTAGTAGCACAGGTCGAAAGCATCAAGCGTGAAACCCACACGCCCGTAAAAGCGCACCGCCGGGACGTTGATATTCTGCGTTTCGCAGACGATCACGCGCAAACCGGCGGCTTTCGCCCGCTGCGCCAGCGCTTCCATCAAATCGCGCCCGATGCCCTGCCCGCGATGCGACTCCGCGACATGAAACTCCCACACCCACAAACTGCCGTTCCAGTGGTGCGGCTCCGCCAGCGCAATGGCGATCAGTTTTTCGCCGTCGTAGGCGCCCAGCGACAGGTTATGCTGAAGCGCGGCGCGGTACATCGCCAGCATATCTTCGTCCGGCTGTTCGTGCTGGCGTTGTAAGGGCTGCGGCAGTTTTTCGAGGCGAATGGTGAAGGCCGTCGTTTCACCTGTCACTGTTTTATCAATGACATAGCGTTCGCCGGTCGTGTAGCTGGTGATGACATGGCGCAAATCATCAGCGGTGAAGTCCGTCAGTGGGCGAATAGTGGGTGTCATGAGCAGTTGAATCCTCCGTGCGGCGCATCCAAATTGTAATGTGACATACTCCCCACACGTAAACGTGGGGGCTTCTAACTTCAGGCAAGACGGC
>CAYUTY010000148.1:0-7585 GCA_964447795.1 uncultured Anaerolineaceae bacterium
CCGTGTTTTTTGCTGCCTGCGCCTCTCCCCACCCTCTGCCTTGGCGCCTCCCCTCCCCCTTTCTTTTTTTGGTGTGGGGGCCGGGGGGTGAGGTATTTATACCGGCGGCTGAGCTATCCTGCGCCGGGGGGAGCGGCTGATTTTTGGCGCTTCTGTAGTCCCGCCACCACTTGCGCGGCTCGGCGAAACGCCACGCCATATACAGCAGAAACACGCCGTAAAGCTGCTCCAGCAGCCGTGTCTCCATCTCCAGTGCCACCTGTGACCCCAGGTACGCCCCAAAAGCCAGCCCCCCCGCCACCCAGGCCGCTGTCGAAAGTTTCAGCTTCCCGGCGCGGTGATAGGCCAGCACCGCGAATATGCTCACTGGCATCAGCAGCGACCCCAGCGAAGTACCCACCGCCTGTTTAAGGTTGAAGAACAGCAGCAGCGTCAGCGCCGGGACGATGATGACGCCGCCGCCAATCCCAAACATGCCCGAAGCCACCCCGGCGATCAGTCCAACGATGATGAGTGCAAGCCATTGTTCAGGCATGAGCGTTCCTTAAGATGAATACTTGAAAACCAGTAGGGGCGCACCTGCGTGTGCGCCCGCCCTCATTCGTGCGCTCGCTTCCCCGTGCGCCCCCGCCCCCATCTTGAACAATGGGGTTAAACCCCTTGTTTCTCCGCTCAACTGCCTAAGTCCTAAACTTTTAACTGGGTCATTATGCTGGTTTCTATACCTTTGTCCGCCATCTTTGCCTTGATTCCCCCTCCTTGCGAAGCGGGGAGGGGGTTAGGGGGTGGGGATTTGGGCGAAGAAAATCAAATAAGCATAACGGCTAACTTGTAACCCATTCTCCCCACCCGCGCAATTGTGGTATCATACCGGTTATGCCACCATCACCTGATACCCTACCCAACTATCACTTTCTGCTGCTGTCGCCCAACCTGGGCGCGGAATGGTTCTTCGACGCCGCGCGTGCCTATTGGGAGCGCTTTCGCCCCACCGTCGTCGTCGATCTTGATTTCATCCGCCTCATTCCCAATACCTTTACCATCATTGTCACCGTCGTCGCCCGCCGCGACACCGCCTCGCAGTGGGGCGTGACGCTGGCGCAGGTCGCCCCCGATGCCCTCTTCGACCCCGTTGTCGAAAACAGCTTTGACGCGCTCAAAGCCGCCCTGACACGCCGCGCTGAGAGCAACCAGCCCTTCGGCGTCCCGCTCCAGCCTACGCCGTCGCCCGGCCCCGCCATCCAGCCCACGCCCGGCTCGATCATCGGCGGCCCGGTCACCGTACCCACCCGCGAACCCGGCGGCTTCATCACCCAGACGCCCACGCCCAACATCGTCCCGGCGCAGCCCACCACCGCCCCACCGGTTGAGGCCACGCCGCAGCCACCGCAGCAAACGCCCGGCGGCGGCCCGATCATCCCCACGCCCGGCCCGATTGTAGGCGGGTAAGCCATGCGCCTCGACCAATACGCCTGGTCACGCAACCCGCGCGGCCTTCATGTCCAGCGCATCCTCATCACCCCGCTCGAACACGAACGCTGGTCGCGCATGGGCGCGGGCTGGGTCAAGCTGGTCGCCGTCGGTGACGAATACATTGACGACGCCCAGACCTTCATCTCGATGGGCATCACCCCCGTCCTGCGAATCTACGTCGAACGCCCCGGCGCGATGGGCTTCTCCGCCGGAATGCGTGACCTGACCCTGCGCTACATGAACGCGGGCGTCCGCTGGTTCGAGTTCTACAACGAGCCGAACCTGCCGATTGAATGGCCCGTCGGCGTCAACATCACCTGGCAGAACTTCGACGGCATCATCCGCCCCATGTGCGAAAACTGGATGGCCTGGGCCGAGTTCATCGCCAGCATGGGCTGTTACCCCGGCTTCACCTCTTTCGCCGAGGCTGCCCCCTACGATGTCGCCTCCGTCCGCTGGATGGACGCCTTCCTCAATTACCACAAAACCGTTCATTTTGACCGCTTCCGTCGTCTGCTCAACAACGGACTCTACTGCGCCACCCACCCCTACATCCTCAACCATTTTTACCAGGAAATCCCCGGCGGCGGCCCGACCAGCGCCCGCCCGCCCCAGGGACTCAACGCCCGCGAACCCGGCTGGCATTTCGAGTATCCCTACGACCCACTGTGCCAGTCCACCGACCCCGGACGCACCGTGTACGGCGGCACACCCCTCACGCCCAACGGCGACCCCGTGGGCCTGCTGGCGATGGGCCGCATGTTCAACGAACGCTGTGCCGAAATCTGGGGGACGCAGGCCGTCCCGGTGCTGGGGACGGAAGGCGGCATCTGGCCCATTCCCAAATCCGCCCAGTTCCCCTCCTACCAGCAGGACAACCGCTACCCGCCCTACAACGAATTCAGCCAGGCGGAAGGCACGGTTGCCATGTTCGAGTGGATTGCCCGCACGGCGCCGCCCTGGTTTTTCGGCGTTACGCTCTGGAAAGAAGATGAATATTACGACCCGGTAGCCATCATCGCCATCACCCGCCTCAGCGAGACGCCCCCCGTCCTCAAGCCCATCCCGCCGACAGAAGTCATGGCCGCGCCCACCTTCGGGCCAGGGCCGCTCATGGGCGACCCCACCCATCACATCGTCGTCCTCGCCCCCGGTCTGGAAACCCGCTGGTTTTTTGAGACCGCCCGCGCCTACTGGAACACCTTTCGCCCTATCGTCACCAGTTCCTGGAATCTGATCGACTTCATCCCTTACGAGCAAAGCCTGGCCGTCACCGTCATTTCACCGCCGGATATGGTGGACAGCCTGCGCCAGTCGATCCAGGCGCGTTACCCCAACGTCCTCTTTGACCTCATCATCGTCGATGACGAATTTTCCATCGTCGCCGACATCCTCAACGCCCGCGTCTGGAGCAGCCGCCGCTTCGGTTGAAATTGCCGCTTCAACTTGTCTCCTCCGCCCATCCCCCGTACAATCCGTAATATCACGCCACATCGGGGGACACCATGGCCGACGTTTTCATCTCCTACTCGCGCAAGGATAATCAAATAGGCTTCGTTGACCGTTTAGTTGAAGGCCTGACAGCTCAAAATATTGATGTGTGGATTGATCGAGAAGATATACCCCTGAGCGCCAAATGGTGGGAGGAAATCTGTAAGGGGATTGACAGTGCCAATAACTTTACCGCCATTATCAGCCCTGCATTTGTACAATCCGAAGTTTGCCGCCGCGAAGTTGAATATGCCCTCAGCAAAAACAAGCGTTTCGTTCCGATACTATATGCGGAACTTCAAACTGCTAAAGATAAAAAGGCGCTGCATCCCTATTTAAGTGATCTGAACTGGGTCTATTTTCAGGAAAAAGATGTTTTTCCAGTTGCGTTAAAAAAATTCATTAAAACCCTCAAGACTGATTTGGATTATGTTAGTGAACATACTCGCCTGCTGGTTCGGGCAACAGAGTGGAATAACCACAAGCTAAATGCTAGTTTTGTGCTGAGGGGCAGCGACTTAAAAGAGGCCGAGCAATGGTTGCTCAAAAGCGAGAACAAGCAACCTCAGCCAACTGAACTCCATCAACAATTTATTGATGCAAGTCGCAAAACCTCGATAATGCGCCAGCGTATTCTATCTGCGGCTGTCACAATTGTTTTATTGGTCACTGGCATATTGGGCTTGGGCATTTATAGCGAAGCTCAAAATCGTGCGAATGCACAAGGACTGGCAGAAGTTGAAAGTTTGCGTTCAGAAAATCAACGTCTGGTAGGGTTAGCTATAGATGAATTAGCCGCTGAACCATCAAATATTTATAGTGCTACTATGCTAGCAGCTCGTGCACTTAATAATATCTACACTCCCCAGGCAGATGCTTTTTTGGCTCGTGCTGTCCGTCGTAATATGGCCCTCGATGCAAAGCTCTTAAAGGGACATGAAGGCTCCGTAAATAGCACAGCTTATAGTCCTGATGGGCGTTACATCGTTACCGCTAGTGATGATCTCACGATTATTATCTGGGATGCCATCAATGGATCTCAGAAACGCACATTGATCGGACATAGTGAGGGTGTGAACAGTGCCGTCTTTAGCCCTGATGGGAAATTCGTCGTAAGTGCTAGTTCGGATGGCACTGCAATCATTTGGGATGTTACAACAGGCAAATCCTTGCGGACATTGATTGGACACAATGACATTGTGAAAAATGCGGTTTACAGTCCAGACGGTCACTTTATTGTCACTGCCAGTCGAGATGATACAGCAATTGTATGGGGAGTATCTACCGGTGAGCCGATGCGTAAGCTAATTAGCCATAGTGATGATTTGACCAATGTTGCTTATAGTCCAGATGGGCGTTTCATTGTTACAACTAGTTGGGATAACACTGCTATTGTGTGGGATGCGGCGACAGGTGAAGTGCTACGCACTTTGATTGGACATACTGGCTGGGTAAATAGCGCTAACTACAGCCCAGATGGGCGTTTTATTGTCACGACGAGTCTTGATAAAACCGCAATTATCTGGAATGCAACAACTGGTGAAACATTGCATACCCTGATAGGACATAATGATAACGTAATCAGTGCAGTGTATAGTCCAGATGGGCGTTTCATTGTCACAGCAAGTTGGGATGAAATTGCTCTTCTATGGAATGCATCAAGTGCTGAAGTATTGAAAACGTTTTCTGGACATGTTTCTTATTTAACAAGCATCAGTTACAGCTCAGATGGAGATTCAATTGTCACCAGTAGTTGGGATAAAACAATCATTATTTGGATTTTAAACGCTAATGAATTACCCCAAATATTCACTGGTCATACTGATCAAATAAGTAGTGCCTCGTATAGCCCAGATGGACAATACATTGTCACCGCCAGTTGGGACAATATCGCTATTATCTGGGATGCAGAAACGGGTGTCGCGTTGCGTAGTCTCGAAGGTCACGCCGATGATCTTTCAAGCGCTGCCTACAGCCCAGATGGACAATACATTGTCACTGCCAGTTCAGATAATACTGCTATTATCTGGGATGCAGCTTCAGGTACCCAGATAGAGGTGTTGAAAGGGGATATAAGTAATGCCAGTTATAGCCCTGATGGACATTTTATTATCACAGCCAGCAATATTGGCACAGCTATTATATGGGATGCGGAGACAGGTGAGCATGTACGAACATTAGCTGAGGTTTATAATGCTACCTACAGTCCTGATGGGCAATTCATTGTTACAGTCAGCACTGATAATACTGCTATAGTTATAGATGCTGATTACCATACCTTTGTAGGCAAATTATGCGAACGGCTGCGTTTCATGCGCGACTTCACCGACGATGAACGCACCCGCTTCGGCATCATCGACAACCAACCCACCTGCCCCCAATTCGCCGCCCCGCCGTAGGGGCGCACCTGCGTGTGCGCCCGCCTTATTCTCCCTCCTTGCGCAGCGGCTGCGTGCTACTTTGCTTGGGGGGGGGCTAGGGGGTGGGGTTTTTGGGCTTGGGTTGGGGTTCTCCTGCCGCGCCCCCGCCGTCCCCTTCAGGGGACATTGACCCTCAGTCGGAGGTTTGAACCTCCGGCAACTTCCTTATTCCCCCTCTCCGTGCTGAATCGCCCTTATCCGCTTACTGCTTATTCCCCTCTCCGTGTACGGGGAGGGGCAAGGGGAGGGGTTCAAACCTCCGGCGCTTCCCTGTTGCCCCACAGCCCCACTGTTTATCTGCCCCAGTGCGCAGCCTCCCAGTGGGACTGCGATATGCTTTTGTCTTCTTCCCCCTCCCCGCTTGCGGGCTGAGGGGGCTAGGGGGTGGGGTTAATTCTGCTTTTTCTTCTCCCCTTTGCCCCTTCGCGCCTTTGCGTTAAAAATCCCCTCTCCCCCTCACGCAAACCCGATCATGCTCCCGCCCTGCCGTGCGCCGTGCCACGCCAGCGCCAGCGCGATCACCAGATCATCATGGCCGCCCGACGGTGCGCTGTAGCGGTGCGTCCCTGCTGGCAGCCGTTCCAGCCGGTAGGCCGCCAGTTCGCCCAGCAGCGTTTCATCCGGCAGGAGCGCCAGGTCGCCGCGTTCCAGCGCCAGCGCCAAAGCCTCGATCAGCGGCGCTTTGCTCTTCAGAGTCGTCGTGAACGGGCGCACCGGCAAACCTTCCTGCTGCAAGGCCTCGATGTTGGGCGAGCCGATGCTGTTGGCTTCTGCCCAGACTGCCGCCGGACGCCAGCGCTCATACAGCGCCGCCAGCCGCCCCCGTTGCAGCGACCAGCTCACCTGGTTGAACCTGTCCAGCGCCACCACCTGCCGGGCGTCGGCATCCAGCACCACCAGCGCCGTATAATCACCCTCCCGGCCCCAGTCACAGCCGATGATGTAGCGCGTCCCGGCCTGCGGCTGTGCGTCCGTTGGGGCGCTGGCCGCCTCGTGAATGCCGCGAAACACCTGCCCGGCGTCCGCCACGAACTCCGCCAGATATTCCTCGCGCCAGATGCGTTCCGGCGTCTGCTCGCGGATGGCGTCCAGTTCCGCCGCGTCCAGCAGCGGGTTATCGTAGCTGCTGTAGTGGAAGGCCGCCCAGCTTCGCGCCCCGCCCGCCGCCTTCAGGTACAGGTCGTGAAACCAGTTCAGGCCGTTGGGCGAACTCAGGAACAGGGCGCGGCCTTTGCGCTCCACCAGCATCGGGCGCACGATCTCCGGCCACACCGCCGCGTCCATGAAGGCCGCTTCGTCCAGCACGGCGAAATCCAGCCCCGCCCCGCGCAGCAGGTCGGGCTTGTGGGCGCTGTGGATTTCCAGCCACCCATCATGTTTCGGGAATTCAATCCGCCGCACCGTCTCGAAAATCATCATCCGCTGATCTGTCGCGCACGCCCGTTTCAGGTCGCGCCACACCTGTTGTGCCATCCCGTATGTCGGCGCGATCCACCAGCACCGCCCCCCTCGGATCGCCGCCGCCAGGATTGCCCGCTTGCCCAGTTCCGTTTTCCCCCACCGCCGCCCGCATACCACGATGCGAAAGCGTTTGTTGTTGTCATGAATCGTCCGCTGTTCGGTATGTGCTTCCGGCAGTGGTATCGTCTTCTGATCCCGGTTTTGCATACGCGATCAATATCTCCTCATCCTCCATCACCGCTGCTGTCGCTGTCGGCCCTGCCGCCGTCGGCCTCGCCGCCTGCAATTTCAGCACCATCTCCATCAGGTGTTCCAGTGCCGTCATCCGTTGTGAAATCGGCGCCTCTTTCAGCGCCTTTCGGATAGCCCTCACCTGTTGCTGCGCTTCTTCGATCATCTCCGCCTGTAAATCCAGCAGCGCTTGCGCCACCGGCCCGGCTGGAATGTCGATCATCGCCACTATGCCGGGCCCTTGCTCCGTTTCCGCCCGCTTCCGCCACCGGTAAAGCGTCTGCGCTGGCATCTCCATCTCGAGGGCGGTCTTATAAACATCACCTCCGTTCGCCTCGATTTTCGCTAACGCTTCCTGCCGCTCTGCCTTCGTATAATGTCGTCCCATCGCACCTCCTCCGTAGGGGCGCACCTGTGTACGCGCCCGCCTTATTACCCTCTCGCCCGCGCCTTCTGTAGGGGCGGAGCGTCACCACCGGACATTTTTCATTGATACAGAGTTGTGAGGA
>CAYUTY010000149.1:0-6833 GCA_964447795.1 uncultured Anaerolineaceae bacterium
GTTTTTCTGGGGGAAGAAGGCGTTTAAGTAACAATTGGCAATCCCCACATACCCGTCACTTTTGTTTACTCGGTGGATGATTTCACCGCCCCGGAGTGGGCGCGCGAGGCTGTGATTTATCACATTTTTGTTGACCGTTTTTATCCCGGCGACGGGCTTGACTGGCTGCAAACTAGCGATCTGAACGGGTTTTACGGCGGCACTTTGTGGGGCGTGGCGGCGAAGCTGGATTATATCGCTGATCTCGGCGCAACCTGTATCTGGCTCAGTCCGACATTCCCTAGCCCCACCCATCATGGTTATGATGTGACTGATTATTATCATGTTGAGCCACGCCTCGGCGGGGACGAAGCCCTGCACGCGCTGATAGAGGCCGCTCATGCACGCGGTATTCGTGTACTCCTGGATATCGCTTTCAATCATCTGTCTGACCAGCATCCCTATTTTCAGGATGCGCTCATCAATCCTGCCAGCCCTTACCGTGACTGGTTCACATTTGATGAATCACCTGTCGGCTACCGTGCTTTTTTCGGGGTACCAACCATGCCGCAGTTGAATACTGAGACTTCTGCTGCCCGCGCCTGGCTGCTGGATATAGGGCGATACTGGCTGACTGAATTCGATGTGGATGGCTATCGTCTGGATGTCGCTGATGGGCCCGGCCCAGATTTTTGGGCGGATTTTCAGGTGGCCTGTAAAGCGGTCAAACCAGACTGCCTGATTTTTGCCGAAGTCGTGGATGCGCCGGATGTTCAGCGTGAATACATTGGGCGGATGGATGGCCTGCTGGATTTTCACCTGTGTGATGCGCTGCGGCGGACTTATGGCAGCGGAAGCTGGTCACATGCAGACTTTGAACGTTTTTTTGAACGCCACAGCGCTTATTTTTCGGATGATTTTCTGATGCTGAGCTTCTTCGATAACCATGATATGGATCGTTTTCTGCTGGTCGCGGGCGGTGATAAAAATGCCCTGCGCCGCGCTGCCGAAGTGCAGATGCGCCTGCCCCGTGTCCCAGTGATTTTTTACGGCACGGAAGTTGGCCTGTCGCAGCCTGTCAGCGGGAGGGCTGGTATGGGGATGCATGTCAGCCGTACACCGATGATCTGGGGGCATGAACAGGACGCTGATTTGCTGATGTTTTACAAACAGATCATTAAAAACCGGCGCAATTCATAAGGACAAAACCCCAACTGGCTCATTTTTCAGACATGCGTGTGATGACTACACCTTGCGTAAAAATGCGCTGGCTGAAGAAAAACAGCAGAATGGGTGGGATAATCATCACTGCGCTCGCAGCCATGATGAGATGGGTATTGACCGCATAAAGTGCGTTAAAGGTCTGTAAGCCAACTGCCATTGTCCAGTTGTCCCGGCTGTGCAGAAAGATCAACGGCTCGTAAAAGTCATTCCAGGCATAAAGAAAATGGAAAATGCTGACGGCCAGCAGGGCAGGGCGTGCCATCGGCAAAATCACATACACGAGTGTTTGTAATGGTGTTGCCCCATCCAGTTTAGCGGCATCATCCAACTCCAGCGGAATGGTCATGAAGAACTGACGCAGCAGGAACACATCATAAGCATTTGCGAAAAACTGCGGCACAATGAGCGGCAGCAGGGTGTTCACCCAACCAATTTTCTGGAACAGTACATATACCGGGATCAGTGTCACCTGCCGGGGCAGCATAATCGTGGAGAGCAGCAGCAGAAACAGCAGGTTCAGCCAGCGTGCGCGGAAGCGGGAAAATCCGTAGGCGACCAGCGAACACGAGAACAGCATCCCCGCCATGCCAACGAAGGTGACAAGCAGGGTGTTGATCAAATAACGGTCGAAGGGGACAGCCGTTAGCGCTTCGGGATAATTTTCCGGATGAAGGGCAATAGTTCGTACCGGCGTTTGCTCGTTTAAGACCAGCTCATAAATGGTTTCAGGTGCGGCGGGGTCGGCAAAAATGCCTTTGCCACCGGGCGCTTTTTTCAACAGTCCCATTTGCCGAGTTTGACCATCAATGGTGACATGATACAGGGGTTCTGCTTTACCATTGATCTCCACTTCAATATGTTTCATAGGAATCAGTTCAAGTGAACCCTGCCGAATTTGAGTGCGGTCACGCAGGGAGATTGAGATCATGTAAAACAGTGGGATGAGAATCAGTATAGCGCCTGCTGCCAGAACTATTGTGGTTATCCCCTTCGCCAGCATGGAAGCACCGCGTATGCCCAGATTCCATTTTCTGGATTCGGCTGCCGCTCTGCCTGGCGCAGCAATAGAGGTTGTTGTTTCCATGACTTAACCTTTCCCTCGCAGTTCGCCTTCGTAGTAAACCCACACGGACGAGGAACTGAAAATCAGCGCTGTCATCTCAATCACAACAATGTACAACACCCAGGCCATGGCCGAAGCATAGCCCATCTCATTATATTTGAAGGCATTTTGATAGAGATACAGGTTATAAAAAAGTGTTGAGCGCGCAGGGCCACCTTCACCACCAGTGGCTACATACACCTGGGTGAAGTAGCTGAAGGTGCCGATCAAACCCAGAATCAGATTGTAAAATAATACTGGTGTCATCATTGGCAGTGTCACATATCGGAAGCGATGAATGTTGTTGGCACCATCTACTTTGGCTGCATCATACAAATCCTGCGGTACACCCTGCAACCCCGCCAGATAAATAATCATATTCTGGCCCACACCCCACAGCCCCATAATGACCAACGATGGCACTGCCCAGTTTGGGTCATTCAGCCAGCCAGGGCCTTTGATACCGATTTGCCCAAGCAGTTGATTCACTACACCAAGCTGAGGGTTGAACAACAGTACCCATAAGAGGGTCACTGCTACGCCCGACAGCACTGAAGGTAAAAAATAGAGCGTTCGCCACAGGTTGACGCCGGGGATTTTCTGGTTCAGCAGCAGTGCCAGGATGAAGCCCAGCACCAGGCCTGAAGGCAGCGCCATAACTGCGAATTTGAGTGTTACGCCGAGTGATTGCCAGAACAATGGGTCATTAAACAGGCGGATGTAATTGGCGGTGCCAATCCACTGCGGTGGATCAACGATATTATATCTGGTGAAGGAGAAATAGAGTGATACGATCATCGGCCCTAGTGTCAACAACAGAAAACCGATAATCCAGGGTGAGACAAACAGGTATCCGGCGGCGGCTTCGCGCCGGGCGAGAGTCCAGTTTTTAGAATTGAATAAAGCCATGATCTGCCTGCAAGTCAAAAGTTGCCAGGGTGGGATGAAAAAGCAGGGGTGTTAGTTTACCCCTGCAACAGATCTGATGAGCCGGTTACTGCTTTGACCAGTATTCGTCGAGTATGCCCTGAAGTTCGCTATTCACGGTTTCCATGACAGCGATAGCGTCAGTATTTGTGCCAGAGCCAATGATGCTGGCAGCATTGTTTAATGCATCGTTGACGCGACCCCACTCCGGCACCCAGGACTCATGGTTTGGTACATCCAGGTAGTTGATTGATTCGCGGATGACTTCATAGTCGAGATCGGGGAATTTTTCGGCAAAGGCTGCTTCAAAGGCATCCTGCACTGACTCGCGGGCTGGAATGCAGCCATAAATCAGGCAGACATCGACAATCTGCTCCGGTGCCGTCAGCCATTTCATCACTTCCCACGCTTCCTGCTGATTGGCCGCGCCTTTAGGCATGGTGAAATTGTCTGCATGGACACGGGCGATTCTGTCGCCTTTCTGGTTGAAGGGTGCCGCCCCAATGCCTACTTCGAAAGGCAGGTCAAGGATCGCTTCACCCAGATACCAGGTGTGGGTATAGAACATGGCAACCAACCCACTTTCCAGCGG
The DNA here is from genome assembly GCA_964447795.1 of uncultured Anaerolineaceae bacterium. GTDB lineage: Bacteria > Chloroflexota > Anaerolineae > Aggregatilineales > Phototrophicaceae > CFX2. The sequence goes on from CAYUTY010000149.1 coordinate 3,825, forward strand.
CGAGCCAACCGATTCAATGGCGGCGAATTGTTCCTGACTGGGGATGAAGTGATCTTTCCAGATGCCATCACTGTACCACTGTGCGCCATACAGCCATTCTTCGGAATTAGCAGTTGCAGTTTTAAAGTCTTCAGTCATGGGCCGCCCTACGCCTGCCGCGCCCCAGCGGGTGAGCAGGCCGCGCATATCTGTCCAGTTGTCGCTAAATCCCCATTGGACAATATTCTCCGGGTCGAAATCCGGCGAGGTTGCGTCATTGCCGTCGGCATCCAGTGTCAGCAGCAAGGCGCGGTTACGCAATTCGTCCATTGTCCAGGATGTGTCACTGTAATCGGTTGGGGGATAATCCACACCTGCCGCATCGAAGGCATCGACGTTATACAGGATGAATGATGGAAACAGGCCGAGGGGCAGGCCGGTATTGATTTCGGGATACTGATTCAATTCAACGGCGGGGCCAAAAAAGTCACTGGTATCAAAATTTTCGGCCTCAATAAACGGTGATACATCGCCCCAGCTATCAAAGAACTGGGCAACTGTTGAAATACCATTAGGTCCCACGAGCTGCGGCGGATTACCCCCGGCGATCATCGCCAGCAGGCGCGTGCCTGCCTCTTCGTGTGGCACAATCAGGAATTCAATTTCGATTGTGTCGTGGGCGGCATTATAACGTTCTGCCAGTGCTTCCTGTTGGGTGATCTGGTCAGGATCAGTACCTGTTCCCAGACCTACCAGAATGGTAACTTTTACTTTGTCCTGCGCGGCGACTCCCATGGTGAGCAGCAGGCTTAATAATGCCATACAAAGGCTAAGTAACTTGCGCGTCATGCATCCCTCCAAACAAATACTAAATTGCGAAAAATCTAGTTCTGTAAACGCTTTCTGAAAGCGTTTACAGAGTTTAGTCGATAAAATTCTGCAAGTCAAATCGTGTTTTGCTTATATCAATGATCTTCTGCTGGTTTGAATGACCTTTGTGTTGACGACTACCCAATTTTCAGGTAATATATGTAAGCGCTTTCAGAAAACGCTTACATGATGTAAATGAAGTTAGTTTTTGAGTGTATTACCCAACATGACCGATTATTCACGGGCGACCATAGCGGATGTAGCTGCACTTGCTGGTGTTTCACTCGCACCTGTCAGCCGTGTACTGAATAAAACCGGCCAGGTTGCAGAGGCGACAGCGGCAAGGGTTCAGGCGGCCATCGACCATCTGAGCTTTACCCCCCATGCGGCGGCGCGTGGTCTGGCATCGCGTAAGACCAATATCATTGGTTTAATCCTGCGTGATATAAGCGGTGAATTTTTCCAGCCAATGCTGCGGGGTGTTGAGGCTGGCACACGCGAATATGGATATGATTTGCTCATTCAATGTACTCACCGCACCGATGGGCATTATCCACTTAGCGAGCAGAACTCTGATGGCTTGCTGGTTTTTACCGACAGTCTGGATGAAGCAGAAATTATCCGGCTGAACCGTGCCCAATTTCCGCTGGTGCTGCTGCATCGCTCCTCACCGCCTGGATTGAATATCCCCTGTGTTACCATTGAGAACAAATCCGGTGCACGCAGGATGGTTGATTATCTGATCGAAGAACGCGGCTGTCGGCGCATCGCTTTTCTGAAGGGTCCGGATGGTGCGGAAGATTCGTACTGGCGCGAAATTGGTTATCGTGAGTCGCTGGCGGCACATGGTATCCCTTTTGACCCGGCACTGGTGGCTACCGGTGGTTTTGATGAACACCTCGCCAAAATCCCAGTGCGTGCCTGGCTTGAACAGTCTACAAAGCTGGATGCTATTTTCACCGGGGACGATGACTCCGCGATTGGTGTCATGGAAGTCTTGCGTGAATACGGTCGGCGTATCCCGGAAGATATAGCTGTTGTTGGCTTTGATGACATTACGCTCGCCCGTCACTTGTCGCCTCCGCTGACGACAGTGCGTGCCCCCATTGAACAGGCCGCTCGTGAAGGCGTCCACCAACTTGTCAATCTCATCCGCACTGGAGAGGCCGAACGGCTCATCCTGCTGCCGACTGAACTGGTCATTCGGCGTTCGTGCGGTTGCTGCTGATTAAAGGATAGAAAGATGAAAGTTGCAGTAATTGGCGGTGGATCATCGTATACACCGGAACTCGTTAATGGATTTCTGGCGCGTACAGAGTCGTTTCCGCTCACAGAACTCTGGCTGATGGATGTACTGCCGGAGCGATTGGAGATTGTGGGTAAATTTGCCCAGCGTATGGTTACGGCTGCGGGTTCGCCCTTTGCGGTTCATTTGACCACTGACCAGCGCGAGGCGGTGCGCGGCGCACAGTATGTCGTCACTCAACTGCGAGTGGGCTGGATGGCCGCTCGCCGCGAAGATGAATATCTGGGTAAGCGGCATGGTCTGATCGGTCAGGAGACAACCGGCGTCGGTGGTATGGCGAAAGCGCTCCGCACCATTCCGGTCATCCTCAAAATTGCCGCCGATATGCGTGAACTTGCTCCCGGTGCGGTGCTGGTCAATTTTACCAATCCTGCCGGTCTGAACACCGAGGCGCTGTCCCGATATGCACCTGATGTATTATCGGTCGGTGTTTGCAATGTGCCGATTACCACCAAAATGCACATGCTTGAAGGGTTAGGTATTGAGGCTGAACCTGCCCGCGCCAAACTGGACACGCTCGGCTTAAATCACCTTACCTGGCACCGGGGGTTCACTGTCGATGGCGAGGATGTCTGGCCGCAGGTGCTTGAGGGCTTCATCGCGGATTTGCGTGCATCAGAACACCCAGATTGGGACATCGCAACTATTGAATCACTGCGGATGATCCCCAACTATTATCTGCAATACTTCTACTATACCGGTAAAAAGTTTGCTGAGCAGGGAAAATGGCCGCCGTCACGGGCGGAAGCGGTGATGAAAATCGAAGATGAGTTGTTCAAACAATATGCCGAGCCTGAGCGGAGTGTTCCGCCTGAAGGCCTGATGCAGCGCGGTGGCGCATATTATTCCACACT
>CAYUTY010000150.1:0-1513 GCA_964447795.1 uncultured Anaerolineaceae bacterium
ATTTCCCCGTCTGCGTGTGATACTCCCGCAGCAGGTCGCCCACCAGATGCGCGAAATGTTCCGCGTGCTGGTCGATTTTGGCTGCCGCCCATTCCGGGTAATAAACATCCTTGAAGCCCAGCTCGACATCCGGCCCGCTCACGCGCCAGTATTGCAGGCCGCTCGTCCCGGCTTTTTTGTGGAACTCGCGGTAATCCGGGTCGCCGGGATAGCCGATCTGGGCGCTCCAGACCTGTTCGCCGGTGCGGTTATTGCGCCCGATCACGGCCACGCCGGAATGCTGCTCAGCATCCAGCCCGGCCACCGTATCGCTGACATAATAGGCTTCATAAGTCGTGGCATGGCGTTCCGGCGCGGTCTTGGTCGCGCTGGCCGGGATGACATAACGCCGTTTGATCGCGCCGTAAGGCCCGATGATGTCCCCCGCCGCGATGCCCACCGGCTGCCCGCCGGTGATGGTGTGCGTTTCGCTGAAAAACACCTTCAGCCCGTTATCCGCCAGAAAGCTCTCGATTCCCGGTCTTTTTCGCCCATCTTCGGCGATATAGGCCGGGCGATAGGCGCACTCCGGCAGCCAGATTCCCGTCGGCGCGCGCCCGTACAGCCGCTTGTAACTGCGGACGCCCATTTTCAACTGGGCGTTGATCGAGCTGTCGCGCCCCAGCAGGGGCAGATAGCCGTGTGTCGCGGCGCAGGTGATGATCTCGATATAACCTTCATCCTGAAGCTGGCGGAAAGCGCCGATGATGTCGCGGTTGAAGCGTGTATCGAACGCTTCCTTGATGCCCTCGAACCACACCTTATACCACTCCGCCAGCTTCCGCAGGTGGTCGTCGGCGCTTTCCGGCGCTTCAAAATAGGCCATATCCTTTTTGGCGGCTTCGATTTTGTCGTCAAGGTACTGGTCAAAATGGTCGATCACATCCGGGTCGGCCAGTTGTTCGCCCAGCACCGGCGTGATGCCAATCGTCAGTTTAAAGGGTACACCGTCCGCTTTAAGGTCATATAAAGTCTGCAATAAAGGAATATAGGTTTCGCTGGCGGCCTCGTGCAGCCATTCTTCGCCGTGCGGCCAGCGCCCGGCCAGCCGTGCATAGGGGAGATGGCTGTGCAGGACAAACGTAAACGCGCCTATTGGGGCCACAAATGAACTCCTGAATTTTAACGTTCCGGCCTGAATCTGCGCGGATTGTAACGATTCAGGAGCGAAAGGGGCAAATACAGCCGCAAATCTCAGGAATTCTTACACGGGGTTAGCGTGACAATGAGCAGCGCAGAGCGGGCGCACTACGTTGAAATGGCGGCGGCGGCGATGGCGGCGATGGATTGTTTTTGAAGGTGCTGCCGCCACTGCCAGTTGATTGGTGAAATGGTGATAATGGTGAAAATGAGCATAAGAATCAGCATTTTTATCATCATGAAGTCGATAGTCAAAAGATTTCACCACAGAGGCACAGAGGACACAGAGAATCTAATACAGAGAGTTTAGCAAAAAAATCACACGAAAAATGAA
>CAYUTY010000150.1:1523-6800 GCA_964447795.1 uncultured Anaerolineaceae bacterium
CGCGGGCGCACACACAGGTGCTACAGCGGGCGCACACACAGGTGCGCCCCTACTGAGAACCCAGTGTAGCATGGAAGTGGGGGGAGGGGTGAAACATTTGTCATAACATTTGTCATAACATTTGTTTCGATTTTGAGGGAAGCGACAGGCAGGCGGGCGCACACGCAGGTGCGCCCCTACAGCAATTCGCGCGGGGTGATGCAGCCCTCGCTGACGAGTTCGGCGGGGTTAGGATAATCCGCCGGGATGCCGGGGGCGGTGACGGATTCACCGGCCTTGATGCGGGCGGCGACGGTCTGGTTGAGGGTGAGCAGTTGGGACAGGGCATCCTCACCGCTTGAAACCCTCACCCCCGCCCCCTCTCCCACCCTTCGGGGGCCTTCGGCAGCAGGGCGAGGGGAGAAGGCGTAGGCGGCGGCGACGGCGCTGTCGAGGGCGGCGTGTAAAACCATAAGCGGGTTCGAGCCGGGTTGTTCCAGCGAACGGTACATATCGCGCAGGGTGACACGTTCGCCGCGTTCCATGCGCTGGCGGCGGAAGCTGTGCAAAGCGCGGGCGGCATCAGCAACGGCCTTAACCTGCGCCGGAGACGGATGCTGCGGCCAGGGGAAGGTGTCATAGACGCTGTTGGGCGTGTATGCAGGGTCACTTTTTAAGGTAGCGCCCTTGGCAAGCCACCATTGATGATGTAAGTCAGATTGCAGAATACCAAAACTGTAATCATCCTCAAATGCGAAGACAATTAACTTATGGTCAGGTCGAATCGCTGGCGAGACAAAATCAAATATTGGGCGTTTAGAAACCTCTGGGCAGACAACATAGCGCGACAAATTTCTAAGTTCAGCCAGCATATCAAGCCGACCATACGAGTGTTTCCACCATTGCCGTAAGAACATCTCGTGATGTCTGTTAATCCGCGCTTTTGAGTTAGCAGCAAGGACAGTCGCATTTTTCTCTGCTTCAGCTTTCGCTTTCGTCTCTCGCAGCGGTAGAATTTTTTCCTGAACGTGTTTGAAAGCAGCTTTGAACTGTCCAGCATCCAAAACATCGTGTTCGCCCATGTCGATCACATAGCGGCTGGGCTGGCCTTTGGGATTCGCCACCAAATCGCGCCCGATCAGAAAGGGAAAAATCACGGCGCTGCTAGCCGGGTCTTTGCGAATCATAGCTGCTGCTTCCTCCGGCGACAGGACGAACTCCTCGTTTCCCGGAATTTGGCCCTGAAAGACGCGCTTGGGGGTGGTGTTGCAGGTGAGGACGGCGGCGCGGCTGACATCGGTTTTGGGCGAGAGGCTGCTGTTGATGTAGGGCAGGTCGAGGGCGGTTTCGCCGTCGTCAATCCAGAGGCGGGCAACCTCACCCCCCCGGCCCCCCTCTCCACTGCGTAGCGAGGGGGGAGAAAAAGCGCTCGCGGCCTGCGCCTCGCCTTGTGAAACGATGTCCTCACCCCCCACGCTCACTAAGGCGTTCGCAGCCCTCTCCACCAGTGGAGAGGGGACTTGAAGACTCGTATTTTCTTCCTCCCCCTCTCCGCTTGCGGGGTAGGGGGCTGGGGGGTGGGGTAAATCCGCTAGGGGCTGGGGAGGTAACTTCTCCCAACAGGCAATCGAGACATGCACCGCCGCGTCGCCCGACCAGGGCATGGAAGAAACAGCCTCGAAGATGCGGCCACCCTCGGCGGTGATGATGTCCAGCCCACCCTCGCGGGAGTAATTCTGGCGGATGGTGTTGGTGCCGACGAGGCCAGCCCGCGCGCCGGGTTTCATGCGGCGGTGGGCTTTGTTGAACCAGTAGACGCAGTAATCAGCATTGCCGGGGACATCGGGGAAGGCGGCGCGTACCTGATTAATATAGGCGGCGGGCATTTCCTGCTTGAGGCGCTTCGCCCCCAGGTAGGGCGGGTTGCCGATGGCGGCGTCGAAATCCGGCCAGTCGGCAAAGAGGGCGTCCTCAGCGCGGATGTTGGCGTCGAGGTTGTCCAGCGGCAGGGTTGGCTCGGTGCTGTGGCCTTCATCCACCGCCAGTTTTTTGGCGATCATGAGGGTGACGCGGGCCAGTTCGACGGCGAAGGCATCGGTATCGTAGCCATAAAATTGTTTGACGCTGACGGCACGTTCAGGACGGCGACCCAATCTGGCGATGATGCGTTCTTCCAACCGTTTCATGGCGCGGTAGGCCATATAGAGAAAATTACCGCTGCCACAGGCCGGGTCGAGGACGATGTAACGGCAGAGTTCATCGTGCAGCGCTGCCAGTTCGGCTTCCGTCGTCGCTCGATCAATTCGTTCCAGCCAGGGATGCTCTATGACCGGCTCGACAATCCGCAAAATGTCGCGCTCGCTGGTAAAGTGGATTCCGGCAGCGTGGCGGGTTTCTTCACGCAGGGATTCTTCAAAGATCGTCCCAAAGATGGCGGGGCGGATGTTGGCCCAATTGTGGCCCGCCGCCTCACGCAGCAGACGGATTTCCTCGGATTGTAATAACATGACATGAATACGGCGAAAATCGAACAGGCCGCCGTTGAAGTAAGCAACATCATGGTAGAGGCCGCCTTTGGCATCCGGTGTATTCATGGCAAAAAAGAGGGTCGTGAAAAGCTGCGGCGAACGGCTGATGTCTTTTTCAGCCTCATCTAACAGGCGGGTGAACATATAACGAGGCAGCAGACCGATATCCTCGGCGAACATCGCCACCATGCATTGCAGGACGAACTGCTGGGCGTGTTCGCGGGAGACTTGACCGGCTGAGCGACCAGATTTGGTAAGCGAGTGGAAAACCTGACCCAATTTGACTGCCGCATCGCGTGGCAGTTCGACCAGATTAAATTCGGCGCTGAAAACCGGCGTTTGCGGCTGGGGAAAGAGGAAAGCCAGCGGCCCCCACGATTCGGGCAGGCTTTCCAGCGCGATTTTGCCCATCGGCGCGTCTACCTGCTGTTCCATGTCGTAAACCCAGAATTCGTCAAAATTGCAGGTGACGACATAACGCGGGTGGGGCGTGAGGTATTTCCAGTAATCGAGCGCCTGAAGCTGGGTGGTTTTCAGGGCAACGCCGCGCTTTTTCATCTCGACCAGTACGCGCCCCGGAATGACGAGATCGGCGAATTTGGTGGGCGATTTTTCGTCGAGTGTGAATTTGATGCGGGTTTCGGCGCTGCCCTGCGCCTCTTTAATGCCTGCCGGGTAGCCGAGGGCGGTGAAGAGCCGATCCAGAAAAATCTGCGCTTCGCCGCGTTCGTCGCCCTTGATGTAGGCTTTGCAGTAATCGACAAATTGTTTCAGGCTGGCTTCGCGCGTCACCGGCTGCTCCAGGGGTGGATGATGATGGGGGGATTATAGCACAAGTGGATGATAAGGGACGACACACAGGTCGTCCCCTACGGATGAAAAAAATCGCGCATTTTCGCGGCATGGGGATGATAAGGGACGACACACAGGTCGTCCCCTACGGATGAAAAAATCGCGCATTTTCGCGGCATGGGATAATACGGGATGACACACAGGTCGTCCCCTACGGATGAAAAAAATCGCGCATTTTCGCGGCATGGGGATGATAAGGGACGACACACAGGTCGTCCCCTACGGATGAAAAAATCGTGTATTTTCAAAGCATGGGGATGATACGGGATGACACAGGTCGTCCCCTACGGATGAAAAAATCGTGCATTTTCAAATGGTTTCGCCAGCACGTGGCGGCTGTTAACTGGAAGCTCCCGGCGGCAGCACCATCGTGAAAATGCTCCCCTGTCCCGTTTCGCTGCGGACGCTCAGGTAGCCCCCGTGCGACTCGGCCACTGTCCGCGCCACGAACAGGCCCTGTCCCAGCCCGCGTGGGTCGAGCAGTTTGCCGCTGGTGGTGCGCGGTTCGCCCCGGTAAAAGCGGTCAAACACATGCGGCAGGTCTTTTTTGGAGATGCCCACGCCGGTGTCGATCACCTGGATCATGACATGCTCGTTATCGGCCATAGCCGCCGTCAGGATGATGTGGCCGCCCGGCTCGGTATAGCGCAGGGCATTCTGGAGCAGGTGGCCCAGCGCCCAGCGCAAACGCTGGTCGTCGCCCACCACCGTCAGCCGCTCGGTATCGCGCGCCATCACCGCCACATCCAGGTTGGCCCGCCTGATCTCCGGCGTCATGCCGTTGACCACGTTCCAGAGCAGGTCTTCCAGGTTGATCGGGTCGCGGCGGATGCTGAAGGCCGACGCGCTCATCTCGGAAATATCGAGCAGCTCCACGATCATGCGGTCAAGAATATCGACATTGCGGCTCAGGGTTTCGAGGAATTTGCGGTTGGGTGGCCGGTCACTGGGCTGCCCCATGATGACATCGCTCATGCCCTTGATGACCGCCATCGGCGTCCGCAGCTCGTGGCTGATGGCGGTCACGAACTGGTCTTTCAGCCGTTCGGCCAGCGCATCCCGCGTCACATCGCGCAGCACGATCATCGTGCCGAGACGGTTGCCCTGGCTGTCCGCCACCGCCGCCACCTGCGCCCCGACGATCATATTGTTGATCTGGATGCGCGTCGGCTCGCCCAGCGGCACAATCTCCGAATTGACGGTGGTGATGTCCTGATAAGCGTTGAACAGGCTGCCCAGCTCGCTCGTCCAGAAGTCCTTACGATTGCCGATCAGCTTGCGGGCGGCGCTGTTCACCAGCACAATCCGCCCTTCCATATCCTGCATAATCAGGCCTTCGTCAATCGCGGCCAGAATGCCGTTCAGCCGCTCGATTTCTGAGTCGCGCTGTTTCAGCCGCCGCTGAAGCTGCTTGCTGCGGTCAGCGTCGGAGAGCGTCTGGCTGGCCTGTTTCTCTGCCGCTGATTTGCGCCGCAGCACGTTATACAGGCGGCTGAAAAGCTGCTCGGTCGCCTGCCCCAGGTGGTTGACGCGGCTCAGGCTGCCGCTGACTTCCTGCGGATTATTGGTCATGCCACGCTGCTCCTTTTGGCCTGGATGATGCCTTCCAGCACGCCGCGCAGGTCTTCAAAGCCCGGCAGCGGTTTATTGATGATCTGGTCAACGCCGTCGCGCTTCAGCATTGTCTCGCGTTCTTCCGCATTCAGGCTGAAGGCGGTCATCAGCGCAATCGGGATGTCGCGCAGACCGTTGATTGTCCGCATCCGCTGGGCGCACTCGTTGCCTTTTTTGCCCGGCATACGGATGTCCATCAGCACAAACTCCGGCAGGCTGCCGCTGTATCGCCCCGCTTCCACTTCATCGAGCCAGTTCCACACCTTTTGCCCTCTCTCGAATTCCATGACGGTATGTCCCCACA
>CAYUTY010000151.1:0-1496 GCA_964447795.1 uncultured Anaerolineaceae bacterium
GTCATCAAATTGTAAACGTTTGCAAAAATCTATCGAAAAAAGGACGCAGCATTTGTCATATTGAGATTATCTACGAACAGATTTCCTGTAAACCACCAAATGATGATTATTTGGTGCTGCTTCCTTAGGATTGCTTAAAAAATTATAGCCTTTGTCTCAGCTTCAGACAATCTGTATTTTGAGAATAAGCAGCCAGCCTGATTACTGTTCGCAAATTTTCATATCATCATGTAGATACTACACCAAATAGAGAAACATGCCAAAAATTGCTATGCAGTGCCTCCTCAATATGTCAGAATTAAAATTATAACCACCATTTCATCGCCGATGTGAACAGAGGGGTAAGGATAGGGTGCAATTGCCATTGTACCCCACCATAATGTGTCTCACGGAGACACTTACACGCACTGAGTCCATCGACTTGCCATTGGTATGGAAGGCTTGAGATGAGACTCAATATATTTGTTTGGGCAATCCAGTCATTAAAATAAACGGCAATCAAACCGTTTTCCGACGCAATCTCAAACTGTTGAAAACCACGAAAACCCCAGAATAAGCATTACCATCGTAGTGGCGATTTGAAGCGATTAAACGTTGCCGCCTTTATTGGATACTTAGTTTCTTGAGCCGGCGACTATTGGTTGATAGAAGTGGATTGCTTCAACTGAGTTAAACAGATACATTTGATATATGCTTAAACATCCCAAAAGGATATAGGTTTGATGCGTTATACTGTTTTCGTTGTTTTGTTATTGGCAATAACTTCAACAATAAACCCTATACGAGCACAAGATACATCCAGTTGCCCGCCCACCACGCCGCTGAAACTTGTTATTGGACAGCAAGCCCGCGTGCTTTCCGGTAAAGGCGCCAATCGCGTTCGGGATATGCCATCGACTTCTGGCGCAGTTCTATATCAGATCGAAGGCAGCACTATTGTTGATGTCATCGGGCCACCGGAATGTAGGGATGGCTATCGCTGGTGGCAAATCAGCTTTCAGGGTCAAGCAGGGTGGACTGCTGAAGGCGATGATACAGCGTATTTCCTGGAGCCTGTATCTACTTTTCCGCCGCTGGCCCAGGACTCGGCGGGGCCAATCGTGATCGCAGACGCATTCAACCGTTTGCCGGAAGCCAACATCTACCAGCTTGACGATGGCCGTTTAACTTTGCTTGCCGATACTCTGCATGTCGTAGACGCCGCCCTGTCGCCGGATGGGCGTTTCCTTGCAGCGAACGTCATGGCATCGGTTGTTTTTGAGAGCGAAGGTTGCAGCGGCCCGATCCCTGTTGACTTGTGGCTGCTCAATCTTGAAACGGAGGAAACCCTGATGCTCAGAGGGCAGCCGGAAAATGTCACGTACTGCGGTGATGATAACAATATTTCCCGTTCAAAGGTGGACTGGTCGCCCGATGGCAGGCAGTTCGTATGGACGGAATACAATTCCGGTGCCGACACCCTGTCATTGGGCGTTTATGATCTTGCGACCAGTCAG
>CAYUTY010000151.1:1596-6345 GCA_964447795.1 uncultured Anaerolineaceae bacterium
ATTACTGGACGTTGTACGATTTGCTCAACCAACAGAAGTTTTGGTTTGGTGAGACACCCGCTTATCCTGAACTGGTGAGTGCAGCACAGCCAGCAACATCCCTGCGCGTGCGCTTGCTTCCGAGGGACTCTTTTACCCCCCATTCAGAAAATCCCTATCAGGTGGAAATCCTGGATTCATCCGGCAAGGTGCTGCATGACCCTCTGGACATCCAATCCGCAGAAGCCATCCCGCAGGACATGGTACTCTCTCCCGATGGCCAAACGCTGGCTTTTCAACACTATAATACAGACGCCCGCAGGTACGATATCAACTTCATTGGCCCAGATACCGCTTCGACTTTCATGCCCGGCGAAGACATCAGCGATTTCGCTCTCTCGTGGGGAAGCTGGCAGTGGATTTTCCCAGACGAACTGGAGCTTGTTGAATTTTCCGATGCATTGGGGTAGTCGGTAATCAGTAGAGGGACTTGCAAAAAAGTCCCTCTAAGGTTATTTGGCTTGATTCATCGCGCCTTTTAGACGGAGGCTATTCGTCACGACAAATCCGTTGTTATCGAGAGAGCCATCGTAGCGGCTACGCAAATCCTCGGTTCAACGTGGTAGCCCTCCTGGTTCATTCTACCTCCACATTGGGTATCCCACTCCCAGACCCTCCTCTCAAGGCCTCAACTTGAGATTATGGGATTGTTCGTATCTTCGAGCTTGAAAGTTGTCCAATGATCCCGCCTCAACCTGTCATCAATCGGCACATCGGACTTTGCCCAGACTACCTCATGAATGCCTCCATCGGGGTCAGTATAGTTAAATAGCAGCAATGAACCCATGTTGGTAATGACTCCATCACCCACACCCTCCTCTACAACACGCCAGTAAAGCGTATAAAAGGCTTCTTCACTTGCTGCATTCAGTGCAAAATGATCCAGCCTTCCCCGTTGAAACATCGGTTGGGAAGCAGGTGGTTGAATGCCCGGAATTTGAAAGGGATGTAACACGGTATGAGAGCCAACCGCTATAAACGCATGGCGGAGTCCATCCTCTTCTAAATCAACAATCACCTCAGCGTCAAAAATGCGTCGATAAAAGGTAATGAGACGATCTAAATCACTGGTGATAAAGGTCAAATGATGTAAATCGTTTAGGAGTTCCATAAATCCTCGCGCTGTGAATACTCTACACAGAGTAAATTCTGATATGGTTACTATAAGAGATTTAGTGTATATTGGATAGTAGGCACTTAAAAGTAACAAGGTTACTGATGAATACTAAAATTATAGATGTATATGCGGCGGGTTGCCCAAGCCGGGAGTTACTTGAGCGAATCGGTAATAAATGGGTAAACCTTGTCGTTGGTTTGCTGGTAGATAAGCCGATGCGGTTTTCTGATCTCAAGCGTACTATTGAAGGCATTTCTTCTAAAATGCTCGCGCAAACTCTACAAAACCTCGAGTGTGACGGCCTGGTAAGCCGAACCGTTTATCCAGAAACACCACCAAAGGTAGAATACACACTAACCCCTTTAGGCAAAAGCTTATACGATGCCCTTATGGTCATGCAGTCATGGGCAGAGAAACATTTAGGCGAAGTGATGGCAGCACAAACGCGATGTACATCAGAAACAAAAAGCGCCCCGCTAGAATAAGGGGCTGGCTTACTTCGTCAAGCGAGTAAGTATTCACACGGTTTTTGTGTCCGTTGTCTTGTAGATAGCACCCGTGTCCCAGAGGGTATGAGCGCGACAATACGTTCACTCTTACCATGTAGAGCAGTGCAAGCCGGACATCACGTTCCGATTTCCAGCTTGTGAACTGCATCAGCGGGCAGCATATTATCAAGACGGTCACCGCCGAATTTGTCGCCAACATCTCCGAATTCATGGTCATGCCGCAGGGATACAGCGAGCGGCGAGATCAACCGTCAGCGTTGTCCGTACGGTTTATACTCCCACATTAAGCCAGACCTGACCCAACACTTCGTATTTGTGATTACTACATATGTGCTGAGATTACTCCATAAGAAGCTCAGCAACGTTCTGATCGATGTCACTCGTCGATCACACGTTTTTGGGTTGATACATCGCTCCTTTTAGGCGGAGGCTATTCGTCACAACGAAGACAGAAGAGAAAGCCATCGCCGCCGCTGCCAGCATGGGGACGAGTGCGCCCGCCATCGCCACCGGGATGAGGATGATGTTGTAGATGAAGGCCCAGAACAAATTCTGGTAGATGGTTCGCATTGTGGCGCGACTTAAGGTGACAGCCCGCGCGACACCGCGCAAATCGCCACTGACCAGCGTCACATCGGAGGCTTCCATCGCAATATCCGTGCCAGTGCCAATTGCGATGCCTACATCCGCCTGTGCCAGCGCCGGGGCGTCGTTAATGCCATCACCGACCATCGCTGTGCGTTTGCCTTCCGACTGCAACTGCTTGACGGCCTCCACTTTTTGCTCTGGCAGCACATCGGCCAATACACGCTCAATACCGACTTCGCGGGCAATCGCCTGCGCGGTGCGTTCGTTATCGCCTGTTACCATGACGACCTCTAATCCAAGCGAACGCAGTGCAGCAATCGCCTCTCGTGAGCCAGCTTTTACGGTATCAGCAATGCCGACCAGCCCGGCCAGGGTGCCATCCACAACTGTCAGCACAACGGTGCGTGCCTGTGCCTGAAGCGCTTCAACCTGTCCAATCGTTGTTTCCAGCTCATGGCTCTGTTCGCGGATAAAGCGCGGGCTGCCGACGAGGACTGTTTTGCCATCGACCACTGCCCGAATACCCCGCCCTGACTCAGCTTCAAAGGACTGCGGTTGTGTCAGCGTAATTCCGCGCTCCTGTGCCGCTTTGACCACGGCCTGTCCGAGGGGATGTTCACTGCCACGCTCAGCAACAGCCGTTAGCCGCAAAAGTTCTGTGACTTCAAAGCCATTGAGTGGGATAATATCTGTCACAGCGGGTTCACCGCGCGTAATTGTGCCGGTCTTATCCAGCGCAACAACCTGGATGTGTTTAGCATTTTCCAAAGCTTCGCTGTTTTTGAACAGCACACCCATCTCCGCGCCGCGCCCGGTGCCGACCATGATGGCGGTAGGGGTTGCCAGGCCCAGCGCGCACGGGCAGGCGATCACCAGCACCGCGACAGTATGAACCATTGCCGGGACAAAGCCAACCTGCCCGATCAGCAGCCAGCCCAGGAAAGTCAGCGCCGCCAGCACCAGTACAACCGGGACAAATACGCCGGATACCGTGTCGGCAATGCGCTGAATCGGCGCTTTCGATCCCTGTGCCTGTTCAACCAGACGGACAATCTGTGCCAGCGCCGTCTGTGCCCCAACCTTTTGCGCCTCGATAACGAGCCGCCCTTGCTTGTTGACCGTCGCGCCGATGACTTCGCTGCCGGTTTCTTTATTGACTGGCAGACTTTCGCCCGTCAGCATCGACTCGTCCACCGAAGAATGGCCTTCGATGACCATACCATCGACCGGAATACACTCTCCCGGACGTACCAGCAGCATATCCCCGATCATCAGATCATCAACCGGCACTTCAATTTCCTGTCCATTCCGCAGCAGAGTGGCTGTCTTGGGTGCGAGTCCCATCAGTTTCTTGATCGCTTCACTGGTGCGGCATTAGGCGCGCGCTTCCAGCAGTTTCCCCAGCGTAATCAGCGTCAGAATGACTGCGGCTGTCTCAAAATATACATGACCGCCAACGGATGCAGAGCCGCCCAGGGTAATGCCCACCAACACCGCGACGCTGTAAATGTAGGCGGCCAGTGAACCCATCGCAATCAGGGTATCCATGTTGGCCGAACGATTGCGGGCTGCCTTGTACGCACCCACGATATACTGTCGCCCCACAATAACCTGCACCGGAGTCGCCAACAGCCCGAAGATGAACGGCCAGCCCGACCACAGCAGCCAGTTCAGTGCCGGGTTTGGCCCAGCCATCGCACCATTCAGGATATGGGCATTCATATCCGAACCCGCGAAACTTGCCATATACAGGTCGCGCCCCATGCTCAGCAGGAATAATGGCACAGTAAAAAGCGCGCCAATCATCACCAACCACCGCTGACGGTCAATTTCCGCCTGACGCGCCGCTCGTTCAGCATCCTCTGGTGCTTCCGCGTTCGAGAGATCGAGAACGCCGTAGCCAGCAGCCTCCACTGCTTTTACCAGATCGTTACGCCGCACTGTACCCGGCACATAGTTTACTGTCGCCTTTTCGGTCGCCAGATTGACATTAACGGACAAAATACCGGGCTGCTTCTGAATCGCACGCTCAACATTGCGTACACAGCTTGCACAGGTCATGCCCGTGATCGGCAGTTCCATAGACCCGGTTGCCACGCCATACCCGGCATCCTGTACCCGCTGGATGATGTGATTGACATCGGTTTGTGCTGGATCAAAGCGAACACTGGCGCGTTCTGTCGCCAGATTGACGTTCGCTTCTTCGACACCTTCGGCTTTCTTTAAAGCACGTTCAACATTACGCACACAACCAGCACAGGTCATCCCTGTGACTGGCAGTTCTATCTGCCTGACTATGCTGTCCTGCATGGCCTGCTCCAAATCTTTTAATCATCATCTAAACATACCAGATGCGCTAGCTTTGGAGATGCGCTAAATGGCTTGTTTTACAGGTTGGCATTGTCCTTGTTTGACACTCAGCAGGCCTATCGCTTGCGGTTTTATCGAAAAAGCGCCGTAAAACCCCAACCTTTAGGGTAGGGGATATAAGGCGCG
>CAYUTY010000152.1:0-6097 GCA_964447795.1 uncultured Anaerolineaceae bacterium
TTAAAACAGCCTGCCTAAAGGCAGGGGTTTTGACCCTATTTACGGACAATAAAAAGAGGCACAACCGTATGGAGCAGATAAAAGTTCATTACGACCCGCTCGGCAATACGCTGACGATCTGGTTTGGCAATCCGGCGGATGAGGAGGTCGTCGAGGAAATTGACGATGATATTGCCCTGATGAAGGACAAGGCCGGGAACGTCATTGGGCTGGAAAAGCTCAATTTTGCGGCTCAGCCGGGTTCGGTGCGGGTACAGTTTGAGGCGTTAACCGGGACAGAAGTTTAAGGCCTCATTGAGTTGGAAGGATTCCACAGTGACGCTCCCCACGCCTAAAAGCGGGGTATCCAATCCGACTCTTGCGCTTACCGCATTTGATGTCTCACAGGTTCTGAAGTCGTACAGCGCTAGGTGTCGAATTGATCTATGAGTATGTTCAACTGCCAACCAGCCGTTTTTTGCAACATCCTGAGATATGATATGGAACATCTCAGCCATTTACTGACTGGCTTAGACCACACGAAATTTACGAAAATCGAAAGATTGACTAATAGTTAATCGTAGCGAATGCTCACTACACCCCGCACTCCAGATGCGCCAGGCTGCTGAATAAAATATCGCGCAGGTGGCTGTCTCCCAGTTCGTAATACACATGCCGCCCGCGCTTCTTCCACTGCACCAGCCCCATCTCGCGCAGGTATTTCAACTGGTGCGACACCGCTGGCTGATCCATCCCCAGCGCGTCGGTCAGATCGGTCACACACCATTCCCCATCAGCCAGCGCTTTCAGCATCCGCACCCGTGTCGGGTCGGCCAATGCCTGAAAAAAGCGGGCGATGGTGCGCGCATCGTCCAGCGCAAGGATGGCCTCATTCTGGTCGAGCGCGGGGGGGAGAATGGCAGTTGACATCGGTTTTCCCTGAATTAAACGATACATTACCTTCTACAAGGTATCAAAAATTTACAAACCATGTCAATAGGTTCAGCCGATTGCCCCGCGCTGATGACGACGGTACAGCCAGGCGCTCCCGCTGAACAGAAGCCCACCCGCCAGCCAGAAAGGATCCCATAACAGCAGATGCCAGTGAACGGCGGTCATGCTGCCGAGCAAATCAGGGATAGGGCTAATCCCGGCGGCCATCCGCCCATGCTGGACGAAATTAGCCAGCGCATAGAGGAGGAATAGAATTCCCGCCGCCCATGTGCCGAGATGAAACAGGCGGCGCGGCAAAAAAGTAAACCAGTTTTGTGCCAGCGCCAGCACGCAGAAACCCGCCAGCAGCTTTAAGCCGCCGGTAATCCAGGTGATCGCCAGCAGTTCGGCATCCCGCGCCCGCGCCAGTGCTTCCATGCCCTCGCCCAGCGTCCCCAGGCCGATCATGCCGCCTGCTGCCCAGTAAAAACTCATCAGCGCGAAGACCAGCGCCCAGACAAACGCGCCATAAGCGAAAATTTTGAAAAGCCGGGAGTCGTTCATCGCCGCCGCAGCCAGCTCAAAACCGTACCGGCGATGCGCTGAATCTCTGAGGGCGGCGCGTTAGCCGCTAAGGTTCCCTCAAAGCGCGTCCTCAATGCCTCCGCATCGACTCCCCCATGTGCGCCGATGACGACGATCTGGGTGCGCGGCGGTTCATCGCCCCAGGCATCTCCCAGCGAGAGCGTCACACGCCGCCCGACGACATGCAGCACGGCGCGGCGATCCGGCGAATCGGCCAGATAAGCGAAGCCTTTGGCGCGGTAAATCGTCGCGGGCAGGGTTTCGACGGCTTTTTTCAGCCTTTTCAGCAAAAGCGGCTGGTCGCTCGTCCAGTGCCAGGTCTCGAACACCAGACTATGATCGGTGTGGTGGCGGTGATGCTCATCGCCAGCGTCATGAACGTGAACATCCGCCGCCCTGCGCTGCATCAGTTTTTCCGCGTCGAACTGCCCTACGCCCAGCAGCAGTTCCAGCGGCACACGCCCATGTGTCGCTTCCAGCAGGCGGGCATTGGGCGCGATTTCGTGAATCCAGCTTTTCACTTTTGCCAGCCCTGCCGCGTCCACCAGATCGACCTTGTTCAGCACGATCAGGTCAGCCTCGCCCACCTGCAAAAAGGCCAGCACCTCGAATTCCTTTTGCAGGCTGAGAATTTGCTCGGCGTCGATCACCGTGATGATACTGTCGATGTTCGCATACCGCGCCAGTTCGGTGGAGCGGAAGGTGATGGCGACTTCCAGCGGGTCGGACACGCCGCTGGTTTCGACGATGATATACTCTGGTGGGTCAGACCGTCCCAGCAGATCAAGCGCCGCCTTGAGCAGATCGCCGCGAATGGTGCAGCAGATGCAGCCGTTGGACAGGCTGACGGTATCGCCCTCCACGCCCACCACCATCTGCGAATCGATGTTGATCGCGCCGAAATCATTGACCAGCACCGCCACCCGCAGGCCGTGATCGCCGCGCAGAATATGGTTGAGCAGGGTCGTTTTGCCCGCGCCGAGGAAACCCGTCAAAATTGTGACCGGCACACTGTTCATCTGCTGGGGCTGAATATCCATCAATGTCCTTGCCTCGTTATCGAAATTCAATCGTTTAGAAGTGACGCAGTTCAGAATATTTCTCGCTTGGACAAGGGGTTTAAACCCCTTGTTCTTCTGCTCAACTGCGTAAGTCCTATCGCTATACCGACGCCGCGCACCGCCCAAACTATACCAAATCTGCGCTGCCCCGGTGCATCAGCCTCCATGCAGCTACCTCTCACGAACCGTCATGGTCTATAATCACCGGACAGTCGAATAGAGGTAAAGGCCGCGATGACCAACACTAAACTGGATTATTATCTCCAGGCCTGGGGGCTTTCCAATCCGCAGCTTCTGGCGGAAACCTTCACCAGCCATGTTTATACGGTGTTCCATGATGGCGAAACGGTTGTGCTGAAGCTCCTGAAACCTGTCGGCGCTGAAGAACGCCTGGGAGCGCTGGCGCTGCAATATTTTGATGGTCGCGGCGCGGTGCGGCTGCTGCGCGAGGATGACGACGCGCACCTGCTGGAATATGCATCCGGCGAAGACTTAACCGGGCTGGTTCAAAACGGCCAGGACGAGCAGGCGACGGCCATCATCGCGGAGGTGATCGCCACTCTGCACGCGGGTCAGTCCGCCCCGCCGCCGGAAGGTCTGAGGACGCTGCGCCGCTGGTTTCAAGCGCTGTTTGTGCAGGCGGAGCAGGATCGGCAAAAAGGCCTGAACACTATTTTTATGTGTGCCGCCGCCCTTGCCGATAAGGTATTGTCGCAGCAGCGCGACCTGCGGGTGCTGCATGGCGACATCCATCATCAGAATATCCGCCGCTCACCGCGCGGGTGGCTGTTGTTCGACCCCAAAGGCGTCTATGGCGAACGCACCTATGATCTGGCGAATACCCTCTGCAATCCGCCGCCCGAATACGGGGTGAACGCCGTCGATGAAGGGCGCATTTTGCACAACGCTGACATTCTGGCGCGTACCTGCGGCATCGAGCTGCCGCGTGTGCTGCTCTTTCTCCATCTCTACGCCTGCCTCAGCGCCAGTTGGACGCTCGAAGGCCACGATGGAGGCTGGGACATCACCAATATCATCACCATTGCCGAAATCGCCGAACGCCACATGGAATCTGTTTTCTAATCCAGCCTGAGAGGGAGCCTGATGTTTCACGATATGCCCAAAGCCGAGCTGCATCTGCATCTCGATGGGGCGATTCCGCCGCGCACGGTGCTGGAAATCGCCGCTCGTAATAACCTGACCGACCTGCTGCCCGGTGACAGCGAGGATGCCGTTACCCGCTGGTTCGTCTTTCAGGACTTCTATCACTTCATGGCGGTCAAGCGCGTCATCAAAAATCTGCTGCGGACGGCGGATGATTTCGCGCTGGCGACCTGTGCCGTCGGGCGGGAACTGGCGGCGCAGCATGTCCGTTATGCCGAGGTGACGTTCACGCCTTATACCTATACCCATGCCCTCAATCCTGGCGCGAGCATTGACACCATTCTGGCAGGGTTGGAAGCAGGCAGGCAGCAGGTGCGTGCAGAATGCGGGGTCGAACTGCGCTGGGTGTTCGACATTCCGCGCAACCGCGCTTTCGCCGATTATCACAACGGCGGTGATTATGTGCCAGGTGCAGCCGAACACACTCTCGAATATGCCTTGCAGGGTAAGGACTACGGCGTTATCGGGCTGGGGCTGGGCGGCAATGAAGTCAACGCGCCGCCGCATCCCTTTGCGCCGGTTTTTGCCGAAGCCAAACGGCATGGCCTGAAAAGCCTGCCCCATGCCGGTGAAAGCGCCGGGCCATCCAGCATCTGGGGGGCGATTGATGACCTTCAGGCGGATCGTGTTGGGCATGGCGTCCGCGCTGTTGAAGATGCCGCCCTGCTACGCGAACTGGCAGTCCGCCAGATTGCGCTGGAAGTCAACATCAGCAGCAATGTTTATCTCAACTTTTATCCCAACGTGGCTGAACACCCCCTCCCACTGCTCGATCAGGCGGGCGTACTGGTCACGGTCAATAGTGATGACCCGGCCTTGATTGGGACAACGCTCTCTGAAGAATATCAACTGCTGGATAGCTTCGGCTGTACCACGACGGATGTCATCCGCATCGCCCGCAATGCTTTCACCGCCGCCTGCGCTGAACCCGCCCTGAAAACGCGCCTGCTGGCGGAGTTTGATGCCTGGGTCGCCGCTCAATCAGCCTGATGTGGTTTTGGAGATCACCGCTCTCAATGGGAATTAAACCGTTGGCAGCCCTCAGTTTTTGGGGTTTTATGGAGCTGCCAACTGTACTTGAATCAGTAATGGACAGCCTGTTTCTTCGTATGTGTATTTTCAGGAGACTGGTCAATGGCTAATCACTCACCGGATAACAACAGAATGGGTGTCGGGCTTGCGCTTGGGATTGCCATCGGCGCGGCTTTCGGCCTGATGCTGA
The DNA here is from genome assembly GCA_964447795.1 of uncultured Anaerolineaceae bacterium. GTDB lineage: Bacteria > Chloroflexota > Anaerolineae > Aggregatilineales > Phototrophicaceae > CFX2. The sequence goes on from CAYUTY010000152.1 coordinate 4,945, forward strand.
ACAACATCGCTATAGGCGTTGGTCTGGGGGTTGCGATTGGTGTAGCGCTGGGTGCTGTGCTGAACAACCGCAGAACAGAATGACCTGCTCTTGCCGGGGTAAATCCTCCCTGCATCTCTTCGTCATCTTCCTGGTCTTGCTGTGAACTACCTCCCTTAAACGGTACACTTAAACTGTTTTGCGACTCATCCAGCCAGAGAAGGGGATTTTGATGTCCATTAAAACCGTCGTCGTCACCGGGGGCAGCGGCAAAGCAGGCCGCGCTGTCGTCCGCGATCTCGTCGAGCATGGCTACGATGTGCTGAATGTCGATCTTGCACCCTCGCGTGAACCCATCGCCCGTTTCCTGCGTGCGGACATCACCGATCTGAGTCAGGCTTATGAAGTCCTGCGCGGCGCGGACGCGGTGGTGCATCTGGCCGCCATTCCCGCCCCCGGCCTGACCACCGATGAGCGCACCTTCGACATCAACATGAGCAGCACCTACAACATCTTCGCGGCAGCGCTGGATTTCAGGCTTCAGAGGGTGGTCTGGGCGTCCAGCGAAACCACCCTCGGCCTGCCCTTTGACCGGCAGCAGCCTGCCTATACGCCGATTGACGAAGCCCACCCGCTCTATCCCGAATCGAGTTATGCCCTCTCCAAAGTGTTGAGCGAGGAAATGGCGCGGCAGATGAACCGCTGGACGGGGATTCCCTTCGTCGGCCTGCGCTTCTCCAACGTCATGGAGCCGGAAGATTACCAGCGTTTCCCCTCCTATTGGGATGATGCACGCTTACGAAAGTGGAATCTGTGGGGGTATGTCGATGCCCGTGATGTGGCCCAAAGCTGCCGCCTGGGGTTAGAGGCGCAGGTGACTGGCGCGGAACATTTCATCATCGCGGCAGCCGACACCGTAATGACACGCCCCAACCGTGAGCTGATGGCTGAGGTATTCCCAACTGTTTCCCTGCGCGAGGGCGTGGGCGACTTTGAAACGCTGCTGAGCATTGAGAAAGCCCGTAATATGCTCGGCTATGCCCCCGCCTACACCTGGCGCGATCACGTCAGCGCGCCTTAAGACGCCGAATCGTAGGGGCGCACGGCTGTGCGCCCCTACCTGGAGTTTGGCGGTATTTGCAAAAAGAAAGACCTTTGGAGAAGCTTGAGTTGC
>CAYUTY010000153.1:0-6055 GCA_964447795.1 uncultured Anaerolineaceae bacterium
CCACCGGAAAGATCCAGCGCTACAAGCTGCGCGAGCGCGAGCAGGCCGGCGCAGCGTGAGCAGCGCGGACTGCCCCGAGGGCGAACCGCGCGGCGCGCAGCGCGACGACATCCCGACGCCCAGCGCCTTCGTCGACATCCCCTGGCAGGGCCAACGCGTGGCCATCGAGCACGCCTGGTTCGGGCGCCCGCGCGACGAGCGCGGCGCGCCGCTGATCGTGTTCCTGCACGAGGGCCTGGGCTCGGTGTCGACCTGGCGCGGCTTTCCGGCCGAACTGTGCGACGCGCTCGGTGCCCGCGGCCTGGCGTATTCGCGCCCGGGTTACGGTCGCTCCGGCAGCCTGACGCCCGAGGCCGCCTGGGCGCCGGACTTCATGCACCGGCAGGCCGAACAGCTGCTGCCGGCGCTGCTGGCGGCGCTGGACATCGATGCCATGCAAGACCGGCCCTGGCTTTTCGGCCACAGCGACGGCGGGTCGATCGCGCTGCTCTACGCCGCGCATTTCCCGGACCGGCTGGCCGGGGCCATCGTGCTCGCGCCGCACATCATGGTCGAGGACCTGTCGGTGGCCAGCATCGAGGCCGCGCGCGACGCCTACGCGGACACCGACCTGCGCGAGCGCCTGGCCCGCCACCACGACGACCCGGACCGCGCCTTCCGGCGCTGGAACCGCATCTGGCTCGACCCGGCCTTCCGCGACTGGTCGATCGAGGCCGAGCTGGCGACGATCCGCTGCCCGCTGCTGGCGGTGCAGGGCCTGGACGACGAATACGGCACCCTGGCACAGATCCGCGGCATCCGCGCGCGTTTGCCGCAGACCGAACTGCTGGAACTGGCCGACTGCCGGCATTCGCCGCAGCGCGATCAGCCGCAGGCGGTGATCGCGGCGGTGCAGAGGTTCATCGAACGCCACCCGGGTTGATGAAAGCGGACCTGCCGCCGCGATCGGGCTGACGGCCGACGCCGGGCATGGCGCTGCGACAATCGCCGCATGCGACTGGCCCTCGAATGGCTGCCCGACGAGCAGCCCGCACCGCAACTGCTGATCCTGCTGCATGGCGTCGGCGGCCGGGCGGTGCTGATGCGGCCGCTGGCCGAAGCGCTGCGTGCCCAGTATCCGCGCGCCGCGATCCTGGCGCCCGATGCGCCGCACGCCTTCGACGGCGGCGGCGCCGGCCGGCAGTGGTTTTCGGTCCAGGACCTGGACGATGCGCGCCGCGTTGAGCGGGTCGAGAGCGCGCTCGGCCCGCTGCTGGACTGGATCCGGCAGACTCAGCGGCGGCTCGGTATCGGGCCCCAGCCGACCGCGATCGCCGGCTTTTCGCAGGGTGCGATCCTGGGCCTGGAACTGGCCAGCCGCTGCGACGGCGCGGTCGGCCGCGTGATCGCCTTCGCCGGCCGCTACGCACGGCTGCCGGCCACGGCGCCGCAGCAGACCACATTGCACCTGCTGCATGGCGCCGACGACGGCGTGATTCCCATCATCCACGCGCGCAGCGCACTGCAGCACCTGGCCTTGCTGCACGGCGACGCCACGCTCGACATCGCCCAGGGGGTCGGCCATGCGCTGCATCCGGCGCTGATTCACAGCGCGCTGTACCGTCTGACCCATCACATCCCGCACCGCACCTGGCGCACCGCGCTGGGCGGTTTGCCCGGGCCCGCCGACCCTTGAACCTCCGATCGAGACGAACCCGACCGATGCTGTACCTGCTGTCCCCCGCCAAGCGCCTTGACTTCCAGACCCCGGTGCCGCCCGAGGTGGCCGCATCCGCCACCCGGCCCGCCTTCGGCGACGAAGCGGCCACGCTGATCGAGGTGCTGAAGGACAAGACCCCGGCCGAGGTCGCATCCCTGATGTCCTTGTCCGACCCGCTGGCCCAGCTCAACGTGGCCCGCTACGGTGCCTGGCGCCGCCGCTTCAGCGCGCGCAACAGCAAGCCGGCCGCGCTCGCTTTCGACGGCGACGGCTACGGCGGCCTGGACGCCGGGCGTCTGACGCTCGACGAACTGGCCTGGGCGCAGGACCATCTGGTGATTCTGTCGGGTCTGTATGGTGCGCTGCGTCCGCTCGACCGCCTGCAGCCCTACCGGCTGGAAATGGGCACCCGGCTCGCCACCCCGGGCGCCAAGGACCTCTACGCCTACTGGGGTGACCGCATTGCCCTGCACCTGAACCGCCGCCAGCGCGGGCAGGATGCGCCGGTGGTGGTGAACCTGGCGTCGCAGGAGTACGTCCGCGCCGTCGACCGCCGGGCGCTCAAGGCGCGGGTGGTGGACTGCGTGTTCGAAGAAGCGCGCGCCGGCGGCTGGCAGGTGATCAGCTTCTTTGCCAAGCGTGCGCGCGGCCTGATGGCGCGCTTCTCCGTGCAGCAGCGCATCGATCAACCCGCAGGCCTGCGCAACTTCGCCGCCGAGGGCTATGCTTTCACCGCGGCGGTGTCGACCCCGGAGCGTCTGGTGTTCCGCCGCACGCAGAACCCGTGAGATGAGCGCAGGCACCCATTCCCAGCAGATCACCGAGGACCTGCGCCAGTGGCTGCGCAGCCAGCTGGCCGCCGGTTGCCGCGCCGAGGACATGCTCGAATCGATGCGCAGCAGCGGCTGGGCCGAGGCCGCTGCGCTGCAGGCTCTGCAGGACGTGCAGGCCGGCAGCGAGCTGGCGCCTGTGCCGCCCCTGCTGCCCGCCGGCATCCGCGTGCCCGAGCCGGCGCTCGGCGACGGCATCAGCGTGATCGACGTCGAAGGGCATCCGGTGCGCGTGCTGTTGACGATGCAGCTGCCGCGTGTGGTGCTCTTCGGTGGCCTGCTCGCCGCGGCCGAATGCGACGCCCTGGTCGAGGAGGCACGGCCCCGTCTGGCGCGTTCGGAGACGGTGGTCAACACCACCGGCGGCAGCGAAGTGAACGTGGCGCGCACCAGCGACGGCATGTTCTTCGCGCGCGGCGAATCGCCGCTGATCCAGCGCATCGAGCGACGCATCGCGGCCCTGCTGCGCTGGCCCGCGCCCTGGGGCGAGGGACTGCAGGTGCTGCACTACCGGCCCGGCGCCGAGTACCGACCGCATCACGACTACTTCGACCCCAAGCACGGCGGCACCGAGGCCGTGCTGCGCCGCGGCGGCCAGCGTGTCGGCACCCTGGTGATCTACCTGAACACCCCGGCCCGCGGCGGCGCCACGACCTTTCCCGACGTGGCGCGCGAGGTCGCCGCGGTCAAGGGCAATGCGGTCTTCTTCAGCTACGACCGACCGCATCCCACGACGCGCACCCTGCACGGCGGCGCGCCGGTGGTGGAGGGCGAAAAATGGGTGGCGACGAAGTGGCTGCGCGAGCGCGAGTTCCACTGAGGTGCTGCCTGCGCTCGCGCATCGGGTCGTCCGGTGCCTCGGACATCCTGCCCGAGGTCAGGCCTGCACCGGCCGCCCTGGCTACGCGTTCGGAGTCAGCACAAGACGGCGCCGCGCATCTGACTAGAGCTTGACCCGGGTCTGTTCGAGCAGGGTGTGGTTGATGTCCACGCCCATGCCCGGCGTTTGCGGGACAGCGACGACACCGGCCCGGATTTCCAGCGGGTGATCGATGATGTTGTCGCGCAACGAGACATCCGCGACGTCGCGCAGCATCAGGGAGAAGTTCGGCTGCGACGCCACCAGATGCAGGCAGGCCATGAAGCCGACATCCGACCCGTAGTGATGGGGCGAGATCGGGATGCCCTGATCGTAGGCGTGACGCGCCATGCGCACCGTTTGCGTCAGGCCGCCGCTGCGGCAGGGGTCGGGCATCACATGGTCGACCAGCATCGGCTGCCCCATCGCCGCATAGTCCTGCAGCGAGAAGGCATTTTCGCCCCAGGCCAGCGGGATCTGCGGAAACTCGGCCCGCAACTGGCGCCAGGCGACGAGATCATCGTTGAGCACCGGCTCTTCGACCCAATACGGCTGGACGGCGGCCAACTCGCGCAGTACGCGCCGCGCCCGCGGCAGGTCGTACGCCTGGTTGGCGTCGATCATCAGACCGATGTCCGGCCCGATTGCATCGCGCACCCGCCGCACGTTCTCGATGTCCTTGCCGTCTTCGAAGCCGGTGCGCACCTTGATCGTGCGGTAACCCGCCGCCACCGCCTCAAGCGCCCCGGCAGCGATGTCGTCGGTGCGCATGCCGGTCGCATACAGCGACACTTCGTTGCGGTAGTTGCCGCCCAGCAGTTTCCAGACCGGCACGCCATATTCCTTGCCGGCGATGTCCCACAGGGCCAGGTCGATCCCCGAGATGGCCTGCACGATGGCGCCCTGGGCCCACATGCGGGTGAAGCCGCGCGTGCCCTGGTGCATGTCCCGATTCAGGCGATCGATCTCCAGCGGATCGCGCCCCAGCAGCATCGGCGCCAGGCCCTGCTCGATGGTGGCCTTGCGCTCGACGGCGGCCCAGGGCGGGAAGTTGATGGAGGTCTCGCCCCAGCCGCTGATGCCGGCATCGGTCTCGATCTCGATCAATCCGAAGTTGCGGTGGCTCAGGACGCCGCAGGACAGCGGAATCGGGCGTTGCAGTGCCTGTCGGCAGAGATGGAAGCGTACTTGGCTGATCTTCACGGCGAAACCTCACTCGAACGATGCTGAATGATCTCGCGTCCCGCTGCAATTTTTCTTGCAGCCCGGGTGGACGCGTGCTATGGTCACTGGTATGACCTCTAGTTATCCTACCACTTTCCGGGATCCGAGCTTCGGAAACTGTCGGCGCCTTCCTGGCGCCGCAAGCTCCACGGGCGCCGGCGAAGGACGAGGGTTGCCCGATCCGGACCGGCACTCGGCGGCGGTGCGTGCCGCCGGCGTTCATCGGCACTTCCCGGACCTGTGCCAGCAGGAGGCAGCGGCCTTGAAATTTGCGGGAGGCGTGCATGTCCAGCGATGAAGCAGCCGTCAGGCAAACACTTTCGGCGCATGTCGCGCAGCAGTTGAAGCGCGCCATCGACGAGGGCCGCTACCAGGCGGATGAAATGCTCCCTGGCGAGCGCGAGATGTGCCTGCAATACGGCGTCTCGCGCACCGCCTTGCGTGAAGCGAAGCGCGAACTGGTGCGCGCCGGCTACATCGAGGCGCGTCACGGAAGCGGCACCTATGTGCGCTCGCGCGCCGACACGCAGCGCCAGGCGCTCACCGAATGGCTGTCCAACCATGAGAACCACATCGTCGAGCTTCTGGAGATGCGGTCATTGCTCGAGCCCGGGATCGCGGAGCTGGCGGCGCGTCGGGCTGACCCGGTGGGTCTCGAGGCCTTGCAGCAGACGGTCGATCTGATGCGCCAGCGCGGTGATCTCGACGACATCATCAAGGCCGACGAGTCCTTTCACAGCATCCTGGCCAAGCTCACCGGAAACGCCGTGGTCGTGCAATTGGTCGACCACACCCTGCAGGTCATGGGCGGTGAACGCATGGTGACCCTGAGCACTCCGGAAGGCGTCACCGCTGCGGCTGACGGCCACCAAAGGGTGGTCGACGCGATCCACCGCGGCGACCCGGTTGCGGCTTCGCAAGCCATGCAACACCACCTGGCAGATGCGCACGAATACGCCTTGCGCGGCCGTGCGCCCGAGTCCCAAGCAGAGCGATCCTGAATCGCCAACCTTTCCACCTTGTCCATCTCATATTGAAAGAAGGAACCTACCTTGTCCAAGACCGAACAGCGAACCGCCCTGCGCCCCGAGCAGATCCTGGATGGCGCGCCGATGCAGCAAAAACACGGCGGCGTACGCGACCTCAAGCTCGTCTATCCGGAAACCGGGCTGGATGCCAAGACCCTGTGCATGGGCGTCGTCGAGATCGAACCCGGCCATGCCTCGCCGCTGCATCGGCACAACTGCGAGGAGGTCTATTACGTGCTCGGCGGCGAAGGCGTGCTCGAAATCGAGGACGAAAACGGGCGCATGGAATCACACCCGCTCGTCAAGGGCGGTTGCTCGCTGCAGCGTCCCAACCGCACCCACCAGGTGCGCAGCGTGGGCACCGAAGCCCTGCGCCTGGTGGTGGTGGGCGGGATCATGCTGGTGCCGCTGCTGC
>CAYUTY010000154.1:0-5687 GCA_964447795.1 uncultured Anaerolineaceae bacterium
CGGGGCAGGCCCGCCGCGTCGCGGTCGGCGGGCGTGGTGGCCATGGCGCGGAAAATCTCGCCGATAACGACGTGGGTGCTGGCCGCGTCGCCCGCCGACATCTGCTCGACCGTCTTGGTGAACAGCCCCTCGGACAGGAAAATGTCCGTGTCCTCGGCGAAGAAGCAGAAGATCAGCCGCGCCATGAAGTGATTGAGGTCGTGCTGCCGCTCGGCCTTGGTCCAGTCCGGGTTCTCCTTGAGAAGCTGGATGTAGAGGCGGTTCAGCCGCCCTGTCGCCTTCACGTCGAAGGAGCTTTCCCGGATTTCCTTGACGGTCGTGATCCCGGCCAGCGGCAGGAAGAAGCCGAAGTGATCGGGGAACTCGGCATAGGTGCAGGCGACCGTGCCGCCGCCGTTCAGGTCTTCGGCCTGGAACGCCTCGCCATCCGTGGCGAGGATGAACTTGGCCTTGGCTGACGCCGTCTTGGGGCTTTCGCGCAGAGCCTTCAGCGTCTCATCGACGGCGCCGACAACGCACGTGGCGATGTGGATGTTGTTCCGCTGGAGCACCCCGCCGGGGATGTCCGACTGGTTGGTCGAACCCGAGCGCAGACGCTTGATCGTCGTCTCAGGGTTGTCGAACGCCGCCAGGAATTGGAACGGGAACTCAGCCCTGTCGAAGGGCTCGCGAGCAAGGTCAGAAACGGCTTCTTCGATCTCAACAGGATTCATGCCGCCAGCTTAGGTCGCGCCGGTCAGGCCGCCAACGGCGACGTTTCTAAATACGGCATGTCCGCTTTCGTTTTTCTCAGAACAGCCGCTGCGCCCGCTCTGGCGCCCCGCGCTTTCACCCCAGCCGGTCGAGTGAACCTGCACCTCGACCCCTCTGTCCGCGACGAAGCCGCGACCATCGATGAGGTCACACAATGGGCGTCGCTGCCTGTCCGCCACGGTCGCTTCAGGCGATCCGGCCCGATGGCCAGCGGCTGCGTGATTTTCGAGTTCGAACAACTCCGGGATGCGATGGAGTGTTTCCTGCTATACGCATAGCGGCGGTTTTTGGGGGGGCGCACGCATGCGGAGTGGCTACACCGGGCTCGGACGAGCCCTTAGCCTGCTGGCCCTGGCCGTGTGCCTCCAGTCTTGCGATTTCCGATCTGGGTCCGCTGGCGACACACGACTGACTTCACTCGACCCCGGTGATTGTTCGCTTGTTTCGGCAGCGGGCGATCACGACGCGCTGTCGTATCGGTGCGATGGCCCGGATCGACCTGTGTTCCTGCACTTCAATGACGGAACGCGCCTCTCCATCCAGATCGGCATGGGTGGTCCGGAGTTCGGACCCTTCTCCTCCAAGCGGGAGCCGAACTGGCCGATCCAATGGGTGGGCAAAACGGACATGGGCGGCTTCAAGCCCACCGCCGCCATCTTCCGCGCTCGCGAACCCTATGATGATGAAGGTCCGACCTTCCTGACGGTCGTCTCTTTGGCTTCAACGCCGTGCTTCTTGGGCCGCACCAGCGGTGCGAACGCCAATCAGCAGGCGATGTCCTTGGCCGAGAAGGGTCAATGTGGAGAAGAGGCGAGTGCCCGGTCGGGCGGCGGCGGAGCCGATCTGCCTTCGCCAAGAGTAGCCCCTCAATCCGTGGACCGCACCGTCACTTTCAGTTGCAGTTTCCGTTCCCAGCAAAATCCGCTGGCCTTCTGCCTCGCCGGGGGCATCGATGACGATGACGGATCGATTTCGGTAACGGCTGACAATCGCCAGACGGTCTACAGCGTGGATCGCATGAATGTCGATGGATACGACCTCCAAGTTTCCTTGGGTGCAGAACCATTCGAGATCACGGCATGGGGCACGCAAGACCGAGTTCTGCGCGCCGAGGTTCGCACGTCGGACTGAACGCTTCTCGCCTCTCGTGAGACCGAAGGAGGACGAATCCGAATGAGCGACGCCGATCTGCGCTAACGCTTAGAACTGAAATTTCTAGACAAATCGCCGATCCGCGATATCCCATTGGGATGCAATCCGACATCGCTGACCGGACCCAAGGGCGGAGGACGCCCCGTGCCATTACTGCGCCCTGGGCATTGGAGCCCATCGCCAGTCTCGGACCCGAGTTCCTCCATTGGATGACCTGCCGGGCCAGCGTCGTTCGGCGGCAAGCCGTCTTCGCTGTGGCCTCCAAGGGCTGGCTGGCCGAGCCCGAAGGGATCGTCGCCCAGGTTGCGCCCGATCTTCTGGCGCAAGCCAAGACAGAACTCAGGCGCCTGCTGATGGCTGGCGATCTGTCGCCAATCATCGTCGCCGCGTTCGGGACCTGCCCGGACGGCTACCTTTCCGGCCTGAATCGACTTGGGCCTGACGCCTTCTCCGGCCCCAGTCTTCACCTCGATTTTCATCGCCTCTACTCGGATCGAGCCCTCAAGGATCGCCGCCGGGTCGGGCAGCATTTGGGGCGCCTGACTGAAGACCGGCTGCGGATGCTCATCGAATTGGACGAGGCACTTGTGCACGGATCGGTGCTGCGACGTGACCTCCCCATCGAACGCATGCGAGACATCAACGCAGCACTCCAAGCCGTGAGGTCGGCTTCGACACCGGATGATGAGCAAGCGATCCTCGCCGTATTGCGCGAAAGCGGCGAGCAGCGGGAGATCGACGAACTCCTCAAATCTTGGATTCGCAGATGCCGGTTCCCGGCTCTGCCCTTCGCTGCCGACGAAGACGCCGGAGTCTTCCCGATTCAGGATGCGCTGGAACTGATGTCCCGATCCCTCACATATCGGAACTGCGCACGGTCGATCCACCGAGCGGTAGATGTGATCTGCGGGCGGGCCGCCTACGTGGCCTACGAACCCGAGGGAACCCCAACGGCCATGGCGATGCTACTTCCGTTGAACACGGGCGGTTGGGTGGTCGAAGGCATCTACGGCGTCGGGAATGGCCACCTCCGCGCAGACCAGAAGGCACCACTCAAGACATGGCTTGCTGAGCGAGACGTGGCGAGTGTTCAACGACCTGTTATGTCGTCCGACTGGCAAGCGGCCCTTGGGCTAGCAGGCAAACGGGGCTGGGCCGATTTGCAGGGCGACTTGGCCTTGGACGAGTAGATATTCCAATCCCTCGCTCCCCACCTCGCTGCGCTCAGTGCGGCCCGCCCCTTGATCTCCGTCTCGCTCGCAAGCTCGCTCCCTACGATCTGCGGGTAATTCCCGCTCGATCATTTGGTCAATCAAGGTCCATTTCATCCGGTGGAAGGGACACAATTATCTCCCCCTCTCCAACAAGCGTTCAATAGAGAGGCTTGGCTGGAGAGGGGGGAGCGTGGGTTCTCATCCGTATGGAGAGCTAGAACCAGTTGAATAGTCACTCTGCGGATTTTGCTCCGCGCAGGTGGTTTCCCGAAACCCTGCTCTGCAACTGCTTCCCCGTCCTACGCTGCGTTGTAGAGCGTCGGCCAACGTTGATAGCGTAGCGCGTGGCACTCATTTGGGTCACATCTTTCGACGCCCCGTGTGGCCTTACAAACTGCTAGCGCATCGCTTCCGATCTCAGCGATCTTTGGAACGAAACGGTTAGGCGCCTTGCGGCGCCAGCCTCCAGCCTAGTCCATTCAACCGAACCGACTGGAGTCACGGGACGCAGATGTCGCTGCGGAGCCCGTGATCTTGTCAATGCCTTTTCACCCGATACCGGATGGAGGGGCCGTTGCTCCAGTCGCGTGAGTCGCCTCGGGACGCTGGATGTCCGCCTCGTTGCCCATCCTGGCACGCTGGCGGTCAGTCGTCCCGCTCCACGTTTTGCGGGGGGAGGGCCCGCTTTACTCCCTGGATGACTATGTGGAACTGATTGGACAATATGTCATCAGATCAGCTATTAAGGCCATTATAGCTGACGACCCGCTCAGACCGCAAAATCATTCTAATACCCCTCGTCCCACAATCCCCCCTGAATTTGCCTGCCGACGCTTCTTGATTCCGAGGGTCTGGATTCCGCGTCCCCCGAATCATGTGGATCGAGACAGGTCTTGCGGTGATCGAGAGGCCTATTCACCGCACGATCTGCGACGAATAGGCTGGAGCCATCAGGGGGAGTTCCATGACCGACGAGGCCGTTCGAGACGAGATCAACAGGAAGGCCGCCGCGCACGCGGAGGCGACGGTCTATTCCCTGAACAACGCCTACCTGTCCCGCGTCCAGAAGGCCGAGGTCGAGGCCGTCTACCAGTTCTCGTTCGGCATCTTCACCTACGCCTTTGCCGCTCTGGCCCTCGTGGCTGATCAGTCCTTCTGGACCGCCTACCTCAACGCCACCTTCATCGGAGCACTGGCTTGGGGGCTCAGCCGCTTCGTGATGGTTGGGAAGGTATACCTCCCGCTCAGTCTGGTTCTTGCCGGAAACGGCGGGATGCTCGTTCACCTCGCCATCGCCGCCTATGCCCTGTTCGAGCGACGCTGGGGCGTAGCGGCATTCGTGGGCCTGGAAGCCTTCGGGCTGATGGTCATGTTCATGCTGCCGGGGTGGTTATGGCCGATGCTGTTCGGCGGGCGGATGAACCCGAAGTATCGCATCGCCAAGAAGATGTTCGGGGTCGAATTCCCCTTCGAGCGAGACCTCTAATCGCCCCCTTTTCCTTGACGCCTTGGCGATCCGTGAGATCGTCTTGGAGATGAAGAGGGCAGCATTCTACCTGCGGGTCTCCACCGACTCCCAGACGACCGAGAACCAGCGTCGCCTCCTCCAGGAGGTCGCCGAGCGATCCGGTTGGGAAATCGTCGAGGTCTACGAGGATCACGGAATCAGCGGCGCCAAGGGACGGGACAAGCGTCCTGCCTTCGACGCCCTCCTGAAGGCCGTCAGCCGTCGAGAGATCGACATGGGGGCCGCCTTCGCCGTGGACAGGCTGGGCCGATCCCTGCCCGACCTGATCGCCTTCCTCTCCGACCTCCAGGCCAAGGGGTGCGATCTCTATCTCCACCAACAGGCCATCGACACGAGCACGCCCAGCGGTCGCATGCTCTTCCAGATGCTCGGAGTCTTCGCTGAGTTCGAACGCTCGATCATCACCGCTCGGATCAAGGCTGGGCTGGACCGTGCCCGAGCCCAGGGCAAGCACTTCGGTCGGCCCAACCTCTCCCTGGAGCGCAGGAGAAGCGTCCAGAAGGCGTTGAGCGACGGCCTGTCCGTAAGAGCCGCAGCCAAGGCGACCGGCGTCTCCGCTGCCTCGGTCGGACGCATCAAGCAGGCCATGCCTCAGAACGCGTGATCGACGAGGTGCTCGGACCAGCGGAGATGGAAGGCCATCACATCCCGGTCGGCCTCCAGGGCGATCCAGAAGACCGCCCGCATGTCGTCCTGCCGGGCCAGAACTCCATCATGGACCTCGTCGGCCAGCCACGTCTGCACCTCATCAAACAGCGTCGCCTCGCCGTCGAAGAAGGCCCTCAGGTCAGCCTCGCTGTCGTAGCCCCTCAGGCCATAGACGTGACGGAGTTCAGGTCGAGCCGCCAACCCGGCTCGGAACCCCTCCTCGTCTCCCCATGCGATGTCCGATCTGGCCATGACCCATCATGGGCCAACGGGGTCCGAGAAGTCGAAATTGAAATCCAGGAGCACGCTCGATGACGGTCGAAGACGATCAGGAATCGGAGAAGGACCGTGGGGAAGCGTCCGCCCAATCGATGATCCCCTCGGCTCCACCA
>CAYUTY010000155.1:0-5604 GCA_964447795.1 uncultured Anaerolineaceae bacterium
CGCCGTCTTGCCTGAAGTTAGAAGCCCCCACGTTTACGTGTGGGGAGTATGTCACAGGTTTTCCTCGCTGTTTCACCTGCTGATGACAAATTATTACTGCTGAATTGTCGCAATTGCCTGGTGGTGGAAATGAAATAAATCGCAGAATTCTCATTTCCACCACCGCCGAAGTAATACTTTTACTGAATTGTTTAAACCGCGAACTCATGGCTCAGAAATAAAAAAGTGCCAGAGTTTCCCCTGACACCTTTCCTTGAGAGTAGCTTGTCTGCTTGACTTATCCGGCTGTTAGCTCCGGCATCACGACGGTTACGACTGTCTGTGACACGCTGCTGCCGCCTGGCCCGCTAACGGTCAGCGTGATGGTATAGCTGCCGCCTGCCGCGTAAGTGTGTGTTGGGCTGGCTTCTCCGCTGAAACTGCCATCACCAAAGTCCCAGCTATAGCCGCTGATCGTGCCGCTCGATTGATTGACCAGCGTCACGCTCACACCGTCCCCGCCCACACTGAAGGTGAAGGCTGCTGTCGGCGCTTCCAGGGTTGGAACATCCGTCGGAATAGGCGTCGGCTCGAATGTTGGCGTGCTGGTCGGCATCTCAACCAGCGTCGGAATCGCTGTCGGTAGAGCAGCAGGCGCTTCAACGAACACTGCTTCGGCCTGCCCAGTACCACCTCCGCCTCCTGCGGTGTAAGCAATGATGAGGCGTGGAGCGAAAGCCGGGTTGCCGTCGAAGCTGCTGGCGAACTTACGCGCCCAGATACCGGTGCCGGTGCCACGCGCGATCAGGGCGAGGCTGTTGCTGGGCTGCCAGCCGGGACGGTTGACGATTTCCTGCACCAGCGGTGTGACATCATTGAGCAGATACCAGGTGTTGGCGCTCCAGCCAGCATCCGATGAATGATTGACGCGAGCGCTGGACAGGCTGCGAGCCGACGGCAGGCTGGCGGCGGAGAAGGTGGCGGCGTTGTCCACCGCCTGGGCAGCAATTTCCGCCTGGAAGGCGATCCACTGGCCGCCGGTTGAGTAGAATTCGAGGCGAGCGGAAGTGATGGTTGCGCCCTGCGGGATGGTGAGGCCGTTGAAACGCAGGCCGAGGTAGCTGGCGCCCGTGTTGCCACCGTTGCCGACCCAGACACTGCTGCTGTCGGTGTTCAGGCTGGTGCTGATCTCGTTGACATCATCGCTGGAGCTGTTGACCTGCACCGTCACCTGACCCGAAGGCGGTGGTGTGTTCGTCGGCGTCAACGTCGGCGTATTGGTGGGTGTATTGGTCGGCGTTGGTGTGTTCGTCGGCGTTGTGGTTTGTGAGGGCGAATTGACGACCACCTGAACGGTGTAATCGCTGAAACCGCCATCCTTGTCGCTGATACGTCCACGTGCCGTGAATGTGCCAGCTGTCGGGTAGGGGCAGTTGAAGGTCGGTGAACTGCTGCCGCTGACCAGGAAACTGCCGGAATTGGTGCAGTCGTAGGAGTAGGTGAAACCGGCAGTGGTATCGGCTGTGCTGGCATCGGCTTGACTGCTGAAGGTCAGTGTTGCCGCTGTCCCGGTAGTGATCGCGCCACTGCTGTTGCTGAAGCTGGCCGTCGGCGGCAGGTTGCTGACCGTCAGATTGAAGGTGATGCTGCCGCTGGCGCTATTGCTGTCGGTGGCGGTGATGGTCACTACCCCGGATTGTGCCGGGCCGTCGCTGGTGGGGTAGCTCCAGCTCCAGGTGCCGTCACCATTATTGACGACACTGCCAACTGAGGCCGAGAGGGTGAAGGCATCACCATTGGGATCAGTGACCGTGCCGCTGTTGCTGGCTGTTTGTCCTTCATTGACCGTCACGCCGCTCTGATTGGCGCTCCCTGTTGGCGGCTGGTTTTCTGATGGTGTCGCTGTTGGTGTTGGAGTAACCGGCGACCCGCCGTAGCTGGCAACGATACTGTGATTACCCGCCGGGAGAACGATAAATGCTTCGCTCTTGCCTTTGATAATCTGTGTGCTGAATGACGCTGGGCTGCCGTCAACTGTGACCCCTGTCAGACCACTGCCATTGTAGTTCAACGGGATAATGGTGCTGAGGTCAAAACCACTGCTAGGCGCGGTCATATTGAACGAAAGTGTGTTGGTCGCACTATTCCAGGCGATGTCGCTGTAACCTGTCGCATAGCGCGTTTCGATGAATTGCAGCCAGCGGTCTGCATTCCAGATGGGAATGCCCAGATTATAGGCATAAGCCAGTGTGCCATCCACCCAGGGATTCGTGTCAAAACCAACACAATCGATCTGGAAGAAGGTTAAAAGTGCAGCATAATTGCCAGCCTGGCTGTTGTCGATTATTTCCCGTGAAACCTGGAGTGCCTGGGCATTGCTTAGCTGCTCGT
Organism: uncultured Anaerolineaceae bacterium; assembly: GCA_964447795.1. Taxonomy (GTDB): domain Bacteria; phylum Chloroflexota; class Anaerolineae; order Aggregatilineales; family Phototrophicaceae; genus CFX2. The sequence goes on from CAYUTY010000155.1 coordinate 2,371, forward strand.
ACCCTGGGAAGCACTGCAATAACTGCACATCAGTTAGCGCGACGCTCTGGCGGAAATAATCGAGAATTGTGCCGTCTTCTTTTATCATACGCATCGGCTGGCCGGTGCCGTCTACATATCCATGCGCCCAACTGTTATCTGGCTTTTGCAGGTATGGCCCCCATGCCAGGAAGTCCGTGCTGAGCTTTAATCCGTAGGAAACCGCCAGTTCAGCCGCGTCAGTCCATCCCAACCAGCCAAGATCGTGCGCGCGGACGGTGCGCGATTTGGGGCTGGAATAGGACATCTGATACCAGCTATTGGCAACCGAATAACCCTGCACCAGGTTTTCAACATTGAAGGGCTGGTGTGAGTCAGGTCGGTAGATGAAAGGATGCATACCGAATTCATGGCCTTCTGCACGCCACCCCTGGACAGTTGCATTATCCGGCCCACCGATGGACAGGTACAGCGTCATGGCACCGCCATAGGCCTCAACGATGTCGAGCAGTTGCTGATGATAGGAAACAGGGTTTGCGTGGGCATCACCAGTAGGGATGAGCATGGTTTTGGTCGTGCCGGGGAAGTACCACAATTGTGGTAGTGGGCGTGCAGTTTCAACTGCCTGCTTCACCAGCCGTGCAAAAAGTCGCTGCTGTTCATCTGCCTGTGGGATTGGCACTTTGTTGTTATCAATCCAGTTCGGGCCGCCGTTAGGATCAATGAAGACGTCACGGGCGCGTACCCAACCATCCCCATCAGTGTCCATATTGGCGTAAGCTGGATTGCCCTGGCGAAGCATAATTACGCTGTGAGCCAGATCATAGGTGAAAGCGACACCGCGCCCGTCACTGGTGCTGACAACCGCCGGGAAAGTGGTGGCATTGGTAGCATTGCTATAAAGTTGGGCCAGTGTGACAGCGCCGGTTTGAGTAGTGTACTGGGTGGCGACACCATGATATTGAATTGTCTGATTGGTGAGTCCCATACCTGGCGCTTGTCCATTGACGAGCGCTTCATTGATGATACGAAGGTAAGCACGCTCAAGTGTTCCAGCAGCGCTGTTCAGGCCAAATAGGCCGGAAATTTGCTGATCTGGGCGCATTGCTATTACATGTCCGCCAGCAGCGTAATAGCTGTTGATGAGGGCTGCCTGACCCGATGTAAGGTTAGTTTCCGCCAGAATGACGAGATTACGACCTTCCATGTCAGCAGCGGTCAATGAGCTGATCTGCACCGTATTAAAGCTGTTGATGCCCTCAGCCTTCAGGATTTCACCCAGGTATGGGCCAAACTGGTAGGGTGCGCTGGAATTAACGACCAGCAGGATTGGCGCAGCACCGGAGGAAGGCCCACTGCTCGTTGGCAGAGGTGTTGGCGTATTGGACGGCGTCGGTGTGTTCGTCGGCGTTGTGGTTTGTGAGGGCGAATTGACGACCACCTGAACGGTGTAATCGCTGAAACCGCCATCCTTGTCGCTGATACGTCCACGTGCCGTGAATGTGCCAGCTGTCGGGTAGGGGCAGTTGAAGGTCGGTGAACTGCTGCCGCTGACCAGGAAACTGCCGGAATTGGTGCAGTCGTAGGAGTAGGTGAAACCGGCAGTGGTATCGGCTGTGCTGGCATCGGCTTGACTGCTGAAGGTCAGTGTTGCCGCTGTCCCGGTAGTGATCGCGCCACTGCTGTTGCTGAAGCTGGCCGTCGGCGGCAGGTTGCTGACCGTCAGATTGAAGGTGATGCTGCCGCTGGCGCTATTGCTGTCGGTGGCGGTGATGGTCACTACCCCGGATTGTGCCGGGCCGTCGCTGGTGGGGTAGCTCCAGCTCCAGGTGCCGTCACCATTATTGACGACACTGCCAACTGAGGCCGAGAGGGTGAAGGCATCACCATTGGGATCAGTGACCGTGCCGCTGTTGCTGGCTGTTTGTCCTTCATTGACCGTCACACCGCTCTGATTGGCGCTCCCTGTCGGCGCCTGGTTACCTGAGCCTGATTGCTGGCAAGTGAAATGGATGCGTTGCAGACTGGGTGATGCAGCCGCATTCGCGGTGCTGAGGTTGGCGCGATACTGAATATAACGGCCTGTTAGTCCTGCGCTGCTCCCTGATGAAGGAATGCTGGTGAATGCCGTCCATGTGCCATCGGGATTTGGCGTATCACCTGCGCGAGCGCTGATGGCGATACCTGAACCGGAACTGAGCCATTCGGTCGTCGTCCAGGTAGTTGTGTTACTGGCGTCAAACACCCGTGAAGTAAATTCACCCGCGGAGGCGAAAGGTGAAATGATAACCTGATTGACTGTCAGGAGCGTACCAATCGAACCGGAGTCACTGGCTAAAAGATGCATAGGATCAGTCGGGGCGTAAATATGGGTAGCCACAACTGCGCCATCAATTGAGAACACAAAGCTTGTAGCCGTTCGCTCAATGCGATAGTGGTGCGGTGTTCCTAGCCAGTTGCCGGGTATGGTTGTGACTGTTCCATCACTGGTACGCGCATATAGGTTATTGGTCGTGTTGAAGGTACTGAAGATGGCCCATGGATCGTTGAAGTCGAAATCCTTGACAAAGCCGATATGCTGCCATTCCACATTCTGGAATGTAGCCACGAATTCAACTGATGTGCCTGCTCCGTATGTAGCATTGGTTGCGGCGCGTGAGCCGTCAATTTGCAGCGATCCGCCGGATAACGAGACACCGCCCGTTCCTGCCCATGATGTACCTGTCCAACCAGCAGGCAGAGTGCTGCCAGAGAAGGATTCGATAACCATTGGTGCAAGGATGAGGCTGCCATTTCCTGCTTCACTTATAGCAGCTCCTGAGCCGATTGTGCCACTGCTAAAATCCGCCACAGTGTCGTCAATAGCGCAAACACTAGCCGCCGGCGAAGTTGCTGTCGGTGTATTGGTTGGCGTGTTGGTCGGCGTTGGTGTGCTGGTTGGAGGCGTTCCGGTTTCAGTGGGTGTTGGAGTAATGGGATCGCCTGTGTAAACTGCTGTGACGTTTTGGTTTCCTGCGGTTGTGGTGACAAATGCGACAGGTTGACCTTTAATAGTCTGAATCGAATATGCGACAGGGTTGCCATTGACGCTGACAGCCTGAAGCCCATTGCCATCGTAATTCAGGGGCAGTGTGGTCGTTAATTCCATGCCCGCTGTTGCTGCCGAACTCAGATTGAATGAAAGCGTATTAGTAGCATCATTCCAGTTGATGTTGCTGAAATTGGCATCGTGCCGCGTTTCTGTGAAGTTCAGCC
>CAYUTY010000156.1:0-4990 GCA_964447795.1 uncultured Anaerolineaceae bacterium
TGCGACATAGAGTCCGCCCTGGAACTCGATTACGCCGCCGCCCGCCGGGTCGGTCAGCCATATCTCGTAGCTGTTCATCCCGCTCCCTCACTTTCTAAAATCTTGTTTGCCTGTTGAACATTAATGTGAGAATCGCTCACATTTTTTGCCAAAAAAAGAGCATAAGCATTCCGCTGAATTTCAGCGATACTTACGCCCTGCGATCTGGCTATGTTGACAAGCTGCTCACGCATTTGCGTTGTGCAAGGCGTCGATGGAAGAAACTCCGTGTATATAGATTTTTTGGTTCTCATTATTCCTCCTGTGAGAACTACTAACACAAAAAGTAGCACAATTAACAATTAGTTGTCAACTTTTTGATAGAATTTCTCACAAGGGCAGGAGCATGAATAACATCTGGCTACGTGAACGTAGAGAGCAATTAGGATTAAATCAAGGCGACCTAGCAGCTAGGTTACAAGTCGCTGGATTTAATGTTGATAGAAGCTCTATATCCCATTGGGAAATCGGCAAACATAAACCACCACTGGAAAATCCGGAATTTCGTAAAGCATTAGCGCAGGCGTTGCGAGTCAGTATTCCCACACTGCTCAAAATGGCTGGTTATGAAATTGCTGTTGAGTACAGTGATGATGCTAGATTGGCGGCTGAAATCGTAGATCAGCTTTCACCGGCGCGAAAAAAATTAGCTATTAACTTGCTCGAACAGCTTTTGAAGGAAGCACTTCTATGATTGAAAAACCGCCACAAATAAAGCGATATTTTGGTGTTCGTCTGCTCAGTGTTCTCTTGAAAGCATTGGCGGTTATGGCGGTTATTGTCACTGTTGGCGCTGTGGGTTATGTCGCAGTGGACTTTTTTGGTTTGCCTGTCGCTATTCGTGTCAATGCTCGAAACAATGGTTTGTATCAGATTATCAATCTCATGCTGGGGTTGGCTCTTACCGGGGGATTTATCGCGCTGGCGTTTTATGTTATGGCGCAAATGCTGGATTTACTCACTGAGATCAATACCAATCTTCGCGCTCTCGCCCGGCGGGAAAATGTGCAAACTGTCAGAGATGACGGTCTCAGTTCTGCCAACATGCAGGTAATGCACGAGATTCGCCAGCTATCAGCAGCGGTTGAACGTCAGGAACGTTTACTTAGGTTGCAGGGTCGAGAAACACCACAATAAAAAAAGCAGCACGGGCGAAGCCGCGTGCTGCCTTCCACTACATCCCCTCTGGCCGCTTCGGGCGGCTGGCTTCCAGCTCATCTTCCAGCCAATTCGAGATTTTAGACTCCAGCGCCTGGCGCGCCTTCCGTTCCTCAAGCAGCAGGTAAAACATTAAACCTGCAATCCCAAGCTGCCCGATCAACTGTAAAATTTCAGGCGTCACGATAAATCTCCGTTCTACTCGCCTTCAATTTTATTGAAACACGGTTAATTTACTTTATTCAATTTTCGATTTATGAATTTTTAATTCACGTATGCGCGTTGACTTATATAACCATTTGAGCATATATTCTAAGAGGCGCAAACAGCGCCATATCTACAATTTTGCTGTCGTATGACGGCGGAAAGCTGTGCGACGGCGCAAATTTTTCAGGAGGATTTTGCTATGGCTTTCGTCAGTCGTGAAGCGCTCAAGGTGACATATTCCATCCAGGATCAAGAGCGTTCATCTCAGTGCAGTTTTTATATCGGGGAAGCTGGTGGCAACCTGCCCAACATTCACGATCCTGACTTTCGCAATTTTATTGGCGAGTTCGGGGACAATCTCAGTGCTGTGAGCGATGGCTACGTGAGCGCCATTACCTTCTCATTCAGCCTGTACAACGATGCCAATCTCGTTTTTGGCCCGGCCCCGGATGTGGAGCGCAAAGGCGTTTTGCAGTTCAAGACAGAAGATGGTTTCCAGACCCTCTTTACGATTCCAGGGGCGAAATACAGCATGTTTGCGGCAGACGGTGAAAACATTATTCGCAATCCGGCAGACCCGTCCTCGTTCACGGGCAATCCACTCGCCGCGCCGCTCCAAAGCATCCATGACAAACTGCGGAATGGGGTAACAATTGATCTTGTTACCTATCCCGCCACAGACCGCCGCGCTAAAGATATTCGCCAGCTGGTGGATGCCTACAAGCAGCACCGTTCTAATCCGCGTGGCTGATGGGCTATCGCTATTACGCCCCGAAGTTTGATCTACCGACCAGCGACGTGGACGCCGCGCCGCTGGTCTACGTGCCTATCAACACCGAATGGCAGGTCATTTTGCTTTCAGCCGTAGAGCGACTTGACCAGCCAATAGCCTGGGTGGATGGCACAGATACAGACCGGGCAGAACAACAGGCTTATTTGCTCTATCAGGCGATTTTGCACGCGGCGGGAGCGGCCAACATGCCAGCCATAGGTGACATAAAGTGGACTTTGCAAAACAGCATCCTGGACGATGGCTGGATACCTGCCGACGGCGCAGAAATTTCCAGAGAGGCCAATGCAGAATTATTTGCATTGATCGGTACGGATTTTGGCGCGGGCGACGACACGACCACTTTCAACTTGCCTGACCTGCGGGATAGGTTTCCAGTCGGCGCGGGCAATCTGTATGGACGTGGCGCATATTTTGGTGAGGCAGAAGTAACGCTCAACACTACCCAAATCCCGGCACACACGCACGGCCAAAATCTGCTTAACAATGCCCCGGCGCGGGTATTTTCGACCAGCACAGCGGGGGGCAGCGCAGCGGCGGCAACCAACACGCCAGCCGCGCAGCCGCAGCTACAAACATCATCGGCGGGCGGCGGCCAGCCGCACAACAATATTCCTCCGGCAGTCGGCTTAAACCCCTATATTTTCATCGGCCTATGAAATGCGCTTTGCCAAGCTGGAACTCCCAATCCACGATGTAGATGAGCCAAACCGCGTCTGCATTTCTCTCAATCGGGATTGGCTGCCCATCATCATGTCGGCAGTCTCACGCCTGGAATATCCGGCCTCCTGGAAACCGGGTACTGACAGCGATAGAGCAGAAAACAACATTCACAAGCTGTACACCATTCTGCGAAATCCCGATGATGACTGCGCCGATAACAACTGCTATACCTATGGGCCAGAAGCGCCGTTCATTGAGTGGTTTCCCAACAATCCCTTTACTTCGCCTGACCTTGTTACTGACGGTTATCTCTTTCCAGCGTGGTATCTGGCGACTCCTCTGAGCAATACCATTCTTGGCACACAGGACGGTGATGTTGTCACCGATATAAGCCGCATCCCCATCGGCAGCTTGCCGACGATTCTCCCGGCAAGCGGTTTACCGCGCTTTCGTATCAACCTCTCAGCGCCCGGCCTTGTGCGCCTGCATCTGCTTAATGTCCTGCAAGGCAGTATGGCGCAAATCACTATTGACGACCGACTGGATACCATCCGGTTTATAGACCTGAACCGCGATCAGGTTGCAATCCCGGCTGAAACCAGCACAGCCACCATTGAAGAAATTGAGGTTTTAGGCGCGGGCGCACATCACATTGATGTGATTATTGTCAGCATGGTCAATGACGAAATCCCGTTCATTTATCACGGCGGCGGCCTGCGAAAAATTGAAATATGCGGGGAGGCAGCGCAGAACATGCCCTATTTTGAACTACGCCAGAATCCGGACAACCCTTGTTTGATTGAGCAAAAGACAACCGTGAACGGGGAATTTTTCACCGCTTACGACCTATCGCTATGTCAGCCAGCGCCCGGCAGTGGCGGCGGCTGCGGAGATTGCAACTGTGGTGAGTGTGATGAGGATGACGATATGGAACTGAGACAAAGCCCAACAAACCCGTGCGTCCTGGAAGCAAGGAATAAATGCGGCGGGGACTGGTATACAGTTTTCGACATGAGTAAGTGCAGTGCTGGCGCGGCTGGTCAAGACAGCATCTGGAATGAAATCTGGCAGGGTTTTTATGACGGCACGCCACAATCCATCAATCCCAACGCGCCGTCGACGGCCGGCGGCGATGATGAGGAAAAAATAGTGCTGTGTTCGGCTGTCAAGGCGTGGGTGTACAAGTCCATGATTAACGCCATGAACGCAGTCGCCACAGTGCTACAGCAAGGCACGCAAGCGCCGGTCTGGTCGGGTGTGTTTTCGCCTCTATGGACAATTTTCGGTGGCATCGGCAACGCGATAAGCATTTATCAATTCGAGAATATGCTGGCGGCATTCAACAGCACAGCAGACATGACTAAAATGATCTGCGAGTTAACAGAGAACTTAAACAATAGTTCTGTCAGCAAGGCAAACCTCGAAATAGCCTGTAACGCGCTGACCTATGACAACATCAACCAGGATGTGATTAAAGGCGTCCTGACTGAGGCGGCGGAAGCCATAGAGAATTACTTCCTGTTTGTTGCTTTTCTCTCTAAAGCGGTGGTGCTTGCGGCGGCGGGCGTGGAGGATTGTCCATGCGACGATCTGGATCCAGTCAACCCCGGCTGCGGCGATGGCTGCACACAGACTACAGACCTCATCCAGTGGAATAGCACCAGTTGGATACAGAAAGGCGAGAACAAGCGCACACTCGCAGGAACGCCTGTCGGCCAATTCGACTCGTTCGACCTCGGCGGATTGGTGGAAGCGGTTTACCTCTATCCCTCAGAGGTGTGTATCAAACAGGTGCAAATAAGCACCAACCACAATACACCCGCGGTCATCCCCCAGATACGGCTTAAGATAGGACAATACGAAATTTCGCCGCAAACGCCAGCGTCGGGTACATCCTGCCTGACAAACACTGTCACGTGGAGCATTCCAGCGGGTGTTCCCGGTAACACGATTCGCTTGCTCCAACTGTCGCCAGTCACGGAGGCGAACAAGTATGCTCATCGGCTGTTCTGCATGAAAGTGACGCGCTGCACAGTGTCATAAGAAAGTATTGAGAACCAGGTGGCGCAGCGACTCATGTTCGCAATGGTATGACAATAAAAAGCGCCCGGTGGCTGGCCGGGCGCTTGGGGT
>CAYUTY010000157.1:0-4912 GCA_964447795.1 uncultured Anaerolineaceae bacterium
ATCTGGTCGCACAAAATTTGCGCGACGACCATTTAAACCGCGTCATTCTGATGAGTGATGGCCTGGCAAATCGGGGCATCACAGCGCCGCCTAAGCTGGTGGCATTGTCACAGCAAAAGCGGGAATCTGGCATTAGCACCACAACGATGGGGCTTGGCGCGGATTTCAACGAAGATTTGTTGATGGCGATGGCTGACTCTGGGGGGGGAGCATTTTACTTCATTGAAAGTCCAGAAGTTGCGCCGATGATTTTTGAGGAAGAACTGCGCGGCCTTCTAAATCTCGTTGGACAAAATCTCGTCATCAGCATTGAACCTACAGATGATGTTACGCATGTCAAACAGCTTAATGCCTACAATATGCACAGCGATGGAAGGCGACTATCGTTTGATCTCGGCGATGTTTTTGGTGATGAGGTCAAAACACTGGTGCTGGAACTTTCTATTCCGGCGCTGTACGATGTCGGCCAGCGGCAAATTGCTACACTGCGCTTTGAATATGATGAAATCCATGAAAATGGAACAGCCCATCAAATGTTGGAAAAACCTGTAATTATTAATCTGGGCATACAGGCTGAACTGCCTCCGCCACCAAACCCGGAGGTGCGCCGTTCAGTGCTGCTGCTGCAAGCGGCGCAGGCAAGGCGCGAAGCTGTGTCTGCTGCTGATCGGGGAGACTATCGTCAGGCATCACAGGTATTAAAACAGGCGGCGGAAGCTATCGGCGAAGCACCTATGGAAAGCTCCGATTTAATTGAGGAGCGGCGGGCGCTGCTGCAACAGGCTTCGGAGATGGAACGCGGCACAGCGTATTATGATAGTTACAGTCGTAAAATGATGGCAACTCAGGCCATGTATACCATGACTGATCGCCATGAAAGCACTCAATTTCTACGTACCCGTGAAGTGGAACGTTCACAAAAAGTTGCGCCGGTTGACCGCAAGCTTGGTACTATCCCAACTCATATCACCTGGCGTGATCAAACTTTTCCACTGGAACAACCGCTCGTTCGCATCGGGCGTGCGCCGCAAAACGAAATGGTAATCAATGCCAAAAATGTTTCACGCTTTCACTGTCAGATCAAACGCGAAGGTGATAGTTTGATTCTGGAAGATCTCGGCAGTACCAACGGTACTTTCGTCAATGATGCGCCGCTCAAACAAACGCACATATTGAGCGTAGGTGACATGGTACGGGTCGGTCATGAGATGGTCATCTTTCACGATAATCCCGATTACAAAGCATAATCCGCTGTGCAAAACCTTACCTTCGCGCTATAAAACGTGCTGTTCAGGTGATCTAGCAACTAATGAGGACGATTCATGTCAGCGTATGAAACCTATCCTGTCGAAGTGGCAGGCGTGAAGCGGGATTTGCGTTTGTTCGAGATCAAGCCGGGTGTTCGGATTGCTATCCTCAATATCCTGGGCGATACCGAACTGGTAGAAGCTGTCAGCAAGGAACTGGCCGCAAAACTGACCGATCATCGTCCTGATGTGCTGGTGACAGCGGAGGCCAAGAGCATCCCATTGGCACACGCTATTTCCGTTGCCATGAATAACCTGCCTTATGTTGTGTTGCGTAAGTCCTACAAACCTTATATGGGCGACGCGCTGCAATCCGAAACTTTGAGTATTACGACAGGCGCTCCACAAACACTCTATCTCGATGAAAAAGATCGGCTGCTGGTCGCTGGCAAGCGCGTTGTTTTAGTGGATGATGTGATTTCGACAGGCAGCACGCTTCAGGGTATGAGACTCATCATGGGCAAGGCCGACGCACATGTAGTTGCAGAAGCGGCTATTCTCACTGAGGGAGATCGCGCTACCTGGCAGAGCATCGTAGCGCTGGGACATCTTCCCGTCTGGATAGACGGAAAATAATATCTATCGCAGCTCTCCATAAGATGATGGGTAATATGCGCGATTTTGTATTCGCCTTATAACTCATTATGACTGACAGGCATCAATGAGAGGCTGTATCACATTAGAAAGGCCTCGAATGTCAAATGTGGTTTCCGTCGGAGCAGCGTTCAGGGGAATAAACCCAAATAATAATACATCGTAACGCTGCATGTCATTAATGATGGAAATAGGATCAGGAAAAAATAGTGCCTCACCATCAGTTGATTCACTCATTTTTACGGTGAAGGCTGTTTGATTATCGAATCGAAATCGTGCTGTAGGTCGGTTTATAAAATTATTATCCAACTCAATATCAGCCGCTGTTCCTGTTCTTATATACACTGCAATCCTGTTTTCTTTACAGCGTAGTACAAGTATAGGGGTGGGGTTATCTAGCCACGCTTCAATGGGTATATTAGCTGAAACGCTTAATATAACAGTGGTTGTATCATCAAAAGAAGATGTACTCGTGTCGATTTGCCATTTGCCTGCGTTGGGTGTGAATGTAGGGTTAGGTGTATTTGTTGGCCGGGTAGTGGGTGTATAAACAGGAGAAGCTGTGTTCGTCGGAAGGAAAGTAGGAGTGTGGCGCGGTGTCGGTGTCTCTGAGTGAAATAGGGTAGGTGCTATTGCCACATTCAGAGAGTTATCCTGGATAGAAGTTGTTATAGGCAAAACATCCGAGGTATTGCGAAATTTAATGATGTTGGACACAAGAGCTGTAACTATAATAGTAGCTGATACTAACAGGAAGCTTCCTGTTAGTTGCCGCATACACCCTCTATTCTCAACATGTTTAGTCGTGTTTTTAAGACTATTGTTCTTCCAGAAGTAAGCTATACCTCCTATAATAATCGCTATGAGGCTAATTGCACTGGAATTACTATTTTCAATTAAAAATGGAACTGAGCCTCCAATGGTTGCAATTCCAATAAATAGAATGAAAGTAATAATTCCAACCGTACACCCCCAGTTAATGGATTTAAGTTGAATACTGCGTTGGTATTTTGCTTCATCAAATATATACTGATTGCTTGTTATTCTTTCAGGCATTAACTCAGATGGATTAGTAAAGACTTGATATGACGAGGCACCAGCATCGTGTTTTTGCTGAAATGAATTAAGTGACCGAACAGCTTTTTCGTGGAAAGGGTCTATGTTGATAGCGCGTTCGAGAAATTGAATCGCTTGTGCTTTACTTGCTGCTGCTAGAGCAGCTAAATACCAACCTTCTGCATCTCTTGGATGTTGCTGAAGGTAATTTCGTAATAAATTGCGAGCAGTTTCTTTATTTTTGACTTTTAATTGCTTACGAATTTCTTGGAGGGCATTGCTAGAATTAGACAAACTTCTTACCTTTCATAGAATGTTGACTGTAAATATCATAACTCGCAAAATTCTTTGTAGTGAATTAAGATGATGGGTAGTTTATTTCTGTGCATGGATTTTTAAAAACGCTTAGTTAACCTTTATACTTTCCAAGTGTCAATGCCACGCCAAACTCACCCTACCACTACTATTGGTATAGCTCTTCACATCAGTATTAACCATATTATGCGAGCATCTATGTTCAAATGTCTCGTTTGCTCAGCGAAGAGGATTGAGTAATGCCATATCTCAAATGGAATCTGTAAGGCAGGAGACGCGGGGCGCCTCCATGCCCTCATTGTCGATTCTTTATTATCACCCACGTGGGCGTTTGAACAGTGCTTTTGCGCCTTTGGTTCCATCCCACTCGAATTGCATCAGCTCCCAGCCACCGCTGGCGTGTTTATTTAACTGCTCGGTGAATTTATCAGCATTCAAGTGGCCTTCTAGCCCCATTTCCTGTGCCGCTGCATTCGCTTCCTGCCCCTGGATATAGACCACCAGATATTCCCACTTCTGCATTGTTATTCCCCCGAATTTGAATTTGTATTTTACTAGACTATAACAGCCTTTAGCGGGTAAGAAAAACGAATTTTACGAGCGCGCATAAACTGCGATCACGGCTGGAACCGGATCGAGCGATATAACGACATATTCTGGCTGACCAGATATGTTCAAAAGCATCAAAGTTGAGCCGCCGCCGTCCAAATTTAGCGCATTGACTAGCCCCATATCGGTTGCAGGCAAAAATGTGCTCAAATCGAGCAGGGGGAGGCCAAGAAAGGGCGTTGCCATCAGCAGGATTCGCCCTCTATCATCCTGCGCGATGACTGTGCGCCGCGTGAACCGGTCAGGTGCGTCGCTGGTGTAAGCCTGTGTGCCATTCGCGAGCAGCATGGGGAAAGCCTGAGCGGCCTGTTCCAGTGCTTCACCTGCATAGGGTTCGAGAATATTGGAGCGTACACGTGGGATGCCATTTTGCACTAGAAATGTGCCACCCTGGTTGACATAGGTTGAACCATAGGCAACGCCATCCGTTACCAGCAAGCCCAATACCCGGTTATTGGCATCAAAAAAATTGGCGTTAATCATCGCAATGGCATCTGGTAATGCTGCTGCCCATTCTGCCGCGCGCAGCGGTTCTCCAGGGCGATAGTGAAGGCGGAAGCTATAAAGCGCAGGGTCAAAACGCAGTGCTATCACCCGCGCTAATGTGTTATCCGGTACAGGGTCATAAGCCCGCTGTTCAATACCTGGTGCAACTGTTTTCCAGACATCCGCCGGAATATTTTGGGAGGGGGTGGGTTCATAGGTAGCAGTCGGTGATGGTACTATATTCAAGGTGCATCCGCACAACAGAATGATCAGGTAGCAGCGAATCATCATCTATCCTCATAATGATCTGAGTCGCGCATTATAAAGCATTTCAATAGACATAACAGATTGCCCTGCAAATCATGCGCAAGTTTTGATTTGTATCATCATGTCATGCACGTAAAACAAAAAAGCGTTATAGTAAATCATGATGAATAACAGAATTGTAACGACTCATCCGGCAGCGAATTCCTCTGATTGGCTGCCATATCCTTCTGGTTTGGGGCGGCTCATAGCTCGTATGCCGCTGCTGCTGTATCGACTGG
>CAYUTY010000158.1:0-4855 GCA_964447795.1 uncultured Anaerolineaceae bacterium
ATGGCGGCGGCATAGTCTTCCTGATAGTGGTAGGCAATCCCCCGGTTGTAGTAGTCCTCAGAATCGGCCGGGTCGAGTTCGAGCGCCCGGTCATAATCGGCAATGGCGGCGGCATAGTCTTCCAGCCTGGCGTAGGCAATCCCTCTATAAAAATATAAAGTCTTAGCCTGAACATCGGCTGAGCGTACCGGGTTTAGTGCCTGCTCGGCCAGCGTCAACGCCCGTACTGCCCCCGGATAATCAGCTTCAAAATAGGCAAGTTGTCCTGCTGTGAAATTCAAAATGTAACTTGCATCCATACCATTGAATAGGAAAGCTTCAAAGTTTTCCAGTTCAGCAGTTGAAACGCGCAAATCGCCCTCGATTTCCGTATCAACAAAGCTGTATCGCGGTGTGATTTCATATTTAGCTGTCACACCACCGGGCGCGATACGTCCATAAATCACCATCGTTGCTCTATATGTTTCACTTACCACTTGTGCTTGCTGCTCGTCAGCAATGATGTGGTCGATGGCGATCACGCGCACATTGTCCACGCCCTGTGCCGCCTCGCGCAGCACTTCCAGCATGTCGATTTCCGGGGTGTAGACCGCGCCGCTGCTTTGCTCAAATTTCGCCACGACGACTACGATTTCTCCCTCAGCGGCAGGCGTGCCTTCCAGCGGGGTTGCTGTCGGAGTTGGGGTATTCGAGGGTGTTGGCGTGTTCGTTGGCGTCGGGCTGGGTGTGAAAGTCGGCGTGTTCGAGGGGGTCAGTGTCGGCGAGGGGGTGTAGGTTGGCGTGATGATGCCAAGTGCGATGAATGTCGGCATCCGCACTTCCGGCGCGGCCAGCAGTACCCCGCCCACGATCACCGCCAGCACCAGCGCTGCAACCAGCAGCCGCGTCAGCCACACACCCCGCCGCCGCTTGTCCAGCAGCTTGGTCAGGTCTGCCGTCACCTGCGCTGCCAGATTTTCCGGCGTCGTGAACAGCGCCCGCACATCGTTTCGCTCCACCCGTTCGCGGAAGGCTGCCAGCTTCGCCTGTGCGGTGTCATCAGTTTCGATTAGCGCTTCCGGCCAGTCCGCCGCCGCATCGAGCAGGTACATCAAACGCGGTTTTTTCAGCCGCAGCCCTTCGTCATATTCCTGCTCGGTGACGGACTTGTCCATGCCTTCCGGCACATAGCCATAACGCCGTGCGATGATGCCGACGAATAAATCCGCCTCGCGCACATAGCGCAGGCTAACGCCCGCCGCGCCGCCCGGTCCCGCGCCGAAGTCGTCCATGTTGATCGGGCGCAGTCCCAGCCGCCGAATCGCCTTGTCTACTGCCGCGCGGTGTTCGCCCAGGTCTTTCGAGGTGGAACTGATGAACACCGACTGTGCCATGCGGGGTTGCCTCTGTTAGCTTGGAGGTTTGTTACAGACTATTATGCGGCAGAAATGGATGGCGGGCAAGCTTTCCAGCCCCTTCAGCGGGCTTGGCTTTTCCGTAGCCACATGGCTTTAGCCTGCGGCGTCTCTACTGCGACACCCTCTTTCAACTTTCGTCTTTTAACTTTTAACTACCCAATCTCCCCTCAAAATCGAAACAAATGTTATGACAAATGTTTCACACCTCGCCCCATTTCCCTGCTAAACTATCCCTATGACACACCCCCATTTTTTACGCGGAACGCGCCGCATGGCAAATATGACACCTCCCGCCATGCCCGCACTTCCCTCATCCTCGTGCAGGATTTCCCTGAACAATGGCAAACATGGCGGCGGCACACCCTCTGTCACCATTGCCACCATCGCCACCCATCAGCCGGGGAATGGCGGCACAAGACCCAGGACAATTGGAGCGCCACTGCCGCCGCCGCCAATCGTGAAGGGAAAGTCATGCGGCGAATGGCAATCGCAGCGCCACCACCGCCATACCGACGACGACCCAAAACAATGGTGAAATGATAATCATTTCCAAATTCTCATTATCACCATTATCACCACCATCGCAACAATCCGTAATCTTTTAACTTTAATCTGAATCCAAAGTTGCTGACTCGCCTCTATATCTTCTTGACTAGCAACTAGCAACTAGCAGCTACTTCATCCGCTGCTTGAAGTACCCGGCGATGAAGCGGTACATCTCCAGCGTGTTCTTCGGCTGCTGGTCGTTGTCTTCCAGCCGCCGCGACAGGTTGTTTTCTTCCATCGCCCGGTCGCCGCCCTCCGCCCGGATGATGAAGATCATATCGGGGATGCGCTGCGTATCCTGCGACAGATCGCGCACGATTTCGCGCTGTTTGATGAGCGGAATATCGCCCCACAGGCTGTCCAGCTCGCCGCGAATGGCCTCCGCCGTCAGCGTGATCTTCTTGTCCGGCGGAAAAGCCCGTAAAGCCCCGCGCAGCACCCCGTTGGCAATCTGCGACTCGTCCTTGACCATCGGCGCGGAACGTTCGCCCAGCGCGTGCGAGCTGGCAAGTTTTTCCAGCTTGCTCACGTAGCGTTTGCCTTTGGTGAAGTAGCCGCCGATCACTACGAAGATGTCCAGCACGCTGGTCGGGTTGGCCTTGCCGGTCAGCAAACCTTCGATGTGTTTGTCGGCATCACGCGGGCGGGTGGATTTGGCCTGGTCGCCCAGCACCAGAATCGCCTTGCCCAGCGCGATCATTTCCGCGGCGATGATGCGCCGTTCCTCATCATTGAGGCCGCCGCTGAGCGAGTGCAGATCATTGACCAGTGCGCCCATGCTGGGGATGCGGCTTTTATCGGCGTAAACCAGCGCCGTATCGTGCAAAAAGCTGGCCGTGATGTGGACGAATTCGGCATAGGTCACTAGATCAACGCCATCCATCAGCCGCTTGAAGGCATAGGTCGCTTCCAGCGCCTGCTGCACCTTGACGCCGAACTCCCGCCCGAACGCTGTGATGGCCGTCCGCGCGTCCCGTTCCGGCGTCATGCGCGTGTAGCGCCGCAGCAGTTCCAGCGCCGCCAGCCGCACCCGGTCATCCCAGTCCATCATCTTGTACATGCGCCCGATCAGGTTGATGCCCTTCGTCCCCTCGCGGACGGCCACCTGCGGCAGTAACCCGGCCACGCGGATCGTATTCGGCACATCCTTGCGCTTGATGTGGAAACGCAGCAGCGCGATCATGGCGTTGGGTGGAATCACTTCCAGCAGCGCCGGGGTATCGAACAGCATTTTGGTCACATTTTCGGCCACCGCATCCAGTTCCGACGACCACTGCTGTCCTTCCAGTGCGCCGATATGCGCCATCGCCAGCGGCAGCGAACGGATGCTGGTTTCGCCGATGACTTTCAGCGCGACCGGCACCTGGTCAACCGCGACCGGCGTTTCGGCGAAGAGCCGCTGTACCATGTTGACATAGTCAACCTGTTTGTCGCCGGGATACAGCACCCGCGCCTGATGAATCATCTCATTCGCCAGATCAACATAAGCGCCGAACGCCAGCAGAATTTGCAGCAGATAGGTTGGCCCCGGCGGGTCAAGCTGAAGCAGGGTTTCGTCAGTGGACAGATTCTTGACAATCCAGGTGATCGTCTGGCTGTACTGTACCCCCCACAGCGATTGCAGCAGGTTCATGAAGCCGGAGAGCGCCGGGGTATCCACGATGTCCGGGCGCTTCGCTAGCACAGCCACTTCCGCCAGCCGGATCAGCACAATGTCGCGCCATTCGTCGCCAAAAGCTCCGGCTGTATCAACCAGCATCCCGCCCGGTGTCAGCCCGGCATCCTCGCCGCTCAGGTAAGGCGCGAGCCGGCCAAGCGCCGGGGGAAGCTGCGCCGTGAATCGGGGCGAACTCACCAGCTTTCGCAGCACTTCCGGCTCAACATAATTGACCGCCAGCAGGAAAACCGTCAGGTTCAGATCGCGGTCAAGCACCGTCAGCGGCAGCGCCATTTCGATCAGCTTGGGGACAACCTTGCTGATTTCAACGCCTGATTCGGCCTCCTGAATCTGCTCCAGGAAGCGGTTGATGCCGGGCAGGTCGCGGGCTTTCACCAGCGCGTCCATTTGCGCCAGCGCCGCTCTGTGCGCCACATCAATCCATTCGCGCCCGGTTGGCCCCAGCGGGTTCGCCAGCCAGCGCGAAACCGCGTCATAAACGATGCCTGCCTTGCCTTCGTTGATCGCCTCGCCAAATTGTTTTTGCAGCGCCGTTTCCAGCGCGGGCTGCTGGCGCAGGTTGATGGCAATCGGCTCGGCGTGCGTCATATCGCCCAGCGCCAGCGAGAAAGCCAGCAGATGGCGGGTATAAGCAATTTTCAGGTCGTCAGTCAGGGTCGGGTCTTCCGCCAGCACCTTCGAGACATCGGCGGTTTCAACCGGCTGGTTATTCAGCAGCGCGTTATCGACTTTCAGCCGCCGCGCCGCATAACCGAGCGCATCAGCCAGCCCATCGCCGCGTTTAATGCGCCAGGCCGCCACCGCTGTCAGGCTCCGGGTTTGCTGGCTGACAAGCTGCGGGTCGAGCCGAAGCTGGCTGACGATGAAGCGGCTGTATTCGTCTTCCACGCCTTTTCCGGCCATATTGCCGCTGGGCCAGTCGTATACCAGCCACTCGCGTGAGAGTTTGCCGCCGCTGTGGAAGCGCACCTGTGCATCTGTCTCGGTAGAAGGGACGGTGTGGGTGGCGAAAGTCACCGCAAAACGCGCCGATGGCGGCAGCAGCGCCAGCAAACCCTGCATGAACGTGATTCGTGCGTTCATATCCACTGGCGCATTTTGCACCACCAGCGGCACACCCTGCACAATCGCCGCCAGCAGGGCTTCAATCGTGTCGAAACGGTAGTGCGCGTAGGTCATCAACTACAGGAAATCGTCGATCTGTGCCGCAGATGAGGTTGGTACGGAAAGGGGT
>CAYUTY010000159.1:0-4821 GCA_964447795.1 uncultured Anaerolineaceae bacterium
ATAGAAAACTTTCATCGTGAAAATCTGACTGCTCGAGAAATAGCAGATTATATTGTTCGACAATTAGCAAAAGGAAAAACGCAAACTACAATAGCGCAAGAACTGAGCAAATCAGTTTCGTGGGTTTCTTTACATGCTAAATTACTCAATTTGCCTGATTCTATCGCTGATTTATTTCACTCGGGCAAATGCACTGATCTATATATCATTCATCTTCTCGTTGTTTGCTACAAAGCAGACCCCATCACAACTCATGATTGGATTAACGACAATAAAGAACAAGTTATCTCTAGACGATCTGCTCAAATTTTAAAAGATTTCATCGAATACAATAAATCAAAGAATATTGAGAGAGCTAGTGATTACACAATCACTCCAATTCCCGATTACACCGATGGCATAAAAAGTAAAAATGTAAATAGCAAGCAGCAATTTTTAGAACAAAAACATCTTAATAGTATCGATATCTTAAAAATATCTTGGACTCGCCATTACAACAGCGAACATATAAAAAATTCTTTTGATACACATGAAATCACATTGCTCAGCAACTATCTTAATAAGATATACGAGGACGGATGTGAATCAATTAATGATCCGATTCGATTTGCGAGATTTTTATCTCATAGCGAACCTTTTAAAGGAGCAGGAGCCTATCAATTTATGGCTTATTTGCAAGGTCGTGATCATAAAGAATTCAATTTTGACGAGATTGTGAACAACGTCTATAGCATACGAACTGACTCCATTTGAAATTATGAAACAACGAATACTGGTCATGAACGGCCAAAGACTCATCGAGAACCAAATAGATGGCAAATGGAAAACGATTAAAGTGACAAAAGCCGAGTCTTTGAAAGGAGGAATCTATAACATTTTTATGGCAAAGGATGCTGATAAAAATGAAAAATCGGATGGAATACTAGTACACTTCACTAATTCGGAGCTTTATCTAAAAACACCATTTGGTTTTATCAAATACGATATTCCGGGAGATATTAAGCTACCGCATATTGGATCTCATATCAGTGTCAGTTATGTGGAGGACAAATTATCAATACAAAATACTACGATTAAACATACCCACAGACACACCTTATAACGTTGCAACATTATAATATTACAATATCATAGTATTTTTAACAGCTTTCTTCTCCGCTCAAGCTCCCCTCCTCTTCCCCATTTACAATTAAGTCTTGATATTGAAAATCAAACTATCAGAATCCAAGAATATTGGAATATCTTAATATTACGATGTTAAAATATTTATAAACTGCCTTCCCCCTACATTATTTCTAATTTGAATGAGTATCGAGTTAATTCAATTTCCAAAATATTTTATTGCTAAGACTATAGTTACTCCCTTAACAGGTCTAACCTCTTTTCATAAAATTTGACCGTTAATGAAATTATGAAATTGATCAGAACGTCCAAAGTCTGAAAAATACTGTTATACCATCAATTTACGTCAGGTTTCTTTCACAAGCCTAGATGCATTAATCAAACCCATATGCTCGCACCAGGGATCAAAATCTCGATCAGAAAAAAGTAAAGCATACCTATTTTCTATGCAGTAAGTGGCAATTAAGGAATCGATGGTTTTTCGAACAGTAATCCCACGTTTTCTAAGCATGCGGTAATTTTCAGCAGCTTTTACCGCTAGTTCTATGGAGCAGAAAGATTTTAGTTCAAGTTCTATCATCAGGTTTCGAGCAATTAGATAATCGTTGTCACTTCTAAACCCTTGTAACACCTCCGCTAGAATTAGATCCCCTACTCCGACCACTGAACTTGACAGTAAAAAATCCAATTTATCTGTTTGTTCAGTAATCTTACCGTTGAAGAAATCGATCCAGACGCTAGTATCGACAATTATCATAAATCAGTTCTCATATCATTGAGATCGCCCTCCCATGTTAATTTTCCTCGATAAGGTCTAAATTTTTCTTGTTTTTTAATTCTCAATAAAGTCAACAAGCCGAGCTCAACCGCTTCTTTCTTGGTTTTCGCTCCTGTCAATTTAATTACTTCCTCCATCAACTTATCGTCAATAACAATATTTGTTCTCATTTAACCCTCAATGTGTAGTATTTTTTTAATATTACACATTGGATATGTTCAATACAAATAATTCAATTCCATGACCTAAAAATCATAGCTTATAGTTTGCATATTTTGCTTTCTAGTTCAATATTATCATATTATTATATCATAGTATAATAGCATTATAATATTTCAATATTATTGTTTTATAGTGTGTTGATGTGTTGATGTGTTGATGTGTTGATGTGTTGATGTGTTGATGTGTTGATGTTATAATTTTGTGATATTATTATATCATATTGTCACACTACCGCACTATCATATTAGTATGATGTCATACTATTTTGTACTTCTAATATTCTATAATCACGATATGAAGAAGTTTTTATAGCATGATATTTTGATATACTTATATTTTAATATTACAATATCTAATTTATATAGATATGAGAATCTGGACTATCACTAATCAGAAAGGCGGGGCCGGTAAAACCGTGCTGGCAACCAATCTTGCGGTCGAAGGAAGCAGTAGGGGACTTAAAACCCTTTTAATCGATCTCGATCCACAACAGTCAGCAACTAAGTGGTGGGAAGCTAGAGAAGCTGAAGAACCACTTCTCATTAAATGCCTCTACAATCAAGTTATAGAGAATTTAGAAGCAGCGAAAAAACAAGGATTTGAATTGGTCATTATTGATACAGCGGGTAGGGAAGGGCTTATTCATACCGAGGCAATCGATAAAGCAAGTTTTGCGATTATTCCTTGCCAACCATCGCTGGATGATTGCCGAAGTGCATTACCCACAGTTGATATTATAAAAAATTCGAAAATTCCATTTTCCTTTGTTATTACTCGTTGCCCAACAAGCGGTGAAGACCTGCAGGAAGCTAAAAACAGCCTTTCTGCAATTGGACTTGTTTGTAACACGCCAACTTATGAACGTAAATGTTATAAACGTGCCTATGCTGATAATTTAAGCGTCAAGGAATATGATGCAAGCGATAAAGGGGCAGGGGAGATAACTGCAATTTTTGAATATATTTATTCCAAGGAAGATCGGCTAGGAAAACAGATATAACTGAACGAGGAACAATGTATGAGTAAAAGAAAAGCATCTTTAGGACTTACGACAATCATTGAAGACAATATTGAACATCCCCAGGAGCTCAGTCCAGCTACAGAAACCGCTATTAATGAAAATGTGAAATCCCGGCCTGGTGTCAGAAAGAAACAATCGATCCCGATTTATGTTGATCCTCTTCTTCACGATGCCTTGCATGTTCTAGTCTTCTCTGAGAGGCATAAGAAAGCTTCTTTTCAGTCTTTATTTATTGAAGCATTAGATCTACTTTTTAAACAACGCGGATTGCCTTCTGTTGATGAAATAACACGGGGAGAAAAGGTTATAAATTTATAATATTTGAATATTATGATGTCATATGATTGTGATATTATTTCAATACTTAAATATTCGGCTAGAACGATATCTTCAGTGCCTTTGTAAATAGCGTTCTTGAGCTATTACTAATAAATTTTTTGCTTTGATGCCATTACTAGATAATCGAAGGGTACATATTTGGGCGTTATAAAATTACAGCCCCTAAATTTTTATTTTTTTAATGACTTAATCTAATGCATTGTCAGGTTGTTCAAATGAAATCTTCAGATGTGTGCCAGTAGCCTCGGCAATACGTTGTAGTATTTTATCGTTGCGTTATGAGCTCATCTTTCTAGGCGCGCAATCAAAGATTGCTAGTTGGCTTTCAATTAATAAGCTAACTCAGACTGCACCAGTTCTCCTAAATTCCGAGCCTCAATAGTTGCTGAAGCAATTGAAATTCTTGGGTTACCATTATTGTTTCCGCCGAGGTACTGAGATGAAAAACAAAAGCAAGAACTCTTAGGCCGAATGCAGCGCCAATACCATCAGAAGCATCAGTGGCGATTGAATAAGGATGGCTTATACATTCCGCACTCCTACGCCGAAACCAAGCTAAAAAGCCTTTCGTTGTGTGACGACGTAGGGTTTATTCTCAATGATCGGCGGGTCATTGTCTGGTGGCAGCACCCGCGTTATATCTACAGTAGCGTTATTGAAGAACAATCGCGGGACCGGGTTGGCCCAAACCCGCAGGATGGCTATTCGAAGCCGCGACAACCAATTTCAAGCCAGTTGGCAAATCCCGCACAAAAGTCGTCAGCTATACCTCCCGTCGGCCTTCGGCTGAGCAAGATGCTTACTACGAACACTTACTTACTGTACGTCAGCAAATAGAAGCTGAAGGGATTGATCTGGAGATCTCCCTTTCATGGAAAAGGGAACGTTTGAATTGGGCGACGGGTGTTAGCCTGATTGTTCCGTTGGAAGTCAGAAATGAAGAGGAATTAGGACAAGTAGCCGCCTTGGCAAAACGCTCGTTGCTCGGGCAGACGACATTACAAAATGAGTTTCCTGAGTATCGATATGGTAAGACGGATTGGCTTCGTGAACAGGGGACTGACCAATGACGCATACCACCACTCATCCCAATTCGTTGCTGATGGAAATCCGTGCGCTAATTGAGGATGCCCGACACCAGGTGGCTCACGCCGCGAATGCTGGACTAACCATTGCTTATTGGCGTATTGATAAGCGACTTCTGCGAGAAAATTTGACCGATGGCCGGGGCGATTACGGCCAGAAGATTCTTGCATCACTGGCACAACAATTGGAGCTGGAATATGGCAAGGGCTTCAGTTATTCAGCCCTAACACGGATGGTCCGATTTGCCGAACTG
>CAYUTY010000160.1:0-3278 GCA_964447795.1 uncultured Anaerolineaceae bacterium
GCAGCCGGGCGAAGAGCTGGCCTACGACTACGGCCTGGTGATCGACGAGCGCTACACGCCCAAGCTGAAGAAAGAATACGCCTGCCGCTGCGGCAGCCCGCGCTGCCGGGGCACCCTGCTGGCGCCCAAGGCGCGCGGGCGGCAGGCCGCGCGCTGACGGCGCCGACGCAGCATGCCCGAGGCCCGTCCGCCCGCCGCGCAGACCCGCTGGCACGCCGAGGCGCTGTGGCAGCAGCTCGCGCCCCTGCTGCCCGGGCTCAGCGTCGAGGTCCTGGCGCGCACCGATTCGACGAACACCGAACTGCTGGCGCGCGCCCGCGGCAACGGTTCGTCCGACATGGCCGGCCGCGGCCGGCGCAGCGCCGACCTGCAGGCATGCCTGCTGGTGGCCGAGCAGCAGACCCGCGGTCGTGGCCGTCTGGGGCGTGACTGGCGCTCCAGCGCCGCCAGCTCGCTGACCTTTTCGCTGTCGCTGCCGCTGGCACCGCGCGCGCCGAGTGCCTGGTCAGGGCTGTCGCTGGCGGTCGGCTGTGCGCTGGCCGACGCCCTGGAGCCGGCCCTGCCGGCGGCACCGCGCCTGCTGCTGAAGTGGCCGAACGACCTCTGGCTGCGCGACGCCGCCGCGCCGTCGGGCGGCCGCAAGCTCGGTGGCGTCCTGATCGAGACGGCACCGGTGGGCGAACATCGCTTCGCCGTGATCGGCGTCGGCCTGAACGTGCACGCCCTGCCGGCCGATGGCCTGAGCCACGGTCTGGCCAGCGTCGACGAGCTGGACCCCGCGGCCACCCCGCCGGCGGTGCTGGCGCAACTGGCCCTGCCGCTGGCGACGGCCCTGCGTCGCTTCGAGGCCGAGGGTTTCGGCGCCTTTGCGGCCGCCTTCGCGCACCGCGACCTGCTCGCCGGGCGTGCCCTGCGCACCGAAGGCGCAAGCA
This sequence comes from uncultured Anaerolineaceae bacterium, assembly GCA_964447795.1. Classification (GTDB taxonomy): domain Bacteria; phylum Chloroflexota; class Anaerolineae; order Aggregatilineales; family Phototrophicaceae; genus CFX2. Next base: position 933 of record CAYUTY010000160.1, read on the forward strand.
CCCTCGTCGGCACCGGAGCCGGCGTGGACGCCGATGGGGCGCTGCGCGTGCGCAGCGCCGACGGCGAGCTGCACCGGGTGGCCAGCGGCGAGGTCAGCGTGCGGCCATGCTGAGGGCCCTGGTGCTGCTCCTGCTCCTGGCCAACGCCTTCTGGTGGGCGGCCAGCCACGGCTGGTTGCCCGCGTCCTGGCTGCCATTGCCCGACGACGCCGCGCAGCGCGAGCCACAGCGTCTGGCCCAGCAGCTGCGGCCCGAGAATGTGATCGTGCTGCCGGCCGCCGCGGCGGCGCGTGCACCGGCAGCGCCCGAATGCCTGCAGTCGGCGGCCTACGCCGACCCCGGCGCACTTGCCGCCGCCGAAGCCGCCCTGCTCGCTGCCGGCCTCGGCGCCGGCCGCTGGCAGCGCATCGACGGCGCCGCCGGCACCGTGCTGCGCATCGAAGGCGTCGACGAGCGCAGCGCCGCGGCGATTGGCCTGGCGCAGCGCGAGGGCCCGGTCTTCAGCCCCTGTCCCTGACCCGTCGCAGGGCGGCCGCGGCCAGCACCAGGCCGAGCAGCCACAGCGGGTGGCTGGCACCGCCGCCGCCGCCCCCACCGCCGCCGCCGCCCGCGGCCGCAGCCACCACCACCGTGGTCTGCGTGACGGCGCTCGCGCCCTGCTCGTCGGTCACCGTCAGCTCGAGCCCGAAGCTGCCGGCGGCGCTGGGCAGGACGCTGACCTGCTGCACGTTCGAGGCCGTGACGAAGCCGTTGACGATGCCGCCGCCGTCGCTGATGCGCCAGCGGTAGGCGATCACGGTTCGGCCGAGCGCCGCCAGGCTGTCGCCGGCGTCGAAGATGATCTCGGTGCCGGCCCGCGCCGTGGCGCTGCCTTGCACGATGCGCGCAAAGGCGCCTTCGGCGCCTGCCGCCGCGGCCGCGGCGTCGAGCATGCCGGTGCCGCACAGGCCCGGCTTGCAATAACACTGCAATTGTTCGCTGCCGTCGGGCGGGCGGCAGACCGGCACCGGCGTGTTGTCCAGCGGCAGGTTCGTGGCGCCGTCGGTCGGGAAGGGGCGCACCGTCGACTGCAGCACCTGGCGCACCTCGGCAGGCGTCAGCTGCGGCCGCGCCGAAAGCACCAGAGCCGCGGCGCCGGCGACGATGGGCGCGGCGAAGCTGGTGCCGACACCGTAGTTGAAGCTGTCGGTCCAGGTCGACGATCCCGGCCGCTGGCTGCCGGTGTTGCTGCCTGCCAGGATCGGGTAGAGGCAGGCGCCATTCAGATTGACACAATTTCCACCCGGCGCACTGAAAGCCACCTGCGGGCCGATGTCGCTGAAACCAACCTTGGTACCGACGTGGCGCAGGCCGGCCACCGCAATGGCGCCCTGGCATCGCGCCGGGACGCCTACCGGGCCGCCGACGCCGTTGCCTGCCGCTACAACCAACACCGCGCCCACGGCATTGATGCGTGCAATCGCCGCATCGTAGGGCGAACATTCGTTGGCGTCGCTGGCGTCGTGGGGCCCGCCCAGGCTCATGTTCAGGACCCGTGCCGGATGGCGGTTGACGACCCCGGCCACCGGCTCCAGCCCCGCGGCCCAGAGCATGCCGGCGATGATGTCGGAGTCGTAGCCGCCGCATTTGCCGAGCACGCGCACCGGCAGGATCATGGCCCCGGGCGCGGTGCCGGCCATGCCGAGGTTGTCGTTCGTCGCCGCCCCGGCGATCGTCGCGACCTGGGTGCCATGCCAGGAACTGCTGCTCTCGATGCAGCCGGCCAGCGTGCCGCTGCGCGCCTCGGCGGCGGTCACCCAGTCGCCCGGGTCGCTGGCATCGGCGTCCGGCCCGTCGCCGTCGTTGGCAGTGACGATCTCGTCGATGCTGTCGATGCCGGGCAGAAGCCGGCCCTGCAGGTCAGGATGATCGGGGCGCACGCCGCTGTCGATGACCGCGATCACGATGCCGCTGCCGGTGGCCCGGTCCCAGGCGACTTCAGCGTTGGCGGCCGAGCGGAAGGTCGCGTCCGGTGCGCGCAGGTACCACTGGCCGGCGTCGGGCCCTGCGGGGCGCTGGCCCGCGGCGACGGCCGGGTACAGCGGGTCGTTGGGCACGGCCAGCGCACGCCGGCGGCGGTCGGGCACCGCCCAGGCGACGTCCGGGTGGGCCGCCAGCCGCGCCGCCAGCGCCTCGCTGTCCAGCCCGTCGGCGCGCAGCACCTGCCCGCGTTCGCCCAGCGCGCGGGCGCGGGGCCGCGGCCGCCCGGGCGAGCCGGCGGGGGGAGAGGGCCGCCGCGGGCGGGGAGGCGGGCGACCGTTACGCCTGGGGTGTTTTGAAGAATACAAAGGAGATCACGCGTTTTGC
>CAYUTY010000160.1:3288-4646 GCA_964447795.1 uncultured Anaerolineaceae bacterium
CCAGCCCGTGGGCGCGCAGCACCTGCCAGCGTTCGCGCGGCGCGCGGCCGCTGAGCTGCGGCCGCCCGGCCTGCGCGGCGAGTGCATCGGCCCGCCGCTGCAGGCGCACCGACCGGCGCGCCGCCGACTCGGCGGCCAGCGCCCGCGCCTCGCCGCGCAGCAGCGCCGCCTCGGGCTTGAAGGCCACGATGACGCGCGCCTGCGGCGCGGCCATCAGCATCAGGGGCGCACACAGCACCACGGCGCACAACAGTCGCAGACGGATCATCTTGGAAGTGTAGGCCGCGGGCCGGCACCGGCGCAGGCCGGATGAACGGCACCCGCACCCCCTTGAACCGGTGATCGGAGCGAGCCGGGACCAACCCGTCTGGGGGTATTGGGGGTGGCGGCGATCCGTCCGCGCGCACATGATGGCTGACCCGGCTTTCCCTGCCGGAGGAGGAACCTCGTGCCACAACGTCTCATCCTGACCCTGATCGCGGCGGCTGCCGCCACGCTGCTGGCGCCGCTGGCGCAAGCCCAGGGGCGCCCCGACCTGGTCGCCCGCTCGCTGGCCGCCAAGGCCCCCCATCTGGCGGGCGAACTGCTGGTGCAGTTCCGCGCCGCCGCCCGCCGCGCCGCCCAGGCTCGTGCACTCGCGCGCATCGAAGGTCGCACGCTCACGCGCCTGATGGCCGCGGCCCAGCGCCGCGACGGCCGCGGCGATCTGCAGCGCGTCGGTTTTCGCGCCTCGCTCGACATCGCCGCAGCGCTGCGTGCCCTGCAGGCCGATGCCGCCGTCGACTTCGCCGAGCCGAACTGGCGCTACACGACACAGGCCAGCGCGCAGGACGTCTCCGACGATCCCTATTTCACGAGCGGCCAGCTCTGGGGCATGTACGGCGCCAGCACGACGCCGGCAAATGCCTACGGCAGCGGCGCGGCCGCGGCCTGGGCTGCGGGCAAGACCTGCAGCAGCGACGTCGTCGTCGGCGTGATCGACGAGGGCATGCACACCCGCCACCGCGACCTGCGTGGCAACATCTGGACCAATCCCGGCGAGATCGCCGGCAATGGCCTGGACGACGACGGCAACGGCTACGCCGACGACGTCAACGGCTGGGACTTCTTCAACGGTGCCGCGAGTGTCTTCGCCGGCCAGGGCGGCGGCTACGGCCGCCAGGAACTGGCCGAGGCTGCCTATGAGCAGATGAGGGAACTGCCCTATTACAACAGCTTCTTCAAATGCTCGACGCCGACGCCGACGCTGCTGGCCAAGAAGATCGCCGAGATTGCGCCGAAAGGGCTGAGCCAGGTGTTCTTCGGCTCGTCGGGTTCCGAGGCCAACGACACGGCGCTGCGGCTGGTACGGCACTACT
>CAYUTY010000161.1:0-4518 GCA_964447795.1 uncultured Anaerolineaceae bacterium
AAGCGCAAGCGTGCTGTAGAAGCTGCGCGGCTTTAGCCGCAGCAGAGTGTCACGACCTTGAGTTTGTCATACCTGTGGGCGACCTGTCTGGGACGTGGGCTGTGCAAAACCGGGCAGCGCGCTTAGCCTACGTCGTCGGGGAGTTCGTCCGGCTTGCTCGGCTGGGTATCATCCTCGTCGGGCGCGGGCATATCATCCAGCGAGATGGCCGCAGCCATTTCGGGAAGCGTCGGAGGTGCGTCGGGTGGCGGCGTTGCTGATGGAGCGGCGTCAACCGGCGGCATAGGGGCGGCCATCTCTGGCTGAGCCTCCGGCGCGGACGGCGCAAACGCTTTCAGTTCGGCTGTCGTCTTGGGTGTCAAACGGCGCGTCGGCGCTTTATGCGAATCTGGCGTTGGCGGCTCGATCATACGCCGCGATTCCGGTGTATCGATGCGTTTCAGCGCGGCATAGGCTGTCCGGCGGATGATTTCGTGTTCATCCCGCAGGGCGGCGGCCAGCGGCGCAACAGCCCAGTCCGCCCCAAGCTGCCCCAGCACGGCAGCGGCATTGCGGCGCACATGCCAGTCCGGGTTTCGCAGCGCCGCCAGCAGAGTCACCTCAACCGGCGCGCTCTCCAGCTTGATGAGCGCCTCGGCAGCAGCCAGGCGCGCACTGCCTGCCAGCGCCCGGTTATGAAAAACCATCACCAGCGCTTCAGCCGCGATTTTCTCTTTTAATTCACCCAGTTCCTGCGCGGCGCGGATGATCTGTTCCAGCTTGCCGCTGTTCAACTGCGAGATAAGCTGCACCACCCGGCTGTGTGTTTCAGCAGACTGTTCGCTGTCGTCGTCAATTTCCTGCGCGAAAAGATAATCCAGCGTGGCGATCAGCACAGCGCGAACATCGGAATCCTGTTCCGTCACCAGCGCGGCCTGTAAGGCCGGAATCGCGCTTGACGCCCCCAGCGCTCGCAGCGAGGTTGCCGCCCGCTTGCGGATGTCCGGCGTGCCGGATTTCACGGCTTCGATTAAACCGCGTATGTCAGCCTGCGCCTGTAAGCGCCAGATGTCAAAGTTCGAGTCGGCCACTGCTGCACCATCTATAATCGCATTACATTATTTTAGCACACCAATTCCTAACACATGCATAACATTTCTGAAGGAATTGTTACCTCTCTAATTTACCGTTTTCAACATGAGTGCATCATGAGAAGAACGAAAGACATAAATCTGAACTGCCGCAGCACGGCGGTATATAAGGCGTGTCATTTGAAAATGGCACAAACAAATTTCTATATCATCAGGAGACTATCTTATGAGCAGACTTTTGACGAATCCACTGTCTCGGCGCACCTTCCTCAAGGGTGGTGCGGCTCTCGGCGCGGCCATCGGCTTCAATTCGGTTTTTGGATTCAGCCGCGTGCTGGGACAGGACATGGCCGACGATGATCTGCAAACGGTCATCAATCTGGCCTCAACTGCGGAACTCTTCGCCACCACGCACTATCTCGCCGCCATCAACAGCGCCGCTGACCTCGGCCTGGACGACATCCAGCTCGCGTATATGAAGGCCGGTTTCCTCGCCGAGCAGGATCACTACGACCTGCTGCTTTCCCTCGGCGCAGCGCCGGTTGTCACCGAGTTCTATGTTCCTGAAACCCTCTTCAGCGACATTGACCTCTTTGCCACCATCACCGAAGTGGCCGAAACCACCTTCGTCGCCGCCTATCTGGCCGCGGTTCGCATCTTCTCCAAATCGGCTGAAACTACCCCCTTCGCCGTCACCGCCGCCCAGATCGCCTGCACCGAGGCCGAACACCGCGCCCTCGTTCGTCAGATCGGTAAAAAACTGGCGACCAACACCAGCTATGCCCAGTACACCGCTTTCAACGTGTCGAGCGTTGTCCCCACGTTGCAACCCTTCCTCGATGGTTCTGGCGACGGTTTTGTTGGCCCGGTTGCCCCGCCAACCGACGCCGATATCGCCGCCATCCGCGCCGAAGCCGCCATGCTCGGTTACGACAATCCCGGCGTCCCCTTCGCAGCCCTGACCGAAATGCCCGCCTGAGCTGCAAGCCAGACGGGCATTCCTGAAGTGTAATCAGTGGGGGTGCTGCCTTTGCGACGGGACACGCACCTCCCCTGTAACACTACTTTACAGTGTACTGAAAAACCGCTTATCCTGTAAATGCTGACAGCCGAATTCAAACCGCTGTCCCATCCCACCTGTTGTGGGCCGCCTTATTGACCGGCCAGGGCAGCCGCACCAAAAGCGTGCTGCGTTTCCTGAAAGATAGCGGCGTTTATACAGAATGAGAGGAAATATGAATAGCGCTCGGTGTTCCTGTGTCGCTGTGGTTAAAAAGGGCTTTGAATAGGCTCATCTGGCGTTGATGCCTTCGCCCTGTCGATCGGCTGCTTCACCTTGCCTCCCCCGCCCATCCTCCGTACAATCCGTAATATCACGTCACACGGGGGACGCCATGACCGACGTATTCATCTCTTATTCACGCAAGGACGCCGATTTCGCCCGCCGCCTCACCAACCAACTCACGGCTTTCCAACGAGATGTCTGGGTCGATTGGCAGGACATCCCGCGCGGCTCGAACTGGCTCAACGAAATCTATGCCGGTATCGAATCCGCCGATGCTTTTATACTCGTCGTCAGCCCGCACTCACTCACCTCTGAAGTTTGCAATCAGGAGATCGCCCACGCGCGCCGCCTCAACAAACGCATCATTCCGCTCATTCACACGCGTATCGAAGGCGATACCGAAAAAATTATCAAAGGCACTTGGGTCGATACTCCGTGGCATGATCTCGCCCGCCAGAACTGGGACGCTGTGCGTCATATCAACTGGCTCTATTTTGATGACGATGACCGCTTTGAAACCGAATTTCCTGCTCTGCTGGCTGCGCTTGAAGAAGATTTAACCCATCGCAAAACCCACACCCGCTACCTCGTCCGGGCGCTGGATTGGGATCGTGGTGCGCGTAACCCCAGCTTGCTGCTGATCGGGGACGAAATTGCTGTCGCCGAGCGCTGGCTGGCCGAGAGTGGTGACAAACAGCCGCCGCCAGACCCGCTCCACACGGCCCATATTGAAGCCAGCCGCTGCGCCGATGATGATCGTCAGGCGCAGCTTGCCCGCCTTGAAACCGGCAGGCGTCGTTTTCGTCTAGCAGCAGGCGTGTTAGGTCTGCTGACAGTGATCGCTGCCGCTGCTGGGATAATGCTGGCCGCGCAGGGCATCAATGCCAGTAATCAAGTCGCCACCGCCACCCATGCGCAGGGGCAGGCTATCGCCGCCGGGAGCACCTCTGCCGCTGAAGCAAATATTGCTGGAACACAGGTCGCTGTCGCCGGAGCGACACTATCGCCTGTTCCACCCACACTGACCGCTGTTGCCGAAAAAATTGAGCTAGGCGAAACTCGATTTGAATCGTTGCGGCTGGCGGCGCTGGCAGTGGATCAACTGGCTGCCCAACCGCCCAACGCCTACACCGCCACACTGCTGGGCATTCGCGCTCTGAGAATTGCTTATAGCGCCCAGACCGATGCAGCCTTAGTCCGCGCGGCTCGGCAGAATACCGCTCTCGATGCCCACAGGTTAGAAGGGCATACGGGTGTTGTGCGCAGCGCCGCCTTCAGCCCCGATGGGAAGCATATTGTTACCGCCAGCTTTGACAACACCGCCATCGTCTGGGATGCCGCCACCGGTGAGCCGCTGCGAACGCTGACCGGGCATACGGACGTTGTGCTTAGCGCTGCCTTCAGCCCCGACGGCACGCACATCGTCACCGCCAGTCCCGACAGCACCGCCATCATGTGGGATACTGCCACCGGCAAGCCGCTGCGAACGCTGACCGGGCATGGGGACGTTGTGCTCAGCGCTGCCTTCAGCCCCGAAGGCACGCATATCGTCACCGCGGGAGAGGATGCTACCGCCATCATATGGGATGCCGAACCCGGCGAGCCGCTGCGCACCTTGAACGGACATATGGACTGGGTGCGCAGTGCCGCCTTCAGCCCTGATGGCACATACATCGTCACCGCCAGTGCCGACAGCACCGCCATCATCTGGGATGCCGCCACCGGTGAGCCGCTGCGAACGCTGACCGGGCATACCAGCGAGGTGCGCAGCGCCGCCTTCAGCCCCAATGGACAGCACATCGTCACCATCAGCGATGATCGCACCGCCATCATCTGGAATGCCGCCACTGGCGATCAGGTGCGCACCCTGACCGGGCATACAGGAGATGTGAACAGCGCCGTCTTCAGCCCCGATGGACAGCACATCGTCACCGCAAGATGTGATGACGCCGCCATCATCTGGGATGAGCCCACGGGAGAGCAGCTGCGGCCACTGGAAGGGCATACAGAATTTGTGCACAGAGCAGACTTCAGCCCGGATGGGTCGTATATCGTCACTACCAGTTGGGATGACACCGTCATCATCTGGAATGCGGATACGGGCGAATCGCTGCGCACCTTGTCCGGACATACAGGCGACGTGCGGAGCGCCGCCTTCGGCCC
>CAYUTY010000162.1:0-4497 GCA_964447795.1 uncultured Anaerolineaceae bacterium
AGCTGGCGGTCAGCCGCGAAAGCCCGTCCCGGCATCAGCCAGTTACGCCGTTCTTCACCGGGCTGTGGGGGTCGATCAAGCCCCCAGAAAGCATCTTCCAGCTTGCCGAGAAAATCCCAGCCAATGATTTCCAAAGATTGGCGGCGCAGGGCATTGAATGAGTCATCCACCCGGTCACTCAAAAAGGCGCTCGGCGCGGTCACATTGGGCAGCGGCCCTAAGCGGTACAAACCGTCGCTCTGCCGTGTTTCCTGCTCAATGAAAAGCGCCTGCGCCACGCCCAGCCCTAACCCGCCGGAATTCACCAGCGCTGCCGGGAGTGGTGCGCCTGTCCATACCGGGTCAGATGCCGTCTGCTGCACACCAATCACAAGCGTCGAAACACCACTCTCAGTGAATGGGCTGGCGATGAGCTGCGTTCCTTCCAGCGAATCAACCGCGAATACCAGACTCGCCCCATTTGGTGCCCAGGTCGGCGCACGCCCTCGCTCTAATACCTGCGCTGGAGTAGCTGGCTCATCCGCCGCTTTGACGAAGACTTTTTCCACGCCCTGGTCAACCGCGCTGAAGGCCAGCAGCTTTCCATCCGGTGACCAGGCTGGGTGGTCTTCGTCGCGCCCCGGCGTATTAGTGATATTTACCGAAGCTGCGTCGCGTGGGTCATCCAGCGAAAAGATGTAAATATCCTGATTCCCATCCCGCCACGACGCGAAAGCGATACGCCGTCCATCTGGCGACCAGGCAGGTGAGAAATCCGGCGCGGGATTATCCGTCACGCGCTGCGCGGGCTGCGAACCATCCACCGCCACCACGTAAATGTCGAGATTATTTCCCTGATAACTCTCGTAAACCAGATACAGGCCATCAGGACTCCACTGCGGCCCACCCTGAAACGAAAGGTCGTAAGTCATGCGGGTGGTCTGGCTGGTATTGGTATCGTAAATGTAAACTTCCCAATTGCCGTCCTGCCGCGAGGCATACGCCAGCCGCCTTCCATCCGGCGACCAGGCAGGATCACGCTCGTCAGCCGGACTGTTCGTCAGCCGAATCGGCGTCCGGCTGCCAACACCGACCGCCCAGATATCCTGCTGGCCGCGTTCACGCACGGTATAAGCCAGACTGCCGCGCACTTCCAGGATGGCCGGGGGCTGTGTCGCCGTTGGTACAGGTGTCGCCAGCGTCACGACTGAAGTCGCATCCGCCTGTTCTGTTGATGGCACAAAGCTGAAATTCCCCCCGCTGCCGCCCACATTAGGCAGTAGTGGCCCCGGTTGGCGAGCCGGGTTGGTTGCCCACAGAACCACTCCAATCAGCACTGCCAGTAAAGCAACTGTAACAGTGCTGAGGACGCGATTTTGTGCCCGCAGTGGGTCTTCCGCCAGACCAGCTTCCATCTCTGCTCGTGCCGCACGGCGTGCCATGCCTGCTGAACCCGCTTCTGCTACCTGAGCCGATGATCGCTGCGCTACCCGCGAGGCCAGGCTTCCGCCGCCGCCGAAGATAAGCCGCAGCAGCCGCAGGATCGTGCCAAAAATCCGCCGCAAAATCAGGTAAATGACGCGACCAATGCCCAACACGACCAGCGCCACACTGCCGAGAATGCGCTTACCCACGCCGGTAATGACGCCTGCGCCTGCCAGCGACCGGTCGGTCATGGCAATGCCGGACTTCAGAATAACAACACCTAATTTGTCTGTAATTCGATATGCTCTTGCAAGCTTGTAATTCCGTCTCAGGTCATCTAAGTTGAAAGGGTCATTGTACTGTTATTCGGCATCTCCGGCAATCGCGGGGAGTCCGGTTTGAAAGCCCTAACCGCTAAATTGACCAGAGTCCGATAATCGTGTAATTTTATAGGAACATCGTTAATGCCCTTCAGGAGAACCCGGTGATGTTGAGGAAGCGTATTCGTTATCTGCTCCAGGCTGCTGCCCTACTTTCCATGCTCGCCCTGCTGCTCCCCGCGCCAATTTTAGCGCAGGATGAGACTTACACCGTCCAGCGGGGCGACAATCTTTATCGAATTGCGCTGCGTTTTGGTCTCACCACCGATGCGCTGGCGCAGGCCAACGGTATTGCTGACCCCACCCGCATTTTCGCCGGACAGGTCTTGACAATTCCCGGCTTCGACTCAACACCGGCAGTTGTGGAAAATCCGCTTGTAGGCGGTACGCCCACTATCCATACCGTCTCGCCCGGCGAAAATCTGAAAGCGGTCGCCGACCGTTATGGCATGACGGTAGAGCAAATCATGCAGATTAACAGTATCACCAATCCCGATTTGATCTATCGCGGTCAACAGCTTACTGTGTGGTCAAATATTCCCGAAGGTGATGCGCTTGCCGCGCCCACTACCGAAATCAATCTTGATTCGGCTATTGAAGACAATCCGCTGTTAGCGGAAAGTGTCCCGGTCGAGGCTGCGCCTGCCGCTCAAAGCTACACGGTGCAGCAGGGTGAGCATCTGGCGCAGATCGCCCGGCGTTTTGGTGTCAACTGGACAACCATCGCCAGCACCAATGGACTGACTGACCCCAACCAGATTTTTGCCGGACAGGTCTTAACCATCCCCGGTTCTGAACTGGTTTCTGACCTCGGCATTATCGACGCACCTGCCCTGCCCATCTACGATGCCGCCCCACCTACTATTTTCGTTGGCAAACAGGTTGTGGTCGATCTCAGCGATCAGCGGCTTTATGCCTATGACAACGTTTTACTGCAACGTGCTGTCTCAGTCTCGACTGGCCTCCCCGCCTCCCCAACAGTACAGGGAGACTACAGCGTCTACGTCAAATACGGCGCACAAACCATGAGCGGCCCCGGTTATTACCTGCCCGATGTGCCGTATGTTATGTACTTTTATCGGGGGTATGCCCTGCATGGCACTTACTGGCACAATAACTTCGGCCAGCCCATGAGTCACGGCTGTGTCAATATGCCCACCCATGAAGCAGAGTGGTTCTTCAACAACTTCGTCGATGTCGGCACCGCTATCCACGTCCGCGCCTGAACCATATAACACAAAGGGGCAAACACGCAAATGTTCGCCCCTCTGAATTTACCGCTTCGTATCTTGCTTTACCCTAGTCCCAGCGTCCCTGCTGCGCCCTTCATCGCATCCAGCACCACCTGAATATGCTCATCCAAAGGCACACCCAGCGCCGCCGCCGCATGTTCAATTTCTTCACGGTTGACTGGCGCGGCAAAGGTCTTATCTTTCCATTTTTTGCGAATGCTTTTTAATTCCACATCCACAATGCTTTTCGACGGGCGAACCAGCGCCACCGCGATCAAAAACCCGGTCAGCTCATCCACCGCGACCAGCGTCTTTTCCATTGGCGTTTCCGGCTTCACCCCGGTGATTTCTTCTGCATGAGCCAGAATCGCCTTGATGATGTCCTCAGAGATGCCCCGTTCGCGTAAAATTTTCGAACCAACCACCGGATGCCCTTCAACAGCTATATCCGGGTAGCGCTCATAATCAAAATCGTGCAGTAGGCCCACCGCGCCCCACATTTCCGTATCCCCGCCGAAACGCGGCGCATACGCCCGCATCGCCGCCTCAACCGCCAGCATATGCCGCCTCAGCGAGTCGCTCTGTGTAAACTCAGTGACAATTGCCCATGCCTGTTCCCGTTCCAAAAATGACCTCTCTATCCGTAAACACGTAAACTGATGACAATCGGGTCGCCAATCAGAATTTGTCCCGGTGTCCGAAGCTGCCACCGGCCCGAAAGCGGCACATCGCCGCCGCCACGTGACGGTGTTTTTCCTCTAAAAACCAGATCATACTCCGCGCCTGGCTCAACCCGTTCACGAATAAAAAGCTGAGGTGGCGCGGTGAAGCTCTCACCATCCAGATAATAGAAACCTGTATTCGGCTCCCAGGCGCATGTCCCGCTGTTTAACAGCTTGATCGTTCGTCTGTATTCAGTATTCACCGGTACAAAATCGCCATCGGGCGGATCTTGCTCAACAATCTCATAATCAAATCGACACGCTGCCGTTGTTTCGGTTGCGGCGATGACAGCGGCTGTGCGAGCAAGGGCTGTCTCGGTCAGATTAGGCGAGGGTGTAGCTGTGGGTGAAGGCGTCGGTGTCACGCTCGGTGTGGATGTAATCGTCGGTGTATAGGTTGGCGTATTCGTTGGCGATGGTACAACCGGCAGTCCACGAACGCTGCCAAAGATATTGATTTGCGAAGCCCTTACCCATCCACGCTGATCGCTCGATTTGCGCACCACATACCATAAATTGTCCGCGCTCACGCCGACGACGGCGACTGATTCGCCACCGTTCAGGGTTTCAACCTGTGGGTAACGCTGATCCGGGCCGAGCCGCATGACAATATTCTGCGGCGGTTGGGCAATCGGAGTCGCAGGCGTTGGTGAAAGTGTGAACGTTGGTGTTGGCGTATCGCTCGGTGTGGGCGTATTGGTAACGGTCGGGGTATCGCTGGGTGTCAGAGTTGCGCTCGGTGTCCAGGTCGCCGTATTC
>CAYUTY010000163.1:0-4456 GCA_964447795.1 uncultured Anaerolineaceae bacterium
CTTCGGCTTGCGCGAAAAAGAAGGTCGCTTAGCCCGGCAGGAACCACGCAGCATAGGGGATGCTGCCCGTGAGCTTGCCGACCTCACAGGTGTGGATGAAACAACCTGCGAAATGGTGATTAAAAAATGGTTGCTGGCAGGTTACGAATGTGAACCCAACCCGGATACCGGCTTTGCCCCTTTTGCCTTCCGCCTGCATCAGTTCATCAGCCCCGGTGATACTGTTTACACCACGATTGAACCGGAGGATGTACGCCATATCACCCTTAATGGGCAGCGATACGTCCCCGGTGAACGAGAAAAGGTGTTATTCCCGCTGTGTTTCTGCCGCGAGTGTGGGCAAGAATATTACACGGTGCGGATGACAACGCATGAGGATGGTGAGCGGTGGCAAGTGATGCCGCGCGAATTTAGTGACCGGCTGCCGGATGATGGCAGCGAAGCCGGCTATCTATATGTCGGCTCACACAAACTTTGGCCTCAGGACATAGATAGCCTCATCGAAGGTGACTATTTGCCGGATGATTGGCTCGAAGAACGCAACGGCGTGCGGCGCATCCGGTCACACCGCAAAGAAAAACTGCCGAAACATATTCGTCTCCTTCCATCAGGGGAAGAGGATTCACACGGGCAGGAATGTGTCTACCTTTCGACACCCTTCATGTTCTGCCTGAACTGTGGAGTGTCCTATGCTGCTCGTCAAGGCGACTTCGGCAAGCTGGCGACGCTGAGTTCCGAGGGACGCAGCAGCGCAACAACACTCCTCACCCTGTCGGCAATTCGTTCGCTGAAAACGAGCGACTTGCCACAACATGCGCAGAAGTTGTTGAGCTTCACGGACAATCGACAGGATGCCTCTCTGCAAGCCGGACACTTTAATGATTTCATCGAAGTCAGCTTGCTGCGTGGGGCGATCTATCGGGCAGTGGAGCAAGCAGGTGAGGCGGGTCTAACACACGAAGTTATCGCCGAGAAAGTCTTTGAGGCGCTGAATCTGCCGCTTGAATTATATGCCAGCGATCCCGGTGTGCGCTTTCAGGCATTACAGGAGACTCAGCGGGCGCTGCGGCAGGTATTGGGTTATCGCATTTACCGTGATCTGCGCCGGGGCTGGCGTATTGCGCTGCCTAATCTGGAGCAGTGTGGTCTTCTGGAGATTGGTTACGCCGATTTGGAAGCCGTCTGCGCGGCAGAAGATGTCTGGGCAAAGGCACATCCGGCGCTGGCGACCGCTTCGCCGCAGACGCGCACAACAATTGCCAAAACGCTGTTGGATTATATGCGTCGCGAACTGGCGATTAAAGTGGACTATCTGGATCGCGACTATCAGGAACGCATCCAGCAGCTAAGCAGTCAGCGACTAGTGGAACCCTGGGCCATAGATGAGGATGAGCGAATGGAGTATGCCTCCACGCTGATACCCCGTTCATCAGTCAGAGAGGACGCAAGTGGCGATTATACCTATGTATCAGCACGCGGCGGCTTTGGTATTTATTTGCGCCGTCCGGGAACGCTGGTTGAGTATGATGCACGCAATTATGGGAAACTTGGACTGGATGAAACTGAGAGCATCATTCGCCAATTATTGGAAGGGCTTCGCGTTGCCGGGTTAGTTGAATTCACACGTGCGCCGAAAGACGATCACGATGTGCCCGGTTATCAACTGGTCGCATCGGCAATGCGCTGGTATGCCGGCACCGGGGAACGCGCCTTTCATGACCCGATTCGTGTTCCCAATGAATCGCAGGAAGGCGGACGACCCAATGCCTTCTTCGTGGATTTCTACCGAAGCATCGCCCAATCGCTGGTCGGGCTGGAAGCACATGAACATACGGCACAAGTCCCCTACGAGGAGCGCGAAAAACGCGAACAGCAGTTCCGTAGTGGTGAATTACCCATTTTGTACTGCTCACCCACGATGGAACTGGGGGTGGATATTGCCGAACTCAATGTGGTCAACATGCGGAATGTGCCGCCAACACCCGCCAATTATGCTCAACGCAGTGGACGTGCCGGGCGCAGCGGACAGCCCGCACTGGTCTTTACTTACTGTTCCGGGGGCAGCCCGCATGACCAGTATTTCTTCAAACGCCCGGAGCGCATGGTGGCGGGAGCCGTCACGCCGCCGCGTCTGGATTTGAGCAACGAAGAACTCTTGCGAGCGCATATTCATGCCATCTGGCTGGCCGAAACGGGCATTGACCTCAAAGACACACTCAAAGAAATTCTGGATATGAATGGCGATCCTCCGACACTGACACTTCTGCCGGAAATTCGTCAACAGGCTGAGTCGGTCACAGCGCGGCAGGCTGCCCGCCAACGCGCGGAACGTGTGCTGAAGACCATCCCGGATGTCACAGATCCCGATGGTTTGCTGGAAGTCACAATGCAGAATATCGTCCGCGCTTTTGATGCCACCTGTGACCGCTGGCGGGGTCTGTACTGGTCGGCGCTCAAACAGGTCAAGGTACAGGAAGACATCCGCCGCGACCCAACCCGCCTACAGGCAGACAAGCGTCAGGCGGAGCGTTTGCGGCGGGAGGCGCTCTCGCAGATTGATCTGCTGACTGAGGTGAACAGCCTCGCCCAGTCGGATTTCTACAGTTACCGATACTTCGCTACGGAGGGCTTCCTTCCGGGTTATAGCTTCCCACGTTTGCCGCTTTCAGCCTTTATCCCGGCGCGGCGGGCCAATCAACGGGATAATTTCCTGTCACGTCCACGTTTCCTGGCGATTTCGGAGTTCGGGCCGCGTGCCATCATCTATCATGAAGGCTCACGCTATCTCATCAATCAGGTCATCATGCCTGTGACAGACGACGAAGATGGTCCGCTCACGACCCAGATCAAGCAGTGTGCCAACTGTGGCTATATCCATCCGGTGAGGGCGGGTATGGATTACGATTTGTGCCAGCGCTGTAGGATGCCGCTTGACCCGCCGCTGCAAGCACTGCTGCGCCTGCAAAATGTTGTTACCCGCCGCCGGGATCGCATCAACGCCGATGAAGAAGATCGGCTGCGTTTGGGTTATGAAATTCGCACCGGCGTTCGTTTCAATGAGCGGGATGGTGTACCAGACATTCGCACCGCTTTAGTCCATCAGGGCGAACATAATCTGGCGCAGCTCACCTATGCGCAGACAGCGACACTCTGGCGCATTAACCTCGGTTGGGCGCGGCGCAAGAACCAACAGCAGTATGGCTTCGTGCTGGACATTGAGCGTGGCTATTGGGGGCGGAACGAACAAAATGAGGATGACCCGGATGATCCCATGTCGGAACGTACCCGGCGGGTCATTCCGTATGTTGAGGATAATCGCAACTGTCTGTTGTTAGAGCCGCTCATCGGATTAGATGTTGAGAAGATGGCATCCTTACAGGCAGCGCTCAAACGGGCAATTGAAACGGTATTCCAGCTTGAAGACAATGAACTGGCGGCTGAACCGCTGCCAGATCGCGACAACCGGCAAATGCTGTTGTTCTATGAGGCGGCAGAAGGGGGAGCTGGGGTGCTGCGTCAGTTAGTGGATGATCCTGGTACACTGGCACTCGTTGCCCGTGAAGCGCTGCGCCTCTGCCATTTCGACCCCGATACGGGTGAGGATTTACGCCATGCCCCACGCGCGCGCGAGGATTGTGAAGCTGCCTGTTATGACTGCCTGCTGAGTTATGGCAATCAGCGCGAACACCCCTTGCTGGATCGTAAGTCTATCCATGAAATTTTGAGGATGCTGGCAGATGCGGAGGTGCAAATCAGCCCGGTTGGGCAGCCCCGTGACGAGCATTTGAATAGGCTTCTCAACCTGTGTGAGTCCGATCTGGAACGGGAGTGGGTGTTGAGCCTGCACGAGCATGGGCTGCGTCTGCCCGATTCATCCCAGGTCTATATGGAGGACTGTCAGACTCGCCCCGATTTCATCTATAACAGCGGCGGTGTCTATGCAGCGATTTATATAGATGGTTCGCATCACGACTATCCGCAGCGCCAGGGGCGTGACCAGCGGCAAACCGAATGTATGGAAGATTACGGCTATCGGGTTATTCGTTTCGGTTACCGTGATGATTGGGTCGATATTTTGCAGAAAAATAAGCACATTTTTGGAGGTGGGGCGTGACTTTTACTGTTGGATCGCTGGTCAGAGTACGCGGGCGCGAATGGGTGGTACTGCCCGAATCGACCGATGAACTGGTACGGGTGCGTCCCCTGGGGGGGACAGATGATGAAGTCACAGGCATTTTTGCCCTACTGGAATCTATCGAACCGGCGCAGTTTACCCTGCCTGATCCAGCCCACATTGGCGATTATCGTTCGGCTAGGCTGCTGCGAGCGGCAGTCCGTTTAGGCTTTCGTGCCAGCGCGGGGCCATTTCGTTCCTTTGCCCGGATCAATGTCGAACCCCGTCCCTATCAGCTTGTGCCGCTGCTGATGGCGCTCAAGCAAGACCCGGTACGCCTGT
>CAYUTY010000164.1:0-4387 GCA_964447795.1 uncultured Anaerolineaceae bacterium
AAAAAAGCCGCTGTCTCTCGACAACGACTTGCTTTAATCTGCCAAACTCCAGGGGAGGGTTACAAACCCTCCCCTACACAACCCCGCAGGCAGGTGACGTGGCTTCTCAAATGACCTCTAAGAGAGACAGGTGTACTTGATGCACTTTTATGGAGGGCAATGGTGGGTGTTTTAGATTTATATTGCAGCAACTACAATTTAGCTTCAATTTCATCCGCTAATGCTAACCACAAATCTCTTTGATAGGCTTGGCGTTTCGGACTGGCTCTATATTCTCGCACAGGTTCAAAACTCTTTTCATCAACAACACCTTCCTGTTCAGTCTGTTGATAAACTTCCCAACTTTCCGGAAAATTTTCAATCCAGAATTGAATTATTTTGCTTGAGATAATACAGGCGATAGCGCTGGCCGCCAATTTTTTTGAATCATCTTCACGCTTTTCATAATATAAAGTAAAGGCTCTATCAAGTATACCGAGAGCATATACAAAAGATTTAGAAGGAGTATCAGAAGCTTCATCCTCGTAAAATCCAAAACCATATTCTCTATGCTGAATGGGCTTAAATTTTCCTGCTGCCTCGATCCATTGTCTCGGCCAGATAATGTCAGGATGAATTTTCTCAAAAGCGGGTAAGTACGATATTGCTTGATTAAGTGCAATCACCAGTGCATCATCCACTTTCAAGCTTTCTACAAGTCGCTTCATAATTGGGTCAATATATGGTTGCCCTTGCCGTGCGGCTATTCGCAGTTGTTCAATCAGTGTGTTTGTATTCATTAAATTCCCTATTTGATTCTACCACCGCAGGTCTTTCTAAAAAGGAGAATTTTGTTTTATGCTACTATAGGCAAGTCTTTATTGCCTATAGCACTTAGTGCCAAACTTCCCCTCAAAATCGAAACAAATGTCATGACAAATGTTTCACTTTTGCCCCTGCTTCCATGATATGCTCATGACCATGATGATTGTACGCGCTGCCAGCCTGAACCCGATTACCAAATGGCAATCGCGCTTTGCCATTACCGCCGCGACAGTTTCGCCTGCTGCCGCCGCAATAACAACTCAATTGTCACAGCGGCGCTTGCCTCGCCTGTTCTCGCGGCAGGATTGCCATTGCCGTGCTTGTCCCGCCTGTTCTCGCCGTTTTATTGGCAGTGGAATTGCCAATGTCGCAGTTGTAAGCGGGCTTCCCGCCGCTCATTGCGGCGGCAGTTTTTTCAATCGGTTGCCATCGGTTAGTCGATACTACACTTTTTGTCAGGGTGACTCCTCACCGAAGGGCTAATGTGCTGTAGCCCCGGCTGTGCGATGATAGCGTCATCAGTTACAGCCAGTGAGGAGTCAACAGCATGTCGGATGTATTACAAACGCTTTCCGGCGCAATGGCCGATGCCGTTTCCGGCGCAGGTGCCAGCGTCGTTCAGGTTAATGCCCGCCGCCGCCTCCCGGCCAGCGGTGTCGTCTGGTCGGCGGACGGTGTGATTATCACGTCGCATCATGTAGTCGAAAATGAGGAAAAAATCCGTATCGGCCTGCCCGATGGTAAGGTCGTCAGCGCGTCGCTGGTCGGGCGTGACCCCAACACCGATGTGGCTGTCTTGCGGGCGGACGCGACCGGCCTGACTGTCCCTGCCTGGGCGGAAGTGAATGAAGTGCGCGTCGGCCACCTGGCGCTGGCGCTGGGCCGCCCCGGCGACGATGTGCAGGCGACCTTAGGTGTGGTGAGCGCTTTCAGCCACTATACCAACGAAAACAAATACTTCGCTCAGACCGATGTGGTCATGTACCCCGGTTTTTCCGGCGGGCCGCTGGTCAGCGTCACCGGGCAGGTGATCGGCATCAACTCGTCGGCGCTGATGCGCGGCGTGAGCCTCACGGTGCAGACGCCGACTCTGAAGCATGTGGTCGATAACCTGCTGACGCATGGCAAGATGCGCCGGGGCTACCTGGGTGTCGGCATCCAGCCAGCGCGGCTGCCTGCTGCTCTGGTCGATCAGCTTGCTCAGAAGACCGGCGCGCTGATTGTTTCGGTGGAGGCAGACAGCCCGGCAGAACGCGGCGGCCTCTTTATGGGCGATACGATTGTGACGCTGGGCGGGAATACCATTGATGATATGGAAAGTCTGCTGTCTGTCCTGAGCGGAGCGCAGATTGGCGCGACTCTCCCGGTACGAATTGTGCGCGGTGGACAGGCACACGACCTGTCAGTGACGATTGGGGAGCGGGCGTAATCATGAGTGAGGCGACGCTCAATTTCCTGCGTGAATTCAATGATGCGCTGGCCGATAATGTGGAGCGGGTGCATCGCGCACTGGTGCAGATCAGCAACGGGCGCGGCGCAGGCGCAGGCACGATCTGGCACGCGGATGGCCTGATTATCACCAACGCCCATGTCGTGCGTGGGCGGCACAACCTGAAGGCGACACTGCCCGATGGCCGGACGCTGCCCGCACAGGTAATCGCCTATGACCAGGAACTCGATCTGGCGGCGCTCGCTGTGGAAGCGGATAACCTGCCAACGATTGAAATTGGCGATTCGCGGGCGCTGAAACCCGGTCAATGGGTAACAGCCGTCGGCCATCCCTGGGGCATTAAAGGCTCGATCACAACGGGTGTGGTCATCGGGCAGGGTGGGCAGCTCCCGGAAATGCAGCCGGGACGGGAATGGATCGCGGTTGATCTGCACATGCGCCCCGGTCACTCTGGCGGCCCGCTGGTGGACAGCGCCGGTCGGGTGGTGGGCATCAACACCATGATTACCGGCCCGGATGTCGGCTTCGCCATCCCGGTGCAGGTGGTTAAAGCCTTTCTGAAAGAAGCGCTGAACGCACACAAAATCGCGGTTTAGATCACGAATTCGCTCAATATCCTGAGGCAAAGTCAGCCAGAAATGAGTTTAAGGGGCGTGCAGCAGTACGCCCCTTGCGATTCGCTTTTAAAGGCAGTACGAAAAACAGCATTGTCTGCGTCTAATGCTGTGGTGCTGCTGTATATCAGGCCAAGTTCTGTACTTTGGGCTGAGGCAGTCGCCTTTCTCTAGCCTTACAATAATCCTCATCACGTAGCAGCGGGATATTATTGCTTTCAGGAGCGTACTTTTTGAGCAGCGTTATTGGCACCTTACGCAGCAGTTTTTCGCCCTTACGGATACCGAACTTTCGCATTTACCTGGGCGGACAGGCGATTTCGCTGATTGGCACCTGGCTTCAGGCGACGGCGCAAGGCTGGGTGGTGTGGGAATTGAGCAAGTCGTCGGCAGCCTTAGGCGTGGTTAACATGCTGGGGACACTGCCGATTTTGCTGTTTGGATTGTGGATAGGGGTGTGGGCAGACCGGATTGACCGGCGCAAACTGCTGATTGGCGCCCAGCTTGGGGCGATGGTCTTAGCCTTCATACTGGCATTTCTGGTGCAGACCGGTCTGGTGCAGTTATGGCATGTCTATGTTTTGAGCTTCCTGCTGGGGGTCATCACGGCGGTGGACATGCCCGCGCAGCAGGCTTTTCTGGGCGATCTTTCTGGCATGGCTGAGGTTCGCAAAGCGGTGAATCTGAACGCCATGATTATTCAGGTGAGCCGGTTGGTTGGCCCGGCGCTGGCAGGCTTCGTGGTGGCACGCTTAGGAGCAGCCCCGGCTTTCTGGCTGAACGGCATCAGTTTTCTGGCAGTGGTGGTGAGCCTGCTGGCCGTTCGCACCAATAAAGCCAAAACAGCGCCTAGCACCGATTCGCCGGTGCGCCAGATTGCTGAGGCATTCCGATTTATCCGTACTCAGCCGCGCCTGCAAGACCTGTATATCTTCGCCGGGTTGGTGGTGTTTTTTGTGCTGTCGATTGTCCTGAGCCAGTTACCGGCAGTCGCCAGCCAGATTTTGAAGGGTGATGCGGAAACACTGGGAGCGCTGATGTCCGCTTCCGGGGCTGGGGCGCTGGTGGGGGTGCTGCTGATTGTGCCATTCGCGCAGGCGCAAAAGCGAAGCGGCTTAGTATTGGGTGGGGCAACGGTCTGGATGAGTATCTGGCTGATGCTGTTCTCGCTGGCAACAACGCTGCCCGTGTCGGCACTGAGCCTGTTTATGGGCAGTATCGCCGCACCGACGGTGTTGACGCTGGCGCTGGGTCTGGTTCAATTGATGTCACCACCGGAGATGCGGGCGCGTCTGTTGAGTCTTTTCACCATGGTCAGCTTTGGATTGCAGCCTATCGCCTCGCTGCTGCTGGGCTTCAGCGCCGATCATTTTGGCGTTTCGCGGGCGATTCAGATCAATGCGGTTTTGCTGCTGGCGGGGGCGGTGTTGATGATGATTTTCCGCTCGGAACTGCGGCGCTGGGAAGTGAATCTGGCGCGCACGGCTGAATCTGTGGCAGAGATTGTATGAAGAATCAC
>CAYUTY010000165.1:0-4379 GCA_964447795.1 uncultured Anaerolineaceae bacterium
ACCGTGAATCACCGCGCCCGACGCCATGAACAGCAGCGCCTTGAAGAAAGCATGTGTAATCAGGTGGAAGGCCGCCGCGATGTATGCACCAATGCCCAGCGCCGCCATCATGAAACCGAGCTGCGAAATCGTGCTGTACGCCAGCACCTTTTTCACATCATTCTGCGCCACCGCAATCGTCGCCGCGAACAGCGCCGTGAATGAGCCGATAATCGCCATGAAAATCAGGGGCGAGGTGTAAACGCCATCGTGCGGGTGGCCGCCTGCTTCAAACAGAGGGAACATGCGGATGATCGCATAAATACCGGCTGAAACCATCGCCGCCGCATGAATCATCGCGCTGACCGGTGTCGGGCCTTCCATCGCGTCCGGCAGCCACACGTGCAGCGGGAACTGCGCCGACTTGCCCACCGTGCCGATAATCAGGAAAATGCCGATCAGCCCCGCCGCGCTGATGCCGCCAAACACAATTGCGGGCGTATTCGCCAGCGTGTCCAGAACTTCCTGATTATAGAGAATCTCACGGAAGCTCAGCGTACCGGTGGAGAAATACAGGTAAACAATGCCCAGTAGCATAATCACATCGGCCACGCGGGTCGTTGTGAAAGCTTTGATCGCCGCGTTATAAGCGCTTTTCTTCTCGTACCAGAAACCGATCAGCAGGTACGAACACAAACCCATCACTTCCCAGCCGACGAACAGCAGCAGCAGATTATCCGCCACCACCAGCGTCAGCATCGCCCCCGCGAATAACGAAATCAGCGCGAAAAATCGCGCCTGACGGGGGTCGTGCGCCATGTAGCCGATGCTGTAGATGAAAATCATCGTACAGGCCAGCGGCACCATAATCAGCATGATCGTCGTCAGCGGGTCAACCAGCACGCCCATGCGGAAAGCTGTCAGTCCCGTCGCCATCCACTCGATGCTGCTGGCGAAGATGTGTTCGCCTTCGCCAAAGTGGTTGGTCGCCAGCGCTTCTCCCGCCACCGTCAGCGCGATCAGCCACGCCGCGATGATGCCGCTGAAGCCCACCACAATGCTCAGCACCCGCCCGGCATCGCTCACCACCGGCACTGTCAGACCGGGATAGCCGGGGTGGTTGTGATCTTCATAATCATGGCTCGCCGCCGCCACATAACGGGCGCGGTTCGTGATGAGCGTGATGATGAAGAACGCCAGCAGCGGCCCTACCGGGATCAGCCAGGGCAAAAAGTTTGGATTACTCACAAATTCATTCAGCGTCATAATTCTTCCCTACCCGCAAGGTGCACCCCACTGTTGTTGTATTTGGCCCCTCGCCCTGAGGGAGAGGGGAAGGGGTGAGGGCTTCTACCACTTCAAAATATCCACATCTTCGACAATGACCGAACGCCGCGTCCGGTAAACCGCGATGATGATCGCCAGGCCGATAGCCGCTTCCGCCGCCGCCACCACAAAGACAAAGGCCGCGAACGCCTGCCCTGCCACATTCAGCGGCTCGACATAACGCCAGAAGGCCACCAGATTAATGTTGACGGCATTCAGCATCAGTTCCACACCCATCAGAATGGCAACTGCGTTCCGCCGCGATAGCACGCCATACGTGCCAATGCAGAACAGAGCCGCCGCCACCACCAGATACATCCACAAAGGTATCATGTCCCCTGCTCCATAGCTTCCCAACCACTCCTTTTCCTGCTCGCCCTCTCTTTGTATATCGAGAAGGCTGAAGGGTGGGTTTTAGTCGTCATCCCGCGCAATCACAATCGCTCCGATCATCGCCGCCGTCAGCAGCAGCGATGCGACCTCAAACGGCAGCACATACTGATTCTGGTCAACCAGCGCCTTGCCCAGGTCAACCGTATCCGCCACGACTTCCGAAACCGGCAGACCCGCCTGCGACCCGTTCACGCCCCACACTGGCAGGATCACGCCTACCAGCAGCAGGCCAAACAGCAGTACCGCGACAGCAGCGCTGGCCGCCCACTGCTGGTTATAGATGTCGCGCAGGCGTGTCATGCTGCGGGTCAGCATCACCGCGAACACAATCAGGATGGCAATCGCGCCGATGTACACCAGCACCTGCACCGCCGCCAGGAAGGTAGCACTCAGCAGCACGAAGAACCCGGCCACGCCGAACAGGCTCAGAATCAGGTACAGCGTGCCATGAATCAGGTTGCGCGTCGTTACCACACCGAGGCCGCCGCCCAGGATGAACAGGGAAAAGATGAAAAAGGCGATTGTTGAGGCATTAAATTCGAGCATTGTCGTTTAACCTACATTTTCCGTAGGGGCATAACACCTCATGCCCCTGCCAATCCAGTCAACCAGTCCGATTCAACATCTGAGTGCCTGGACTCGGCACTCAGAACTCGGCACTCGGAACCTGATCGTTTAGTCGCCCGCTGGCGTACTCACAATACTGTGGTCGCCCACCGGGACAATCGCCAGGCTTTCGCTCTCCGCCATGCGCGCCAGCCGTCCCTGGTTGCGGATGCCGTTCAGCACCACCGCCACAATTGCCAGATTCCCCAGCAGCAGGATGACTGTCATCGGCAGGTGCGAAATCAGATTGCCATCCTGCGGCGTCAGCCCCAGACCCTTGACCACCTGAAGCAGGAAGGCCGTCACCAGCACATTCACCACCGAAATCGGGACGAGGAGTTTCCAGTTGAAGGACATCAACTGGTCAATACGGATGCGCGGCACAGTCGCCCGCAGCACCAGGCTGAACAGATAGACCACTGCCGTTTTCAGACCCAGATAAAGGAAGCCCAGCACCGGCACCTGCTCAACGCCCGGCCCCCACCAGCCGCCCATGAAAATGATGGCGAACAGCAGGCAGGCGGTGAAGGCGTGCATGAATTCACCCGCCATGAACATGCCGAACTTGAAGCCCGAATACTCAATGTTGTACCCGGCGATGATTTCCGACTCGGCTTCCAGCAGGTCAAACGGTGCGCGGCCAGTCTCCGCCAGATTAGCGACATAAAACAGAATCGCCGCAATCGGCGACATGAACAGGAACCACATCCCACCCTGCGCCTGTACGATGCCCTGCATACTCATTGACCCGGAAATCATGACCGGGATCAAAAGCGCCAGCACCAGCGGCACTTCATAACTCAAAAGCTGCGCGATAGTGCGGAACGCCCCCAGCAGCGCATATTTGTTGTTGCTCGCCCACCCGGCCACCATCACTTTGACCGTGCCAATGGACGCCACTGCCACGAAATACAGAATGCCGATGCTGAGATCAGCGCCGATATGCAGCGGCGTGAACGGAATCACCGCCCACATCAGCACCACCGTTGCGAAGGCGATGATCGGTGCCAGGTTATAAATGAACTTATCCGCGCCCAGCGGCGTGATGTCTTCCTTGGTCAGCAGTTTCACCGCATCCGCTACCGATTGCAGCAGACCAAATGGGCCGACCCGGTTCGGGCCGAGCCGATCCTGCACCCGTGCCGCCACTTTACGTTCAACGTAAATCAGGAAGATCACTGTCACCAGTGGTACAGTCGCCACCAGCACCACGCCCAGCAGCGTCGTCACCAGATTCGCCAGATCGATGTTCCATCCGGCTTCCGTCAGGCAGCGCACCACATTATTAATGCTGCAAACGTCCATAAAATATGCCTACCTCAATCCACCTCTGTAGGAGCATGACCCGCCATGTCCCTACTCATCCCTCATCACTGAATTTAGACCCACTCCAGCGCATCCTTGCGCCAGGCGTAAATCAGGGCGTCCAGCAGGAAGAAAGTGAACACGAACCCCGCCATAAAGCCAAAGAAATTAAGCTGGCTGTAGGCCAATGCCCAGGGGAACAGGAACACCACTTCCACATCAAACACCAGGAAGATCAGGCCGTAAATATAATACTGAACCTTGAACTGCACCCAGGTATCGCCGACTGTCTCCACACCGCATTCATACGTGGATTGTTTCAGCGCATCCGGTCTGCTGGGTGCCAGTAAACGCGCACCCAAAATCGGTAGCAGCGGGAAAACCCACGCTACCGCGAAGAACACACCAATAAATGCCCATTCATTGACAACTGCCATCGGAGCAAAACTCCTGCCTATAAATGTTGAGTCGCGCCGTTTGTGACAAACTGCACGAGTATAGCATACACCCTGTCGGCTTTGCAAAAGATTGGGCAATATTGCCAGCGAATTGTGATGCAAACGGCCAGGGTGCGACGAGGCCATAGTCTAACACAATCTAACGTGCCTGACAAAACGATTTTTCAATCCGGTTAAAACCATAAATCATCCATCCACCCTCACCCGCTCCCTCAAAATCGAAACAAATGTCATGACAAATGTTTCACCCCTCACTTCAGTTTCGTGTTACACTCGCTCATATGACACATGCATTTCCGGCTTTCACGCATC
>CAYUTY010000166.1:0-4328 GCA_964447795.1 uncultured Anaerolineaceae bacterium
AACCTCGTTTATTCTTCATCTCTTTTGCAATTGTACTATGACAAATGTTTCACCCTTGCTCCCGCTTCCATGATATGCTCATAGCGATGATGACCTTATGCGCTGCCAGCCTGAACCCGATTACCAAATGGCAATCGCGCTTTGTCATTACCGCCGCGACAGGCTCCCCTGCTGCCGCTGCAATACAACCTCAATTGTCACAGCGGCGCTTGCCTCGCCTGTTCTCGCGGCAGGATTGCCACTGCCGCGCTTCCGCCGCCTGCTCCCGCCATCTTTTGTGGCGGAAAATTGCCATCGCGGCGGCCCATCGCCTGCTTCCCGCCTGTCATTTCGGCGGCAGATTTTCGTGATCTAAACGATACTGGTGCTACAAATAGTACACAGTTCGTTCACGAAAGGTCTGCCCATGCGCGATTTACTCCGTGAAACTGCTGACCGCGCCGCCCGTTATCTCGAAGAAGCCCAAACGCGCCGCGTTTCACCCAGCCCGGATGCCGTTCGCGCCCTCGAAAATTTCCGCGAACCGCTGCCGGAAGCCCCCTCCGATCCCGCCGAAACGCTGCGGATGCTGGACGATGTTGGCTCCCCCGCTACTACCCTGATGGGCAGCGGACGCTATTTTGGCTTCGTCATCGGCAGTAAATTACCGGCTTCGCTGGCGGCCAACTGGCTGACGACGACCTGGGATAACAGCGGCTCCTACTGGCGCGTTTCGCCCGCGCCCGTCATGGTCGAAAATGTCGCGCTGGGCTGGCTGCTCGACCTTCTCGGCCTGCCTGCCGACTGTGGCGGCGCGTTTGTCACCGGCGCGACCATGGCAAACCTGACCGGCATTGCGACCGGTCGGCATGTCGTCCTCAAGCGTGCTGGTTGGGATGTTGAGGCCGACGGCCTGTTCGGTGCGCCCCCCATCACCGTCGTCGTTGGCGAGGAAGTCCACCCGACGCTGGTGAAGTCACTCGGTCTGCTCGGTCTGGGGCGCAATCGGGTTGTGAGCGTGCCAGTCGATGAGCAGGGGCGGATGCGCGTTGATGCTTTCCCGAAGCTGACCAGCCCGGCGATTGTCTGCTTGCAGGCAGGTAACGTCAACACTGGCGCATTTGATCCCGCTGCCGAGATCATCCCGCAGGCGCGTGAGGCGGGTGCATGGATACATATTGATGGCGCTTTCGGCCTGTGGGCAGCGGCAGCGCCCGAACGCGCCCATCTGATGCATGGCTTCGAAGAGGCTGACTCGTGGGCAACTGATGCCCACAAATGGCTGAATGTCCCCTATGACAGCGGCCTCGTCTTCACCCGTGATACCGAAGCGCTGCGGGCGGCCATGTCGGTCACGGCGGCCTACCTGCCAGCCGGAGAGCAGCGCGAGCCGTCGCATTATACGCCGGAGCTGTCGCGGCGGGCGCGTGGCATTGATGTGTGGGCGGCGCTGCGTTCGCTGGGGCGTTCCGGTGTCGCTGATTTAATCGAGCGCTGCTGCCGTTATGCTGCCCGCTTCGCTGATGGGCTGCGCGGGGCCGGATTCGAGATTCTCAATGAGGTGGTCATCAATCAGGTGCTTGTCTCGTTTGGCGATGCTGAAACGACCAATCGCATCATTCAGGCCATTCAGGAAGACGGAACCTGCTGGATGGGTGGAACGGTCTGGCAGGGAAAGACAGCCATGCGAATCAGCGTATCATCCTATGAAACCACTGACGAGGATGTTGAGCGCAGCCTCGCAGCCATCATCCGCATCGCCCATGAAATCCGCGCCAGCCTGCCGTAGGGACGGAGCTATGTCTCCGCCCGCTTACGATCAGCGCCAGCCGGGAAACCAGACTGGCGCGGTATCTCTGGCCGGGTTATTGGTCAGGTTGACCGCGCCCGGCTGGTCTTCATCCAGATTGAGCAGGTAAATGTCATTGTTGCCCTCGCGGATTCCCCAGAAGACAATCTGGCGGCCATCCGGCGACCATTCCGGCCACTGGTCAACCCCCTGATTGTCGGTTAATCGCCGCGCCTCGCCCCCGGCCACATCCACCATGAACAAGCGTCCGATGCCATCGCGGTTGGAGCGAAAGACAATCCGCTGACCATCGGGCGACCAGGCCGGGTCAAGGTCGCTGGTGCTGCTGTGTGCCAGCGCGGCGATACTGCCCCTGGGCGGAAAATGCGTGACATATAAGCCGGTGCTGCCTTCGCGGTGAGAAGCAAAAGCGATCTGCGTGCCGTCCGGCGACCAGGCCGGGGAAGCATCCTCCTCCCGGCTGTTGGTCAGGTTCGTAAGCGCCTGTGTGAGCAGGTCGAGGACGTAAATATCGCCGTTGCCATCCCGGTCGGAGACAAAGGCGATGTAGCGGCCATCGGGCGACCAGGCCGGGTTCATATCGCCTGCCGGGTGCTGTGTCAGGTTGCGGACGGTGCGCGTTTCGGTGTCGAGCATATAAATTTCGCGGTTGCCATCGCGCGAGGACTGGAAGGCGACATAACGACCATCTGACGAGGGCGAGGGGGCGGTATCACTGCCGGGGGAGCGCGTCAGGTTGACCGTCAGCGCCCGCGTGATGTCCAGCAGGTAAATCTCGCCCAGTTCCTCCCGGTTGGAGGCGAACGCGACCAGATGAACCGCCGGTCGGGCGCGTCCGAGCAGCAGCGCTGCCGCCATCACCACCGCGCTGATGATGCCAATGCCAGCCGTTATTCGCATCCAGAAACGCATCGCCGCTGCCCGTTTCCCTGTTTACTATGAACCCCTCCCCGCAAGCGAGGAGGGACTTGAAGACTCGGCTTGCCTCCTTCCCTGCGTGCGGGGCAGGGGGAGGGGTAAATTTATGCCCTACACTATTGTAACCCGGCAGCGGCGATGATCGAAAACCCGGTTACAACGCCACCGCCCGCCCCATCAGTTCGTCAATCTGGCGCATCTGCTCGGCGCTCAACGGCCCAAAGGCCATCGCCCCGGCATTCTCCTTCGCCTGCGCCTCGCTGCGGATGCCCGGAATCGGCACGGTCTTTTAAATGCGCGCCCACATCCAGGCCAACGCCCCCTGTGTCAACGAACGCCCGCCGCCCGTCAGAACCTCACGCAGCGCGTCCAGCCGCTCCAGCGTTGGTGTGAAGAATGTCTCGAACGACCAGTCATCGCGCCGGACATCATTGGCCGCGAAAACGGTATCCTTGCTGTATTTGCCGGTCAGCGCCCCACGCGCCAGCGGGCTGCGGTTGACGCTGGCGAGGTTGAGCTTTTCGCACAGCGCCAGCATTTCCGGCGCATCCTTCACCACATTCAGATCATGCTGGATGGCGACGCAGTGTTTCCCTTCAGCGAAAACCCGCGCATTTTCTACCGAGTCGGTGCTCCAGCCATAGGTGCGGATTTTGCCCTCGCTCACCAGCGTTTCCAGCAGGTCGCGCACGCGGTAGGCTTCCGCTGCCGGGTAATCCCAGACATGAAGCTGATACAGGTCAATCACATCCGTATTCAGGCGGCGCAGGCTGCCTTCCAGCTCTGTCCGCAGGTTGCCAAGCACATCTTCAGCAATGTTGTCGTAAAAGGTGACACGCTTGCCAGCTTCGTTCATGTTGAAACCGAACTTGGTGGCGATCACGGCCTGATCGCGCTTGCCCGCCAGCGCTTTGCCGAGGATAACTTCGCTGTGTCCCGCGCCATAGTTGGCGGCGGTATCGAAGAAATTGACGCCGCTGTCCAGCATCAGGTGAATGGTACGGATCGACTCGTTATCATCGACCTCGCCCCAGCCGCCCGGCCCGTCGAGCCACTGCCACGGGCCGCCAATGGCCCAGCAGCCCATGCCCAGCGGCGACACTTCGATACCGGAACGCCCTAAAGTACGCTTCTTCATTTCAGCCTCCTTATCAAGCTATGAAAGCAGCATACAATTTAGAGCGCACTCTAAGTCAAGTACCCACTTTGGGGCAAAAATCATGCTAGAATAAATCAGGAAAATCCGAAAACGCGCCTTTTGTAGATTGCCCGGCAATATGGACGAACCCGAACCGCTCATCCTTTTCGAGATTGAAACTCCTCTCGGTTTCACCGTGCGATGTACCGAAAGTTACTGGTTACTGATCTCGACGGTAAAACACGACTCGATGACAGGACGTTTGCAGGATGTAAAGGATACACTGGCTGATCCAGATGAGGTGCGTCGCAGCACGAAGGATAACGAACTGTTTATTTTCTATCGCTCTGACGAAAAAAGATTTGTCTGCGTCGTCGTTCGTCGATTGAATGGGGATGGGTTTATTATTACCGCATATCCGACCAACAAAGTAAACAACTACCGCCTAAAGGCGGAAGCATTCGGTGCGACTGAAAGTCGCCT
>CAYUTY010000167.1:0-4222 GCA_964447795.1 uncultured Anaerolineaceae bacterium
GAATCCGTCGTGGAATATTCAAACCAGCAGTTGGCCCCGGCACTGATGACCGCCAGCACGGTGCCGTTTTCCCCGGCCTGCCGCAGGATTGTGTCCAATTCCCACTCGCGCCACAGTGCCAGCATCGACTTGGTGTTGCCGCCGCCGACATAAATCACGTCCTGATCCATGAGGAAACCGGCGATGTCGGCTGTATGGGGCTGGAACAGTGATAAATGAGCAGGCTGGCAGCCCAATTCGCTGAAGGCTTTGTAAAAGTTGATGATGTAATCACGCGCTTCGCCGCTGGCCTGCGACAAGAAACAGACCTTTGGGCGTTCCTTTCCCGTCAGCCTGATCACATAACGGTCAAGCGCGGGGTTGTCCGGCTCCATCGAAAAGCCACCGCCGCCCATCGCCACAATCTGCAAGATAATCTCTCCTATAGTAAGTTCTTCGCTACTGCGCCGTCTTTCATCACCCAAACAATATTGTCTGGCTGTTCCAGCGAGCGAATATTCGCCAGCGGGTCGGTTTTGCTGATGATGATGTCCGCCAGCTTGCCCGGCTCGACAGTTCCTACCTTGTCGGCCCAGCCGAGACATTCAGCGGCGGTCTTGGTGGTGGCGACGATGGACTGCATCGGCGTCATCCCAATGTCGCACATCAGGCCGAGTTCGCGCAGGTTCGTCCCGTGCGGCATCACGCCTGCATCCGTCCCCATCGCAATTTTGACCCCGGCCTGTTGCGCCCGGCTGATGCTGTCACGGTGCTGCTCAATGGTCTCTTTGGCTTTGCGAACGCCGTACTCTGGCATCGTCCCGCCGGTTTCGGCGATTTCGACAACGGCCAGCGGCGCGAGCAGGGTCGGTACGAGATAAGTGCCGTGTTTTAACATGAGTTCAATGGCTTCATCATCGAGGAAGATACCGTGTTCAATGGAATGCACTCCGGCGCGAACGGCATTTTTGATACCTTCCGCCCCCTGCGCGTGTGCCATGACTTTGACGCCGCGCCGGTACTGCCCTTCCTGCACGATGACGGCCAGTTCTTCCGGCGAAAACTGGGTGAATTCCGGGTGATCGGTGGGGCTGAGGACGCCGCCAGTAGAGCAGATTTTGATGATCTCCGCCCCGGCACGCAGCACTTCGCGCACCTTTTTTCGCACTTCGTCCACGCCGTCACAGATGCCATCGGGATTGCCGGGGTAAGCCGGGAAAAAGCCGACGTTATTGCCGGAGGGCAGCCAGCCATCAGTATGGCCGCCGGTGATGCCGAGGACACTGATGCTGATCTGCATTCGCGGCCCGGCGATAAAACCCTGTTCAACGGCCTGTTTCACACCCAGATCAGCTCCGCCTGCATCGCGCACGCTGGTGATTCCAGCTTCCAGCGTCCGGCGAAAGTGCGGAATCGCTTTGTAAAACGAGAGCGAAAAAGGCGTCTGCATCATCTTCATCTGATCGCCCAATTCCAGCATCATGTGAACATGGGTGTCGATCAAGCCGGGCAGGACAAAGCCGCCCTTCGCGTCAATTTCGGTGATTGGCACACCGGGGAGCGTCACTGAGCCGACTGAGCCAATTGAGCGAATGGTATTGCCATCGACCAGTATGGCAGCGTCTTTCATCGGGGTGCGGCCAGTGCCATCAATCAGCGTGCCATTCCGAATCAGGGTATAGGGGGGCATGATTAATCCTTCAGGATAAAGACCCGTAACAACCAATACTATTTTTATAGTGAGGCAGGTTTACAGACTGCGATATATTCGATTCGTCCTGTCTAGCGCTTGATGACAACCTGCACGACACCGGGGCCGTGCACTTTAGTAATCATTTCCATATTAATGTCACCCGTTTTGCTAACGCCGCTGACAAAGCAGATATTGGCGCTGGTGCGGAGGGCTTGCAGGTTGTCGGCGCGCTGCTGAGCGATCCAGTCTTCCAGGCGGGGCAGCAGTTGTTCCAGCGTCACAACGGCGATATGAACGGGAGCAAGCACAGTTGGAATACGCCCCTTGCCCGGCGCGGTTGTGAAAATCAGTGTAGCGGTGGTGGCAATCGCCGCATCTGCACCAGTCAAGCCGACCTCGGCATGGCGCATACTTTCAACCATCTCCGCCCGGAACTCGTCATGCATCGCTGGGTGAATAATCTCGATTCCCGCCTCACGGATTGCGCCTTCCAGACCGGCTACCGGGATGCTGGCGAAATCCCAGGCGAGGATGTGGGTAGTGTTATGCGAACGCAGCAGGTCAAGGACGCAGGCTCGCGCTCCTTCGTCACCTTCCACTGCGAAAGCCTGCCCCAGCAAGCGCTCAATTTCGGTCGTGAAGCGAGCGATCAAACCCTGGGGCGAGGTGTCTTCAATCACTGTCACCGGCAAATAGGCTTTTGGGCGCGGCGGCGCATCCGGGAAAGGGACTTTGGCAGTGCGGAGTTTGCTTAAAATGGCATCACGTGAACTCATCATTCAGTCCTGTTTTTATCGTCGTTGCAGCACAAAAATACGCGGGTATAGGCCACCCAGCGCCACCCGAATGACCTGCTGTTTATCCCACACCGCTGACTCGTCCAACAGGCCTTCGAGCAGGCGAACTTCGTGAGAAATCAGAACACAGCGCGCACCCCGTTTCGCCCCCCGCGCAGCTTCCTTCCGCAGGGCCGGATAGAGAATCAGATTGTCATCGTGAGAGCCAACCAGATGACCGAAGGGTAAATCCGCGCAGATGGCATCGACACTCTTATTTCCCAATGGCAAATCGCGGGCGTCGCCCAAGCGCAGTTTGACCTGTTCGCTCAATCCAGCGGCCTCGATATTTTGCCGCGCACATTCCAGCGCCTGCGGGTCGATGTCGTAGCCCAGTATCTCTTTTGCCCCGCCCTGCGCCAGCCGTTCGATCATCAGCGTGCCAGAGCCGCAGGCCATATTCAGGAAAACATCTTCGGAGTGCGGTTGTGTCATGAAAGCCATCGCGTGCGCTACTGTCGCGTTGAGCGCCCCTTCGCGGTTGCAGACACGCCATGCCCGCGTCGCCAGCGGACGCGGGGAAAGCCGCACCAGCGTTTCCCAGCCTTCGTCCGAACCGGGCGGATGGCGCAGGCGAATCAGCAAATCACCCTCGTCGGCTGGCTGCAAACCGATTCGCGCAGCCAATTCATCGCGCAGACGGCGCATAACCGATGACTCCGAACCCGCCGCGCTGATATTGAAGGTTTTGTAAGCGTCTGGCGAGGACACTTCGCGCACCGCCGCAATCTGCGCCAGCAGCGTTTTAAAATGCTGGTCGCCCAGGAGGGCTTTCGGGCGCGGAATCGGGTAATGCTGAACCAGATAAACCGCCTGTATCATTTGCAGACGTGTCAATTGATACAGGTTGCCCGTATAGCTGAAACGCAGCACACCGGGCTTAAGCTGCTGGTCGTCAAATTCCACCCGGTCTTCAAAGCGCGTCCGCAGTTCACGGCGAGCGATACGTTCCAGCCCTTCGGCCACATCGGCCTCGCAGGTGAAGGTGGGAATCACGGGCGGTGGAGGCACTTTGGTCGGCAATGGCTGTCTAAGCTTCGGCGGTGGTACGGGGCGCTTTCTGGTGGACTTCATCTAAAAAATTCCCATTTCGGCTGAATCAGTAAATAGGTGAGGGCGATGTAGACCAACTGGAACATTACCCCCTGAACCGAACCGGCATCGAGATTGGTCATGATGTTGAAGCTAAAGCCGAGGAACAGCCCATAAATCGCCAGTCTGTGCCATGTCCAGACGCCCAGCAGGCAGACAATGCCAAAAACCGCCCAGGCCAGCGCCAGAAAATTGCGCGTTTCCAGACCACGAACGACGGCCAGCGCATTAGCAGCAGCCAGAAACAGCAGCCACCCGGCCAATAAATTGCCGCGTTCACGCTGTATCGGTGGGAGCGGTTCGTTCAGATAGGCATTTTCATCACGTTTCATAACGGTTTTCAATTCACAAGCAATTATTATCATGTATTGCAGTGGCGTCTTCGGCGGCGGCGGAAACAAACATCGGGAATTTTTATCGCCAGCCTGCCACCAGCCGACAATCTGTTGATTCTGGTGGCGCTGGCAGTGCCGCCACTGGCACTCAGCCACCTGCTGCCCACATTGCTACCATCCAGAAAAAGGCTAACCCCGCCATCACAACAAAAGTTTAGCATAGAAGCAGGATGAAAGGTGAAACATTTGTCATGACAAATGTTTCCTGGAGTTTGGCGGTATTTGCA
>CAYUTY010000168.1:0-3842 GCA_964447795.1 uncultured Anaerolineaceae bacterium
CCGCCGCCTCCGCCGCTGCCGCCACTATACCCCTTTCATCTTTATACTTTTAACTTTTTACTTTTTACTTCTACCTTCCCCTCCCTAACTCATCTGTTCTAAATAGCGCTGATTTCCTGTTGCCTCCGTCCCCGCCCCATGTTAGACTCGGATGCACATGGAGGACTCCCGAACGTGCCGAAACAAGCGCTCTATCTGAAATGGCGGCCTTCCACCTTCGACGACATGGTAGGCCAGGAACATATCACCCGGACGCTGCGAAACTCGCTCAAAACCGGGCGCATCCGCCATGCCTATCTCTTCAGCGGCCCGCGCGGAACTGGCAAAACCACCTCGGCGCGTCTGCTGGCGAAGGCCATCAACTGCCGCGACGAAAACCCGGAAAACCGTCCCTGTAACGTCTGCTCCGCCTGTATCGCTGTCAACGAAGGCCGCTACCTCGATCTGATCGAGATCGACGCCGCTTCCCATACCGGCGTTGACGATGTCCGTGACCTGCGCGACAAGATTACCTTCTCGCCTAACGAGGGACAGTTCAAGGTCTATATCATCGACGAAGTGCATCGCTTCAGCGGTAATGCCTTCGACGCCCTCCTCAAGACTCTCGAAGAACCGCCCGATCACGCCATCTTTGTCCTGGCGACCACCGAAATCGACAAGGTTCCGGCGACCATAAAAAGCCGCTGTCTGCCCTTCGAGTTCCGCCTCTTTTCGGTGCAGGAAGTGGCTGACCGCCTGGAGAAAATCGCCGCCTCGGAAGGGCTGAATATCGAACGTGAGGCGCTTGAACTGGTCGCCCGTAATGGGCGCGGCAGTATGCGCGACAGCGTCAGCCTGCTCGACCAGATCGTCTCCGACCCGGAAGAAGTCATCACCATCGGGCTGGTGCAGCAGATTTTAGGCACGGCCAGCAGCGTCAATGTCAAGGAACTGGTGACAGCCCTCGTCAACGAGGATACCGCCGAAGGCCTCCGCCTCATCAACCACGCCATAGACAGCGGCAGTGACCCGCGCCAGTTCGGTCAGCAGGTGGTCGAACATCTGCGGGCGGTGCTGCTGACCCAGACAGCCAGCGCCGCGCTCGTGGAAGCCTCGCAGGAAGAACGCGCCCTCTACCAGGAACAGGCTGCTCAGATCGAGCGAGGGCGGCTCCTGAAAGCCATCCGTGCTTTTAACGAAGCGGTCAATAATTACCGCGGTGGCTGGCAGCCGCAGCTTTCGCTCGAACTCGCCCTGCTGGAGAGCCTCAGGCCGGATGAAGTGGTCATGATGCCGGTGGCCGGAATGCCGCAGATGGCCTCCGCCCCCCAGCAGCTTCAGCCGCCCGCGCTCCCGCCCATCGAGGCCAGCGCCCCCGGTGCGCCCGCCGTCATTCCGGTGGCAGTGGTGCGCGAAAAGTGGAGCGACATGCTGCGCGCGCTCGGTAAAATCAACCGAACCGGCCCTGACCTGGTACAGTATTTCCGTCCGCTGAAAGTCGATGGCAACGTGATTTACCTCGGTACCGATAACGACCTCTACTTCGAGCGGCTCAATCACCCGCAAAAGCTCGATCTGGTCGAACGCGCCCTCTATGCTGTGCATCGGGTACAGTTGCGCGTCCGCGTCATCATGAGCGCTGCTGGCGCTGATTTTTCCGCCGGAAGTGAAGGTCAGCCTGCCGGTTCACCGCCCAACAGCGCTTTTGACGAAGCCGACCCGCTGCTGGCGCTGGGGCGCGAACTCGGCGCGGAGATCAAACCGGCGGACGGCGAGCGCTGAACGGTCAGTAATTGCGGCAGGGATGCGCCCTGCTGAACATTCATTAACCTGTTATATAAGGAGAGACAACACAATGGCGAAGCGACGGGGTGGATTTGGCGGCCCAGCCGGGGGTATGCAGGGCGGCATGGGCGGTATGATGAAGCAGCTTCAGCAGATGCAGGACGATATGGCTGCCGCCCAGGAAGCGCTGGCGAACGAAACCGTCGAAGTTTCGGTCGGCGGCGGCGCGGTGACAGTGGTCATCAGCGGTCATCAGCGCGTCCAGTCAGTGACGATCAATAAGGATATGATCGACACCAGCGATGAAGAATGGCTGACCGACCTGCAGGACTTGCTGACGCTGGCGATGAATCAGGCGGTGGAGCAAAGCCAGGTGATGGCGGCGCAGCGCATGGAGTCGATCACCGGCGGCCTGGGTGATATTCCCGGTCTGGGTGGCCTGCTCGGCGGCTAAGCCCCAGGTTCTGCTTGCTGAATTCTGAGTGAAGCGGGACACGTAAAATGCGTGTCCCTGTTTGTTCCCGGTTGCAGATGCAGCATGTCACAATATGGATGGGCCGATTGTCCGGCGGCGGTTCGGGCGCAGCTAGAAGGTTACACGGCGCGGGTAGTTGCAGCCCTGGGTGACAATCTGCTTGGCCTCTACCTGCACGGCTCGCTGGCGCTGGGCTGCTTTAACCCCACTCGCAGCGACATCGACCTGCTCGGTATAACCCATGAAGCGCTGACGGTAGACCAACGCCGGACGCTGGCTGAGATCAGTCTCGAATGTGGCAGTATGCCGAGTCCGTTTGAACTGTCGTTTGTGCCAATCAATGCCCTCGTCCCCTGGCAGCATCCTGCTCCCTATGATTTTCATTACAGCCCGATGTGGCAGTCCCGCATCACTGCTGACTTAGCCAGCGGCGCGTGGCGAAGCTGGCAGGGCGCGGAAACCCTGCGTGACCCTGATCTGGCGGCGCACATCACCGTGACGCGGGCGCGGGGCATCACGCTGGTTGGCTCGCCTCCTGCCGGGCTTTTACCGCCCGTCCCCCATCATGATTACCTGGACTCGATCATCGGCGATTTCAATGATTTTCGTCGCGCCATGAGCGATAATCCGGTCTACGCTGTGCTGAACTGCTGTCGCATCCTCTGCTATCTGGCGGCAGGGCAAATCAGCTCTAAAGATGAGGCGGGTGTATGGGGATTGATGGCGCTGCCCGCTGTACATCACCCGTTAATTCAGAACGCCCTGCTTGATTATCGGGGCGACACACACCATTATTTTGACCCGTTTGCGCTGGCGCAGTTTGCCGATTTCACCGCTGAAAAAATCACGCTTTTACGCTAAAATAGAACAACTTTTCAGTGATGAATGGATAACCCCCATGAGCAAAGCGGTTCCAGAACCCGTTACCAAATTGATCGATGCCTTTTCACGCCTGCCGGGTGTCGGGCCAAAGACGGCCTCCCGTCTGACCTATTTTTTGCTGCGCCAGCCGGACGAGGTGACGAGCAAGCTGGCTGAGGCGCTGACTGACCTGAAGGCCAATACCCGCTTCTGCTCGGTGTGCTTCAATATTACGGTGAACGACCCCTGCCCAATATGCAGTGACCCGCAGCGCAACCACCGCACCATCGCTGTTGTCGAAGAACCGCTCGATGTGCTGGCGCTGGAACGCACCGGTAGTTACGATGGGCTGTATCATGTGCTGCATGGCGCGATTTCGCCTGTCAATGGCATTGGTGTGGACGATCTGCGTATCCGCGAACTGGTGGCGCGGGTAGAAAAAGGCGAGGCGCTGGAAATCATCATTGCTACCAATCCCGGTTTTGAGGGTGACGCCACTTACCGCTATATCGAAAAAATGCTCGCCAACAAAGGTGTGAAAATCACCGGGCTGGCGCGTGGTCTGCCGGTTGGCGGCGACATTGAATACGTCGATACCGTAACGTTGAGCCGAGCGCTGCAAGGCCGCAGCCAACTGTAAAAGGTGCTTGATGACTTTCGCAGGTGGGGGAAGCAATTTAAAAGTCAAAAAAAAGAGGGTATTGACGAGGGGAGAAGTGGGGTGTAAGCTACTGGCTCGTTG
>CAYUTY010000169.1:0-3705 GCA_964447795.1 uncultured Anaerolineaceae bacterium
GCAGCCAGTGGACTGGTCGCGTCCGGCACGCTGACGACGGCGGCCAACGGCGGCACGAGTGAAATTCGCGTTCCCAACATCTATGGCCCGCTGACCTTCACAACCGTTGGTTCGCCTGCCTCGACGACCACTGTCAGCCTGAACACCAATTGTAGTGAACCGCCCGTGCTGAGCATCAATGCGGTCTGCGAAGCCGACGGTACTGCGCTGTTCACTGTCACCAACACTAGTGCAGACAGCGCCGCCAACCAGAGCTACGAAATCCGCGATGCAGCCAGTGTACTGGTCGCTTCCGGCACGCTGACGACGGCGGCCAATGGCGGCACGACACAAATCCGCGTCGCCAATATCTATGGCCCGCTCACCTTCACCAGCAGTGGCGCTCAGGGGCCGACCACGGCCATCAGCGATGCCACCAATTGCGCTCAGCCGCCGGTATTGTCTGCCAGCGCCATTTGCACCGAAACGGGTATCCTGTTCATCGTTCGCAACACCAGCGTCCACACGCCCGCTAACCAGCCCTACACCATCACCGGCCCCGGCGGTTTCATCACTTCCGGCACGCTGACGACTCCGGCTAACGGCGGCGCGACCAATATCCCCATCAACGGGCGTTTCGGCACATTCCGCCTCACCAGTGACGGCGGCGCGTTGGGCGTGACGACGGTGATTGATATGGCGAAAACCTGCACAGAACCGGCAGACCCGCTTGCCCTTGTCCCCACGCCCGCTCCAGGCACCATAATTGCGCCGGTTACTACTGCCAACAATCAACCTTCGAATGCCTCCGCCTCTGCCGGTGCATTTGGCCGCCGCTTCTTCCCCTTCCTTGACCTGACACCCGGCCAGCCTGACCCCTCGCTGCCGCGCGGCTACGATTGGGAAGGTATCCGTACCGGCGAAAAAATCTGCCCGGACTGGCTCATCTACCATACCGATATGACCGGCGATTGGGAAATTTTCCGCCTCGGTGAACTCGATAAGTATCCGGCGGCTGACCCCAACCTGTCGCAGGGTGAGGGCGAGGATGTGGTTGATATGGCGCCCACCCGCTCGCCTGATGCCGAGTATGTCGCTTACACCAGCAACCGTGATGGCAACTGGGAACTCTACATCACGAAGGTTGATAACTCCGAGTGGCGGCGCGTGACAACCAACACCTTCGCCCGCGACATCGACCCGGTGTGGTCGCCGGATGGCCGTTATATCGCCTTCGAGACAGACCGTGATGGGGATTGGAATCTGTACCTGCTTGATCTGGCAACCGGCGAGGAAATCCAGTTGACGGACGATCCCGCCAGCGACATCAACGCCTATTGGTCAGAAGACAGCACAAAAATCGTCTTCCAGAGCAACCGTACTGGTCTGTGGCAGATTTACGAGATGGTCATCGCTACCGCTGAAGAAACCTATCTCAGCGATGGCACGGGTGACGATCATGACCCGGCTTACAGCTTCAGCGGCGAGCAAATCCTGTTCCGCTCCTACCGCCACAACAATCCCAACAGCGTCATCTATGTCATGAATGCTGATGGCAGCGGTGTCGAGAATGTGTCTGACCCGGCAGGCGACGCAGCGAACCATACCTGGTACTTCGACGACTCGATCTTCGCCTACCAGTCTGACCTCGATGGCGACCTGGATATCTATGTCTACGAATTCGAGAGCGGCCAGACCCGCCTCGTGACCGACAACGACATCCCGGAATATGCGCCGACCTGGTGGTGCTATGCGCCGATTGTAGTCTTTACGTCCGATGTAACCGAAGACCCCAATATCTTCAACACCCCGGCGCTGCCCATCGAAGCCGAGCCGATCATTGTCGATGAAGAAGCCAATCAGATGACCTTCGACCTCGCCAACGATGTCTACCCGGAAAATTCACCCACCGAGGAGAACGCCAGCCGCGAAGGCAACGTTCCACCGCTGGTGAACCAGTAACCAGTCACAGGGGCGGGGCATTTGTCTCCGCCCTTTAAACCTGCTATTGGAAGGGCGCACACGCTGCGCCCTTTTTAGTTGCCTCCCCACCCAATGACCATCCTTGATGCGTCGAAAGGCGAATGCCGGACTCCGCCAGAAGACGGAATAGAAATTCCGCCGCGTGTATGGCGCTTGCCCCGCCTGTTTCGGCTTTACTGATGTTCAACAAAAAGACATCAGAGAAAGAGACAAAACGAAATGACGACGCAATCCTTTACCAGAAATCAGCACGCCGTTGTCATTGGGGGCAGCCTCGCTGGCCTGCTGGCGGCGCGTGTCCTGAGCGATCATTTTGACGAAATCACCATTATTGAGCGGGATCGCCTGCCTGAAGGTTCAGAAGTCCGGGCGGGTGTCCCCCAGGGGATGCATGGTCACA
The DNA here is from genome assembly GCA_964447795.1 of uncultured Anaerolineaceae bacterium. Classification (GTDB taxonomy): domain Bacteria; phylum Chloroflexota; class Anaerolineae; order Aggregatilineales; family Phototrophicaceae; genus CFX2. The sequence goes on from CAYUTY010000169.1 coordinate 2,363, forward strand.
CACTGATGGTGCGTGGACGGCAGATTGTGTCCGACCTGCTGCCGGGGATCGGAGACGATTTGCAGGCCGACGGTGCGCTGGTACTTGACCAGGGCGGCGATGCGCTGATGCGTTTTAAGGGTGGCTGGGCTCCGCGCCTTGACTCCGGCCTGAAGGTTTTCAGCCTGAGCCGTCCCCTGCTGGAATGGCATGTCCGCCGCCACGTTCTGCGTAACCCCCGCATTACGGTGCGCCAGGGCTATGATGTTCTGGGCTTGCAGACTGAGGGCGGCAGCGTGAACGGCGTTGAAATCCGTCAGCGCGGCGGTGGCGAGGCGGAAAGCCTCTCGGCTGATCTGGTGATTGACGCCAGCGGACGCAGCTCGAAACTGCCGGAGTGGTTGGGTGCGCTGGGCTACGATGCGCCGGAAGAAACCAGCATCGATGCTTTTGTCGGCTACAGCACCCAGTGGTTTGAAGTCCCGGAAGATGTCAAGCGCGATTGGCAGGCCATGTGGATTCAATCAATCTGGCCGACCATGCCGCGCGGTGGTTTGATCCTGCCCATTGAGGGCAATATCTGGCAGGTGACATTGTTCGGGGTGGCGAAGGATTATCCGCCCACTGATAACGCTGGCTTCCTCGAATATGCGCGTTCACTCGCCAGCCCCCGGCTTTATGAGGCTATTAAAAACGCGAAGCCTGTTTCACCCGCGCATGGCTTTCGCTCAACTGTCAACCGCCTGCGCCACTACGACAAAATGGCGCGTTTCCCGGAACGCCTGCTGGTGATCGGTGATGCCTACTGCGCCTTTAACCCGACTTATGCCCAGGGCATGACCACCACTTCGCTGGGTGCGCTGACGCTGATGGAGTGCCTGCGTGAACAGAACGGCAGTCTCGACGGGCTGGGGCGCAAATTCCAGAAGCGGCTGGCGCAGGCCGTCGCCCCGGCCTGGGAAATGACGACCACCGAGGATGCCCGCTGGGAGACAACAACCGGCGTCAGGCGGGATGCCAAAATGCGCTTCATCCACTGGTATACCGACAAGGTGATGACCATCATCCCGCAGGAAATCACCGTGTTCAAGGCCTTCCTGCCGGTGCAGCACATGCTCAAACTGCCGACCAGCCTGATGCATCCGCGCATTATGCGGAAGGTGCTGGCCTACAGCCTGAAGCAGCGGTTGCAGGGTAAACGGCAGCAGCCCATCACCAGCACCCAGGAGATCAAGGCTGTCGGCGCAGGCTACTGATACACTACAGCTATGCCAAAAGAGCAGGGCGCACCTGTGTATGCGCCCTGTGTTCAAAATCGAAACAAATGTCATAGTACAATTGCAAAAGAGATGAAGAATAAACGA
>CAYUTY010000170.1:0-3642 GCA_964447795.1 uncultured Anaerolineaceae bacterium
CGGGGCGATGCCGCTTGCCAGCTTCAGATTGCTCGTTGGGCAGTGTGCGACGGTTGTATGGCTTTCGTGCAGCAGGTTGATTTCCGCCCGCTTGACGTGGACGCAGTGCGCCGCCAGCACCTTCGCCTTCAGCAGCCCCGCCTTTTTCACATACGGCACAACCCGCTCGCCGTACCATTCCAGATTATCATCCACTTCCTGCTTCGTCTCGGCGATGTGAATCAAAATCGGCACATCATAGGCCGTCGCCAGTTGGGCGCACTCCGCCAGCATGTCGGCGGTGGTCGAATAGGGCGCGTGCGGTGCCAGCGCCGGGGTGATGAGCGGGTGGCCTTTCCATTTTTCGATGAATCGCGCCGCGTAATCCATGCTGTATTCATAAGTTTCCGCATCCGGCGCGGGGAATTTGAGAATCGTCTGCCCCAGCACCCCGCGCAGGCCAGCGGCGGCTGTCGCGGTAGCGACCTCCGCCTCGAAATAATACATATCCGCGAATGAGGTAATCCCGCTGCGGATCATCTCGGCGCACGCCAGCCCTGTCCCCAACCGGCAGAATTCCGGCGTCACGAATTCGCGCTCGACCGGCATGATGTACCCCATCAGCCACACATCCAGCCGCAAATCGTCCGCTAGCCCGCGCAGCAGCGTCATTGGCACATGCGTGTGCGCGTTCACCAGCCCCGGCATCACATACTGTCCGCTGCAATCGGTTACAGTATCAGCTTCATAAGCCGCCGCAATCGCCGCCCGTGTTCCGACAGCAATTATTTCTGCCCCCCGTATCGCTACCGCGCCATCTGGTATAATATCAAACTGCTGGTTCATGGTGACGACGGTGCCACCCGCCAGAATGGTGTCTACCCGTTGCATAGTTGAACCTCCTCCTGCGAAATTTGCGGGATTATATCGCTGGTCTATACTTTGTCGAGTTTCGCCGCGTACCACTTCTGGAGTTATTGATGCGTAACCGCCTGCGCTTACGCTGGTCGCACCTGCATTTGTTCGAAGCCGCACTGGTCGGCGTTTTTTTCGTCAGCGCCCTCCGTTTTCTGATCGGCATGATTTACAGCCGTGTTGGCGGAGCGTCTATCCTGCTCGGCATCGATCCGGCCTTCATACCGGCGGATATGCCCGGTGTGGTTGACCTGGGCATCGTCACGAGCGAAATCAGCTTTCTCGTCTACATGCTCGCCCTACCGCTGCTGGTGTTTGTCTTGGGCCGTTTTCGCTGGATGATCGTCGTCGCAGCGGCATTGGTCGCTTTGGGGCGTGCGCTTATCAACCTTGACTCAGCCATTACCCCGACCACCGGGGCAGCCCTGGCCGTCGGCGGGGGACTGGCCTATCTCGCTCTCATTATCCGTCACCGCTTCAATGTGGTGCCGTATCTGTTCATTTTCGGCTTTGCCATTGACCAGTTGCTGCGCGCCCTCGGCAATACGCTCGACCCTTCCTGGTCGCCTGCCTATGCCAATATCCAGCTTGGCCTGTCGCTGGCCTTGATCGGCCTCTCATTGCTGATTTTCGTCGGCGGGATGCGCCTCCGACGCCCTGCTGCCGATGAAGAAGCGCCCCCCGCGCCCGAACGAGGCCTGCTGCCCTTCTGGGGCGGTATCGGCCTCGCTGGACTGCTCTTTCTCGAACTCTCCCTGTTGAGTTTGCCTAACGCAGTCGCGGGTCGTGCGGATGTTGACTATACGATATTTGCGCCTTTCCTGATGCTGGCAACAGTACTGCCGCTCATGCCCTGGGTGCGGAAAAATGCGCGTGGTTTCATTGGCCTGTTTGATGGCAGCGTGCGCGGGTGGTCATGGATGCTGCTCGTTGCCCTGCTCATCGTCTTCGGCACGCGCTTCACCAGCATCCCCGCGGGAATTGCCCTCGTCGTGGCGCAGTTTGCCGTCAGCATGATGTGGTGGTGGCTTGCCCGCCCGGCTGCCGAAAAAGAACGCGGCCTCGGCCCGCTCTGGCTCGTGATCGGAATGCTGCTCCTGTTTGTCATGGTCGCCGCCGATAATTTCACCTACGAATATGCCTATGTTCGTAATCTCGCGCCTGACCTGGCGTTCCTCAATGATATTGTGCCGCCCTTCCTGCGCGGTTTCCGGGGCATGGGGCTGGGACTGCTGCTGGTATCAGTTTTCCTCGCTGCCCTGCCCATGATGCAGACCACCCGGCGCATCCCCTGGACGAGCGGCAGTGCATTTCAAACCCTGCTCGGCTTGCTGGTCGTCGTCGGTTTGAGCGTTGGCGTGGCGGCTGCTGTCCGTCCACCGCTCATCGCCGGTGTACGAAATGTGGATACCCTGCGTGTTGGCACCTACAACATTCATGGCGGCTTCAACGAGTTTTATCACTATGATTTAGAGGGAATCGCCCGTTCGATTCAGGCCAGCGGCGCCAACGTCGTCCTTTTGCAGCAGGTTGAGGCCGGGCGGCTGACCAGTTTCGGCGTCGATCAGGCCTTGTGGTTAGCCCGTCGTCTCGGCATGGACAGGCGTTTTTACCCCACTAACGAAGGCTTGCAGGGACTGGCTGTACTGTCGAATGTCGAAATTGTCTTTGACGACGGAGCGCCCCTCACCAGCGTCGGCCAGCAGACCGGCCTTCAGCGTGTCCAGATTCGCCCTGATGCCGGTGTTGTCACGCTTTACAACACCTGGCTCGACTTTTTGCTCGATACCGGCGACGAAGCCGACATCGAAAACCAGGAACAGGATCAGCGCCGTCAGTTGAATGAAGCCTTCACCATCATCAGTGCTCACCACCCCGACGGCAATCTGGGGCGCATGGTCTTTGGCGGGACGTTTAATAACATCCCCTCCTCCGATCTGGTGGCGCAGATTCGCGGCGCGGGCTTCACCGCCCCCTTCGCCGGTTTCCCGACGGCGCTTTCCGCCACCTTCCGCCGCGTCATTTACACGCCCACCCGCCTCGACTATCTCTGGCTGCGGTCACTCACAGCCCTCGGCGCAAACGTCATGGATGGCCGCGCTTCCGATCATCTGATGGCCGTCGTCGAAGTCGAAATCGCCCGTCAAGGTGGATGATTTCTACAAATGAGGTTTTAGTATGTTTGAACATCTCGCTGAATGGGACAAATTAAAAAACACTGATGTAGGTAAAGCGCTTCTCTCGCTTGTGAATGAAGAGAGGAAACGCCAAGTCGCAGGATATAACTTTCTGGATTATGAATTACTAAGTTTAGGTGCAGACAGGCTGGAAAATTACGGCAATCCTAGAATCCTTCTGGAAAACCCCTTACTGTTTGATGTAATCCCTGCATTGGTTGAAATACTAAAACTAGAAAGGTTTAATGACCTTGCAAAGTATTATGCGCTAAATTTGTTGTGGGATATGTATAATTTTGCTGATGGCGAAGATGAAAGAATATACAGTCCAGAAAAAACTCAAATTATTCGCTACGCTATAGCTTCTCAAATGCCAATTTACCAAAAATTATTAGACTCTCCCAATCAAGATGTTCAAAGGTATACGCAAAGGTTCATTGAGCTAATTCAGAGGAATTGAACAATAGCTTATTTTGTCTGTATCTGGAATTTTGAACAAAATAACTTACACAGAGTCCCTCAAAATCGAAACAAATGTCATAGTACAATTGCAAAAGTCATGCAGAGTGTG
>CAYUTY010000171.1:0-3419 GCA_964447795.1 uncultured Anaerolineaceae bacterium
AATCAAATGCAATAGCCTTTAATGGGGCATTTCTCTCAATAAAATCATCTACTTTTTCAGAAATATCAAATACAACGGCAATACAAACAATTAGTCCTATGGCAAAAAGAAAAGTGCCTAAAAACTTCTTGATGATGTAGAGATCTAAGATTTTTACCTTCAATGCAAATTATTTGGCGCAAAACTAAATTAAATCACCTATCTTTAATAACAAGAATTGGGATGATTATAGTTAATAAAAAGTTGACCGCATTCAAAATACCCACTTGTGACGGTGTATTTTAGCCACAAAAATCAGGAATGAGATATCATTTTATTGCTATTGCAGGAAGTGCTATGCATAATTTGGCACTTGCCTTACATCAACTGGGTCATGAAGTGTCGGGTAGTGATGATGAAATTGTTGAACCTGCAAAGACAAGATTGGCCAAAGCAGGTATTTTACCGGAAAAAACAGGGTGGTTTCCAGAAAAAATAAATAGCGAAATTGATGCTGTTATTTTAGGTATGCATGCCCGGGCCGATAATCCTGAACTTGCAGAAGCCATTCGGAAAAATATAAAAGTGTTTTCATATCCTGAATTTTTATTTGAGCACTCAAAAAATAAAACCAGAGTTGTAATTGGTGGCAGCCATGGAAAAACTACCATTACTTCAATGATTCTACATGTTTTGAAAACATCAGGAATTAATTTTGATTTTATGGTAGGCGCACAGCTTGATGGCTTTGATACTATGGTTAAATTATCTAACGATGCGAAGTTTATAATTTTAGAGGGAGATGAGTATTTATCCTCACCAATTGACAGACGCCCTAAGTTTCATTTATATCATGCCCATATCGGTCTCATTAGTGGCATAGCCTGGGATCATATTAATGTATTTCCATCACTTGATATTTATGAAGAACAATTCAGGATTTTTGCAAGAGAAATTCCACAGGATGGAAAATTGTTTTATTGTCTGAATGATACAACAGTAAAAAGAGTTTGTGAAGATAAAGATGTGAAAGCAACAAAATTTGGCTATTCTATTCCTAAATATATTATCAGAAATGGTAAGACAATAATCTATGATGATATAGGCAATGAAGTACCACTTCAAGTTTTTGGAGAACATAATCTGATGAATCTTGAAGGTGCTCGACTAATTTGTAAATCAATAGGTGTTAGCAACGATGTATTTTATAATGCACTGAAATCTTTTAAGGGAGCAGCCAAACGGCTTGAACTGCTTGCTGAGAATGATCAGTTTGCTGTTTATAAAGATTTTGCCCATTCACCATCAAAACTTAAAGCAACATTAGAAGCTGTACGCAAGCAATTTCCCGATAGAAAGTTAATTGCCTGTTTGGAGTTGCACACATTCAGCAGTTTGAATGAGAATTTTCTTAATGAGTATAAAGGCACAATGGCTGATGCCGATGTAGCAATTGTCTATTTTAATCCCAAAACTATTGAGCATAAGAAATTACCTCCAATAACTTCTGAAAAAATTTTCCTGTCTTTTGATAGGAACGACATAAAGGTTATGAACGATTCAATGCAATTGATGGATTATCTGAATTCAGAAGACAATCAACAAGTCGTTTATTTAATGATGAGTTCGGGAACTTTTGATGGATTAGATTTAAAATCTTTTGCAGAAAGTTTAAATACCTCTCATCAGGGAGTGTAATTAATAAATGTCAACTTTTCTTTTATTCCCAAATGCCCAACACAAAAACAGGGGTAGGGCTGCCGACCATGTTGACTGATTATGTTGCCCTTCGGGAATTTCAACATATTTAATATTTTTTGAAGGAACACCTTTTTGTTTCATTTCAAGAATCAAGTCACGAGCATCATCAATAGAATCTATAATGCCATTTTTGTTCCTGTCGGCAATTTCATCTTTAGTGCCGGTTTGAATCCAGCACTTTATTGCCGGTGCTGATTTACTTTTTCTAACAACCTGATGTATAATTCTGTCGTCATCTGTATATCCATCTTCGTATGATTTTTTTCTCCACCAAAAGCTGCCACTAAAAACACCTGCTGATTCAAAAACTGAAGAATGGTTCCATGCCAAATCAAAAGCTGTTAATCCACTCAATGAAAACCCTGCTATTGCGGTTTTGGATGGTGTAAATTTTATTCCTGTAAAACTGCTGCAATGGGCAATAAGTTCTTCAACTATAAATTTTGAAAATTGTTTTGCCTTTTTCCCTCGCTTTAAATAGTCAGCCTTGCCTGCCACACCATATTCCTGCATTCTGTTTTTGTTTGCGTGAATAGCAATTACAATGATTGATTTTATTTTTTTTAATTGCGACAATTTCTGAAGTGTGTCTTTTAGGTGTAACAATTCTGCATCCTGGCCATCAAGCAAAAATAAAATATCGGAACTATCAGAGTATTTTGCAGGCAAGTAGTAGTCAATGCGAACATCACGCTTGAGAAACTTGCTTGAAAAGAGAGTTGATATTATATCGTACTTCCACTCAGACTTAGGTAATAACATAGCTTATTAAATAAACTCTCAGAACCAGCCTGACTTTTTTCGTCTGGTTGCACCTAAGCCTAATGCTCCGAGTAGGCTTCTTGTAAGCACACTGGTAACCGTTCTCATCACTTGTTTTCCTGTAGAACTGTTTAATACCTGATCTAGCTGACTAGGTTCTTCTTTTACTTCAGCCTCTTTAGTCGTTTTAGTATTTTCAGCAACTTGTGTTTCTAATTTTTTTGACAATAACTCGAATGCGCTTTCCCGGTTAAGTGATTCATTATATTTTGATGTCAGACGAGATTTTGAAATACATTTTGCTAATTCATCAGGAGTTAAAATGTCCATTCGTGATGCAGGTGTACAAAGCAGCGTATGTGCTATTGGAGTTGGCACACCTTTTTCATTTAAAACAGTGATGGCAGCTTCACCTATACCTAAAGTCGTAAGTAACTCATCTACTTTATAATAGTCTGAAAGCGGATAGTTTTCTGCAATAAGCTTTAGTGCCTTTCTGTCATTTGCAGTAAATACCCTGAAAGCATGCTGCACTTTTAAACCCAACTGCGCCAATACGGCAGCCGGTATATCTTCAGGTGATTGTGTAACAAAAAATACACCTATCCCTTTGGAGCGAATTAACTTTATTACTGTTTCAATCTGATCTAATAATACTTTCGATGCATTATTAAATATCAAATGTGCTTCATCTATAAAGATTACCAATCGAGGCGCATCCGGGTCTCCAACTTCAGGAAATGTTGAATAGACTTCAGCCAATAAACTCAGCATGAAAGTGGAAAATAATTTAGGCTTATCCTGAATGTCAGTCAGTCTGATGATATTTAATTTACCATTGCCATTTTCGTCAATTCCTAACAAGTCTTCAACTTCAAAAGATTTTTCACCAAAGAATTTCTCGGCTCCCTGCTGTT
>CAYUTY010000172.1:0-3274 GCA_964447795.1 uncultured Anaerolineaceae bacterium
AAGCGCAAGCGTGCTGTAGAAGCTGCGCGGCTTTAGCCGCAGCAGAGTGTCACGAAATGCAGATTTGAAGAAACCAACCCACCGCCATCTTTACGTTTCGATCTCTGAAAATCATATAAGATAGTCGCAGGGGAGAAACGCATTGTTCCCTTATTCCCTAATTTTTCCGGGCGTCAATTTCGCTTATACTGGGATTGATACCCCGATACCAACTGCGTGAGGCACAACGATATGGACATCACGCCAAATCCGGGTACGTTATCGGAACTGCGCGAATTAGTAAGGCGGCAGGCGGCAACCAGCGCCGGGCTGACACGTGCGTCCTCATTAATTGAGATCGCGCGCGCCATTGCCGCTAATATGCTGACGGCAGGCGGCCAGTTCGTCACGGTTAATCTGGCTGAGTACGACGAGCAAAATCAACTGGCGCGTTTGCGAACGGTTGCCTCCGCCAGCCGGAGTCACAGTTTTGAAACCGACCTGGCAGTTGACATGACGCAGGAAGACCTGGGCGAAACGCTGCGGCTGACACTCGAAAGCCAGGGGCCAGCAGTGGTCAATGATGTTGAAAACAACACGACCATCAGCCGAGGCTTCCGCGACTGGCTGCGTAACTTTAATGTCAAAGCGCTGGTGAGCCTACCGATGTGGCACGCCGGGCAGATGTTCGGCACCATCAGCATCAACAGCACCCGTGACGAAATCCGCTTTTCAGAAGATGAACTGCTGGCCTTCCAGAGCATCGCTGACCAGGTAGGCGGGCTGATTCACGCACGCCAACTGGTTGAGGAAAGCAGCCACAGCCAGGACATCAGCGAACGGCGAGCGCGGGCTTTTGAGGCGCTGAACAGCGGGCAGGATTTTGTGCAGATGACGGCGGCTGTCGCCCGGCACATGCTGCCAGAACAGGGGCGCTTCCTCAGCCTGAGCAAATTCATGTATGACGCGCAGGGCGGATTGAGCGGCTGGCGCATTCTGGCCTCGGCCAACCGCGAACGTTCCTACGACTGGAATTACGATACGCTGGACTGGGAAGGCCTGGCGCCGCGATTCCGCCAGTCGGTACTGGATGGAAAGCCTTACGTCATCAACGATATGAGTACGATTTCGCCGAGCGAAGTTGGCCCGGCGTTTTATGCGCTGTTTGCCTCCAACGGCGTCAAGTCATTCATGAACATCCCGATGCTGATCGACGGCAAGCCGGTAGCGGCGATGGGGATTGCCAGCCGAGTGGCCCACGAATTCACGCGGGAAGAGGTCACTGCTTTCGACAACCTGGGCGAGCAGATTGGCGCGCTGATTCATACGCGGGCGCTGCTGGACGAAGCACAGGCCGCACGGGACATCGCCAACAATCTGGTTCTCGCCAGCCGCCTGATTACAACCGCGCAAAATTATGATGATATGGCGCAGGCCGTGATGTACACAGTGGCACGGAATATGAGCGCGGTCAGCCTGTCACTGTTTGACCGGCGTTATGTCCCCGGCACGATGCCAGCGGCACGCACGATCACGGCGATTGGTACGACGGACGGCCCGCTGACTTTTGAAGCGGGTAAATTCAGCGATGCACCGCCGGGTGAAGCCCAGCTTGAAATGCTGCGGCGCGGGCTGCCCGTGATGACCAGCGACTTTCAGGCAGCTAATTCACCACTTTCGGATGAAACTCAGGCACAGTTTGCCCGGCTGGGCGCAACCTGGTTTGGGTCGTTTGGGCTGCGGGCGGGCGACCAGCTCATCGGCACGCTCGATCTGCTGCACAGCCAAGCGCAGAGTTTCACGCCGGAAGAAGTGGACGCCTACAGCACACTGGCTGACCAGATCGCCATCACACTGGAAAATCGCAACCTGCTGAGCCAGACAGAAGAAACACTGGCCTTCGTACAGACACAGTTCGAAGCGACCAGCAAAATTTATAATGCCCGCCTCGATGCGGAAATTCTGGATGCCATCTATGCCTTCCTCGGCACCGATTTCCGTCACGCGCACCTGGGTCTGGTAGAAAATGATGCAGCAGGACAGATGGTGCGGATCGCAACGGAAATCAACTTCCGCCAGATTACGGCGGTACCACGACGGGTGGCGCTGGAAACTTATCCAGCAGCGGAAACACTCTCAGCGCTGGAAACCCTGTATATCCCGGATGTGGCGCGGGATACTTTCATTACAGAAGCAGAACGCGAACGGCTGCGCGGACAGGACATTCGGGCGCTGCTGATCGCACCTCTGGTGTCAAATCAACGCCTGATCGGCCTGATTGTCTTCATGCATCCGGAGCCGCGCGTCATCGACCAGAACCGGCTGCGAGCGCTGCGGATCATGGCTGACCAGGTGGCAGTGGTTTTTGAAAACCGCGCCCTGCTGAAAAGCACCGCCGAAACACTGGAAGAAACCCAAATTCTGTACCAGGTGAATCAGGCGATTCTGGCCTCACAGGATACGCTGGATGTGCTGCGGGCGCTGCGGACGCACCTCGCACCGGAAGCAGCGATGATTAACCACCTGACAAACAGCTACGACGACAACGACAATCTCGTCAGCGTGGTGGTCGATTTCGTCAGCACCCAGGGGGGCGAACAGGTCGTCGAATTCCCGATGCATGAGGTCATTGGTGCCGAGCGGCTGGGCGATCTGCAAAAATTCTGGCATCAGAATGACCGCTCCATCGGTATCATCGAAGATATGGAGCAGGCAGACGAGTCGAATCCGATTGTCCCCTTCTCGCGGATGAATGATGTCAAAAGTTATGTCTCAATCCCGATTTTTGAGCGGGGGCGCATCCGTGAGGCGATCACGCTGACCTTCAACTATGCACAGCAGTTCACCCAGCAGCAGCGCCGTCTGTATGAAACACTGCCTGACCAGATCAGCATCGTGCTGCAAAGCCACCGGCTGCTGCGCGATGCCCAGTTGAGCGCGGCGCAGCTTGGCGGACAGGTGCGCGTGCTGGAAACCATCAACCAGCTTACGACGGCCATCAGCGGGACACAGGACGAAAAGGAACTGCTCGACCACGCGGCACGGGCGCTGGTGGAAGCCACCGGAGTCGATCACTGCGGCATCGTTTTCGTCAATCCGGCGGAGACAACCGGCAGCGTGGTGAGCGAACACCCGGCCATTGGCACACTGGGGATGCGGATCGAAATCAACAACAATGAACCTTTTGACATTGTCCGCAGCACACGCCGTCCATTCGTGGTCAATGATATTGATAACGAGCCGCGCCTGATTCAGTCCCACCGTGATTCGCTGAATAAACTGGCTATTCATGAGC
>CAYUTY010000173.1:0-3126 GCA_964447795.1 uncultured Anaerolineaceae bacterium
GTTCATCCGCAGTCACGTTCAGCAGCAGATAACCATGCCGGACGGTGGTCTCACCGTCGATCTGCAAGTAGCGGTAAGACGCATGAGGCGACGACACATCGCGTGCCTTCGGCCCATACAACGCCAGCAGAGTCTCACTGGCAGCGCTCGTGTAACCGATTTTGTGGGCGCTGACCATCTGGTTCGTACCGGTTTGCTTCACTCGCTGTGAGCCATAGGTGTGAACCGCCAGAATGTGCATCTCAGCCATGCCGCGCTCCTTTCAACGCAAACGTCATCAAGTGAGCCTCTTTATGGCGACTGACCATGTAGTCGTAGCCGCGCTTCGTCCCCTGGCTGTCGCCGTTCCACACGAACACGCCACGCTGCGAATTGTCCACCATCCAGCGGTCACGGACATGGTAACGGTCGTACAGATGTCCGCCTGCGGCCCGGTAAGTATCACGCTCGACTTTGACGTAGCCGCCGTGTGAGCAACCGCCGTTGCGGGGTCCACTCGTTACACCGACGACCAGCACTTTCGCCTTCAAGCGACGGCATTCCTGTACTACCGCCATGTCCACGCCTTTTGGATTGTCGCCGACGACGATGGTGTGACCGAGTTGATGAATGCGACGTACCAACCGGCGGGCGTAATCCAGTGCCTCCCGGTTGGCGTAGCGTGACCCGGCAATCATGATGTGCATCTCCGACACAGCCTGCGGTGGCACGGTGGGAGCAGTCGCGTTGTCATTCACAACACTGCCAGCATCGTCCAGCGGTTTCTGTGTCGCGCCTGAAACCTGTGTCACTCGTGCCGATTGCGCCAGTTCATCCGTCTGACCATTCTGGCCACGCGGTATCCACCTCAGCTTGACCGTGTGCTGTTCGAGCAGGGTCTGAAGCTGCTGCCACAGATCGAGATTGGCGACCTGTTCGCCGCGTGCATTCTTCCAGCCGCGTTTGATCCAATCTCCCAGCCATTCGTTCACGCCGCGTACGACGTAATTAGAGTCGCTGAAAAGCTGCACCGCTGACCCTGCTTGCTTGAGTGCCTTTAATGCTTCGATCACTGCCGTGAGTTCCATCGCATTTACGGTGGTGTCCGTCGCGCTGCCCTGTAAGACGCGCTGATGCTCACCACACTGGAGAACCGCTGCCCAGCCACCGAGTCGTGTCTGTGTCTCACAGCTTCCGTCGGTGTGAATAATAATTGGGTTCATCTCAACCTCCGTGTAATTCAATTCGTAATGTGATAAGGCAAAAAAGTACCGGTTCCTCACCGGCTGATGTGGATTTCGCCAATCGCCTCGAAACCGATGCCCTAATGCGCTGCCACCTTTTCGAGTATCTCGACCAGGATATAGCGGTGACAGTGTTTCGTCGTCGCGTGTGTGTCCTTGCAGTAGCAGCATACGATTAACTCATCGCTGCTCAACGCTTCCAGAAACGCGGCTGGATTCGCCTGATACCGCTGTCGCATCAATGCTGTGTACTGCTTAGTTACGTGGAATATGGGTTCATAGATACCTCCTGTAGAATGGAATACTTTACTCACCTGTCATAGAAAGAGTGCTTTATGGTAGATATCGACTGGGAACATTATCCGCTCGCAGCACAGCAGACTCATGTGCGTACATGGCTTCTGCTGCAAATACAGCTGGGATTAGCGGCGAACACGATCCAGGCTTACGGACGTGCGTTTGAAGATTACCTGCGGTTCTGCGAACGACAGCAGGTCATGGTGATCATCGCTGGACGAGATCATATCGCTGCTTATGTTCATGACATGACGACCCGTCCCAATATACGGCTGGGTGGTCGACCGGGAGTAGAGGGCGTAGGCTTATCCAATGCCACTTTACAGCAGCGCCTTACGGCACTGCGGTTGTTCTACGACTATCTCATGGAAGAAGGGATTCGTGACGACCAGCCAGTTGGACGTGGTCGCTATACACTCGGCAAAGGTTTTGGCGGACAGCGAGAGCGAGGTCTCATTCCCCGTTACCGCAAGCTGCCCTGGATTCCAAACGATGATCAATGGCTCACCGTGCTGCAAGCGGTGCGGGAAGAACACCTGCGTAACCGGGTGATGTTCGCGCTGGCTTACGACGGTGGGCTACGACGGGAAGAACTGTGCAGCCTGGCAACCGGTGACATTGACCCTGCGTATCGCCTGCTCCATATTCGCGCCGAGACCACCAAGAACCGTCAGGGACGAGTTGTTCCCTACTCGGAAGCAACCAGCAGCCTATATGTGGCCTATCTGAATTTCCGTCGCCAGTTGAGTCGGGAGCGTGGACCGCTGTTTCTGTCTGAATCACGCCGGAACTATGCCCAGCCGGTCTCCATCTGGACGTGGTCGAAGGTGGTGGCAGGCGTAGCTGCACGCGCTGGGGTTCAGGAATTCACTACCCACACTCTGCGCCATTTGCGCCTGACCGATCTGGCGCGAGCCGACTGGGATGTCCATGAAATTGCCACCTTTGCCGGACATCGAAGCATCCAATCCACACTCACCTACATTCATCTGAGTGGGCGTGAGCTGGCAGCAAAACTAGCTGCGAGCATGAACAGCGTTCATAGCTGGCGTGTCGCCACCCTGGGGGAGATGCTGCCATGATGGTTTCAACACCAATCTGGCAGTGGCCGCTCAATCTGGATCACTACGACCGTCATCCAGAACTGACTGTCGAAGAATGGGAAGCACTCAACCTGCTGCAAAAGCGGCGTGCTGCCAGGAATATGCACTGGCAGGCACAAACTGCCGGGACACTCCAGCGTCTGCTACAACCACTGGACGATGTACTGGACTTAACCGGAGCCATTCCTGTTCACTGGCGACTGGTTGCCATACAACCCTCGCCAGCGATACAGATTGTTCTCATTAATCCCCAAATCACGCCCAAGCTCAGCGATGGATTTGCCGCTGGTTTCCATGAGCTGGACTGCTTCGCGCTTGAACTCTTCCGTGTATTTTCTACGCTCGATTGGCATTATCTTCTGCTCCTCGATTCACTGTACCTGTCTCTTAGGTTTTCCTCCACTGAATCGGGGCAAGTTCAGGATCGAGAGCGTTTGATACTGCGAGTCATTGCGATCATCTGTAGGAGTTCGTCGGGGCACAGTGGCTCCGGGAAAACTTAC
>CAYUTY010000174.1:0-3004 GCA_964447795.1 uncultured Anaerolineaceae bacterium
ATTCCGGCGTGTAGTAGCTGCCGGTGGTCTTGCGTTCGTTGCCTGCGGCGGTGGAAAGCGCAAATCGTCGCGCCGGAACGTTGATCTGCGGGTGCAGTTCCAGCAGGCTCTCGAAGATACTGCCCAGTTCGTCCGAACCGAGGTTTTTGTAATCGACCGTGCGGTAGACCTGGGCGCGCTGGTCGTAGGTGAGCGAGAGGGCGCGCACCGCATCCAGCAAATGGCTGTTGGCGATCTGGCAGCCGATCACATCCGTCACTGCCCGATCACTAAAGAGGAACGAGCCGAGGGGGACGAGTCCCAAGCCCTCATAGGCCCTCACCCCCGGCCCCTCTCCCTCAGGGCGAGGGGAGTCATCGCCGCTCAATAACTGCATCACCAACCGCAGCCCCTCGAATAAATCGGGATGGCGCGTACCTTTGAAGGTCTCCGCCATGCGCCGCAACCGCTGGGTGGAATAGTAGTCAACGTAACGCTCACGGGCAGGGGTATCCGCAGCGGGATTGAGCAGCAAGTTACGGTCTTCCGCCACGAACAGAAACAGCAGGCGGTAAACCATGCGCAGCAGTTGACGGTAGTAGTCCTGCGCGTTGAGTTCACCGCTCGTTAGTTTGTCACGCAGGGCATGATTGGCGGGATATTCGAGGAAACCGAGTCCAAGCGCCGTAATCGCCGCTTCCACGCCGTCGCGCAACTGGTCGAGGGCGCGTGTGCCTTGATCCTCAGCGACTTTCATCCATTTTTCCAGCCAGCAGTCGGACGGTTTTTCACCTTCCACGCGGGACTGATGGCACAACAGCCAGAGCAGGACAAAATCGCTGTAAACGTCGCCATCCATCATGGCTTCGAGGTCGAATTCGACGTAGGCCTGCCGCGTCAGGCTGGCATTGTCGCGCAGAATCCGCAGTTTGTAGCCATTGCTGAGGAAGCCCCACAGGTGATCTTCGCTGCGGTTGAGGAAGACTTGCAATAAGCTGTGTGGACTGGCGGAAGCTGCACCCGCCGCGCCGGGTGTGCGCCGATCCAGTTCCAGTTTGTAGCTGACCAGATGCACCGGCACATGCTCCCAGCCGTGCGAGATGGGATAACTGCGCCCGTCAATCTCAACCGCCGTCGCGGTCTGCAACCGCCCGTAATCCAGCTCGCGGAACAAGGGCAGCAGCCAGCGTTCGCGGGTGATGCTCGTGCCGAGGTCGTTTTCCGGCAGGCGTTCCTGCGCGGCGCGGAAGCTGGCCCATACGCCTTGCAGCGCATTCCATGAGCGGTTGATGGCTTCGTTCAGTTTTTCGCCGGGGCGGTGGTAGCTCTCCGGGGTCAGGCCATCGAGGTTCGCGCCCTCGCTGATGCGTCCCAGCAGATCGGCGGGCAGCAGCGCGCCTTCCGTGCGAATGGTGGTGAAGATGTTGGTTTTTGCGGGCATAATCAGGCTTCATTCCAACTATAAACTATTGCGCGACAAGTGGATATTTTCGATTTCAACTATTTCAATCGTCAGGTTGTGGTTGCTCAACGCCCAACGGCACATCGCTCTCCGCCCAGGACGATTACAGGCTTTCACTGCACCGGGTTTGCTGATGAATACCAGCTTCTTTACCGGATAATTTTCTTCCTGCGCCATCAATGCCTTTAGAATATCTTTTTCAAACTCTGTGTTCGGATTTCTGAGCGTGAGGGCGATCTCAACAATAGTTGCATCTTCCTGAAAGTAGAAATCCACAGCGTGGGCGCTATCGCCACAGATCTTTTTTTCAGCGTAATCCACGCCAAATAGATTCAGTGCACGGCGGCGCACTTCCGCCATAAATGCGTTTGAGTCTTTATCGCCCGCACCTGCTCCTTTGATCTCAAAAAAAGTGGGGCGTTCATTGGCAGTCGCCTGAATAATTTCTTTTAGCAACTCCACTTGGGTTTTTACTTCCATTGGTTTACTTCCTCATCGCCGGTAAATACACATAAATGCCTAAGACATCCGGCGGGAGCTGTGCCTCAACGCGATGCTGCGGGCGGCGTTCACCGCGACGGTAAGCTGCCTCACGCACGCGAACATGCGCCGCCAGCAGTTCTTCGCCGCGCCGCTGCGCGATGTCGTTCAGTACGGGTGCAAGATGGTTGAAACCCTCGACCACGCGGCCTACGAACTCCGCCGCCTGCTGCGGGTGGATATTTTCTTCCGGCTCAGCGTTTAGCAGGGTTTCGGCTGCCTGCGGGTCAAGCCATACCGCGTTTTCGGGCGAACCTTCAAAAGCCAGCGTCAGGCTGTCTTCTGCCAGCAGTTGGCGTTCGTCGCTACCCGTTCGGGTGATGAGATGATAACGGAAGCGCACCAGCAGCAGTGTGGTTCGCCGCTGCACGGCTGTCGTGCGGATCGCGCCAGCGCGACGGGCGTGCGGCTGCTCCTCCTCGATTTCGGCAGCGTCCAGCGCCGTGTTCATCACATAGGCTGCCAGCGACTCGACAAGCGGGTGAGTCCGTGTCAGGTAAAGCTGTTCCCCTTTCACAGGCAGTTCAAAACGGGCGGCGAAGTGTTCTTTGCCAAGCATATCCTTGAGTCCGCGCGGCGTTTCTGTCAGATCGAAGCCCACTGCGCCACGACCAATGTCGGACACCACCCCACGATGCATCCACACACTGTCTTTCATAAACGCGGCAACATCAATGCCTGAGCCAACGGCTTCACGGGCGGCATTCAGTTCAGCCGCAACTTCATCCACGCGAATCGCCTGCTGTGCGAACATGGTGCGCGAACGTTTCTCCCGTTCGGCTGCCGCTTCCCACTGCAAGTCGAGTTCTAACTGACGTGGACGCATAAATTCCTCGAATCCGGGCAGGGTTGACTGACTGAAGCTGGCGTTCTCACGCAGCAGCAGCCCCTCGAAGATTGCCTCAACGACATCCTCGCTGTTGCCGGGGACGGGGACTGAAATGCCGAGCGAGCTGCGGATGGTTTTGTGTTTTCGCAGCAGCACATCCAGCACGATGCCGTCAATTTGGTTATCAATGCCGT
>CAYUTY010000175.1:0-2882 GCA_964447795.1 uncultured Anaerolineaceae bacterium
CATCACGATCATGTTAATTTGCTGCGCGGGGGCGTTGCCGCACCAGGCGGCGTGTGGGCTGATCTGGGTTCGGGGACGGGCGCCTTCACGCTCGCATTGGCGGAGTTGATCGGTTCGACGGGAATCATTTATTCGGTTGATCGGGATGGTGGTTCGCTGCGAGAACAGACGCGGGCTATGCAAGAGCGTTTTCCCGGTGTGACGGTTCATTATCAGCAGGCCGATTTCACGCGGGCGCTCAGGCTGCCGCCGCTGGATGGTGTCGTAATCGCTAATGCACTGCATTTCCACCGCGATAAAGCGCCAATCCTGAAGCAGATTCAGGATACACTGAAGCCGGGCGGGGTGCTGGTGATGGTCGAATATAATGTCGATGAAGGTAATATGTGGGTGCCGCATCCGTTTTCTTATCCGACATGGGAGCGGATGGCGCGGCAGGCTGGATTCCGCGATACACAGTTAATTGGTTCGTACCCCAGCCGTTTTCTGCGCGAGATTTACAGCGCATTGAGCAGGAAGTAAATTATTCGCCGCCAACAAAAGAAGCGGATGGGCGGAGTCGTTTCTCCACCCAAATGGCAAGAGCGATTACTCGTAGCGCAGGACGTTGCGGACGCGCTCGTTAGTGACAGCGCGAGCACTGAGGTAGGTAGCGGTCCAGGCAATCGCTACCGCTGTCAGGACGAGCAGCACCACTACAGGAATCGCCCCGCCTGGAATGAGCAGCGGTATACTAATTCCCAGCGAGGACATGAGCGCAACACCAATGGCGCTGAGGCCGATGCCCAGCAGTCCACCGAGCAGACTCACGAGCGTATTCTCCAGCAGCAGCACGCGCAGCACGCGCCGTCCTTTTAACCCCACCGCCTTCAAAATACCAATTTGCCGCCGCCGTTCCAGCGTTGACAGGGCAACGGTGTTTGCCATAATTACGGCTGCTGCACCGAGCGACAGGATGCCGACAAGAATCGGGATGGCGCTCATCTGCTCGATAAAGCGGCTGAGAAAGCTGTCAATAAACGTGATGTCGATGGAGTAAACCAGCGGCAGTGATGATAAATCCAGCAGTACCGTGTTGAGTTTTTCTGCCTGCACCTGGGCGATGGTGAAAGGGAATGCGCCATTGCCGCCGACGATAACATCAGGCGGAATTTCCAGATTCGAGCTGAAGCCGCCGAATGAGAAACCACCTCCACTGTTGGCAGGTGTTATCCCCACAATTTCCAGATCGTAGGCGCGGCCATTGACAGTGATGGTGACGGTTGAACCGAGCCCGATACCTAATCCAGCGAAACGCGGGTCTTCGGTATAAACGGCGACAGTTTTTCCCCGGTCTTCTGCCGTCAATCCACGCCCGGCGATAAGGCTGGTTGCCGGGTTGGGATTAGTGCTATCGCGCGTGAGCACCGAGACGAAATTGCCGCCAAAATTGAAGCCCTCAAAGTCATCATCATCGTTGAAGCCGCTCCCAAACGTTTCCTCTGGTGTTGGCTCTGGCACCGCTTGGCCGTTGATAGTGATGAGTTCGCCGGAAGTAGTGGTGAGGCGCGTGCGATATTCCACGCCATCGAGCGTATTGAGTCGCGCATCGACGAGGGTGGTGGGCAGGATGGAAAAAATGAGGACATTGCCCCCAAGCGAATTGCTGAGGCTGAAGTTGATGATTTCGCGCACGCCCGCGCCAAAAAAAGCGATGCTGCTGAGCGCGAACATGCCCGCACTCAGGGCGAGCAGGGTAGTGGCGGTGCGGGTACGATGGGTGGTCAGGTTGCGCAGAGCGAGGCGCATATCAATCCAGCCGAAGGCGGGCAGCTTGCCGATGAGCCAGACGATGATCCAGAGAATGCCGACGAGGATGCCGAGGATGAGCAGGGTCACAGCGACGCCGATGCTCCCGGTGATGAAAACCGATGTAACAGGCCCACCAGACACCACTTCAAAAGCGGGACGCAGCATTTGACCCGCGATCAGGCCGCCGACCAGCACGACCAGCATAATCATGGCGATGGATTGCAGGCAGCCGAGGCGCGGGATGACCGTTTCGTTGGGGCGGAGGATAATAGCCGGACGAATGCGCACGGCGGTTAAGACCGGCGCGACGCCAAAGACGGCGGTGATCACCAAACCGAGCAGTAGACCGAACACCACTGCCTCAGGGTAAATGCGCCAGACGAGCGGCTGCTGTATGAGCTGTTGGCCGTAGGCGTTGGCTAGAATGCTCAGGATTGTGCCGAAGAAGATACCGACTGTGCTGCCAACCAGCCCTAATAGAATCGATTCGCTCATGAAAAGCAGGGCGATCTGGCGACCTTTCAAGCCAAAAGTTTTGAGGGCGGCTATTTCTTCTGTGCGGCGGCGTACCATGACAAGCATGGTGTTCATGATGCCGACTCCGCCAATGAGCAGCGCCCCCAACCCCATGACGACGATGAAGCTGCCTAACACATCAGCAATCTGGCTGTTTTCCTTAATCAAATCCGGCACTGTTGTAATCTCGGAGAGGCCGGGCATCCACGCGAAGCCGGTTTCCGACTCATAGGCAGCGTCCTGAATTTGTTCTGCGGTTGTACCTTCCGGCAATAGGATGGCGATATTAGTCGGGTTGGGGTTGACGGGCAGCACTTCGCGCTGGGCTTCATCGAAATAAGCGAAACCGAAAAAAGCGGCGAAGATATTGCGCAAACCCGCTTCAGCGCTGGCCGGGACGATGCCGATGACGGTGTATTCGTCGGTCGTGCCGCTGACGCGCACTTTTTCACCCACTTCGATGCCCTGCGATTGGGCGAGGTTTTCACTGATGACAATTTCATCACCACCATGAAATAAATCGCCCAATGGCACACCCGCTGGGACAAAGGCGTGGATGTCATTGGTAGGCGGGA
>CAYUTY010000176.1:0-2732 GCA_964447795.1 uncultured Anaerolineaceae bacterium
TGCGGTTCAAAGGGCTTATAAGCATCCATCTTTAATTCGTATTTTGTATTTATAATTGAAATATACGAAATAGTTTCTGAAATATGCAATACAAAAAGCGAATAGAATGTTTTTTTATTAAAAAGCTGTTTATCAACACATTTAATTTTTATATTGAGAAACTTAACTTCTTGAGGTAACTTAGAAAAGATTCGTATATTTGTGAGTTACCTGCCATTATAGAACGACACTCAACAGACGGACAATTAACATTTTGACGAAATAATATTTTTCTTCAATTGATTTAGAAGTTTCTGCATTTGTTTCAACTCCTTTATTTTATTTTCAATCGACAAAAGTTTTTCATCGCAAACAGACAGCTTCTCTTTGGTGGACAACTTTTTATTATACCAGGCATCAATAAGGTTGGCTATTTCGCTTATAGTAAATCCAATAGACTTAGCTCCTTTTATAAGATTTAATTTTTCAACCGTCTCTTCATCGTAATGAAAATAATTGTTCGACTTGACATTCTCAAGCCGTTTACCTTTTATCAATCCAGACTTCTCATAAAATCGAATTGTATGGGTGGTAAGGCCTGTTCGTTTTGACAATTCATTTATTAGCATGGCACAAAGATAGTGTGTTGAAAAATAAATTACAAGTATAGACTATACTCTAATGTTGTAGGTTTCATTTCTTACACATATTTTTGCTAAAATTTCAAATATACATGTAATGAAAGTAGTAATTTTCGGTGCAACTGGACTTTCAGGCAAAGTCATTTTAAAAGAAGCCCTTTCTAAAAATCATCAAGTTACCATATTGGTTAGAAATGCAAACGCTGTTACGCTGCAAGATAAAAATCTGACAG
The DNA here is from genome assembly GCA_964447795.1 of uncultured Anaerolineaceae bacterium. Lineage (GTDB taxonomy): Bacteria > Chloroflexota > Anaerolineae > Aggregatilineales > Phototrophicaceae > CFX2. The sequence continues at coordinate 854 of CAYUTY010000176.1, forward strand.
TGGTTCAAGGAAATGTTTTGGATAGAAATACAGTTAACGAAGTTTTGAAAAATCAAGATGCAGTTATTCAAAGCTTGGGCGTTGGTGGAAAAGGTGATGGAAAACCTACAACATTTGTTTCCGATGCCAATAAAATCATCATGGAAGAAATGGAAAAAACCAACGTGAAGAGGTATATAGCTATGAGTAATATCGGTGCCGGAGATAGTTATACATATATGCCGTGGATTTTCAGAAAATTGATTTTGCCCTATTTTATGAAATGGTTGCAAGTAATTGTGGACGATAAAAATCGCATGGAGCCAATGATTATGAAAAGTAATTTTGATTGGACAATCGTGCGTTCTGCGGGTATGACGGAAAAACCTGCGAAAGATACGGTAACTGCCTCCCTTGATGGTAAAGGTTTAAAATTTACCATTACTTTGGCAGACTTAGCAAAATTTATGGTGGCACAACTTGAAGATAAAAAGTACCTCAAACAGGCACCTTCTGTTAGTAATTAAAAATTAAACAAATAAAATATGACATTTACAACAATCGCATTAATTGCTGCAATCGCCACACTTGGCTTGGGGTTAGGTTTTTTATTTTCAAGCTCATCAATGCTGAAACAATGGGGAATGCAAGCACCCGATGAAGCCAAAGTAATGTCTCGAAGAATTGGAGCGGTTTATCTTGGACTTTCTACAATACTATTCTTAGCGAGAACAAGTATGCCAACCTCAGAAGCTATTGCTATTGGTGGTGCTATAATCACTGGACTTTTAGCCATTACGGGTTTATACGAGCTAAAAGGTGGTAGAGTGAGCAAAGGAATTTTGGTTTCAACGGTGGTAGAAACACTTCTAACAATTGGTTTCCTTTCAACTTTAATGAAATAAGCAATATGGCGAAATATAACATTCATAAAGATTTTGCATTCCTTCGCTTTTTTCCTAACACTAAAAAGTGGCAGATACCTACTTATAACGCTTTATTTAAGTGGCATTTTAAATCCACCAAAGCACCGCAGAGCATTGAAATAGCTTCTCATAAAATAAAAGGTTTTGAGGACAACGACATTGAAGTATTGGTATTCAAACCAAAAGATATTCCAACAAATGCACCTTGTTTGGTGTATTGCCACGGTGGTGGTTTTTTTATTGAAGCGGCACAAGTGCATAAAAAAATGATGTTTGAATATGCGGAGAAAGCAAATTGTATTGTCGTTTTTCCTCATTATAGAGTGAGTTTGAATAATCCATTTCCGACAAGTTTGGAAGACTGTTATGCAGCCTTAAAATGGACAAACGACAATGTAGAATCACTTGGAATTGACAAAGGTAAAATTGCCATTGGTGGCGATAGTGCAGGTGGAAATTTAGCGTCTTGCATTGCACAAATGGCATTAGACAGACAAGAAATAAATCTGTGTTTTCAACTTTTGGTTTACCCAGTTTGCGACCATATGTTAAGCACAGCATCAATGCAGACTTTTCAGGACACACCACTTTGGAATGCACCAAGCTCAAAACTTATGTGGGACGTTTATTTAAGAGGTAAAGACAGAACTAATTTACCGAAATACGTTTCACCTTTACAAAGAACAGACTTAAAAGGTTTGCCACCGACATACATTGAAACTGCCGAATTTGACTGCTTACGAGACGAAGCAATTTTATATGCACAAAAATTATCTGATACTAACATAGAAGTTGAACTGAATCAAACAAAAGGGACAATTCACGCTTACGACATTATAGAAAAAAGTAGCATTACACAAGACAGTATTAAAAGAAGAGTAACTGCATTGAAAAAAGTATTTGGTGGACAGAAATAACGGCAGGTAATCGAGTAGGCGGCTCCGCCAGATACTGACGGAGTGCACCTCTCACAC
>CAYUTY010000177.1:0-1524 GCA_964447795.1 uncultured Anaerolineaceae bacterium
GGAATGCCAGGCCGCGCGCGAGGCGGTGGCCGACAACGCCTTCGACTGGGAGCCGCATCACGTCGGCACGCTGGACACCCTGGCCCAGCACGTGATGGGCGTGGCCTGTTCCGAGCCGTTCCGCATGGAGGACCTGTATGCCGAGGTGGCCGGCTGCGGTCCCTATCGCGACCTGTCGTGGAAGGCGTTCCAGGAGGTGGTCGATCTGGTCGCCACCGGCGGCTACGCCCTGCGCGCCTATGACCGGTTCGCCCGCATCGTGCGTGACCGCCAGGGCCTCTGGCGCGCGCGCGACGCTCAGATCGCCCAGAACCACCGCATGAACGTCGGCACGATCACGGCGGCGGCGACCCTGAACATCCGTGTCGCCTCACGTCGAGGCGGGACGGCCCTACACTGGGTCGGCGGCAAGAAGATCGGCGAGGCCGAAGAGCATTATTTCGAACAGATGACCCCCGGCGACACCTTCGTCTTCGCCGGGCGCGTCTGGGCCTTCCAGGCCGTCGTCGGCATGGACGCCCTGGTCAGTCCCGCCGACGACAGGGAACCGAAGATCCCCTCGTGGGGCGGGTCGAAATTCCCGCTGTCGACATCGCTGGCCGACCGGGTTCGGGCGATGATCCAGGATCGGGACCACTGGCGCGTCCTGCCCGTCGACGTGCAGGAATGGCTGGCGCTGCAAGAGGCGCGTTCGACCGTCCCCGCCGCCGGGGACATGCTGGTCGAGACCTTCCGGCGCGGCGCACGTCATTATCTGGTGGTCTATCCGTTCGAGGGCGCCCTGGCCCACGGAACCCTGGCCATGTTGCTGACGCGGCGGCTGGACCGTTTGGGCGTGGGACCGCTGGGCTATGTCGTCGCCGACTATTCGCTGGCGATCTGGTCGGTCCGGCCGATGGACAAGTTGGCCTTCGACGCCCTGTTCGAGCCGGACATGCTGGGCGACGACCTGGAGGCCTGGCTGCAGGAGAGTTTCATGATGAAGCGCGCCTTTCGCGACGGCGCCCTGATCTCGGGCCTGATCGAGAAACGGCGGCCGGGCGCCGAGAAGACCGGGCGTCAGGTGACCTTCTCGACCGACCTGATCTACGACGTGCTGCGCCGTCACCAGCCCGATCATCTGTTGCTGCGCACCGCCCGCGCCGACGCGGCGGCGGGCCTGCTGGACGTGGCGCGGCTGGGCCAGCTTCTGACCCGCGTCCAGGGGCGCGTCGTGCACCGGGCGCTGGATCGGCCGTCGCCCTTTTCGGTGCCGGTGCTGGTCCAGATCGGACGCGAGCGCGGCGGCGGCGGCGAGGCGGCCGACATGATCCTGGAAGACGCGGCCGAGACCCTGATCGCCGAGGTGATGCAGGAGGGATCAATGTGAGGAGCCTGACCATCTTCCTTCTCCCCTTGGGGGAGAAGGCGGCTCGCGGAGCGAGACGGTTGAGGGGGATGGTTGCATCACACTCATCGTCAATTGAAACGCCCATCTTATCTTGGCACACAACAGAGCGGGGACGCGGCCCCCCAAAAACACCA
>CAYUTY010000177.1:1534-2702 GCA_964447795.1 uncultured Anaerolineaceae bacterium
CCCCAAGGGGAGAAGGACGATGAACGCCGCCCTGCGCGAAACCCTGTCGCCGATGCGCCGCCCGTGCGGGGCTCTGCGCCTGACCGTGACGGGCGAGACCTGCGTGCTGCGCCGTTCGGGCGCCCTGTGGCTGCCCGATCATTCGGCCTTGGTCGCCGGGGACCTGCATCTGGAAAAGGGTTCGGCCTTCGCCGCGCGCGGCCAGATGCTGCCGCCCTATGACAGCCGGGCGACGCTGGACCGGCTGGCGGCCGAGATCGCCGATCTGAACCCGCGCGCGGTCGTCCTGCTGGGCGACAGTTTCCACGACGACCGCGCCCTCGGCCGCATGGCGCCTGACGACCGCGCCCGTCTGGACGCCCTGGCCTAGGGCCGCGACTGGCTGTGGGTCGAGGGCAACCATGATCGCCAGGCCCTGGAACAGGCCGACGCCGACGCCCTGAGCCGCCTGCCTGGCCGAGTCCTGGACGCCCTGGCCCTGGGCGGCCTGCGCCTGATCCACGAACCGTCGCCGACCGCGCGGCCGGGCGAGGTGGCCGGGCATCTGCATCCGGCCGTGCGCGTCGCCGCCCATGGCCGGGGTGTGCGCCGCCCCTGCTTCGTCACCGACGGACGCCGCCTGCTCTTGCCGGCCTTCGGCCCCATCCAAGGGGGATTGAGCGTACGCGAACCGGCCGACGCAGACATGTACCAGACCCCGCCCCTGATCGCGGCGTTGGGTAAGGACAAAGTTCACGCCATCGATTGGGCGCGCGCCGCCTGACGGAACCGGCCTCGCATTCGCCGCGCTTATCCGACGAACAGACATCGGAAACCGCCACGATCTACGTCCGCGCCGCCGATGTCTCGGCCTGGATTCGCAGCAAGGACAGCCGATGGTCTCTCGTGGTAATCATGTCTGCATGACAGCACTGTCTCCCCTCGAATTCGCGGTTGGATCGGCCATCGCCGCCCAGCCCGAATGTCATGACGAGGCAGCGCTTGTTGCCCAGCTTCGGTCTGCCCACGTAACCCTCCGCGAGTTCACCGGCTTTGGATTTTTCACGGAATTCGAGGTCGACAAATCACTGTCGAAAACCGAAGCCCATCAAAGCCCGTTTGGTCGACTTCATGCCGAAGTTGGACCTGACGGCTATCTGATGGGGTTCATGGTCTATCTGAAAGACTG
>CAYUTY010000178.1:0-2693 GCA_964447795.1 uncultured Anaerolineaceae bacterium
AGCGTTGGGCAGGAGTTTGTCGAGCTGGTCAAGCTGATCGCGGGATTTGATAGTGACTTTGGCGGTTTTCAGCGTGTGTAGTTTCGCAGTGAAAGTTTCACCGCCCGCTTCCAGTTCAAGCGCCAGTGTCCAATAGGTTTCGGGAACAAATGCCGCGATTTCACGCTCACGCTCGACGACTAGCCGCAGACAAACGCTCTGCACCCGCCCGGCGGATAATTTGCCATCCAATGCCTTACATGCCAACGGTGAAACCAGATAACCGACCAGGCGATCCACAATCCGACGTGCCTGCTGCGCTTCCACCAGTGGGCGATCTACCGCACGCGGAGATGCCACTGCCGCTTTAATGGCGGATTCGGTGATGGCATTGAACGAGGCACGGTAAACAGGCTTGTTCTTTGGCGGACGAGCAAGGTCAAGGATATGCCAGGCAATCGCTTCGCCTTCCCGATCCGGGTCAGTTGCAATATAGACTGCCTCAGCCTCTTTGATCGCCTTGAGCAGCCGTTTGACAAGATTGCCTTTACCCGGCAGCACCTGATAGGTTGGGCGGAAATCTTGTCCGACCTCGACCCCTAATTCCGTTTCAGGTAAATCGCGGATGTGACCCATACACGCTTCGACTTTCCAGCCTTCACCGAGATAACCAGCAATCTTTTTAGCCTTCGCCGGTGACTCGACAATCAGTAATTTCATCAGACGGTTTCCTCTTCGTACCAATCGTTAATGGCGCTGTGATTTGTGAGGCTGCGCGCCATCTGCCGCAGCAGCATTCGGACGTGTTGACGTTTCCCCACCGGGTTGAACAGGGCGTCCAACGACGTGAGCAGCCAGTTCTTTCTCGCGGAGTACCAACCAGACGGGCCATTCACGGAAAGCGTCATAGGCTTCGTTTTCAAGTGCTTGGAAGGGGTTTTCAACAGATCGTTTGGGCAAAGTTCGTCCTCCATGTTCATGTTGTCCTGAAGCGACGGAGTTCGCCTTCTGATGGGCGTCCGTAGAGATACCAGAGACCTTCGTCCTGAATATCGAGGACGTAATGAAAGCGAGGAAGGGCAGCGATGATGTCGCGGTGCTGTTGGTTCAAATGCTGGAAAGCCGCATCTTCGTGGAACACATTCATGCCCTGCCGCTGCGAGAAAATGACGCGGATGGGACAGTTCTCGAAAACTAAACGTGCCTTTCCATTCAAAAAGACGGACATTTGTTGATCGACACATAGCAATTTCTTGCGACGTGTTCGAAAGGTCTTTGCCGCTTCAATCAGGAAATCCAGCAGGGATGGATGCCGCATCAGGCGGTAGACCTCATCTACGGCAATGACACGCGGCTGCTCGTCAATCAGGCTGTCGCGGCGAATGGCGCTCAACACCTGCGTATAGGCCAATGCCTGCAAAATGGGATCACTTTCGAGATCGTGAAAACTGAACACACGCGGCCCAATCCATTCCCTGCCGCCGCGTGTGAGGTCAATGTTGGTGGTGCCATTGAGAAAGCCTGCCCACGGCCCGCTGCCGGTACAAAGTCCCGCGATTTCATCCGCGAGGTCTTTGGCAATTTCCTTAATCGTGGGTTTATCACCCAACCCGCGCAGCACATCGCAGACCACATCGCAGGTTGGGGAGATGTCCGGCGTAACACGCATAAGATCGGGAAAGCCCTTGTAAAGTAGTTCCAGCGCCTCACTGAGCAGACCCCTTTCGAGGTTCTGCCGCTGGCCGCCAGACAGGGCGCGTCCCATGACCGTTTCGTAGATGCGGATAGTGTGATTGATTTGCTCAATCAGCGTTGGGAACATCACATCCTGCGGGTTGAGTTTGGTGTGCCGGGCGCTCATCACGTACCAGGGCAGCCCGAAAGCGTCGGCGATGTGTTTGCCATGTCCCATGGGTTCAAGGAGATCAAAGGGGATGCCATTCTCAGCGTATTCACGGGTAAGGTAGCAGTTCACACCGAAGGTTTTGCCGAACCCCGACACACCTACCCAGATTTCGTGGGTGGCACGTTTGTCTCGCCACGAGTTATGAAACATGGGATAGAATGCACCCACCACTTCACCACGCAATACGCCGCTGGTCGTCGCCAGTTTGCGGTACCCAAGTGGCGCAAGCATGAGCGCCAGTTCGCGTGAAGTCACAGGCCAGGTTGTCGTTGGGACGTTGATTTCCTTGGTGCGCTTCGCTGAAAAGAAACCCACTGAACGTCCCAGCAGTTCCCCCACTTCCTGACGCAAACTGAACCACGCACGAGTCTCATTCATGACAGCCTGTACCCGCTCTTTAAGCGTGTCGAGATCATCCGCAGCCACCGCGATACTGATCTGGACGGTGTGGAGAGCATCTCCAGCATTGATTTCGGACAAGGCCCGACGACAGTCAGTAATACGCTGTACTGAACGACTGTCTTCACCACGAACACCGGCGAGATGAACCTGATAGGCTTGAATGATGCCTTCAACAGCGTTGATCCCAGCATTGCGTTCATAAGTTTTAGGAATGTCCACGCAAATAGCTAAGGGGAAATTGAGCAGCAGTAATACAGGCAGTGGGCGAAAGAAATTCCATGTCGCTGGGGCAAATTCATAGCTGTTGAGGATAGTCCAAAAGGGTAGTCCTCACGGACGACCAACGGGGGCAAGCTGCCAGTAAGGAGCTTCTCGTAGTTAGTACCGTCCCTCGAAAAAACACGGC
>CAYUTY010000179.1:0-2322 GCA_964447795.1 uncultured Anaerolineaceae bacterium
CATAGAAGGCCTGCTGGATCTCGCCGTCGCGCGTGTGGATCATGACCGTCTGGTCGCGCTGATCCTTCAGATCCAGCCGATAGCTGCCGTCGGGATAGTTGGTCCGCAGCGGCCGGCCGATCCCGTCATAGACCAGAGCGGTCGTGTTGTTCTTGGCGTCCACCTCCTCGCTGAGAAGCCCGCCGGTGTTGTAATGATACGATCGCCAGACGTGCGACGACTGGCCCGACGGCAGGGCGGCGCTCAGGGCGCAGGAGGCGTCGGACGGCGAGGCGGTGTACCAACGCTCGACCTGGGTCGGCTGACCGGCGGCGTTGAACTGGGTCCGGGTGGCGCGGCCGCTGGGATCGACGGCGATCCAAGGCCGGTCCAGCGCGTCATAGCAGGTGCGGGCGGTGTCCGTTCCCGAAGCATCCGTGACCGTCAGCACCTTATTGGTGGCCGAATAGGTCATGGTCGTGCTGCGCCAAGCCGAGGCCGCATGGTCCCAGCGACGTTCGGCGGTCAGATTGCCGTGGGGATCATAGTCCCACTGGGTCTGGATATTGGTTCCCGCCGGGCCGGTCTCGGTACGTTTGCGGAGCAGACTGTCATAGGTCGAAGTGGTCGAGAAGTTGCGCGGGTACGTCGTCGAGGTCACGTCGCCCGCGGCGGTGCAGCCGAAGGTGGTCGTCAGGTTCAGAGTGGCCGCCGCCTCGTGCAGGCGATACAGGCAATAGCCCGGCGTCCCGCCCACGTCGTTGTACTCGTAAGTCGTCTGGATATGCACCGGTTTCTGGATTGTCCGAACGCGGACCCTGTTGTCGTATTTGTCCTTCCACACCGTTGACTTGACCTGACTGCCTTTGGCGGTCGGATCGGCCACGGCCGGGGCCTGCACCTCTTCGACCAGACCCTTGGCGTTGTAGGTCATGATCCAGGTCCGTGGCGTCGGATCCTCCGCCGTCGCGGGCAGGGTGACGCTGACGGGCTTGTTCCAGGTGGCGTGATAGGCCGCCGTCACCGTCAGGGTCTGGCACCACCAACTGTCGCCCGTGCAGCCCGCCATCGGCGACCGCGTCCGCTCGATCAGGTTGCTGCGGACATCGTAGCCATAGGTGGTGGTGTCGCCCCACGGGCTTTGGACCCAGGCGCGCCGCCCCTGGCCGTCGTATGCGGTGCGGGATATGCGACCCATCGGGTCCGCCGCGGCGATGGTGCGGCCGTTCATATCCAGATGGACGCGCGACAGCCCCCCGGCCGCATCGCGGGCGCCCATCCGCTCGGCCCCGGAGGCCGTGAAATAGGCGGTCTTCTGTTCGCGCGCGTCATAGGCGGCCGTAACCTGAGGCTTCCATTTCACATCCGAGGTCGCCCAGTCCCAACGCGCTTCCAAGCGGGTCGCGCCGCCTTCGGCCTCGCGAATGGCGGTGAGCAGGCTGAAGGCCTGGATCGGCCCGCTCTCATCCAGCGGCACGGCCATGGTGTTCAGATACTCGTATGAGCGCCGGGCGCGATCCGGCGCGTTGACCCCCGTCAGGGTCCTCGCGCACAGGGTGGAGCCGTCATCGCAATAGCCGAACTGGTAATCGAAGGTGACCTGTCGAACCGTGGCGCCGGCGGGCGTGATCGACGAGACCGACTCGATCCGCCCCTTGTTGGGCGACCCCGCGCAGTAGATCGTGGTGTGATAGATTTGGCAGTTCTCAGGGTCTGGATAGGCGCCGTAAGCGATCCGAATCCCGATGCCGAGCGAGTTGGTGACCGTCAGCCCACCCGAATAGTCGTAGTTCAACTGCATTCCAGTGGGGAAGGTCCACTGGTTGATCAGATAGGGTCTGACGCCGCCAGAGGGCGGCGGAGCGACCGGCGGATTGTTTCCCGGCAGGAACCGCTGGGTCAATCCGTCGGCCAGGGTCCGGGTGAACTGACTCATGTCGCCGGCGATCGTCAGGGTCTCCACCCCGGTGGCGGTGTCGCGATAGACGCCGTCCAAATGCCTCACGAAGGTCGATGTCTGTCCCCCCAGCGTCACGAACGCCGTCTCACGGGTGCGGGCCGACCACCAGTTGGCGATTTGAGCGGCCACCGCCGAAGACTTCAGCGTGTTTTCCCGAGCGGCCTCGACCAGATAAAGCAGGGCCACGACGGTCGGGACGGTCGCTTGGGCGTTCTCATCGTCCAGAAGGATCGACGGATCGGTTCGGTTGAGCATGGCCGACGACGACCAATTATGGCTCCAGCCCGGTCCCAGCGCCGGGTCGCCGGCTCCGTTGGAGGAATAGATCCGCCGGAACTCCAAGCTGTAGGGGAAATCCCCCTGTCCGATGCTGACGTCAGGAT
>CAYUTY010000179.1:2332-2663 GCA_964447795.1 uncultured Anaerolineaceae bacterium
GACCGTGCCGAAACGATCCTGGCCCCCGACTTCGGGATCCTGCAGGTATCGCAGCGGCGAGGGGATGGCGCCCTTGCGGAAGGCGGCCGTGGTCGAGGGCGCGACCGCGGGAACGTTGGATCCCGGCGCAGGATTGCTCTGCACCAAAAGCGTCGTCTCAGAACCGTCCGGGCGACGCGCCAGGATGTAGGAACCGGCGGAGGCGTCCGTGCGGACCAGGACTTCGAAGCCGGCGTCGATATAGCGGGTCACTTCAGGCCGCGCCGATACGGGAACGTCATTAAGACTGGAACAAGTTCGCAAGAATTCCTGATAGGAGAAGCAGGCCACG
>CAYUTY010000180.1:0-2539 GCA_964447795.1 uncultured Anaerolineaceae bacterium
GCGGAACATTTCGCGCATCTGGTGGGCGACCTGCTGCGGGAGTATCACACGCAGCCGGGGAAATTCGGGCTGATTTCGGCGAATTATGATACCGAACTGTTCGGCCTCTGGTGGTTCGAGGGTGTGGCGTGGCTGGGTAAAGTGCTGCGTTTTCTGGCGCAGGACAGCGAAATCAGCCTGACCACCGCCAGCGGCTATATCAGCCATCATGAGCCAGGCGAAGTGATGCACATCCCGGAAAGTTCGTGGGGCAGCGCCGGGAGTCACTTCACCTGGGACAACCCGTATACGCACTGGATGTGTGATCCGATTCACGAAGCGGAAGTGCGGATGGAATAGCTGGTGGCACAGTTCCCCGAACCGACAGACGACGAGGGCATTGTGCTGGCGCAGACAGCGCGGGAACTGCTGCTGCTGCAAAGCTCCGACTGGCCGTTTCTGGTGACAACCGGGCAGGCGCGGGAATATTCCATCCGGCGTTTCAGCCAGCATGTCGAGCGCTTTGACAAACTGGCGACGGGACTGGAAAAAGGCGCACCTGACCGGACGCTGGCGGAAGAATTCTGGGAGCTGGATAAGGTGTTCCCGGATATTGATTACCGCTGGTTTGGGGGGTAATTTTGGGCGTCAATGTTTTATTCACGAGCGCGGAGGCAGCGCCGTTCTCGAAGGTGGGCGGGCTGGCGGATGTGGTCGGTTCGCTGCCGGTGGCGCTGCGGCGGATGGGGTCGGATGCGCGGGTCATCATGCCGCTGTATGGGCATATCGACCAGCAGAAATACAGCATCTCGCATCTGTTTACCTTTCCCCTGCACCGCCGCACCGGGACGACGGATGTGGGCGTTTTCACGACGGTGTATCAGGGTGTGCCGTTTTACTTCGTGAAGGGGTGGCCGTTCTTCGGGGATGACCACGAAACCTATACGACGTGGGAACTGGATGTGCCGCGATTCACCTTCTTCAACCAGGCGGCGATGGCGGTGGCCTGGGAAATCAAGGAGCGGATTGGCTGGTTCCCGGATGTGTTCCACGTCAACGACTGGCATACCGGCCTGCTGCCGTTCCTGCTGGCGGAAAGCCGGGGCGAACCGACCTGGGCCAAAACAGCGTCGGTGCTGAGCATTCATAATCTGGCCTATCAGGGCGAGTCAGTCGGCGGATGGCTATGGGAACTGGGCATCCCGGCGCGGACGCAGCCTGACCTGATGTATCAGGATTTGACTGACAATATGCTGGGCATCGCCATCGCCTACTCGGATGTTGTCAGTACGGTCAGTCCACGTTATGCGATTGAAATTCAGTATCCCTCGATGCGCTACGGGCTGGACGGGCTGATTCGGACGCGGATTGATGATCTGATTGGCATTCTGAACGGCATTGATGTGGATTACTGGAACCCGGAAACCGATAAGCTGATCGCCTCGAATTACAGCGTGGAGAATTTCAGCGAAAAACGGGCGGCCAATAAACGGCAGCTTCAGGGCGAGGCCGGTCTGGAAGTGCGGGCGGACATCCCGATCATTGGCATTGTGAGCCGGTTGGTGTGGCAAAAAGGATTCGACCTGGCACTGCCCGCGCTGCGGCGTTTGCTGCTGAATACGGATGTCCAGCTTATCGTGCTGGGGTCAGGCGAGCCGGAACTGGATTATGCCTTCTGGCGGCTGGGCGAAGATTTCTCGTGGCGGGCAAAGGTCTTCCAGGGGTATAACGAAGCGCTGGCGCACCGTATTTACGCCGGGAGTGATATGTTCCTGATGCCAAGCCATTATGAGCCGTGCGGAATCGGGCAGATGATCGCCATGCGCTACGGTTCGCTGCCAGTGGTGCGCGAAACAGGCGGGCTGGCCGATACCGTCGAAAACTACGATAACGGCACGGCTGAGCATGGCAAGGGGTTTGTCTTCAATTGGGAGCAGCCGGACGCGGTACTGAACACGCTGCGCTGGGCGCTGGATACCTATCACAACCGGCATGACGCCTGGGTACGGATGCAAAAACGGGCCATGTCCACCGACTTTAGCTGGGACAGCAGCGCCCGGCAGTATATCGACATGTATGAAAAAGCTATCGCTAAACGACGAGGAGAGATCAGACTGTGAAAATCAAAGCCGTTATTCTGGCCGGGGGCGAAGGCACGCGCCTCGTTACGCTGACCTCCAAGCGGGCCAAACCCGCCGTACCTTTCGCGGGAAAATACCGAATTATTGACTTTACTTTGAGCAATTGTGTCAACTCGAATATTTTTGATGTCCTCGTTCTGACTCAGTACCGTCCGCATAGTCTCAACGATCATATCGGTCGTGGTCGTCCGTGGGATTTGGATCGCTCGTTCACGGGCGGTGTCCAAATTCTTCAGCCCTATAAAGGCCGTATTGAGACCGACTGGTATGCCGGTACAGCCGATGCGGTAGCCCAAAACATTAGCTTTGTGCGGCGTGGACGGCCGGATTATGTCCTTATCCTTTCTGGTGATCACATCTACGAGATGGATTACGATGTACTCCTGCAATTCCATCGCGAGAAGAAAGCCGATGCCACC